>CARJLX010000013.1 GCA_949001935.1 uncultured Eubacteriales bacterium | reverse complement strand
CAGAACGTCGTGAGACAGTTCGGTCCCTATCTATCGTGGGCGTAGGATATTTGAGTGGAGCTGTCCCTAGTACGAGAGGACCGGGATGGACATACCAATGGTGCACCAGTTGTCACGCCAGTGGCATAGCTGGGTAGCGATGTATGGAAGGGATAAATGCTGAAAGCATCTAAGCGTGAAGCCCACCACAAGATGAGATATCCCATAGCGTAAGCTAGTAAGAACCGTTGTAGACTACAACGTTGATAGGTCGGAGGTGTAAGCACAGTAATGTGTTCAGCTGACCGATACTAATAGTTCGAGGGCTTAATCACGGAAAACTTAGCAAAAATCATTGCAGTTTCTTGAGTTATATGTTATACTTAATATGTAGTTGTCAGAGTTTTATTTCTGTATAAATATAGTAATTCCAAACTTAAGTTTGAAGTTATACCATTTCCAGTGGCGATAGAGAAAAGGTCCACCTGTACACATACCGAACACAGAAGTTAAGCTTTTCATCGTCGAAAATACTTGGCTGGCAACGGTCCGGGAAGATAGAACACTGCTGGAATATCATGAAACCATGCGCATGAGCATGGTTTTTTGTTTAAATTTTTATATTGACAAGGCTTGACTTTTATGATATAATCTTTCAAAGGAGTTTTAGATGAGTAAAAAAGGGATAATTAAAAATAGAATTCTTGTTGGATGTGCCATCGTTGGTGGTGGGGCATTAATTATTGGGGCTGTTAGCTTTTTTGGAGGGATAGTTTGTGTTGCTGCATTAAGTCCAGAGAATGAACTTTTGGAGAAATATGATTATGAAAGTTTTAATAATCAATATAAACTTGAGCAAGTCCAAGAGTTGGAAGAAACCTGTACAAAAGATAGCTCAGAATATAAAGACAAATTAAACAAAATTATGAATACAGATTATAATAAAAACTTGTTTTTAAAACAAACAGGCGATGAATCATATATCAAATGGGAAAAAGATTCTGCTATATTGGAACTTATTATGAAAACAAGTGCCTCTTTGGTTGCAGCTGGAGCACTTCTTACAGTTCCTGTTTCTGTTGAACTTGCAATAGATAATATAAAAACCAGAAAAAACATTAAAGAAGACATAGCAGTTCTTGAAGGGGTGACATATACAAACAAACCTTTGAATACTGAATATCAATTTAATTATGAAAATCAATAACAAAAACGACTGCACAAGCAGTCTTTTTATTTGTCAAATTTTGTCGAACGATGGCAAACGCGATAGTAAAAAACAAATTGTTCAAGTTTTGTTTTATAGAGGTTATCACATTTTTTGATTTATTGTTATATATAAAATAGATGGAAAAGTATATTTTTATCTATTTTTCTATACACTAATAGGTAAAGAAGGTAAATTTTGAGTAAGTTTTTGTCTGTTAACCTTAAAAAAATCAAAAATTCCTGAAAATTTTATAAAAAATTCTTATTTTACTATTGAAAAACCTTTTTTAGTGTGATATAATATACATAAGTTTGGAGGCATTATGACAAAGTATTTAGTTAAAATAATTTCAATTTGCTCATTTATTGTTCTTATACCTATTATTATCGCAGGTGTTGCACTTAGTGCAGTTGGATCTTCTTTATTTAAGTTGAACACTTATATTTATGGAGCGACCAGTGATAAGGCAAGTTATTCTATTACTATTGGTGAAGAGGGAAAAGATAAAAAGCCTATTAACGAAGCTTCTTTCACAAATGGAACTTCTGTTAATGTTAATATTGAAAGCGTAGGTTATGATTTCCTTGGTTGGTTTAATGGTGATGATAAAACTATCAACACTCAAGAAGCACCTCTTTCAACTGATGCTAGTTATACATTTGAAATTAAGAACAACACTCAATTAACTGCAGCAGTTAAAGTTAAATCATACAATATTAGATTTTCAGGTAAATATCAAGATGAATCTGAAGATGTTATTCTTGAGGGAGGAGTGTACCAATATGGTGATGCACTTCCTGTATTAAAACCAAATTCAACTGAGTCTAAATCTTCTTTCCTTGGTTGGAAGGTTCAGGGTTCAGAACAAGAACCATTTAATACTGCTAACTTTGCAGAAAGCACTAAGGGTGATGATGTTATTGTTTTAGTTCCTGTTTGGTCTGCTGTTAGAGTTGAATATAAAACAATGGTAGGTGAAGAATGGATTATATTCCATACTGGCTACTATACAGAACTTGCTCTTAAAGGCTTTACATTCCTTGCTCAAAGCGACAGCAAAGTAATTGATGCAGTTGGTAAGGGTTATAAGTTTGTAGACTGGGTTGATATTAATGGTTTGACCGTTACTGAAGAAACTGTACAAAATTACACATATGAAGAAGGTTCAGTATTTGAAATTCGTCTTAAGAAAGAAGTTCTTGATTATACTTTAAATGTTAAACAAGGTGTTAATGAAACTTCAGCTCATGTTTCATTCAACATTAAAGATGGTTTTGGTGAAGTTGCTTTAACAAGACAATATTATAAGTTTACAGGAATTAAGCTTGCAGGTAAAACATATACTCTTATAAATGGTGAATATCTCAACGATACTGAAAAACTTAGCGATGTTATTATTTATAACTACAATGCTAATGACACTATTGAAGCTACAGCAGTTTGGGCTTGTGAATATCCAACACTTGATATCATATACTCAGCAAAAGGTATTTGGGATGGTCAAGGAAGATTTGTTTATGGAAAGGTTGGAGATAAATATCAACGCCTTTGCACAGGTTCAGACGGAACTTTAAATCTTCAAGGTGTTGAGTTTAATGATGAAACAGGATTTAAGCTTGAAGATAATATGCTTGAAACATTGGTTAATCCAAAAGCTTATGAAGGTTTCTATATTAGAACTGAAGGCGAAAACTATGTTCAAGTTGAATTAAGTAAAGTTTATGTTCATGTTGTAAATACTAATGGAACAGATATTACAGAACTTGGTCAAGATTTTGCTTTTGCAATTGAAATGTATAAAAATGAAAACAATTTCAATGGTAAATTAACAATTACTTTTGAATTCAAAACAGTTGAAGGTTAAAAAAAGACAGCAATCGCTGTCTTTTTTGTTTTGAAAAATAAAAGAACTAGGTTGATACCTAGTTCTTTTCACGAAATGGTGGGGACTATAGGGCTCGAACCTATGACCCTCTGCTTGTAAGGCAGATGCTCTCCCAGCT
>CARJLX010000012.1 GCA_949001935.1 uncultured Eubacteriales bacterium | reverse complement strand
TAGTTTCCAAAGAATCAAAATTTTATTAGCTGGAGCATAAAACTATTTTTTACTTGCTCTTGAATTTTGATTCTTTGGAAAAACGGAATTTTCGGCACTAACGAATATTGACGAATTACTATTTGTTTAAATATTGCCAAAATTCGCTATACTGTGCCTGGTTTTCTATCTCATTTACAATAGTTCCAGGAATTATATTATTTTCTTTCATATAAGCCCAAAACTCCTCTTGATATTTATAAATATTTCTTAATAGCCTTTTATTTTGCCAATTATCTTCTTGTAATTCTTTAATTGTTGGTTTCCAGGTGGGCGGAAATATTGTTACTATTTCAACTCTTGGCTTGTATGCTTCCAATTCTGTTATATTAGTTAAGTTCATAGTTATTTTGCCCCTTTCCATAATTCTTGTGCTAGTTCCTGGTTATTTTCACAATTCGTCAAAAGTTCCTTATAAGTCCACTCGTATATATTGCCTGTGTCATTATCTTTAAATCTCTTTTTTACTATATTATTTACAATAGTAGAGGGTAGAGAAATAGGGCTTGTTGTAGCAACATCATTAAAAATATATCTTGTTTTAGTTCCCTCAATTAAATTCAAATAACCTTTATTTACTAAGGTTTTAAAGCTTTCCCTCGCACTATCAACAGAACAACCGCATTTGTCGGCTACATCTTTCGGCGAAAATGCTGATGTATAATTGTTTACATTAGACAATAGGTATATGTAAAGTTTAAAGCTATTGCCTGTTAAGTTTTTCGCTGCGGTCTGTATAGTGTCAATGTATGCCGTCAAATATGGTCTAAGTTTTCCACTACCTTGTTTTACATCTTCCTTATTGATTATAAATATATTTTGGTTAGGGTATGTGTTCATATCTCTTTTACTCCTTTTTCTTAAAATTTACTTTGTCATAGATATATGAATTTTGCTTTTAGTAAATTTTCCAATTTTGACAAACTTAATAAGAAAAATTTTGCTTAAAATAGATATAATTCGTATTTTAAAATTGTAAAAATTCCAAAATGGTATAGTAAAAATGCCTATGATGTATATGTAAAACTCATAAAGAAATATTATAACACTACAATATAGTGTTGTGTGGGGGCTTTTTAACAATAGCCCCTCACACACAACCTAAAGAATAATACCTGTGCTGACTTTCGCGGTGGCTGGTCTAAAAATCTTCAACCGCCGTCCGCGTTTACTATCTCATTATAAAGTATATATAAATTTTTATAAGGTATCAAATAGGCTCTCTTACTCTTGCAACTGTTTTATAAATTTACTGCACATAAAAATATACTCTCCAGGCTCTCCAGGTGCATTAAGTTTATTTTACATAATATCACAAATAAAAATCTAGGTTTTTCAGAAAAAGTCAAAATCTGTTTCTTACTCTCCCAATGGTTTCGTGAATTCCAGGTGTTAGCTCCAGGAGGACTGGCCTGTGGTTTACATAATATTTATTTATTATAATTTAATGATTACCTGGAGAACATATCTCCAGGTGGTCTATATCGTATCATTTATATTTGTTCCATACTCTGCCTTTAATTCCTTTTTATAGATGTAGTATGTTTTCATTGTAACATCTGCTAATTTCATACACTCGGTATCGCTTAGAGTTCCCCCAAAGGTCTTGCTATGCTCCAGTATAATTGCCTTAGCTTTCTTAGATTTCTTAGTAACTAGCTTTGTTCCTTTTGGTGTGCCTACTCTTTTTCCTCTCTCTTTGGCGGTTTGTAAGCCGTCCGCCGTATTCTTGTGTATGTTGTCTAATTCCTTTTCGGCTTGTGCAAAAGCAGTTTCTATTTGCTTTTTAGCAAGTGTCATAGTATATTTATTAAAGTCTTGTATAAGTGCATTTAAAAACTCATCTGTTGCCTGGTCGCCTGTGTTTATTTCCATTTCTATTTTATGGCTTTGTAAAGTAGTTCTATACATTTCTGTATTTACTGTTGGGTCTTTTAAAAATTCTATTTCTACATTGCAATTAAAAAGTTCCTCATATAGTTTGCTACCCTCTTTCGCGTTCCTCGACATTCTGCTAACACTATCAAATACTAGTTTATATTTCTTTCCTCTCTTGTTCTTCTTAACCTCATTTATTACCTTTTCAAACTCTTTGTAGCCAATGACTGTTGCTCCACAATGCGTAATTTGTATTATTCTAGCATTTGGGTATTTCTTTAGTATGTTTCTTATTTGCCTTTGCAAGTCTTGTTTGCCGTCTGCTTTTCCTACATATACCTATGATTTCTAGTTCTTCCATTTTACCACCTCATAATTTTAAATACTAGTAAAAGTAACCATCGTTACTATTACTAGTATCTAGTATAATACTTTTTAGGTCTTTTGTCAACACTTTTACTAGTTTTTGTTTTAACCTTACTTTTACTAGTATCTAAAATAAAAAAAATGCTCCAGTTTCCTGGAACATTTAAAATTTTATAAATTCTTTTAAATTCTTATAAACTTTTATAAATTCTTATAAATTTTATTTACTTTTATTATTCTGCTTGTTCTTCCTGGTCTGCTTTTGGAAGAATTATATTATTTTTTCTGTACTCAATAGCATTTGCTTGTGATGTAATTTCCTCATTTTTCATTGCTACTTGTATAATAGTATTAGCTGGAACATATTTAGTCTTGCTCTTGTTCGCTTGTTCTTGTAATTGTTCTTTTAGCCAATGCCTTACATCGCAAAACCTCTCTTTTGTATCTAGCTTTTTGACTAGCTGATTATATATTTTAGTATCAATATTGTCCTTTAAATACTTTTTCATTTCTTCTTTGCCTATTCTTTGACTGGCTCTAGCTTTTGGCTTTTCTCTATCTAGTAATATTATTTTATAGCCCATATCTCTAAACCTGGTTATGTCTTTTTCTGCTTTATCACTTAAAGTCCTATTATAAACTTTTACTGTCCTTATATCTTCAAATACTTTAAACTCTTGTATCTCTTTTCTTTTTCCCATAACTTACAACTCACTTTCATTTGTAATTTATATTCTATTTTATACCATTTTATTATAGCATTGTCAAATATTTTAACCTATGATTTCCTGTTTGCTCTCGTCTGCTCTCTCTAGTCTTATTCTTATGCCCTCGAAAAAATACTCTAAACTTACCCAATGTGTAAATATTTCAATAGGTGTGTACTTGTCCGCGTTTGGTGTGCTTTCCTCATTATCTCCAGCATTGCACACATCATAAAAAGTGCCATTGAATAGATTAAAAGCTAATCTTGTTACTGCTAAGCTACCACTTGTTTGAAATGGTGCATTGATTACCTCTTGTTTTATCTCATTTGTATCTACATTGTAAATCTCGTCAAAGTGTTCTCTTGTATCTCTATTTATTCCCAATAAATAAATTACACTTTTACTATAACAGTCTTTCACTTTTGCCCTCTTTAAATTATCATTATAAAATTGTCTATGTGTATCAGTTTCAAATATCATTTTTCTATCTCCTCTCAAATTTAATTTTAAGCCGTTTTTAATTGTTAGGCTTATAATATCATTACTTTTTTATTTTCTTTCGTTCCTGGCTTTCCTGGTGCGGTGGTGGGGTATGTTTCGGGAAGTGTCAAAAGTAAAACTCATTTTCCAGGTTTTCCAGGTCTGCTCTCTCTCCAAAAGT
>CARJLX010000011.1 GCA_949001935.1 uncultured Eubacteriales bacterium | reverse complement strand
GAATATATAAATGCTTTATATTTACTTGCTTATTTAAAAATTTGGAATGATTATTTTAGAAATCCATCTTTAGATATAGAAATTGATGTTCTTAATCTAACGATTTATAAACCTAATGATGATACCCCTTATGATTTTAGTCGACACACAGTTCCTTTTGATTTTACTCATAATGGTATTCCTTACATTGGTGCTTCTGTAACTGTTTTTTTTCGTTGGTGTTTTGGATTAATAAGTAATACCGTTAGTATTAATAGTTTAACCTTAGATGTTATTGCTTCTAATTCTCCCAATCCTCCATCTTGGCAAAGTAGAAAATATTCTCGCCCTGCATTAGTTAATTTACCTAGAGATTTATTTACTTCTGCTTTACCCACTGCTTCTTCGTCTGACCCTGTTAGTTTAAATATAGTTGGAAATGTTTCTATGGGTCCTATTACTGGAGTTGGTCGTTCCTCCATTTTTACTAATGCATCAGGCTCTTCTTCCGGTTTCGGTTTAGGCACCGCGTCAACTGGAGCTGCTATTATGTCCACATTAAGTAAAGGAACATTAACTACAACTCATGCTGTCGATACTCCTGAAAGTATAAAGGGAAAGCCTTCAACTGGTTCTCCTTCATATAGTATATTTGTTAATAATAATGATATTGCTCGAGGTTTATCTGTTAAAGTTTCTGGTGGATATTCTTCAGGCATATATCCAAGAGAGCTTCGCCTTGTTTTTGGATTAGATTTAAAACAGCAAATTCGTAACTTATCAGGTAATCGTTATCAAGATTTGTTAAAAGCTTTTTACGGTGTCACAACTCGAGATTATAGACTTAATTTAGCCGAATATATCGGAGGCAGTCGTTATCCGATTTACACTTCTGAAGTTCTCCAAACCTCAGAAACTGTAAATACTCCATTAGGTGATCAAGCTGGACATGCCATAGGGTCTGGCAACTCTTTTCATGGCAGCTATTTCGTTGAGGAACTCGGATGTATTTTAAATTTATTTTGGATAAATTCTGAAAATATTTACTCTCAAGAACTCCGTAGAGATTGGCGTAAATTCAGTATTAATGACTATTTCTTTCCTATGTTTGAGAAGCTGGGCGACCAAGAATTATTACAAGAGGAAATATGTTACACTATAGCTCCTAACTCTAATATAAATGTAAATAGTAGAATTTTTGGATTTGTGCCGCGATATTCTGAATATAAATTTTATAACAATACAGTTAAAGGAGGATTTCGTGGCAACTATAAATACTGGAGTCAATCACGTTTTTTTAAATTAACTGCTAATGAAACTAAATTAACTCTTAATTCTTCTTTTATTAAACCTAATTCCGCTACTTTTAATCGTATATTCCAAACTATAGATAATGATTATACGCTAAAACCTTATCAGGTTAAATTTGTCAATAATACCATAGCGTTTAGACCTATGGAAGAAAACACAATCGGTTACTTAATCGACCATTTTTAGGAGGATATTTTTATGAGAAACCTTATTGACCCTTATTTGCCACCTATTTTTGAATGTGAAGAATCATTAGATGATGTAGATTTATGTGATAGTAGTGGTTACCTTAGTTTGCAAGACCAAATTAGTATTATTACTAATCAATCTGAAATTAATAACGAGTTTCGTCGTGGTATGATAGATAATTATAATGATGAAAAGCGTAAGATTTACGAAGCTTTAAGTGAATTTGAAACTAACGAATATGTTACTGATAGATTACAACAAGCTCGCGTAGGTGACTTAATTGATAAAGAGCAAATTCTTAATGACGCATACAATGCGGGATACGCAACAAGCTTTTTTCAACACGGAGTGCGAGAGCACGAAGAGCCCGAACCTTCCACACCTTCGGGCGATGTTGAAAAAGAAGAAAGTAATACGGAATAGTTTTTTTACATTCCGTTTTTTTGAAAAAAAAACGGTGGGCACATTATACTTGATACCTATGTGCCCACTGACACTGTTAAGTGTCAGAAAAAATAAAAAAGGAGATTATTATGGATAAATTAAAAGAATTTTTAAAATCACTACCGTTACCACTTAGAGTAATTGCAATTATTGCTGTTGGAGCATTAATTTTGCTTGGAACACTTCAAGGATGCGCGTTAAAATTCAATGCTTCTGGAAGTGCTGATAATATGAGTGGTATTATTGAAGTTATCCCTTCTAATGATTTTTAAAATAGGTGATTTATGGCAGATTTAGCAGGTATTGGCAGTATCATTAGTGGCATTGGTGGAATCGGAATTGGGATTGCTAATTCTGTTCAGAATGCCGAAATAAATAAAAAAAATTATGAGTTACAAAAAGATTGGCAAAATTATCAAAAGCAATTACAGCGTGAAATTTTTCAACGCGAGGATAGTGCTATTCAGCGAAGAGCTACTGATATAGCTGCTGTAGGTGGCAACCCTGCGATGGCATGGGAGACTGGAAATGGTGCAAGTGCTGGCAGCATTGTTGACACATCAGCTCCGCAGCAAGCACCTTATGATTATAGTCAATTAATGAATAGCTCCTTAGCTATGTTTTCTGGCGGATTAAAACAATTTCAGGAAGCTAGACTTATGGATGCTCAAATAAAAAATTTAAACGCTGTTACCAGTAAAACTGATTCAGAAACAATTACAGAAGAGATTCGTCAACTTCAACTTAAAGCTTTGACTGCTAAAACAAATGAAGAGAAAAATTTGTATATTCAGGAAATTAAAGAGAAAGAGCATAATTTAGAATTAAGTAAATCAGGCAATTTGCGAACTACAGACCCTAAAATGTCTATGTATAATACTATTGAAGATTATTTTAATCGTGTTATACCTAATAATATTGATAATTTAAACTCCGCTGACTTATTTAAACTTGGTATGGAAATTGGATTATTTGCCCTTCCGGGATTTGGAGCTATCAAAGCTGGCAGTAAAATAATTCCTTTTGCGTTAAAAATGTTAAAAAGAGGTGATATTCCTAAAGATGTTGATAGTTTTATCAAATTTTTCAGCAATGTTTTTAAAAAACGACCAACAAAAGAGCAAATTAAAAGATTTGAAGACCTTAATAAAAAACAGTTTTTAAACTTCTATAAAGATAATTAAAGGAGGTGTATATGCGAGCTCGTAGAAGAAGAGTTGTCCGTCGCGGCAAAATTTTTCGTAATCGTGGAGGAAAAATGATGACTTAAAAAAAGTGTTGACATTTTTATTTTATTATGCTTATCTATTTCTAGGAGCATAGTATGATAAAATTGAGCTGTAGAAACCCCATTTATGTTAAAGAAATGATTGTGCCTTGTGGCAAATGCTTTACTTGCCGTAGTAAGTATCGCCTTAGTTGGCAATTAAGACTTCAACATGAACTTCTCAGCTATAATTATAATGCTATGTTCCTTACTTTAACTTATAATGATGATAACTTACCTCTTAATGAAACTCTTGTCAAAAAGGATGTTCAGGATTTTATAAAAAGACTTCGTAAATTCTATAATGATGTTAAAATTCGTTACTTTGCTGTAGGTGAGTATGGAACGGAAAAACATCGTCCTCACTACCATCTCATTATTTATGGATTAAAAGCACCAGAACAAAAGAAAAAATCTATACTTAATTGGAAATACGGAAAATTTCTTCAAGAAAAAATATGGAAAAAAGGATATACTTTTGTAGGATATGTTGATAGTAAATGTATATCTTATGTATCTAAATATGTTTTAAAAGAATTTGTTAAAGGTGTATCTGTTGAACAGTATGAAAAAGCTGGATTGCTCCCACCTTTTTCTCTTAAATCTTCTGGCATAGGACTCACTTGGTTATTGGACAATATCGACAAAGTCTTATCTGACATTAAACAGAATAAAGTTGTTACAATGTATAAATCAAAAGTTGGTTATCCTCGTTATTATAGAAAGAAACTTATAGAATATGGTAAAGTTGATGAAGATTTTTTTAAAAATAGATATTACAAAGATTTAGATAATATGCAGATGTCTATTCTCTCTGAACTTAAAGAAGCTCACATAAACCTTCAACCCGATAAACATTATTTTAATATTACTTTGTCCCAACTTTTTAATATTGAAAAGCAATATAAAACTAAAAAAACATTTAAATCTTTAGAAGACATTTATGATACCACTTTTTCTTCTCGTGATAAAAAGAAAGCTGGCAGTCTTATTTTAAAAGGTTTAAAGTTAATACCTATTACAGAATTTGTTCCTTACACTTATGATGAAGTTTGTGATATTATTGAAAATCATTGGTTTATTGTTTATAAGAAATATATCAGAATGAAACATGATTTACGATTAAAAGGTTTCATTTTAAAAAATAAAAACAACAAGGACCCTTATGAGTAATTATTCATGTTATGATATTGCTGAATTTATTCGTAATATTTTTGATGTTCCTAAGTATTATGTTTTTGAAGGCAATTCTGATTATTATGATGTTGATAATTTATATTCTATTGTTAATGATATTAATATTTTTATTATTGGCAATTCAGAATTTAACCCTAATTGTAAAATTAATGATATTGTTAGGATTTGTGATGGGACTATTTATTACGATATTTTAATCCCATTAGATAATTACAATATGTTAATATTAAATGATATTATTAAAACACTTGGAGGTGTGATTTATGAAAAAACAACTTTATAGTATTAAGGATGATTTAAGTTTTGACTTTGAACCGCCTTTTGCTGCCGTTACCGATGTCGCTTGTTTACGGATGGTATCATCCCAGATTCAAAGTGAGATTAATTCGTTTAATCGCGGGACAGTTGAGTATGACCCAAAACCTCAACATTCTACGAGGTCTCTATATTATATAGGGTCTTTCGATACCGACACCGGAGCTATTCTCTCGGATGGTCCAATTTTTATTTGTAAACTTTGTGATGCAGAAAACACTTATCAATCGCTTTTAGCAAAATTATAATTACGGCACCCTATAGGGTGCTTTTTTTTTAGGAGAAAATTATGTCACAATTAAAAATGAATGATGGTATGCCTCA
>CARJLX010000010.1 GCA_949001935.1 uncultured Eubacteriales bacterium | reverse complement strand
CTCGAACCTATGACCCTCTGCTTGTAAGGCAGATGCTCTCCCAGCTGAGCTAAACCCCCATACTGCAATCATGCTTTATTAATATACCAAATTATTAGAGATATGTCAACAGTTTTTTAAAAGTTTTTGAAAGATTTTAATATTTTTTATATCTTTTCCAAGAGTTGTTCAGTGCAATTTGGATTGGTATATAGATTTGAAATGTTAATGTTTATAAATAACTTAAAAATACTTTTGGATTAGTGAATAGAATATAAAAAGTGGCAATAATTGTCACTTTTTATATTTACTTTTTTGCTTTTGTTTTAAGTTCTTTATTTTCGGCAAGAAGGTCGCGAATTTCTTTTAACAGATATTCGGTTGTGTTCTTTTTAGCCTCTTCTTCCGCCTCTTTTGCTTTAGCTTCTTCAATGGCTTTTGCTTCCGCTTCTTTAGCATCTTTCTCAGCAAAGTATGCTTTCACAGCTTCTGTATCTTTTCTTGAAATGCCTCTTGCTTTAAGTTCTTCTTTATCTTCTTTCGTCATTCTTTGTTTTAAGGCTTTTTTAGTGTAGTCTTTAAACATTTCACTACTTTTCATTGCAACCTTCAAAACAATAAACAAAGTGAAAGCAATAATCAAGAAGTTTAGGATTGCAGTTATAAATGCACCCCAATTTATGTAAATACTGCTTGCAAGGTCTAAAACTCTTTCTCCATCAACTATTGTATAGCCAGGTCTTAAAATTGTGACTGCTCCTGCAAGGCCTTCTTGTCCGCCGATTAATGCGAGTAAGGCATTAATACAAGGCATAATTATTTGGTTTGTGAGTGCGGTGACAATTGCCGAAAACGCTCCACCTACGATGACACCAACAGCCATATCTATAATATTGCCGCGGGTTATAAACTTTTTAAAATCTCTAAAAAACTTTCTCATATTTCCTCCTTCAAATATAATAACGCAAGCAAGCACAAAAATCAAATATTTTTAAGCGATTTTAACAAAATTTTTAGTTTGAGAATATTAAATATCAGGAGGAAATATGTGTAATTTAAATTTTAATCAATGCAGTGGCGGAAGATATTATCCAGTTCCTATTGACACCTGTCGTTCAAGAATTCGGGCATTATTAAGCCAAAGTACAACAACTGTTATAAATCCAATTATTTTGCCTACTTGGGCGTATGCTAATTTTATAGTACCACAAGATGTATGGGTTGGCTCTGTGGTTGGAGTTAGAAAACAGGTTTCTTCGGGAAGTGGAATAATTGATAATTTAGACGGCAGTTTTATTTTAAGTGGTGGTACATATAATATTGAATTTTCTGCTAACGGGATTATTCCTAACGCAAGCGGCATGGGGTTAGCCTTAGTTTTAGATGGAGTTGTTATTGAAGAATCTAGAGCGGTTTCTACAGGAGCGGGTGGTGACATTAGTGATTTGGCAGGAAGGGCAATATTTAATGTAGAAAGTAGTGGTTCACTTTTAGCTTTGATTAATGTTGGAAGCCAAAATCTAACTTTAAATCGTGCATCAATTACAATAAATAAAATTAAATAATTTTCATTTTCCAATATACTTTACTTTTCAAATCAAAGAGAGTTAAATGTTTCACCAATTTAGAATAATTATTTAAACTTATAGGATTCAAGAGTTAAGGATATAATAATGTTAACTTTTATTGAAAGAAGTAAAATAGAAAAGACAAGAAATAACAACAAAATTAAAAAGTCTACAAAAATGTTTGCCTAAAATTTTATCTTTGGTATATACTATTAATGTAAGGAGGGCGACAAATGAACAATAAGTTTAATGAAACACCAGCAGGGGATATGTGGTTGATTTTTAAACATACTCCTAGTGTTGAAAATGCTAAAGATCTAGTTAAAGCTATGAAAGAGTTGGATACAAGTCGTTCTCAAGATATTAAAATGTAAAGAAGGCTTATTATGACAACAAAAGTTAAAGCTATCGTTCTTAAAGCGATAGATTATAAAGAAAAGGACAAGTTATTAACCTTGTTTACATTGGAACAGGGAAAGTTGATTTGCTCAATGAGAGGTGTTAAGGCACCTAATGCTAAACTCAAATTTGCTAAAGAAACATTTTGCTTTGGAGAATTTATTATAGAAAACACCAAAGGAAATAATATAGTCACTCAGGTTGAAGTGATTGATAGTTTTTTTGAAATAACTCAAAACATTGATAAATTTTATGAGGGGTGTGCAATTCTTGATGTGGTAAATAAACTTGCAACTGAGACCCCTGACCATGCATTTTTTATTGAATTAATTAAAGCTTTAAAATGTCTATGTTATGAGAATGTACGAAAATATTATGTTTTTAATAAGTTTTTACTAAAAATATTCAAAAATTTTGGATATTATTTCCTTTCTAATAAATGTACTTCATGTGGTTATGATTTGGATGAGGTTAGATATTTTAATTTAGATATAGGTGAGTTTGTTTGTGCTAATTGTAAGACTAATACTTGTATCAAAGTATCTAATGCATGTTTTACGGGTTTAAGATTTTTAGAACAAGCCGATTATGATAGGCTAAAAAGTCTAAGATTAGGTGGGGATGCTGAGATTGAAATTTATAATCTTTTAGACAAAAACTTTGAATGGAGATTTGGAAAAAGATTTGTCCAAATAATATAAATTAAGTTGAATTAACAAAAAAACAACGAAATATTATTGAATTTCATTGTTTTTTGTTGTATAACTTGTTTTTTCAGCAATTATAAATGGATCTATTGTTTTCTTTGTATGTGGTTTATAAACATCAACTACATATAGTGAATCAGCAAAAGTTTCGAAAAAGGCAGGCATAACATATTTTTCTGCCTTAATTAAAGGTGATTCCAGATTATTTTGTTGCAATGTTTTTAAAAATGAATTTTTAAGTTCGATAGAGCATGATCGTTTATTTGCAAGCAATTGACAATCCTCAACAACAATTTTTAAAAATTCTTTAAAGCCGTGAAAAAATTGAACTGCATTATTTTCTTTTTTCCTTTCAACTTTTAATGTACATCCTCGCAATTCGTCTGGCCCAGTTTGTATATGTCCAATAATTCGTTTCATGTTTTCTCCTTTTGGGCTTTCATTTTAGCACATGAAAAATAATCAAGTCAACTTTTATAAGGTGTTTTTTATTTTATAGTCACAGCCCTATATATTATATAAATATATTACTTGAAAGTTATCATTATAATATAATTTATTTTTATTGTCTATCAAGGTTGAAAATTTTGAGAGGGGTGCAACTGTTTAAGTCGCAAGGTTTAATATATTTGCCTTCAACAACGGTTGATGTATTAAGTGCTTGGGGATCAAGTTTTTTAATAAATTCGTCATATAAATAAATATCAACATCCCTTAAATTTGAAAACAATTGTAAATAGTTGAGAGTTTTTGAATCGAAATCACATTTACTTCCATTAATATCGCTAAAAATGTTTCTATTAGAACTTTCCTCATTATATTGAGGTAAAACCAAAATTGTTTTCTTTGCAAACTTTTTTCCGGCAGGTTTAAAGTAGCCCACGGAAATTTGTTTTAATTCTTCTTTATGTTGATTTGTTACTTTTCCTTTCTTAGTGTACATATCAAAACTCATAATTGTGCTCCTTTTTTATTTATGGTATCATCAGAGTTGAATTTTGTCAATACCCCAAATAAGCCAAAATCAACGAATTTTTTAGTCCTTGAAAGTCAAAAAAATAAATTGAAAAATATTAATTTTTTTTGAAAAAAGCCTTGACATCATTGCTTTAATTTGATAGAATATAGAAGCTGTGAATTACGGGTTGAAGCGCAAGGTTACTTTGGTTACCGGCAATCAAAGAGAATTTGCGTGGACAAGTTCGCAGGCATAGACCGCGAGCGGACTGACCATATGTCACATTTTTTAATTGCTCACAGCATGAAACACACGGAAGCGTGTGCCGTAGATAACTTATTTCAAGTTTTATTATCAAAAATCTCTATTTGCTTTGAAATTTCATTGTAAAGAAGGTGATTGAAAATGCGATTTGAAATAGGTTGTCAAAAGTGCAGGCTTTGGCGGGTTTCAAAAAAGGCAATATTAATGCGACGGTCGGTTATTGCTATTACAGGAGGAAAATAAATGGCAACACAAAAAATTAGAATTAAACTTAAGGCCTTTGAACATTCTCTCATTGATGAAGCTTGTAAAAGAATCATCGAAACTGCAGAGAAATGTGGTGCAAAAGTTGCAGGCCCTATTCCACTTCCTACAGACAGAGAAGTGGTAACAATCATTCGTTCACCACACGTTAATAAAGACAGTCGTGAACAATTCGAGTCTAGAACTCACAAAAGACTTATTGATATCATCGCTCCAACTTCAAAGGCTGTTGACGCTCTTATGAAAATCGACTTGCCTGCAGGTGTTGATATTAAAATTAAACTGTAAGGAGGAAGAAAATGAAAAAGGCTATTATTGGTAAAAAACTTGGAATGACTCAAATCTTCACTCCAGAAGGTTTAGTTATACCAGTCACAGTTGTTGAAGCTGGTCCATGTCCTGTCATCCAAGTTAAGGGTGAAGAAAAGGAAGGCTACAATGCTGTTGTTGTTGCTTTTGAAAAACAAAAAGCACAACGCGTTAACAAGGCTAAAGCTGGTGCTTTCAAAAAGGCTGGCACTGAAACTTTTAGAATTGTTAAAGAATTAAGATTTGACAATGCTAATGAATATCAACTTGGACAAGTTATCTCTTGCGACATCTTTGCAGAAGGTGACAAGGTTGATGTTATTGGTACTACAAGAGGTCGCGGTTTTACTGGCGTTATTCAAAGATGGAATCAACATCGTTTGAAGATGACTCACGGTACTGGACCTGTTCACAGAGAAGTTGGTTCTATGAGTGCTAACTCTACACCATCAAGAGTTTTTAAGAATAAAAACATGCCTGGTCATTATGGTGTTGAAAGGGTTACAATTCAAAACCTCGAAATCGCTAAAGTGGACACACAAAGAAATATCTTGCTCGTAAAGGGTTGCGTTCCTGGACCTAAAGGTTCAATCGTAACTGTTCGCGAAGCTAAGAAGGCGTAAAAAGGAGAAATGCAATGGCTAAGTTAAAAGTTTACAATATGCAGGCTCAAGAAGTTGGGCAGATTGCACTTCCTGAAATCTTAGAAGTTGAATACAACGAACCTCTTATTCATGAGATGGTCGTTGCTTACAACGCAAATCAACGTCAAGGTACAAAAAGTACTTTAACTAGAAGTGAAGTTAGAGGACATGCTAAGAAACCTTATAGACAAAAAGGTACAGGTAATGCAAGACAAGGTTCTACAAAAGGACCTCAATACACTGGTGGCGGAATTGTATTTGCTCCAAAGCCAAGAGATTTCTCTAAGAAAGTTAACAAACAAGCAAGAAGAGTAGCATTACTTTCTGCACTTTCAGAGAAAATTAGAGAAGGTCAAGTGACTGTTCTCGATCAATTCGCATTCAACGCTCCAAAAACTAAAGATGCTCAAAACTTTGTAGATGCTTTCAAGTTTGAGGGTTCAGTTTTGGTTGTTTCTAAGGCAAATGATACAAATGCTAAAAAATCAACTGCAAACATTCCATCTCTTGCAATCGAAGAAGTTGGCTATCTTAATGTTTATGAAGTTGTTGCTTGCAAAAACTTAGTTATCACTAAGGAAGCAATCAAATCTATCGAGGAGGCATACGCAGAATAATGGAAGCACATGAAATTATTAAAAAACCACTTCTCACTGAGAAGAGTTATGCAGGTATTGCAAACAAAGTTTATGCCTTCGTTGTAGACAAGAAGGCAACTAAAGTTGACATTAAACGTGCTGTTGAACAACTTTTTGACGTTAAAGTTGAAAAAGTTAACACAGTAGTTGTTAAAGGTCACAAAAAATATCAAAACACTAAAGCTGGAAGAACCGAAGGTAAGACTTCTGATTACAAAAAAGCAATCGTCACTCTTACTAAAGAATCAAAGACAATCGCGTTCTTCGATAGCTTATCTTAATAGGAGGGGCTGAAAATGGCTATTAAACAACATAATCCTACTTCTGCTGGAAGAAGATTTTATACAACCTCTTCCTACGAAGAAATAACAAAGAAAACTCCTGAGAAATCTCTTCTTGAAAAGAAAGATAAAAATGCAGGAAGAAATGCTCAAGGCAGAATTACTGTTCGTCACCAAGGTGGTGGAAACAGACAAAAATACCGTGTAATTGATTTCAAGAGAAACAAAGACGGTGTTCCAGCAACTGTTATTGGAATTGAATATGACCCTAACAGAACTGCTTATATCGCTTTGCTTTCATACGCAGATGGCGAAAAGAGATACATTATTGCTCCTCAAGGACTCACTGATGGTGATGTAGTTATGAGTGGTGAAAATGTAGAAATAAAAGTCGGAAACAATCTTCCACTTGGCAACATTCCTGTTGGTACTTTAGTTCACAATATTGAACTTGAACCAAAAAAAGGTGGTCAACTTGCTCGTTCAGCTGGTTCAGTTGTTCAACTTATGGCTAAGGAAGGCAAATATGCTACACTTAGACTTCCTTCTGGCGAAATGAGAAAAGTTCTTCTTACATGCCGAGCAACAATCGGTACTGTTGGAAATCTTGACCATGAACTTGTTTCTCTTGGTAAGGCAGGAAGAAAAAGACATATGGGTGTTCGCCCAGCCGTTCGTGGTGTGGCTATGAACCCTAATGACCACAAGCATGGTGGTGGTGAAGGTAAGTCTCCAGTTGGTATGGCTTCACCAGTAACTCCATGGGGTAAACCTGCTCTTGGATACAAGACTAGAAAGAAGAAAAACAAATCTAACCGCTTGATGGTTAAGAGAGTAAATTAGGAGAGAAAGTATGAGTAAAGAAATTAAAAAGCCTTATGTTCATCCAAGCCTTGTAAAAAAGGTTAATGAGATGCTTGCTTCAGGCGTTAAAAAACCAATCAAAACTTGGTCAAGATCATCAACTATCTATCCTGACTTCGTTGGATTTACATTCGCCGTTCACAACGGCAAAAAACATGTCCCTGTTTATTGCACAGCAGATATGGTTGGACACAAACTTGGTGAGTTTGCTCCTACAAGAACATATAAGGGACACACTAAAAAGTCGGCAAGTGCAAAAGGTAAGTAATAGGAGAGAAAAATGGCTAAAGGAATAAAATTAAAAGCAGAAAATCGTAAAGCAAATGCAGATAAAAGACCTTATGCAAAGGCTAAATTCGTTAGAATGAGCCCTTCAAAGATCAATATTGTGCTTGATCAAATTCGTGGTAAAAATGCTACAATGTCAGTTGCGATTCTCGAAAATATGCCAGATAGTGCTGCTCACGAAGCCCTTAAAGTTTTAAACTCTGCTATTGCAAATGCAGAAAACAACAAAGGTATGAACAAAGATACTCTTGTTGTGGCTGAGTGCTATACTGGACAAGGTCCACTTCTCAAAAGAGTTAACTTTAGAGGAAGAGGTCGTGTTGATAGAATTCAAAAGAAATCCGCTCACATCACTATTGTGCTTGATGAGAAAGTAGGAGGCTAAGATGGGACAAAAAGTTAGTCCAGTAGGACTTAGAGTTGGAATTAATAAGGATTGGGAGGCTACTTGGTACGCAGACAAAAAATCTTTTGCTGCAAACCTTAAAGAAGACGATGTGATCCGTAAATTCTTTAATAAAAATTATGCACAATGTGCAATTTCTAAAGTGACTATCGAAAGAACAGAAGGCAAACTTATCATCAATATATTTACTGGTAAACCTGGTATGATTATTGGTCAAAAGGGTGCAGGAATTGAAACAATTAAGAAAGAAGTTTCTAAGATTGTTCGCCCAGTTAAACTTCTTGTTATTAATGTTAAGGAAATCAAAAGACCTGATCTTGACGCTCAACTTGTTGCTGAGTCTATCGCTCAACAACTTGAAAAACGTGTTGCTGCTAAGCGTGCTTTAAAACAAGCTCTTCAAAGAGTTATGAAAGCAGGTGCTAAGGGATGTAAAGTTCAAGTTAGTGGCGTACTTGCAAAAGCAAATGAAAAAGCCATGACTGAAAAGTACATGGAAGGAAGTCTTCCTCTTCACACTCTTAGAGCAGACATCGACTATGGTGTAACTGCTGCTTACACCATTATTGGTAAGATTGGCGTTAAAGTTTGGATCTATAAAGGCGAAATCCTTGGCGGTAAGAAGTCATCTACTCAAAAAGGAGGACAAGAATAATGTTAATGCCTAAAAGAGTTAAAAGAAGAAAGGTCTTTAGAGGTAGAATGACAGGTAAGGCTACAAGAGGTAACACTCTTGCTTATGGTAGTTATGGTATCGTTGCTACTGAACCTTGCTGGATTAGATCTAACCAAATAGAGGCTGCTCGTATCGCTATGACAAGATATATCAAGCGTGGCGGTAAAGTTTGGATAAAAATCTTCCCAGATAAACCAGTAACTAAGAAGGCTATCGGCGTTCGTATGGGTTCTGGTAAAGGTAATCCAGAGTTCTGGGTTGCAGTTGTAAAACCTGGCAGAGTTTTATTCGAAATCGAAGGTGTTGCAGAAGAAGTGGCTAAAGAAGCTCTTCGTCTTGCTGGACACAAACTTCCTTGCAAAGTTAAATTTGTTAAGAAAGAAGATTTCAACAAAGGTGGTGTAAGTGATGAAAATTAATGAAATCAAAACTCTCAGCGTTGAACAATTAAACGCTAGACTTAAAGAACTTAATAGTGAATTATTTAATCTTCGTTTCTCTCATGCCACAAGAAATCTTGCTAATCCTATGAGAATTCACGAATGCAAGAAAGAAATCGCAAGAGTTAAAACTGTGATTAGAGAAAAAGAAATTGCCGCTGGCAAAGGAGGAAACGATGGAAGAAACTAGAAATGCAAGACTTGAAAGAGTTGGTGTTGTTGTTAGTGCTGGGAAAATGGACAAAACAGTTGTTGTTAAAATCGTTTCCAGAGTAAAAAGTCCAATCTATAAAAAAGTCGTTCAGAAATCAAAGAAATTCAAGGCTCATGATGAAAACAACGAATGCAGAATGGGGGATACTGTTCGCATTATGGAAACTCGTCCTTTAAGTAAGGATAAATACTATCGCGTTGTTGAAATCATTGAGAGAGCGAAGTAAGGAGGAATGGTAATATGGTTCAACCACAAACTAGATTAAAAGTTGCCGACAACACTGGTGCAAAAGAAATTATGTGTATTCGTGTTCTTGGTGGCTCTCATAGAAAGAGTGGAAGTATTGGCGATATTATCGTCGCTTCTGTAAAGAAAGCAACTCCTGGCGGAACAGTTAAAAAGGGTGATGTTGTTAAGGCAGTTATCGTTAGAACTGTTAAAGAAATTCGTAGAAAAGATGGTTCATCAATTAGATTTGATGACAATGCTGCAGTTATTATTGATAACCAAAAGCAACCAAAAGGTACTCGTGTATTCGGGCCAATCGCTAGGGAACTTCGTGATAAGGGTTATATGAAAATTATCTCTCTTGCACCAGAAGTAATTTAACAAAAGGAGCACATTAGTTATGAAAATGACAATTAAAACAGGCGATAATGTTTTAGTCATCACTGGCAAAGACAAGGGCAAACAAGGTAAAGTTTTAGAGGTTAATCGTGAAACTAACCGCGTGACTATTGACGGCGTTAATGTGGTAAAAAGACATCAAAAGCCAAGAAGTCAACAAGACAAAGGTGGCGTTATTTCTAAAGTGGCTCCTATTGATGCTTCAAATGTTATGGTTGTTTGTCCAAGTTGTGGCAAGCCTTCAAGAGTTGGTCATAAAGAAATTGATGGCAAAAAAGTTCGTATTTGCAAAAAGTGCGGAACTTCTCTTGACAAAGAATTTGTAAAAGCATCTAAAAAGGAAGCCAAAAAGGCTACCGAAGCAAAAGCAACAGTAAAAGAAGAAGTTAAAACTGAAGCTAAAGCAACAAAAACTACTAAAACAGTAGAAAAGAAGACTACATCTTCAACAAAAACTGCAGAGAAGGCAACTTCAACTGCAAAAACTGCACCAAAAAAGTCGACCGCTAAGAAAAGCGAAGCCTAGGAGAATTGAATTATGGCAAAAGAACAAAACAGAATTTTAACTAAATATAAAAAAGAAGTTGTTCCTGCACTTAATGCTGAATTTGGTTATAAAAATCCAAACGAAGTTCCAAAACTTGTTAAGATTGTTCTTAATATGGGATTGGGTGCTGAGAAAGGTAATTCTAAATCTTTCAACATCGCTGTTGACGAACTTGCAGTTATTTCTGGTCAAAAACCAGTTGTTACTCTTGCAAAAAAATCTATTGCTAACTTCACTTTGAGAGAAGGTCAAAAGATTGGTGCAAAGGTGACTTTGAGAGGAGATAGAATGTATGAGTTCTTTGATAGACTCACAGCAATCGCTCTTCCAAGAGTGAGAGACTTTAGAGGAATTTCTGACAAGTCTTTCGATGGAAAAGGAAACTATTCTATGGGAATTAAGGAACAACTTATTTTCCCTGAAATCGTATATGAAAAAGTCGAAAAAATCAGAGGCTTTGACATCACTTTCGTGACTACTGCAAAAACAGACGCAGAAGCTAAAGCACTTTTGAAGGCACTTGGTTTGCCTTTCGCTAGATAAGGAGTTTTATTATGGCTAGAAAAGCATTAATTGAAAAACAACAAAAGGCTCAAAAGTATAAGACAAGAGAGTACACTCGTTGCTCTATCTGTGGCCGTCCACACGCAGTACTTAGAAAGTATGGTATTTGCAGAGTTTGCTTCCGCGAACTTGCAAACAAAGGTGAAATCCCTGGCGTAAGAAAATCAAGTTGGTAAAAAGGAGGAATTTTAAGATATGTTAACTACAGACCCAATTGCTGATATGCTTACAAGAATTCGTAATGCTAGCTTGGCAAAACACGAAGATGTAAGCATTCCAGCTTCTAAAGAAAAATTAGCCATTGCAAAAATTCTTCTTGATGAAGGCTACATCACTTCTTACGAAGAGAAGGAAGAAGAATCACACAAAAATATTTACATTGTTCTTAAATATGATGAAAACGGCGAAAGTGTTATCCAAGGTTTAAAGAGAATCTCTAAACCAGGTCTTCGTATTTATGCTCAATGCGATAAACTTCCAAAGGTTATAAGCGGACTTGGAATTGCTATTATTTCAACAAATAAGGGAATCGTGACTGATAAAGTTGCTAGAAACCTTAATGTTGGTGGCGAAGTTCTCGCTTATGTATGGTAAGGAGGGTAATATGTCAAGAATTGGTAATAAAGTAATCGTTATGCCTGCAGGCGTTAACGCTTCACTCGATGGTGACAAACTTACAATTACTGGACCTAAAGGTACTTTAAGTCAAGTTGTTGATAAGTGTATTGCAGTTAAGATTGAAGGTAATGAACTTTCTTTTTCAATTGCAAAGAAAACTGCAGATTCTGGTGCTAAACACGGTTTGTATAGAGCTCTTGCTCATAACATGGTTGTTGGCGTTAGTGAAGGTTTTAAGAAAATCCTTCTTATCTCAGGTGTAGGATACAAGGTAAGTGTTAGTGGAAATAAGCTTAACTTAAACCTTGGTTTCTCTCACCCAATCGAACTTGAAATTCCATCAGATTTACAAGTTGCTTGTCCATCTGTGACAGAAATTCATGTTTCAGGAATTGATAAACAAAAAGTTGGTCAATTTGCATCAAACATAAAAGATTTGCGTCCTGTTGAGCCATACCATGGTTATGGTGTTAGATACAGCGACCAAGTTGTTATTAGAAAAGTCGGAAAAACTGCTGGTAAGGGCAAGAAGTAGGAGGAAAAATGATTAACAAGACAGATAAAAACTCTCAAAGAGTTGTTCGTCATAAACGCGTTAGAAATAAAGTTTCTGGAACAAGCCAAAGACCTCGTCTTAGCGTTAACAGATCTCTTAAAGAAATCTACGCTCAAATCATTGACGATACTACTGGAAATACTATTGTTTCTGCATCAACTCGTGATAAAGAAATTGTAAAACTTATCGCAGGTAAAACCAAAACAGAACAAGCCAAGATTGTTGGAGAAACACTTGGTAAACGCGCTCTTGCAAAGAAAATCAAAGAAGTTGTCTTTGATAGAGGCGGATACATCTATATTGGAAGAGTTCAGGCTCTCGCCGATGGCGCTAGAGAAGCTGGACTTAAGTTTTAGGAGGAAGTTATGGAAAACATCGAAGAAGTTAAAATTCAAGATACTGTTGTGACTGCAGAAAATCTTCCTGAAACTGCAAGCAAGGGTAGAAATAATAAAGGTGGAAAACCTTTTAATAAAGATGGTAAAAAACCATCACAAAGAGCTCCAAGACGCGAAGAAAGCGATATGGACAAAAAAGTTGTTTCTGTTCGCCGTGTAACTAAGGTTGTTAAGGGTGGTCGTACACTCCGTTTCTCAGCGTTAGTTGTTGTTGGAGATAAAAAAGGCAAGGTTGGAATTGGTATGGGTAAGGCTAAAGAAGTTTCTTTGGCTATCGAAAAAGCCACAACTGTTGCTAAGAAAAATATGCAACCTATTTCAATGGTTAACGGAACTATTCCTCACGAAATAACTGGCAAATTCTCTACTACAAATATTCTTATGCTTCCTGCAAAAGAAGGTACAGGAGTTATTGCTGGTGGTGCTGCTCGTTCAGTTCTTGAACTTGCAGGTATTACAAATATCGTGACTAAGATTCATGGTTCTACAAATAAAATCAACTGCGTTCAAGCAACACTCAACGGACTTCTTTCTGTTAGAACTAAAGAAGAAGTCGCTCGTCGTCGTGGCAAGAGCGTAGACGAGATTTAAGGAGGGCATTATGGCAGAGAAAAAACAAAAAATGCTTAAAGTTACTTGGGTTAAAAGTACAATAGGCTACAATAAAAAACAATCTCTTATCATTGAAGCCCTTGGTCTTAAAAAACTCGGTCAATCAAAACTCCTTCCAGACAACGAGTCTATTCGTGGAAGTTTATTCCATGTTAAGCACTTAGTTGTTGTGGAAGAGGTTAAGTAGGAGGATACAATGAAACTTGAAAATATGAAACCTGCTCAAGGTGCAACTACTAAATCAGTAAGAGTTGGCCGCGGCATTGGAAGTGGAATTGGCAAGACTAGTGGTAAAGGTCACAAGGGTCAAAACGCTAGAAGTGGAGGCGGTGTTCGCCCTGGCTTCGAAGGCGGTAATATTCCTCTTATTAGAAAAATCCCTATTAGAGGATTTAACAACTACAATTTCCGTAAAGGTTATGCTTGTATCAATGTTGGAGAACTTGAATATTTTGAGGCTAATTCAACAATTGATATGGAAACTTTGTATGAACAAAGATTTATCGGTAAGCGTGCTCCTTATGGTTTAAAAATCCTTGGTGATGGAGAACTTACAAAGCCTCTTACTATTAAGGCTAAAAAATTCACTAAAACTGCAAAAGAGAAGATAGAAAAAGTTGGTGGAAAAATTATAGAGGAGTAAGTCAATGTTTAAGACAATAGCGAACGCTTTTAAAATCAAAGATGTAAGAAAAAAAATACTGTTAACTTTATTACTTTTGCTAATCTATCGCCTTGGGTGCTGGATTCCTGCAGTTGGTTTTAATGTTGACAGCATCAATGCTGGAATGGAACAAGGATTCAATTTCTTCTCACTTATGAACTTGGTAAGTGGTGGAGCATTGTCTAACTGCTCTGTTCTTGCGTTAGGTGTTTCGCCTTATATTACTGCATCTATTATTATTCAACTTTTAACTGTGGCTATTCCTGCTCTTGAAAATTTGGCTAAGAGTGGTGAAGATGGAAGAAGAAAAATCAATTTTTATACTCGTATTGCTGCATTAGTTTTGGCTATTGCTCAAGCAGTTGGTATAGTGGTTGGTTATTCTGGCTCAATTGACGCTAACCTTACAAAGGTGCTTCCTGCTTGGCTAGTTGGAATGGGGGTTGTTTTAATCCTTGTTGCTGGTGGTATGTTCACAGTTTGGATTGGTGAAAGAATCACAGACCTTGGCGTTGGAAATGGTATGAGCTTACTTATTTTTGTAGGTATTCTCTCATCCGCTTCTTCTGCATTTGGATCTGCAATTCAACAAACAATTCAAAATATAACTTACCTTTGGGTTATTGTTCTTTTCCTAGTTGCTGTTGTTGCTATCTTTGCTTTCATTGTTTTTGTTGATGGAGGAGAACGCAGAGTTTCTGTTCAATATGCAAAACAAATTAAGGGAAGAAAAATGTATGGTGGACAAAGCACATATATTCCTATTCGTGTAAACGGATCTGGTGTTATGCCAATCATATTTGCTTCAGCACTTATAACATTACCTCAACTTATCTTATCTTTCTGGCCTGAGTCTTCGGCTTATGCTTGGTATTCAAGATATTTAGGTGCTGGTACTTGGCCATATATTGTAGTTTCTTCACTTCTCATCTTGGCATTTGCATTCTTCTATGCACAAATTTCATTCAATGCCGATGATGTTTCAAAAAGAATTCAACAACAAGGTGGATTTATTCCAGGTATTCGTCCGGGTAAACCAACAAGCGACTATTTGAGAAAGATTTCAAATAGAATCACTCTATTTGGTGCAATATTCCTTGCATTTATTGCCTTAATTCCATCTTTGGCTTTCTGGGCAATTGGTGAATATGCAGGTGCTGCAACACTTATCAATGCATTCAGTGCAACTGGTCTTATGATTGTGGTTTCAGTTGCCCTTGAACTTGACAAGCAACTTGAAGCACAAATGTTAATGCGTAATTACAAGGGTTTTCTTGACTAAGCGTGGAGGCAACTATGATTTTGACGCGGGCACGGCTTACTTGTAAGCCTAACCGCTAAAATCCGTTTCCCCCACGAACCCTTTTCCGCCTCTTGAAAAATTCCGCTGGACATTTTTTTGCGAGAGAGGTGGCAACCAAATTTTTGAGAGCGGACAAGTCCTTTCACTACAAAAATTTGTTTGCGAAATATATGATTTGAGGTGAATTATGAGTGAAATTAAACTTAACAATGCTGATGAAGTTATCGAAGCACTTAAAAATAGGGAAGCATTGGGCATGGCTCCACGCGGAACTGTTCAAAAATTGTTTGTTGATCATAGTGGTGGAGAAGTTGACATGAAGGCAGTGAGAAGAAGCGAAAAAGTAAACTCAAAATTTATTGTAGATTGCTGGCATGATGTTGAACAAAAATAAAATTTAACTCTTATGCTAAGCAAAGGCGAAAATCTTTTGCTTAGCATTACTAATAGAGTGTGACTTTTCTTCAAGTCGTTAAACATGAGGAGTTGCTGTTTCGAAAAACCTTGAGTGAGGGTTTTTAAATAAGTCATTCAAAGGGAGTTTATATGAAATTAATTCTTCTTGGAGCACCTGGCAGTGGCAAAGGTACTTTAGCTAAAAAAATCACTAAGGATTTTGAGATTCCTCAAATTTCAACTGGTGATATGTTTAGGCAATTTGCAAGTGAAGGTAGTGAGCTTGGACTTAAACTTAAAAGTTACATGGATAGCGGAAAGCTAGTTCCTGACGAAGTGACTATTGAGATTTTGAAAGCTCGCATTTCAAAAGACGATTGCAAGAATGGTTTTATCCTTGATGGATTTCCTAGAACAGTTCCTCAAGCAGAGGCTCTCAAATCACTTTGTGAAATTGACAGTGTTATCCTTGTTGACCTTGCTTTTGAAGAGATTATCAAGAGATTGGTTTCTCGTCGTGTTTGCCCTAGTTGTGGCGACATTGACAATAGTGAGTATGAAGGTTATACTGGAAAATGTCGCAAATGTGGTACGCCACTTTACCAACGCGATGACGATAAGTTGGAAACAGTTAAAAATCGTCTGGAAGTTTATGAAAAGAATACTGCACCACTCATAAACTTCTACAGTGATAGGTTGTTCAAGGTTTCTTCTAAGGGAACACCTGAAGAAACTTACGCACCTGTGAAAACTTTTTTATCGAATTTGGAGGATTAAATTGAGAAAGTTTAATCCCGCTGAAATAGTTTTAATGAGAAAGGCTGGCGAAATGACGGGTAATGCATTAAAATATGTTGAAACTCTTATTAAGCCTGGTATTTCTACTTTAGAACTTGACAAATCTGTAAAAAAGTTTATAATAGATAGTGGTGGTACTCCTTCTTTTTTAGGCTACGAAGGCTTTCCAGGTTCAATCTGTGCTTCGCCTAATGATGTGGTAGTTCATGGTATTCCATCTGCGGATGTGATATTGAAAGAGGGAGACATTATCAGCATCGACCTTGGTGTTTTATACAAAGGTTATAATGGTGATGCTGCACGCACTTTTCCTGTTGGGGAAATCAGTCCTGAAAAACAAAGATTAATTGATGTGACGAGAGAATCTTTCTTTGAGGGGATCAAAAACCTTAAGGTTGGTCATCGTTTAGGTGAAATGTCTCACGCAATTCAAGCTTATGTTGAGAAAAATGGTTATTCAGTAGTTCGTGAACTTGTTGGACATGGTATCGGTAAAGATATGCATGAGCCTCCAAATGTTCCAAACTATGGCAAGGTGACCGATGGTCCAATGATTATCGAAAACACCTGTCTTGCTATTGAGCCTATGGTAAATATGGGAAGAAAGGAAATTTGGTTAATCGAAGATGGATGGGGGATTATTACGCGTGACGGGCTTCCATCTGCCCATTATGAAAACACAGTTTTGATTACTAAAGATGGCGTTGAGATATTAACGCTATAAGAGGTGAAAGATGAAACTAGGAAGTGTTGTTCTTGCAACGGCAGGAAAAGAAAAAGGTGGATTATATATAGTTGTCAAATCAGACCAAAAGTATGTCTATTTGGCAGATGGCAAAAGGCTCTCAGCTTTTAGGCCAAAAAAGAAGAGTTTAAAGCATGTAAAAATATTTGAACTCAACGGATTAACTGAAAGCGAGGTGCTAGATAGCAATGAGCGAGTTAATGCAAAATTAAGAAAATACTTAAAAAATAAAAGGAGTGCCTATGTCAAAGGAAGATGTAATTGAATTTGAGGGTGTAGTTGAAGAGGTTTTGCCTAACACTACATTTAGAGTTCGTCTTAGCAATGGGCATGTTATTACAACTTATATCTCAGGAAAACTTAGACAACATTATATCAAAGTTTTAGAAGGAGATAAAGTCAAAGTCGAAATGAGCCCTTATGATCTTTCAAAAGGAAGAATTACTTGGAGAGATAAGGGTTAAAAAAGGAGCCAAAATGAAAGTTAGAGCATCTGTAAAACCTATGTGTGACAAGTGCAGAGTTATCAAGAGAGATGGCAAGGTTATGGTTATCTGTTCTAAGAGTGCTAAGCACAAACAAACACAAGGCTAATAAAAATTAAAAGTGGAGGAAAATTAAATGGCACGTATTGCTGGTGTAGATTTACCCAGAGAAAAAAGATTAGAGTTAGGCCTTACTTACATCTATGGTATTGGCAGAGAAACTTCTAATAGAATTTGTGAAGCAACAGGCGTTAGTGCTGACATCAGAGTTAAAGATTTGACTGATGACCAAGTTGCTAAACTTAGAAATTATATTGAACACAACGTTATCGTTGAAGGTGAATTACGCAAAAAAGTCGACATGGATATCAAAAAACTTGGCGAAATTGGTTGTTACAGAGGTGTTCGTCACCGTAAAAATTTGCCAGTTAGAGGTCAAAATACTCGTAATAATGCAAGAACTAGAAAAGGTCCTAAAAAGGTTATTGCTGGTTCTTCTAAGAAGGGTAAGTAAGGAGTTAAACAATGGCTAAACAAACTACTAAAAAAACAAACAGCACTACAAAAACTAAAAAGAGAGTTTCTAGAAACATCTCTCAAGGTCAAGTACACATCAAAACATCTTTTAACAACACAATAGTTTCTTTCAGTGATTGTGATGGTAATGTTTTGTCTTGGTGCAGTAGTGGTAAACTTGGACTTAAAGGTTCAAAAAAGAGCACACCTTTTGCTGCTCAATCTTGTGTAGAAGATGCTGCAAAAGTTGCTAAAGCTCATGGTATTCAAAGCGTTGAGGTTTATGTAAAAGGTCCTGGAAGCGGTCGTGAACTTGCTATCCGTTCACTTCAAGGTTGCGACCTCGATGTAACATTAATTAAGGACGTTTCTCCAATCGCTCATAACGGTTGCAGACCTCCTAAAACAAGAAGAGTTTAATAAAGGAGAAAGATAATGGCAAGAAAAATTGAACCTGACTGCCGTCAATGCAGACGCGAAGGGTGCAAACTTTTCCTTAAAGGTGAGCGTTGCACTACTAAAAAATGTGCCATGGAAAGACGCCCAGTTATTCCTGGACAACATGGACAATCTAGAAGAAGAGTGACTTTCTCTGAATATGGCACTCAACTTCGTGAAAAACAAAAAGTTAAGAGAATGTATGGTCTTCTTGAGAATCAATGCAGAGATTACTATGAAGAAGCCGAGAGAATGAAAGGTGTCACAGGTGAGAACATGCTTTCTCTTATTGAAAGAAGACTTGACAATGTAGTTTACAGAATGGGTATTGGTGCAAGCCGTAAACAATGCCGTCAAATTGTAAATCATGGTCATATTACAGTTAATGGTAAACGCGTAAATATCGCTTCTTTCCTTGTTAAAGTTGGAGATGTTATCGCAGTTAAAGAAAACAAACAAGAACTTGAATCTTTCAAATCTATCAAAGGTATGAAAGTTGTTATGCCAAAATGGCTTGAGTTTGATTCAAATACACTTTCTGGAAAAGTTATTGCTCTTCCTAAGAGAGATGATATTGATGCTGACATCAAAGAACAACTTATTATCGAATTGTATTCGAGATAATTGAGGAGGGGAATATTTATGAATATGGAAAGACCAAAAATATCCTGCGAAGAAACAGACAACGGTATATTTGCAAGATTTGTTGTTGAGCCTCTTGAAAAAGGTTATGGAATAACTCTTGGAAATGCTATGAGAAGAACTCTTCTCTCTGCTCTTCCAGGTTCTGCTCCTATTGCAGTTAGAATCGCTGGCGTTGCTCATGAGTTTTCTACTGTTAGAGGAGTGACTGAAGATGTTGTAGACATCATCTTAAATCTTAAATCACTTGCAGTTAGATGTGCAAATAAAGATAGAGATTTTGTCACATATCTTAGAATTAGAAAGAATACTCCTGGAGAAATTACTGCAAGAGATTTCGAGGCAAATGCTGATGTTGAAATTTTAAATCCAGATCTTCATATTGCAACTATGGATGAAGGTGGAGTTTTCGATATGGACCTTATGATTGGAAACGGAAGAGGATATGTTCCAAACACTGAAAATAAGTTCAAATTTGACAACATCGACTTTATTGCAATGGACAGCATTTTCTCACCAGTAAAACGCGTAAATTTCAATGTAGAAAATACTCGTGTTGGTCAAAGTGTTAATTTCGACAAGCTCACAGTTGAAGTTGAAACAAACGGAACAACATCTGCAAGAGAAATTGTTGCACTTTCTGGAAAGATTATTGTTGAGCACATAAATCTCTTTGTTGAACTTTGTTCTCAAATGAGTGATATGGAAATTCTTGTTTCACGCGAAGAAGATAAACAAGTGAAACTTATGGAACTTCCTATTGAAGAAATGGACCTTTCTGTTCGTTCATATAACTGCTTGAAGAGAGCAGGTGTTAATACTGTTGAAGACCTTATTAAAAAATCAAGAGGCGATATGCTTAAGGTTAAAAATCTTGGTATCAAGTCTATTGATGAGGTTATTCAAAAACTTGAAAGTTATGGACTTTCACTTCGTAAAGACGAAGA
>CARJLX010000009.1 GCA_949001935.1 uncultured Eubacteriales bacterium | reverse complement strand
TCAGCTCGTGTCGTGAGATGTTGGGTTAAGTCCCGCAACGAGCGCAACCCTTGTCACTAGTTGCCAGCATTAAGTTGGGGACTCTAGTGAGACTGCCGTAGGTAATACGGAGGAAGGTGGGGATGACGTCAAATCATCATGCCTCTTACGTCTTGGGCTACAAACGTGCTACAATGGGTACAACAAAGAGAAGCGAGATGGGAACATGGAGCAAACCTCAAAAATGTACTCTCAATTCGGACTGAGGGCTGAAACTCGCCCACACGAAGACGGAGTTGCTAGTAATCCCGAATCAGAATGTCGGGGTGAATGCGTTCCCGGGTCTTGTACACACCGCCTGTCACGCCATGGGAGTTGGGGGGACCCAAAGTCGGTGCTCTAACCCGCAAGGGAGGAAGCCGCCTAAGGTAAAACCAGCGACTGGGGTGAAGTCATAACAAGGTAGCGGTATCGGAAGGTGCCGCTGGATCACCTCCTTTTAAAGAGATTGGTCGATGAGTGAGAATTTTCTCACAAAAGCCTGTACGGTATAGTACAAAATGTGGCAATGCCACACCCTAAAACTTATAACTTTGATAGGTATTTGTTTATTTATTGTAAAAAAAAGAACTAGGAATTTCTTAGTTCTTTTTTTTGTCTTTTTTAATAAGTAGGAGGATTTTATAGAAATAAAAAGAATGCCCTTTGACATTCTTTTATTTTATTCTTGTGGAGGCTCTGGAATAGTTGGATGATTGATTTCAAAAGTTTGATTGTATTTTGAAAATTTTTGTGTGTAAGTAAGTTCTTGTCTAAGTTCAACACCAGGTCTGTCTTTATATTCACTAACAAAAGTATCTTTTTGAGTAAAGTTGATTAAATAGCCAGTGTTTGCATTAACTGTGAAGGTTATAACTTGTTCTACAGATTTAAATATAAGTCCTGCTCCTGAGAAAGAATAATAAGAACGCATAAATGTTTCAGGGCAAATTGCAGGGTTTGAGATTTTTACTGTAAAAGTATCAATATTGTTTTGTGAAAACATTGTATATTTTTCAAGACCGTTTGATGGGAAATTTATAGAATTTGCGTTAAGTCTGTCATAGTAAAATTCAGCAGCATAATCATAAGTATAATAGTTGGCTTTTGTCATATCATAGGTATCTCTAGGAGTTCTCCAAACATGAGTTTTGTTTTCGTCATAATAAATATATGCTAAATTGTTTTGAGGTGCGAATTGTGAAGCCCATTCATCAGCAGTAAAAGTCATGTCTTCAAATCGTATATTATTTAACTTTCCTACGGTTCCTTTAGAGTATTGTTTTGTATCCACAGAAAGGCCAAAAGCATTTACAAGTGTACGGGTTGTGAAGGAAAGTTCGCTTAAATAACTTTCTGCTTTTGCAGATTTTGTTAAAACATAATTTAAACGTTTTAGTGGGTATTTAGTTGAAGGAATATTTTTGTCAATATTGCTATCTTCATCAATCATGTCATCCTCGTCATAAATGTTGTCGTTATTATCGTCTTCATGTTGATTATCGTCATCAGGTGTTGGCGTGATAATTACTGAATCTGGTATAGGCTCATCAAAAACAAATGTTTTCAGCATAACGACTGAAACCACCAAAGCTATCATGACTAAGCATATAATGTTGTATTTTAGTTTTTTAAATTTCATTTTTTGCAACTTTTTATCAAGATTTGTCGAAATCAATTATAACATTATAACTTACTATTGTCAAGTAAAGTTTATGAAACAATAAAATTTCTTTTAGTTAAGCGTTTTACATTTTTTGCATTTAATGTTATAATTAAGCATAAAAAGGGCAGATGAAGGAGTTATATGATGACAAAAATTTTACCAGAAGAAAAAGATATTCATGCAGGGCATAGAGCACGAGTGATAGAAAGTTATAGCAAAATTGAACTAAGTGATTTAAGTCCTCATCAAGTTCTAGAATATATATTATTTTATGTCTTCCCTAGAGGAGATGTCAATCCTCTTGCACATAGACTTCTCGAAAAATATGGAACTATTCAAAATGTTTTAGATGCCAATGAACATTCTTTAAAAGAAGTTTATGGCATTAATGAAAGATCTGCTAAAATGCTTGTAGGGATTATAAAAATTTTTGACTATTATATGAATAGTAAAATGTCTAAAAAGACAAAGATATCTGGCTGGAATGAAATCTATGATACATGTGAAAGTCTTGTACGCTTTCAAACGCGTGAGGTTTTGTATATAATTGCGTTAGATGCCTCATTTAGAGTTATAAATCAACGCAAACTTGGCACAGGAACTTGCGCACAAGTTATATCTTCGCCAAATTCAATATGTGATTTTATTAATGAAACTAAGGCGGCTTTTATTATCTTGACGCATAATCACCCAGGCGGTGTTTGTAAACCATCTGTGATAGATATAAATACGAACAAAAAGTTTAAAGATATTGTAAAAATTATGAATGCCCAATTTATTGATCATATTATTGTGGCAAGTGATGGAATTTTTAGTATAGAGTTTAATAAAAAAGTTCGTTCATTTATTAATACTGAGGATGTAAGACAAATTGCAGAAATTTGCTCAAAAAGTGGTAAATAATTAATTGTTTACTTTGCTTGCTTTAAATTAGTTAATTTGTTATACTTTGATTATAAAGAGTTATTGTAAATACATTAAAATCTTAATAATTAAATACAATATAGAAAAGGAGATATTATGTTAAAGGTTTTTGTTGATAGTGGAAGTAGTATAAAGCAAGAAGAAGCAGAAAAATATAATGTAGAACTTATTCCACTTAATATTTTGATGGGTGAAAGAGAATTTCAAGACGGCGTTAATTTAACTATGGATGATTTTTATAAAATGCTTATTGATGAAAAGATTTTTCCTAAAACTTCGCTGCCAAATTTGGTGGATCTTGAAACTCGTGTGAATGAGTATGTAGAAAAAGGTGATGATGTTATTATTTTAACAATATCATCGCAAATTTCAGGCACAAACAATGCGATAAATCTTATGTTTGCAGAAAATAAAAAGGTTAAAGTTATTGATAGTCAAATGGCTGTTGGTGGAATGCGATTGATAGTTGATGAAATAAATCGTCACAGAGAAGATACACTTGAAGAAATTGAAAAGAAAGTAAACGCTCTTATTCCAAGAATTAAAATTATGGCTATTCCAGAAACCTTGAATTATCTTCTCAAAGGTGGTAGACTTTCAGTTAAAGAGTGGCTTTTGGGAAGCATGCTTAATATAAAGCCGATTATAGGTTTCAAAGAGGGGCGAGTATCTGTACATGCTAAAAAAATGGGGCTCAAAAATGGAATGGCTTATATCGCAAATGCTTTAAAGGAATTTGATTGTGATGAAGATTACGACATTATTGCGTCTTATACCTACAATAAAAATAACTTAGAAAGTTTGATTGCAATGACTGAGAAAAAGTATCATAAACAAATAAAAGTTTATGATAATCTTGATCCGGCAATAGCTTGTCATTGGGGGCCAAATGCCTTTGGATATGTATTTGTAGCTAAGAAATAAAAAACATGGACCTTCTCCATGTTTTTTTATTCAATATTTTCTATTTCACAAATTTTATTTTCTTCTATTATAAATTTATAAATTTCATTGTCTTCACGAGTCTTAACAAAATATGTGTATAAATTGATAGGATAAAAGTATTGAATATTTCCAAAATACTCCTTCAAATGCTCATCATCAATTTTTCTTCGCATAGAAATGTCTAAGTATGAAGAGGCAAGTGCTATATCTCCAACTTGAACAGCTTGTAAAAAGGCATAGGGTATAACTTCTTTTGCGGTTACTATAATTGGTCTACCACTAGCATAGTTTATAGCTTGAGAGTTTTTGATAACTCCATCATTGGTTATTAAATATTCTTCTTCAACTATGTGTCTTGCGATGTTTTCAAGAGATTTTGAAATTAAAATATTTGCTGAAGTTATGCGAATTCTATCGCCAGAAAGAAGTTCAACTTTAGCGGAATTGGTGTTAAATAGAATAAGGTCTTGTTGTGAAGCTGAGGTTAAAAGTAAATATACACATTCGCCCATTATTCCTGTTTGATATTTTTGAAAACTATTTTCAAGAGTTAACACCTTTTTATATTGAAGATATTTTATTGTCACTTGATTTTCACCAAGCTCAAATCTGCAATCATTGCCGTTTATGTTTTGTGTTGCAATAATAAAGTTTTGGCAATATGCACCATTCGTTAAATAAAAAATTTTGTCATCATTGTTGTTTATGACATTATAAAGTTTTGTGTCAATGTCCTTACTTAAATCCAGGATAAAAGCCATAGATTTACCTTGCCCACATGGATAAATTGAAAGGGAAGAGTTTTCTAATAATTCAAGGCGTTGTCCTGCTTCTACAAAAATTTCACTTTTGCCATCTACTGCAAGAAAATCATAACAAGAAATAACCACATTTTTTTTCATATAATAGATTATGTTTATAAAATAAAAAAAAGAAGATTAAATTTTATTATTTCTGGCAATTATTTAATAAACAGGAGGGTTTATGAAAAAAGGTTGCTGGAATGACAGTGAAGTAATAGATTTGTTTAGTCTAGTTGAGATAAAGAAGGGGGATAATAAACCCCTTAAAGAAGCATTTAAAGCACATGCTGAAAAATATAGAAGAAAGCCAAATAGCGTGAGAAATTATTACTATTATGAATTAGATATTCTTCAAAAAGATGATAGTAAAACAAAACGCTTAGGCATAGATTTAAGTTTGCATGAAAAGGTTGAAATTGAATATTTTTCTCCACAAGAGGAGGACGCTTTAATAAAACAAATAGATGATATGGTAAAAAATGGCATGTCAATAAGAAAGGCTTGCTTCAATTTGTCAAATGGTGACATAAACCTTATGTTACGATATCAAAATAAATATAGAAACTTTTTAGCCAAGAATATTAAATCAAAATCTTTACCAAAAAATATAATAGCATTTACTTCTAAGAAAAAGTCTGGATTAAGTGAAAGTGATATAAATAGTTTATTTTTAGGACTTGTTAGGCTTGTTAAGCGTACGGCTATTGACGAATATTCTAAACAAGTCAAGGTTGAACGAGAAAACTCTAATGAAGCATTAAGAAGAGCACTAATTGATTTAAATAATAAAGATAAGGAACTTGGTCGACTCAAAGAAGAGTTTAGCAAACTTAAATTAGAAAATTCTCGATTGATGGGTAAAATGATGAAAATTAAGTGTGAAAAGGCAGAAAATTTAACTAAGTTGAAAAGAGATGAAAATCTTTTTTAAGAGGTTGTTCCTCTTTTTTCTTTTGTTTTTGTTTGTTTTGTGTTAAAATATAGTCATGAAAATAAAAGTTGTGACAGGCGGAAGTTTATATCTTTCAAGTAAAAATTTAATTAAGCAAATAGATGTGGGTGATTTGACATCAAAACATTATGTTCTTGTGCCAGATCGCTTTTCTTTGCAAGTTGAAAATTTGATTATGGACTTATGTGATTTGGAGTCAACTTTTAATATTGAGGTTTTAGGACTTTCTCGTTTAGCAAATAAAGTTTTAAAAGAATTGGGGATCAAAGGTGAAACCTTGTCTAGTGATGAATGTTTGTTATTAACTCAGCAGGCAATTGAAAATGTAAAACATGAATTTGTAAGTTTTAAAAAAAGTTCTATCAACTTTGCTCAAGAGGTTAGCAAAGTTATAGCCCAATTCAAAAGTTCACGCCTTGCTCCTCAAGATATAACTTCAAAAAACTGTTCGCAAACTATAAAAAATAAATATCATGATCTTGCACTTATCTATCGTGAGTATGAGACTTTAATAGAGGGAAAATTTGATGCAAATAAATTATTAACTCTATTTTCCAATTTGGTTTTAGAAAGTGAAATTTTAAAAAATATAAATTTATATCTTGTTGGTTTTGACAGCTTTACAAGTGAGATGTTTGATATTATTACTACACTAGCAAAATCTGCGAGCAGTGTATTTATAGCTCTCCCTAAAGCCACAACCTTGGGTAATGCCTTTATTTATGAGGATGACATTTTGCATAAGCTGACAGATGTTTGCAACGAGGAAGGAATAACCATTGAAGTTCAAGAATGTAAAGATGAATTAAATAAAAATCAAATAGCTATTTGCGAAAACCTTTATAGTGAGAATTTAAAACAAGCAGGAGCAGATGATTTTTTTCATCCAATAGCCTGTCAAAGTTTATTGCAAGAGGTTATGACTGTTGGGAAACTGATCAATGCCTATGTTCGAAGAGGGGGGCATTATAATGAGGTTGTCATTGCATGTAGCAATTTAGATAAATATAAACCTTATTTAGATAGGTGTTTTGATGAACTTGAAATACCATTTTTTGCTGATAAATCCCAAACTGCTGATAAACTTGTACTTTCAAACTCTATTATAAATTTTCTTAAAGTGGTGGCAACAGGTTTTGCTAAAGAAGCTCTTTTAGATTATTTTTCAATGCCTATTATCAAAAATGATAATCAAAATTTAATATTGCAAAAAATTATTTTAAACAATGTTCATGGAAAAAATAAAGCATTTAAATATCTTTTAAGTTTAGCTGAAAACGAATTTGCGGGATTTGAGAACTTATGTTCCTGCAAAACTTGTCATGATTGTGTGAAAGTGATTTCTGTTTTTATTGAAAGTCATAAAAAGTGCTATGAGTGTTTACTTGATAGTATAAAATCAGATTATTTATTTGAATATAACCTAAATCTCCAAACAGAGGATTATATTTTAAAAGCACTTGAAAGTATAAACAAATATCAAGGACAATATGAAATTAGTGTAAACGAATTTATTAAAAAACTTCAACTTTTGTTGTCTTTCAATGAGGTGTCAACAGTACCTACATATGTTGACAGTGTTATGGTTGGAGATGCTACCTCGAGTTATTTCGTAGAAACTAAAAATCTCTTTGTGTTAGGTGGCGGTGAAGGCTTGCCAAGAGTTCTGCAAGATAATGGTTTGGTAAGTGATAACGAAATTTTTTCTGTAAATTTTATAAAAGCGTTGGAACCAAGTATAAGGATGTTGAACAGGAGAAATAGATTTAAACTTTTTAATCTATTATTGCTTGCAAAAGATAGACTATTTGTCACATATCGCTCAATTAATGATGACGGCAAAAAAATTGAAACACCTGGATTTGTTGAAAGTCTTTGCAAAATTTTTGCAGCCGCTCCAAAACGAGCCAGCAATTATTTTAGAAGTTTGAATAATGAAAATGATGAAAACTTTGTATATGGCCTAGGCAGTAAAAAATCTGCAATAAAAGAGCTGGCGGGTGGCGGGAAATCTCGATTTATAAGTAATCGTCAAATGACATCGCTTTCAAAAGCGTTAAACTTTGACATTGCTGGATTATGGTTGAATCGTGAAAATGTGAATTGTGATTTGCAAAAATTATATTTTCCAAAAGATTCTACAAAGGTTACGCAACTTGAATGTTATTTTTCTTGCCCATTTAAGCACTTTGTTAGATATGGCTTGAAATTAGAAGCTCGAGAGGACGGAGAAATTAAACCTAGAGATATTGGAAATATTTGCCATAGAATGGCACAGCTTTTTGTTATGAAAAATATTGACAGTTTGGGGGAATTAGATGATGTTGCAATTCAAATTTTTATCAATCAAACTTTTACTAAAATATTGGAGGAACTAAGTTTAGAAAATATTTTAGAAGAGGAAGATGGGATTGCAATAATAAACTTTATAAAACATCAATGCAATATTATATTAACTCGAATTGTTTATGAGCAGAAATATTCGGCTTTTAAACCTATTGCACTCGAAAAACAACTTGAGGGGATCTCTATTCCTATAGAAGGCAAAAATAAAAGTCTTAAGCTTCAAGGTAAGGTGGACAGAATAGATAGATTTGATAATTTTTTTAGAATTATTGATTATAAAACAGGAAAAGTTGACCCTATTTTAAAAGATTTAGCATACGGCGATAAACTACAACTTTTTATATATCAAAAAGCTATTGGAGAAATGTTAGAAATTGTGCCAAGCGGAGTCTTTTATTTTGATTGTAAATTTGATTTTAAAGAAGATGAGGGGGAGGTGTTATTAAAGGGGCTTGTGATTAATGATGATAAGGTTATTTCTAATAGTGATAAAAGGCTAGGTGTTCAAGAAAAAAGTGATTTAATTTCTGTTGCCACTCGTAAAGCCGTCAAAAACAATTCTTCTTTTAAGGGAGCCGCAATCTGCAAAACAAACTTGTTTAATTTGGCAGAATATGCGTCTAGACTAGCTTCTAAAGCCTTGGGTGAAATTTTTGATGGGTTTATTTTGCCAAAGCCTGATGATTTTTCTTGCGAACATTGCGATTACCGAGGGATATGTTTATATGACGCAAAACATGGTGTTAGAACTAAAGGGCGAGTGGCCGAAGAGTCCATAGAAAAGATAGTCAAGGGGGCAAAAGATGAGTAAGTTTAAGGCAACGCAAGAACAAATTGAAATATTAAATAACGATAAAAAAAATCTTATTGTTTCAGCTTCGGCTGGAAGTGGAAAAACGACGATTCTTGTTGAATATATAAGACAACTTATAGTTGAAGATAAAATACCAGTGAAAAACCTACTTGTTTTAACGTTCACTAATGTTGCAGGGCAGGAAATGAAGGAAAGATTGTTAAAGGCATTAAGTGATGAAAAACAAACAAAATTTTTGTTGGAGCAAATTGACGATCTTCCTACCGCCGATATTTGTACTATTGATTCGTTTTGTGAAAAAATTATAAAACGCAATATAGATAAACTACAACTGGATGAATGTTTCTCTGTATTAGATGAAAGCCAAAGTCAAAAAAATAAGATGCAAGCTTTTCAAGAAGCTATCAGCAAGTTTGTGTCGAGCGATTTTCAAGATTACACGTATATTTACACTAGCTTTAAGAAAAACAAAAATTCTATATTTGAATGTTTGTGTTATATAGAGAACTTTTTGGATAGTTTAAGTGATTCTGAAAAGTTGATAGATAAGATTTTGAATGGACAGAATGATATTTTTACCCAAGCTTGTGAAATTTTAAATAATCATTATCAAAGTCTATTGCAAGATAATTTGAAGGAAATATTGGCTTTAAATCTTGTTAATGCAAATGTTAAATATTTAGATTTTTTAGAAAATTTAAAAAATATAAGCAAAATGTTGATTGGAAAATCATTTCAAGCTCAATGCTCGTTAGCAAAGAACGTTGCATTGCCGGCTCTTCCAGTTGTTAAGATAGAAGAGCGTGATGAAGTGTTGGCAAAAAAATTGTCTACATTAAAAGAAAGTGTAAAAAAAGTTGTTGAAGAATTGGGGAGATTCGATTTTGATAGCAAGGAGTTATTATTGTGTCAAAAAGAAGGTTCTCTTGCAAGAGCTTTAATAAAGATGTATAAAAATTATAAAGAAATTTATCAGCAACTTAAACATGAAAATGATTTATTAGATTTTGCTGACATTGAAAGGCTTTGTTCACAATTACTAGAAAATCAAGATATTTTGAAAGATTTACAGGAAAGGTTTTTATATACTTTTATAGATGAATATCAAGATACTAACTTTTTGCAGGAGGGTATAATCAAAAAGATTGCGGGACAAGGCAATTTTATTGGCGTTGGCGACCCTAAACAAGCAATTTATGGCTTTAGAAATGCTACAATGGAGATAATGAAAAACGACATAAAGCAAAATTTAAACTCTCATAATGGAGGTGTGGTTTTCTTACGAGGAAACTTTAGAAGTGATAAGAGGGTGCTGGATTTTGTTAATAGTATTTTTGCAGTGTTGATGCAAGAAGAAAATACTGGGATCAACTATCTTGAAACCTCTATGTTAGATGGCAAAGCCAATTATTATATAAATAGTGATAAGGCTGTTGAGGTTTGTTTTGTTCATGATGGCGGAGGAGAAAAACAAGAGTTTGATAAAATTTACAGCGTAAAAGATGCAGAATTGATAGACAAGGACAATGATAAGTTAGAAGCCCAAACAATTGTAGCCAAGATTGATGAAGCTTTAACTAAACAAATTTATGATATAAAGCAAGAAAGATGGCGTGATGTTGAATTAAGTGATATTGTGGTGTTAATGAGAGGTCGGGGTGGTTTAATGCAAACCCTATCAAATCAACTTCAAGAAAAAGATATACCAGTAATTGCAGACGATAAGGAAGCATTAATAGATGATGCCGAAATTCAAATGTTAATGAATTTGCTAAAATATTGTTTGGATGAAAATGATAATCTTGCCTTTGTTTCGTTGTTGCTCTCTAAATTAGGCGGCATGCAACCAGATGAGATTGCAAGTATTGCATGTGAAGTTGAGGAAAATCAAGATTTAGTACAGAATTTGAAAAACTTAAATAATAAAAAAGTGGATAATTTGCTAAAAAATTTACAAACGTTTAAAACACAAAGTCTTCTTTTAGGCATTAGGCGAGCTTATGAACTTCTGTTTGCTAGATGTAATTATTTTGCGTACCTAAAAACTTTGAGTGAAGATAAAACTCAAAAAATAGAAAGATTTTTATTAACAATTTCACAAAGCGGATTTGATTATTCAATGGCGTCACTTTTAACTTATTTAAACAACCTTTCTTCAAGCAGGGTTGACGCGAATGAAAGTGATGGCAATGCTATTAGCATAATGACAATCCATGGAAGTAAAGGAATGGAATTCCCTATTGTGATTTTGGCGGGCTGTGGAAAAAATTTATCCTCTCCAAATAAATCCCCATATATAATAACAGAAAGATTAGGTTTGGCTACAATGGAATATGACAGTCAAAATTTACTCAAAGTTAGAACGCCACAACTGGAAGCGTCTAGACTCTTGAAAAAACAAAGTGAATATATTGATGAACTTATGATTTTCTATGTAGCTTTAACGCGAGCTAAAAATAAACTTATTTTGACTGGTGCTTATGACGCGGAGGATTATGCTTTAGGAGAAAGTCAAGACTTCTTTAAAGGCAAATGCTATTTTGATTGGCTTATGATGAGTTTATCTCAGGATGAAAAAAAACAAATTATGAGTAAAGATAGTTATAACAATGATTTGGTTAAATTTATCAAAGTGGATGATGTTGGCGACTTGCAAGTAATACAAAAAGAAAATTTGATTGTAGATGAAGATAGAACTTTGACTGATAAAATTAACAAATATTTAAATTTCGTTTATGATAATATAAATCTATCTAAAGTAGAATTTAAAAATTCAGTGACAGGTCTATTAAAGTTTCAAATAGATGATGAAATTGAAGATGAGATTTATGAAATTACTGCATCTGAAAAAAATAATGATTTTTCAGCAAGTGAGATTGGAACTATTTATCATGAGGTTTTAAAACTAATAAATTTTGAAGAAATAAATTCATTTGAAAAATTGTGCCAAAAAATTGATGAACTTGTAGAAGGGGGCTATTTAATAGAAAAAGAAAAAAATATTTTAGATTTAAATATTTTATATAAAGATATTGAAATATTAAAAAAAATAACAAAAAATAAGCAAATTTTTAAAGAAAAACCCTTTATTATGAAAATTAAATTAAATGAAATTACAAATGTTAAATATTCAAATCCTGTCCTTGTTCAAGGTGTGGTTGACATGTTTGCTTTAGGTGATGAAAATATATTGGTTGATTATAAATATACTAATATAAAAAATAAAGAAAAATTACTTGAAATATATTCTAAACAATTATCTTTATATTCAAAAGCTATAGAAAAAGCATATAAAATTAAATTAAATAAAAAATATATTTTTTCGATAAAAAATAACCAATTAATTGAATTTTTTGAATAATTTATGAAAAATTTATTTCCTTTTATTTTAAAGGTAAAAAAATAAATAAAAAATATTTAATTTTAAAAAATTGTAATAAAAATTAAAATAATAAAAAAAATAAATAAAAAAAGATTTTTTTGTGAAATTTATTTTTATTTATTTTTTTTCTGTGTTATACTACAAGTATATTTTAGGAGGTTTATTATGTTGTCAATGATAGCGAGCAACGCAATAGAAAGTTCTTTAAAATCTTTTTTTAGTCAATTAACAGCAGCTTTGGGCTTTGATCTTCTTTTCGCACTTGCTTTAGTGATTGAAATATTTTTTATATCACTTTTTATACTCCGCTCCGTTTATTCTTATGAGTCAAGATTGCGTAAGGGATTAGACAAGGCAAACAGCTGGCTTTTTAAGAATAAGAAAATTGACCAATCAAATATCAAGGAGTTTAATGATATTATTAAAAAAGGTCCTCGCCGTTTAGTTTACTATTGGCAACAATTTATTTTATATCGCGAAAAGGAACCTACTCATTATTTATCGCTCGACAACCTTGTTGAAAAACCTTTGAAAACCTCTACCTTTGATAACAATATTAGAAACCTTAATATTGTCACATACATTTGGGCTGCGATTACTTTCTTGTTCAGTATTGCATATCAAACAGCAAATTCTGTAAGCACACTCCGTGTAGAAGAACTTGTTGGCTCACTTATTATTCCTGTACTTATTATTTTTATCGGTCTTTTAACTTCTATCATAATGAAATCTCGAAAGACTGCGAACCTTGACGAAATATATCATATCTACCATATCTTTGGTAGATTTATCAACAATGCTTGTGTTGATCTTCCTCCATATATCGACTATGACCTTCTCTTCTCTTCTAAAGAAATTGAGAAAGGAAATCCTCAACTTCGCGAATACTACGAAGCAAGAGCGAGAAAGGCTAAAGAAGAATTTGAAAAGGCTAAGCAGAGTGATGTTGAATATGTTGAATACAATTTCCAAGATGCCGGTGTGGACGGTTCATTAGTGCTTGAAAGGGCGATGAAAGAAAGTGAAACTTTTATGAATAAAAAGTCTAGCACGCTTGCAAAGATTGCACATGTAGAAGCCCAAAAAGAAGCATTGAAACGAAACTATGAAAATGTTCAAAAGGATCTTCAAAGAAAAATACAGGCTTCAAAAGAGAATATTCAAAAACTTATTCAACAACAAGAAGCAACTACAAACAGAATGGAAGTTGGATTCTTAAGAAAACAACAAGAACAAGAGATCTCTAAACAGGAATCACTTCAAACAGAATATGATCAAGAAGAAACTCGTTATGCTGTTTCTAATCAAGAGCTTAATCAAGAGATTGCGGAGCTTAAAAAAGAACTTGATGAAGCAAAAGAAAATGTACAAAAATCTATGGTCGCTGAATATCAATCTTTCTATGAAAAGATTATGACTAACGCTTATCAAACTGCTGAAAAGCGTGTGGCTAACGAGAAGAGCGAACTTAAGAAAGAAAGAGACAGTAATGAAAAAGAACTTATAATTGTTCAAACTCAAGTAAAACGCTTAATTGACGAAAATAACACATTGCGTTCAAGATTAAATATTGAAATAGTTCAACCAGAAAATAAAGAAGAACAATCATCACAAACTCAAGAAACTCCTAAAGGTGAGTACGATGCTAATGGTAACTTTGTTTATGAAGATGGCTCTTATCATGACCCAAATGGTTTATTCCATGATATTGACGGAAAAATCTATGACATGAATGGAACTTTAATTCGTGAACCAGATGACGACAAGAAAGAAGAGTCTAAAATTGAAATGCCTCAAGAAGAGGAAAAAGCGGAGGAGATGCCTCAACATCAACCAGAGGCAATTAAGGTTGAAGAATACAATCCTTTCGAAGATGAAACACACTCTACTCCAAAAATTGAAGAGCAAAAAGTTGAACAGGAGGTTAAACCAGTCCAAGCTTCAACACAAAAGCGTGGAAGAGGCAGACCTAAAAAAGAGGTTGTTGAGCCTGTTGAACCAAGAGAACCAAAGAAGAGAGGTCGCCCAAGGAAGGACGAAACAACAGTACTTTCTGAGAAAAAGGGTGTTTCAAGAACAACTGCAAAAAAAAGACCAGTTAGCAGAGTTAAGAAAACAACAACTCAAAAAGACGACTTAGATCTTGTGAGTCTTGCTAAAATCAATAAACTTATTACCGAAGAGGAAGATAGATTGAGCAAGATGAAAGCACTTGTAAATTCAGAAATAACTGATGCTTTGAATACAACTGAGCAACAGGAAATCAACGAAGAGCGTGATGAAATCATGAAAACTGTTGAAGCTCTTAGAACTCGAGCTCAAGAAGCAAAAGAGGAAGGAAAGAGTGAGCAAGAACTTGCTTCAATAAATGCAAGACTTGAAACACTTATTAAAGAAATTTCAGATCTAAACAAAAAATAGAGGTTTTTGCCTCTATTTTTTTATTAAACTCTTTAAATTTTATTTATTTTATGTTATAATATTCTCATGCGTGTAATCAACTTAGCATCAGGAAGCGATGGAAATATTACATATATCGAAACTGAATCAAGCAAGATTTTGCTTGATATGGGTTTGTCATGCAGTGAAACAGTAAAAAGATTGGATTTATTGAATGTTAAACCAAATGAAATAGATGCAGTACTTTTAACACATCAGCATATAGATCATATTCGAGGAGTGGATGTATTTTCTTCCAAATATGATATTCCAGTTTTTACCCATAAAGAGGTGTGGAATGGGCTTGATGAAAAACTAAGCAAAACTTCAAATAAGAATAGAAAAAGCTTTGATGGTGATTTTCTTTTTAAAGATTTAGAAATTTCCCCTATAGAAGTTAGCCATGATGTTAAATGTTTTGCTTACTCATTTAAAAATAGTAATAGCAAAATTAGTATTGTCACAGATCTGGGCAAGACAAATGATTTGCTGATTAATAAAATTGCCTCTTCTCAACTAGTTTATTTAGAGGCTAATTATGATAAAAATATGCTTATAAACGGTAGTAAATATCCGCTTTCTTTGAAACGTAGAATTGCAGGTTCGCAGGGACATTTATCAAATGATGATAGTGCTAAAACTATTAAAGTTTTGGCAGAGAGCGGAACAAGGCAGATAGTATTGTCGCATTTAAGTGAAGAGAATAATACTCCTGACTTGGCTTATGAATACATATCTCGAAAACTTTTAGAGTATGGTATTGAAGAAGGAAAGGATATTCGCATAGATGTTGCTTCGCCTAGACCGGGAGCGATTTTTAGGCTAAAATAAGGTACTATTTTTATTAAAAATTCATATTTATATTGATATGAAATGATTGAAAAATGATTTTATTTATAGTATAAAGGTTTAAAAACTCAAAAACAGGGATAAATTTCAACAAAAAAGCCTTAAAAATACAAATTTTGCACAACTTTTTTTAATTTACCCCTTGAAAAACCTGATTATCAGTGGTATAATATTAGCGACTAAGGAGGGTGCTATGTCAAATTTTGTTGAAGATATTGCAAAATTAATAGAAGAAGGTAAAAGTGCTAATGAAGTAGTTAAAAAGGTGTTAGAGGGTAGAAAACTCACTGACATGTCTTTTACTGGTAAAAATAAATTTAATTTAAATACGCTTTCAAACTTATTTTTAATTGAGGGGTGTGTTGCAGACTTACAAAAAGATATTGAAAGAAAGCGTAAAGCAGGCACTGTGGACGGTAGCAAGAAGATTTCTGAAATTAATGCTAGGGTTAGTGAACAGGTAAAAAAATTAAAAACTCCAAACAGAATAGGTTATGAATTAGGTGCCATTATCAATAGAGATGGTTGTCCAGAACTAGAAGAAAAAATTTATGATGCTGTGGCACAAGATGACACTGACGAAAACTTACTTAAAATGCTTCAAAATTTTAACAAATTAAGTGTTTTGGATGATTATTTAGAATCTAGAGAGATTGAGGTCCCTGCAGAAGATGCGCCAGTCGTTCAACAGTTTTTGGCTAGATCTTTAGCATATTTTAATGATAGAATTGAGGGAGTTTATCAAACAAATAAAAACTCTAGCAAAAAAGAAGAGTTCCATCCTTTGGCTCCAGTTATAGCTACAGCAATATTAGCAAGAAACATGCAATCTACTTTTGCTGATAAAAAGTTGAATTCTATTGGAGATTCTATTGAAAACTATTTAGAGTCTTATATGTATGCCTTAATGGAAAGAGATAGGGTTGGCAAAAAATCTGTTGATACTGATAAAGTTGTTTTAGAAGCTGAATATTTAGTAAATAAATTGTTGTCTACACAATTGAAGGAAACAAAAAAATCAGGGGAATATCTCCATGATATTAACTTGTATGGTAAGTTGATGGAAAAAACAAACAATGCTGAGCAACTTTCAAGTGGAATTGACAAAGATAGTACATCACCTTTATCTTATGTAAAAAGAAATGGTTTTATAGAAAGTATTTTCGGTGAAGCTGATAATGTTCAATTTACTCCTGCCGAGGAAGGCGAAACTATAAATAAACTTAGATATTTTGCTAGTGGCGATAAAAATAAAATTTACTCTGCATTAAAATGTATTCAAGGTAAAATTGCAGGCGTTGAAGTTGATCCTAAAACAGGCAAAATGAACTCTATGTTTGTGAGTCCTGATAAAAACTTTGAATTTGCAGTTTATGGAATTTTATATACACACTACTCAGGTCTTTATATGGAAAATCCTGAACTTGCAAAAACAATTGTTGAAGGTTTTGCAGATGTTTATGGCGAAACGATTGGTTTGAAGAGTGAAGAAGAAGTTAAAGCTGTTGTAAAAAATGCAAAACAATCTTTGATGGAAGATTTGTTTGAACTTGGAGACTTTGGCGATCTTTCTACAAAAGAAGGTTTCCAATTTGCGACTTTGATGTCAACAGCGATTGAAAAAGATGATGAAGTTAGCGAAGTTGTTAATGCAGATGAAAAAGTTAAGCCTTTACTTGGTGAGTCTTTAAATGATCTCATTACTCAAATGGTTAAAGCGAGAAATTCATGGACATTTGTAAATCAACCAACTCTTCCAGAAAGAAGAACAAGAGAGCAAGAGAAACAAGAATTTTTGGCTAGGGGAAAGAATGTAACTAAGGCTACAAAAGTTGGAGCCCAAACAACACAACCTGTTGATGGGGGTGTTCAAGGAGAACAACGAGTAATCAAAGAAAGTGAAACAGTTGTAGAAAAGCCAGAGGAAGGCGGAAGTATTGTTGTCTTTGGACCATCAAAGTCTAAACCTACTATCAAAACTGAAGACGATATTGCTTTGGCTTATAGAAAGGGTTTAAAAACACCTAAGAAAGACATTCCTGGATGCTGGTTCACATTTGTTGATACTGTAAGTGAAATTGCAACTCAAATGGCACATCCAGATGATGAAAATACTCCTGAAACTAAAGCTCATACAAGCACATTAGCTGCAATTCTTACAGATAGAGATCTTAAGAAACGTAGACAAATGATTTTTGAAATGTTGCAGACTGGTAGTCTTAATGAAGAAAAATATGCAAGCACATATGAGAAATTCAAGAAAGATTGTCTACCTGCAGTTAAGGTATTGGAAGAAGTTATTGCAAAGGCTCAAGACACTCAGCAAGTTCTTGTAAGCGGAAAACCTGTTCCACAAATTACTGTTGAAGAAACTAATGAAGAATTTAAGGCACAAAAGAATGCTAGAAATAAGTTTATTAAGGCTTTGGAAAAAGAAGCTGTTGAACTTAGTCAAAATGATGGTAGAGAGCTTGCTCAACGTGCAGTTGCAGGCGAATTTGGAATGATTACTGCAAAGAAAAAAGCTTCAGCAAGAAAGAGAACTGTAGAAGTTGTTGAAAAAGCTAATGCTGAAACTCCTTCAGAAAGTGAATAATAATAAAAATACACGGAAATTTCCGTGTGTTTTTATTAATTATGAACTTTTTATTTAGGATTATTTCGCAAGTTCGTATAGTTTTTCGATTTCAGCATTGATATCTAAACGAGGGAATAAAATTGGCAATGGCTCTATAGTTATTCCATCTTTCAATGCGTAGAAATTGTCTAGTTGAGTGAACGCTTCTTTGATGTTTGAAATCCCTAGAGCATCAAGAACTTTCCTAGAGCATTCTGGAAGGAAGGCATTTAAAAGTAGTGTGCCAATTCTAATACTTTCGATCAAGTTTCTCATAACATTTTTAAGTTCTTGTTCTCGAGCAGGATCTTTTGCTATCGCCCATGGCTCAGAAAGTTCTATATATCTATTTGCTTGTGAAAAAATATTGAAGATAGAAATCAGTGACTTTGAAACGTCAAAATCTTGCATATATTTAAAAACTTTATCCTTTTCTTCTTTGACTGCCTTTTTAAGTTCGGTGGCTCGTTCATCATCATTGCCATCTGCTGTAGGAAGAGTTGAGCCAAAGTATTTTTTTAGCATGCTTAATGTTCTTGAAACAAGATTGCCATAGTTGTTAGAAAGGTCACTATTAAATCTTGTTAAGAAGCCCTCTGTTGAATAATTGCCATCAGAGCCGAAAGGGATTTCGCGAAGAAGAATATATCTAATCGCATCTGCAGAATAGAGAGGAATAAGCTTTCTTGGGTCAAGACATTCTTTCTTTCCTGTTTCCTTACTTTTAGAAAGTTTATCGCCACCAAACAACATCCAACCATGTCCAAATAAGCGTTTTGGAAGAGGTAGGTCTAAAGCCATTAAGATTGCAGGCCAAATGATAGCATGGAAACGAACAATTTCTTTTCCAATCATATGCACATCAGCAGGCCAGTATTTTTTGAAATTAGAATCATCTTCACTATTGTAGCCAAGTGCGTTGATATAGTTTGTTAATGCATCAACCCAAACATAAATTGTATGTTTTGGATCAAAGTCGACTGGGATACCCCATTTAACTGAAGTTCTAGATACGCAAAGATCTTCAAGCCCTGGCTTTATAAAGTTGTTAACCATTTCGTTGACGCGTGATGTAGGGAGAAGAAAATCAGGTTGATCTTTATATAGCTTTAAAAGTTTGTCACCAAATTCGCTAAGCTTAAAGAAATAAGCTTCTTCTTCTTGCAGGCTAACTTCGCGTCCGCAATCTGGGCATTTGTTATCAACAAGTTGAGATTGAGTCCAAAAACTTTCACAAGGAGTGCAATACCAACCTTGATATTTGCTTTTATAGATATAGCCTTTTTCATAAAGAGTTCTAAATATCTTTTGAACAGATTTTTCATGATAGTCGTCAGTAGTTCGAATAAATTTATCATATGAGATGCCAAGCATTTTCCAAAGTGCTTTTGCGTCAGCAATCATTTCATCTAAATATTCCTTTTCAGTTTTACCTTGTTTTGATGCTGATAGACTTATCTTTTGTCCATGCTCGTCAGTTCCTGTTAAAAACATAACATCCTTGCCCATATTGCGATTAAACCTTGCAACAGCGTCACAAATAACTGTTGTATAGCAGTTGCCTAAAGTGAATTTATTGCTAGGGTAGTAGATAGGTGTTGTTATATAAAATGTGTCTTTCATTATAAGCCTCCAATTGCTTTTAATCTTAGCACACAAAAAAATTATTGTCAAGAAATTAATAAGTAGGGATTATTTAAAATTCCCAATTTTTTCTTAAATTGCGACAAAAATTTATTTTAATTTAAAAGTGCGATAATGATAAAATAAATTTATGAAAAAGTTCTTGTTGATTTGTTTAGGGCTTGTCGCAATTGTTGTGATATTTGTATTTGTCACAATTTTTGGCGGGCATGCAATGAATATGTTATAATTCAACAAAAAGCATGGCAACTTATTGTTGTCATTGATAAATATAAGTTTTAGTAAATTAAAAATCTGATCGACCGATTAAATAATCAACTGAAACATCAAAATAGTCAGCAAGTTTTTTGAGCATATCAATGTTAGGCTCAATTTGCCCGCGTTCCCATTTTGAAACTTGTTTTTGATTAGAATCAATCTTCGAAGCAAGAGCAACTTGTGATAGTGAGCCCTCTTTTCTAAGATTTTTAATTCTTTCTCCTACAATAATGTTTTTGTTCATAACTAAATTTTAGCCTAAAATAAAGGGATTTTAACCCATTACGCAAAATTTGCGATTAACCGAAATAGTTAGACATATTTAGACAAAAAATGTTAATTATAGATGTAAAAATCACAAACTTTTTTTCATTTTTAAGTAGTATCTTTTAAAATCCTTCATAAAATCTATGGACAAACAATACTTTAGATTAGAGGGATTAAAGTGGAAATTCTTTTTTTAGTTGTTTTAGGACTTGTTCAAGGGTTAACTGAATTTTTGCCAGTGTCTTCAAGTGGGCATCTTGTTTTGTTGTCTAATATTTTTGGTATAGAGGACTCGTTATTTGTTTCCATAGTCTTGCATATAGCAACCTTACTTTCAATTATTGTTGTGCTTAGAAAGGATGTTTGGGAAATAGTTAAAAAGCCATTTGGAAAGCAAGGTATTTCAATTGCTTTGGCGACAATTCCAACTGGAATAATTGCTTTGATTATTATGCCGCTTATTGAAAATTCTTTTAATGGAAAATTTTTACCATTTTTCTTTTTGCTCAGTGCTGGGCTTTTGCTTTTGGGACAATATCTATCTGGCAAGAAGCAGGAACATGAATTGACTTACAAAGACGCTTTAATAATAGGTATTGCTCAAGGTTTTGCTACCTTTCCAGGGCTATCTAGGTCTGGGACTACAATAAGTACAGGGTTAATGAGAGGAACAAAACGCGAAGAGGTTGCTAAATTTTCTTTTTTAATGTCTATACCAATTATAATACTTTCTATGATTCTTGAGATTTACAAGATTATTGTTTTAGGTGAAGCGATAAGTGTGAATTGGATAGGTTTGATTTTAGCATTTGTAACAGCATTTATTGTTGGTGTTTTATCTATCAAGGCAATGATAAAGTTAACAGCTAAAGCAGGCTTTAAGGGATTTTGCTTTTATTTGATTTTAATTGCCATTATTTCTATATTTGTTGTATAATAAAAGGAAGTATATGAAAAATTTTCATAATTTAACAATTGTTGATACATTAAAAGAGGTGAATTCTTGCAAAAAAGGTCTTAGTGAGGATGAAGCTTTAACACGCTTAAAAAATTCTCCCACAAACGAAATTGAAGGAAATAAAAAAACACCATTCATAATAAAGTTTTTAGAACAATTTAAAGACCTTATGATTTTGATCCTCTTGATTGCCGCAGGAGTTTCAATAGGGATTGGAATCTGGAAAGGTCAGGCCAGCGAAATTGTAGATGGCGGTATTATTCTTGGCATTGTGCTTATGAATGCAATCTTTGGACTTATTCAAGAAAACAAGGCTGAGAAATCGTTGGAAGCACTTAAAAAAATGACAGAACCTGAAGCCATGGTTATGCGTGATGGTATGATAAAAAAGATTAACACTAAAAAAATAGTTGTTGGCGATGTAATTGTTTTGGAGGCTGGTGCAATAGTCCCTGCCGATTTAAGACTTATTGAAAGTGCAAGTTTGCAGGTGGATGAAAGTTCTTTGACTGGTGAAAGTTTGGCAGTTAATAAAAATGCCTCGGTTATAGTAAAAGAAAATCTCCCTCTTGCTGATAGAACAAATATGTGTTATAAGGGTTGTTTAGTTTCTAATGGGCGTGGACTTGGTGTGGTGGTTGCAATTGGTCGGGAAACAGAAATTGGTAAAATTGCCGAGAGTATAAAAACCACAGAAAAAGAAACTACACCATTGCAAAAAAACATTAAAGAAGTTGGAAAACTTTTAACTTTCTTGGTATTAGGTATAGCGATTGTCACCTTTATATTGGAATGTGTTGCAAGACCAGGCAATCCATTAGAAGCCTTTTTAACAGCTGTTGCAATATCAGTTGCTGCAATCCCAGAAAGTATGCCTGCTGTTATCACCATAATTATGAGTATGGGTATTGCTCGACTTGCTAAACAAAAGGCTGTCGTGAAACATTTGCATTCAGTGGAAACGTTGGGATGTTGTGATATCATTTGCTCAGATAAAACTGGAACAATCACACAAAATAAAATGACGGTGGAGTCAACTTATTGTGATGGTGTTCTTCAAACTGCTGGAAGAAATAAAACTCTGTCGATAGATAAACTTCTCGCTTGTATGCTTTTGTGTAATGACTCTACACTTTCTAACGGTAATTATGTAGGAGATCCAACTGAAATAGCACTTTCAAACTTTGGAAAAAAGATGGGAATAGATAAAGATAAGTTTGCTGAAACACACTTCCGTATGGACGAAATTCCTTTTGATAGTAAGCGTAAACTTATGTCTACAGCAAATTGCTATTATGGTGAGGACTATGTTTTCACCAAAGGTGCTCTTGATCATTTACTTAAAAAATGTACAAAAATTTTAATAGATGGCAAAGAGTCAAAGTTGACAGCTAAACATATTGCTTCAATAGAAAAAGCAAATACTAATATGGCTGATAAGGCTCTTCGTGTATTAGCATTTGCATACAAAAAACATAATAGTAAAGATAAGATTAGTGAAGATAATTTGGTGTTTATTGGTCTTGTAGGCATGTATGATCCTCCTAGAAAGGAGATTAAGTCGGCAGTTAAAAAGTGTAAAAAAGCAGGCATGCGTGCGGTTATGATAACTGGCGATCATAAAGAAACTGCTTTTGCAGTTGCACGAGAATGTGGTATCGTGGATGATATTTCGCAGGTTATAACTGGTGCAGAACTTGACGGGCTAGATGATGAGCAATTAGATCAACGCATAAAAAATATTAGCGTGTTTGCCAGGGTTAGCCCTGACCATAAAGTTCGAATTGTTGAAACTTTTAAAAAACAAGGCCATGTTGTTGCTATGACAGGTGATGGCGTGAATGACGCCCCAAGTATAAAGAAAGCCAATATAGGTATTGGTATGGGAATAACTGGCACTGATGTTACCAAAGAGGTTGCAGATATGTTGGTGACAGATGATAACTTTGCAACAATTGTTATAGCTGTGGAAGAAGGGCGTAAGATTTACCAAAACATAGTTAAAGCTGTTAAATTCCTATTTTCAGCCAATATGGGCGAATTAATGTCACTATTTCTTGCAACAGTTTTCTTCCCTCAATTCGTTTTTCTCTTCCCAGTGCAAATATTGTTTGTCAATTTAATAACAGATAGTTTGCCAGCTATTGCTCTTGGAGTTGAACCTCCAGAGAAAAACTTAATGGAGATGAAACCTCGAAATGCAAAGCATGGTTTATTTAGCGAGGGGTGTGGATTATCGATAATTGTGCTTGGTTTGGTGCAAACACTTTTAACAATGCTTGCTTTCTATATTGGCTTGAAAGTTGGCGGAGAAGCTATTGGTGTGACGGTCGCTTTCTATACACTTAATATAATTCAAATGTTTTATTTGGCTTCAATGCGAACAAATCGTTCAATGTTCAAATCTAATCCTTTTAAAAACAAAATGTTTATTGCGTCATTGGTATTTTGTTTTGGACTGCTGGCTCTAATTGCTTGTACTCCACTTCACACTGTACTTAAGCTTGCAGATCTTTCACCGTGGCTTTGGGGAGTAATATTTGGATTAAGTTTTGTAATGATGCTCGCAAGTGAACTTTTTAAACTTTTCTACTGGTTGTATCAAAAGAATAAAGCAAAGAAAAAAATAAATCATTAAAATTAATTTGCTAAAACTCTCCTTATTTAAAAGGGGAGTTTTTGTATGTATAAAAAAATATTTAAAAAATATAGCATTTAAATAAAAATTATGTTATAATTAAGAAAGAGGTTGTAAAAATGAATATTAATTATGAAGGTTTTGGATTAGGGCGAAGAATAAATACGCATTCAAACAACTGGGAATCATTAAATCCTGATGTTTATCTTATTAATAAACCAACAGTTCTTGTCGTGGGAGGCAGTGGAACAGAAGGTATACGAAGTGCTAATGGAAATGCAAAAATTATTAAAAGTTTGCTTGATAGCACAAATACCAATGCAGAATTGCTATCTTTATATTATAATGGAAAGACTCCAAGTCCTAAAATGTTGGAATATTATTCTAGAAGGTTTACCAGAGATTTATTCACTCCACTACTTTGCGGGGGGGGGTATAAAAAATTAACCTCTTTAGAAGCTTGTAAAAACATGAGAAATGTTACGATTTTTGCACATAGTATGGGTGGTGAAACTGTTTATAATATGATTGCAGAGTTGCAATATATGATGCGAAATCTAAATTATTCCGAAGATGTAGTGAGTAAAGTTATAAAACAAATATTTGTCATTTCATATGGTGTGACAATGGTAACCCCGAATGTAAATTATCTTAATATTGTTTCGCCAACAGATGAGCAATTTGCCTCTTCTGGCGAGGCTTGTTGGAGAACAATGTTAATGAAATTAATGCGTTCAGAAAATTTAACTAACTCTGAAAAACAAAAATTAAAACCAGAAGATATAGTTAATATTTCTGAACAAGATAAACAAAGTTTGTTGAAAGAAAGCTTTCTTTTAGACACTCCAAAACTACTAAGAGATTTCTATAATACGAATCAGCGTTGTTATATTATGCAAGAAGGAGAAAATGAACTTAGACTTGTCACATCTCCATTGCGAGTAAGTCATAAAGATCATGCTATTACTCAATTTAGCCGAAACAAGGATGGTCAACAAAATATTAATGCAACACAAGCGGGCGAATTTGTTAGTAGATGTATGGCTGGAGCTTTGCAATACTCAGTAAATAATTCGATAGCAAATCAAGAAATTCAACAATTTATTCCTTTTGATATGGCTAAACTAAGGTTAGGCTTAGAAGAAATTGTAAAACCTTTAAATGAACAATCGCAAAATGCAATAAAAAGTACAAAGACTGAAGAAGCTGAATAGAAGAAATATAACATTAATAAAAAAGTTTGAACTAGTTAGTCCATTTTGAAACTAGCAGAATAATGAAAGAAAAACATAGACAAGAAAACAGCCTATGTTTTCTTTTTTCTCCTTTAACCAAAATTTGTTGTGTAGGCACATTCTTGTCTGCTGGAGCGAAGTGACAGCGCTTGTATAAAACAAGCACACGCCTAAATACCATTTTACTATTTTGTTATGAGATATATACTTGTGAGAATAATTATACGTGGTATAGCCACAAAAAGAGGTTGTAGTATGAGAAAAGGTTCAATGATTATTTCAAGTGTGATTATAGTATTTTTATTTATCCTTATATACGGAATACTTAAAAAAGATATAAAAATAACAAATGAATTCAAAACCTATTTTGTAATAGATGTCAAATGACTTATGAAACTATCATTGGTTTTTATGATTATTACATTCACTTTAACAATTTTTCTTAATATTTGTGTCAAACTCTCAATATTCGCTAATATTATCTTAACTGTTTGCAATTTATCAAATATTATATTGATTGTTGCCTGTCGATTTGAAATAGTTGTAAATGATAATGAAAACCAAGAAATTAGAATCAAACTCACAAGATAGTGCTAGGAAAATTTATTATGATAGTGAAGATACAGGTTCGCAAT
>CARJLX010000008.1 GCA_949001935.1 uncultured Eubacteriales bacterium | reverse complement strand
ACTATTCGCTATCGGTCACTAGGTCGTATTTAGCCTTACGAGATGGTCCTCGCATATTCACACAGGGTTCCACGTGCCCCGTGCTACTCCGGAATCGGCTAGACTGTTATAAGATTTCGGTTACGGGGCTATTACCCTGTGTTGCCCAGCTTTCCAGCCAAGTTCACCTATCGTTTAACATATCATATTGCCGTCCAAAACCCCTAAGGAATTTCTTCCCTAGGTTTGGGCTCTTGCAGTTTCGCTCGCCACTACTCCCACAATCGTTGTTTTACTTTCTTTTCCTCCACTTACTTAGATGTTTCAGTTCAGTGGGTTCCCCTCATAACATTATGAATTCATGTTATGATACTGAGACATAACTCTCAGTGCGTTTCCGCATTCGGATATCTACGGGTCATAGATTATTTGCATCTAACCGTAGCTTTTCGCAGCTTATCACGTCCTTCATCGGCGCCTAGTGCCAAGGCATCCCCCATATGCTCTTTGTAGCTTTATCACTATTTCTATAAAGAAATGTATTGGATATCTTAGCATTTTTGCTTTAACTATTTAAGTTAATCATAAAATCTTGTTTTTCATTTACTCGACGTAAATTGAAATTTGCAAATGTTCGTATTACCTAAAATTTTTTTATGTCGATTATTTCTCGATAACATTTTAGCTAATAAAGAATATTTGTTTCTTGTTATATATTGTTATAACAAATATGTAGTTGTCAAAGTTCTATTGCTGACAAGAGCATCAGCCCTTTCTGCGGGTCAGCATGAGTATAATAACACAACGCAAGTAGGCATGTCAACACTTTTTTCAAAAAAAATTAAAAAAATATAAACTTTTTTTCGATAAATTTTGCAAAACCTTAAAAACCCGCCTACACACCGCCGAGTGTTCGCATTTTTAATATTTTAAGTTGCAAAAAAAAGAGCGTTTTAAACCCCCTTTTTCTTACGATTTATATAAATCATTGAAACTTTATTGATAAAATTCACTATGTAAATTATCGTTTTCTATATAAAATTAAAGAATTTATAGCATTAATTATAACTATATAATATATGATGCCAATAACAACACCTATGATTAGTGCAGCAACAAACGCAGTTGTCCAACCTTTTATAAAGGTTGGACGCTCGTAAGTTCCATCCTTATATAATAACAGCCCTATAATAAGCCCTATTAAACCTAAGAACAAACCACATAATACGCCTACATCCTTTTTGCTTTGTTGGCTTTCAGCTGGTTGGTTATTGTTCCATTCTTCCATAAGTAACCTTCCCTCCTTTTGTACAGATACCTCTATTATACGCGGGGGGGGTAAGCAAATTTACTAATTTATATTATAATAATTAAAAAACACACCACAATATATGGTGTATTTTTGTTTTGGTGGAGAATAAGAGATTCGAACTCTTGACCTCCTGCTTGCAAGGCAGGCGCTCTAGCCAGCTGAGCTAATCCCCCAAATGATTAAGCGTTGTTAGATTAACATAAATAAAATTATTTGTCAACAGTTTTTTATGTAATTTTTCAAATAATTTTATAAAAATAATAAAAAAGAACTTGGAAATTCCAAGTTCTTTATTTTTTAATTAAACTTATGCTTCTGGTTCAACATCTTGTTGAATAGTTGCTCCAACATTTTCAGCAACAGCTTTTACAACATCTGCGCTAGAAACAACTTTTCCAGTCAAGGTTGAAACTTGTTTAGTTTCAATATCTTTACCTTCTTTACCAGCACTTCCCACACCCGCAGCAAGGCTAACTTTAACAGTTTCACCTCTTGAGTTTGAAGTTCTTTCAACACAAACCCAAACTGGAGTTGTAGTAGCGACATCCATAGTTTCAGTATTACCTTCAAAGTTAACATCAACTTTAGTTGTTGCACCCTTATCTGCACTAACCTTTGCTTGAACAGCTTTAGCAAGTGCTTCTGCACCGCTACCACTAGCATAGTTTTCAAAATTTTGATAAACACTGATATTTAATTGATCGTTTTCATCAGTTGATTTAGCTTTAGCAGCAATCCAATCCATAATATCATTAGTAGTGAAAGAGTCACCTTTAAAATTAGTTGAACCACTATAAGAAACAAGTGCTTTTTGACCATCTCCATCAATAGCATTAAACCAAATAGTCAACTCTTTATCAGTCTTATTATAGTTGTATTCAGCCATATCTTTTAAAGAGAAAATTCTATTACCTTGATAACTTTGAATAGTCTTAATTTGATCTGCAGTTGGCTCAAATGAACGATTGTCTTTTAATTGACCAATCTCATTTTTCAAGTCATCGTTTTCGCCAGTTACTTGGTCAAGTTTGTCTTGAGCTTCATTTTTATCTTGTTCAAATTGATCTGCTTTTGCATTAGCATCACTTGCCGCTTTGTTCGCACTGTCTTTTTGAGCAGACAAAACTGTAGGTGCTGCAATAATTGCTCCTAAAATAGCTACTGCACCCAAACAAATCAAAGCTGTTTTCCAAGGATGGTTTTTAAGCCATGTTCCAGCCGCAGCACATTTCTCCTTAAATGTTGATTTAGTTGATCCTGAAGTTCTTTCTCTTCCTGCCATAATAAAGTTCCTCCTTTATTTTCACCCATATTATATCACTAATTAGCCGGCTTGTCAATAGTGATTTTTAAAAATTCTTGCATTTTAAACTTTCAATCAATGTTTTTTATGATATTTTATACAAATTTGTGATTAAAATTCAAAATTCGACAATTAATTATCATAATGAACATCATCTAAATAAGTGGTCATAAGGTCTGCACAATGAGCTAGAAAGCAATTAGGATACTTAGAAAAAACGGCTTGCAAACTATAAGTATTGCCTCCTTTAACTCTTGCGTCATATTCACCCATATGCCAATTTATAGCCAAAGCCTCTTCACGAGTCAACCTCATAAATGCAGATAAAATGTAAACAGATTTCTCACCATGCCCATATGGAAGTGCTTCGTCCATCTTATAATAAGGTTCTTGCACCCAAACTCCATCTCTTTTTACATTTTTTACATCAGTTTTATAAAAATCTACCTTACACAAATCATGAAATAAAGCAATTATTGCAACACTTTCGTGGCTAATTTGTCTTTCCCATTCCTTTCCATATTCTGCCTGAACTAATTTTAGAAATCTTTTATAAACATTGATAGAATGCTTACATAAGCCACCTTCAAAAACATTATGACGCCTCATGCTTGCAGGAGCAGTGAAAAAATCTGACTTTTCAAGCCATTCAATCAATGCTTCACAACCTTCACGTTCAATATTGTCATAAACAATCTCTAAAAACTCTTCTTTATAATCTTGCCAATCCATAATAACTCCTTTTGATTATTTTATCAATTTTTGCAAGATTTTGTCAAGCAACAATTATATTTAAAAAAAGAATGTCCTTTGACATTCTTTTTGCGACTAAATACAATTAAAACTTTTATTCTTTCTAAAATCAACCAACACTAACAAAGGTTTGTTAAAATCAAACTTAAGCCTCTGTAAACCCTAAAGTAGTTTTTAGTCTATTGTAAATTGCACTACTATCTACAGGTGCAATATCTCCAATCCAGCATAGAGATTTTTGTATTGGATAGCCGTTATTAATAGCACTATTATATGTCCACCCTTCCCATGCTGTTGAGTCGCCATACATCATTTTTATTGACTCTCCATTTACATTGCCGTAGCCATAAGAAAATGCTAATCTTTCAAGTATTCTTGCTATTATTTTTGTTGTTCCTGTTCCTGTCACGCTCGTATTTAACACTGAGCAATTTACTACACTATCATCAAAGTGATTATATCCTGTTATTCCACAAACATACGATCCTTCTATTACACTATCTTTAACTATACAATCCCGTATTTCTCCTACCCATGATCCTGCTATTCCCCCCATAGAATATTCTGTGTTTGCTAAACCCTTTATTTTCATATTCTCAACTATACAATTTGATATATATGTTCTTTTATCACGGGTCGAGATTGCTGCGCAACCAACAATTGTTCCAACATCACTTGCAACTATTGCTTTTATACTCCCACCATTCATAATTATGTTTGAAATGTTTGCAAAGCCTGTTCGATTAAAAAGTCCTACAGCAGAAGTCTCAGCAGTACTTGTTAAGTTCATTTTTATATTCTTTATACTATTATACCCGCCATCATAATTACCAGAAAATAAATAACTATTAACTCCTATTCCATCCCACATATACCAAACATATTTAGAATCTTTTGTTGCTTTGTTCTCCAAATCTATTGGTGCGGTTTGTTTGAAATATTTCCCTTCTAACGAATCTGTCCTACTTTGTTTTGCTAGCAATGCTAATTGTTGGGCTGTTGCTATCTCATATGGACTACTTTCTGTTCCATTACCTCCTGCATAACTTGTTGCTGCAAAGTCTGTCCATGGACGAGCAAAGTAGATATCTCCTAGCGATAGTTTAGCAAAATTGCCTGTTTCATCATATGCATAGACATGAGTATTATACATCCCTATCTCATTATTATGGTCACTCATGTTTACTGAGTATTTATAGTTATATGTCTTTCCTTCTATTGTATATGTTCCCTTTGTTCCATATGCTATTGGATTATTTGGCCAATTGGTTTGAATATCGTCCTGACCATTATATTCTGTCCATGTTGGATAACTTACTTTACTTATTCCTACATTATCTGTTGCATACACATACGCATCATAGCCATCTTCTCGGGTTACATAGGTACCTCGATGGATGACTGGGGCTTCAGTATCTAATTGTCGCCACTTAGCATAAAGTGTTTGATTAGCACTCGAAGTAAAAATACTTGATGGTGTTATATTTGTTCCTGTTCCATTCTTTCCAGTATACCAACCTTCAAAAGCGTAACCATCTCTTGCTGGTGTTGGCAATGCACTGCAACTTGGCATATTACCTACTGGCACATAACCAAAATTTCCTGTGTAATAAAACTTTCCTGTAAATACTGAAATCGAAAATGTTGCTTTTACATGTTGACCTGCTGAAACCCATATGTAAGACCTAAAATTGCAATCACTTGCTGCAATTGTTGCCTTTGTTTCCATATTATCAATTATATATGTTCCTGTTCCTGTGATATTTGTTGAACAAGTTTGAGTAAAAGGATCTCCATTACCTCCCGTATCATGTGGGCTTGTAAAACTTATACTAAAATTGTCATAAGACTTAGATTCAACTTTAATAACTGCAGTATATTTAGCAGAAGGCGCTAGTGTCCAATCAAATTTAGTCATAAAATTGATAAATTGTGTTGATCCAGTCGTGTTGTTATAATCAATCACTAATCTATTGTTTGAAATACTAGCCTTACTTAAATCACTTATCATATTATAGTCATAAATATTTCTTTTTCCATAAGGCTCGCTATAACGAATGTAATCTTGCCCTACAGCACTACCACCTTGTGAATCATATGTAAGTTTGTAAACATTAAAATTATAAAATCTCCTCAAAACAGGATAGCCACTATTTATACTTGTTATAAATCCCCATGTTCCAAAATTCCATGGATAAGCACTATCCCAATTCGAAGAATTTGTAAACCAAGTTTGATCTTTCGCGTGAGAAACTATTGAACTATCATATACCGCCTGTCCAGAGACATCTTTTCCTTCAACACCTCCTACTGAACTTGAACAACTGCCACCATAATAACATTTTACTGCTTCTCCAGAATTATTTATACCCCCAGTTATTCCACCAAGCGGACTTGAGCCAGTTACCGCACCTACGTTAAAACAATTTCTGACTATTGATGAATAATTCCTGCCAACAATTCCTCCTACATAACCTATTCCTTTTATCGTCGCTAAATTGTAACTATTATTAATAGACGAGTCTACATCAATCCCACCAGCTATTCCACCTGTATAATTCCCCATACTACTAGATACTGTTCTTCCTGAATTATAACAATCACTTATAGTTACATTATCTCCTTGACCGACTAATCCCCCAGTAAAATTCCCTGAACTACTGACACTACATGTAGAAGAAATATAACAATTTGAAATTTTACACATAAATGCATATCCAACAATTCCGCCAACATTCTGATATCCTTGGATATAAGAATCTACTAATCTAACATTTTTTATTTCAGTTATTATATCATGTACATAGCCAAAAATTCCTTGATATGAATAACTATTGTTATCTCCCGCCCTAGTAAATGCATCACAAATAGAATATCCATTTCCATCATAATAACCACAAAAATAATGATTACTATCCCCAATTGGTCGCCAATAATAAGTACTTAGACTAATTTGGGCTGTTTGTTTAAAATAAACTCCTCTATAAAAATCTCTTCCATTACCAGAATCACCTTGCTCTCCACTATATACCATGTATGAAAGTCTTGCAAGATCCTTAGCCGACTTAATTAAATATGGATCATTCTCCGTTCCACTACCTGACCATGGAGTTGTTCCATATCTTCCTGAATCTGTCCAATATCCACTTGTATTTGTTGGTTGTGTCGCGGTCTGTGGGATATCTTCTTTAGGTATTTTTGGAGATATGTTTATACATGATATTGTAATCCCTATAACAACCGCTATACATGCCAAACAACTAGATATTATTGTACATATTCTCCCTTTTGTCATATTCTTCTCTCCTTATCTTTATCACTCTTCCCTCATTCTTATTTTGTTTATTTTTAGGTTTTTTAACCAGACTTTTAGTATACTCTATTTTTGAGTAAATACCAAATATTTAAACATATATTTAGTAAAAATGTGGAGAACCCCATTTTTCAAAACTAGTATACCAAATTCCCCCCCCCGCGTCAAGCAAATTAACAACATACTCAAATTTTTATCATTGACGCTTAGTGTTGATTGTATTACTAGCCAAAACCGCATGCTTTGCGTTGGAGTTTTAAAAGGTTTTTATGACATAAAAAAAGATAGATTACTCTATCCTTTCTTTAAGCATGTTACATTTCTCCAGGCACTTGACTTATGAAACTTTTTAAAAATTCCAAAATTGCAGCAAAATTGAAACCAAATATAGCTAAAACAATAAAAATCAATAATCCTACTATTAAAAATCCGCAGAAATATGATCTTGCATAACTACGTCTAACAACATTAGAACTGCTACATGCAAAAACAATAAGACATATAAATCCAACAATAGGAATCATAAATAAAATTGAATAGCCAAAATATGCCCATGCCCCTAAAGGTTTATATTTAGCGGGCAAATTTTTAATTTCTTCTTTTTCAACTTTTTTCATAAAACCTCCTTAAATTATCGCTTATATTAAACCATAAAAATCTAATTTTGTCAATAATTTTAGTCAAAATTATTAAAATACGGCTTTTAGATGTTAATTAAAATCATAAACAAAAAAACGACAAGCCTCTTGCCGAGACTTGTCTAGTTTTGGCGGGAAGAAAGGGATTTGAACCCTTGCGCCGGTTTCCCGACCTACAGCCTTAGCAGGGCCGCCTCTTCGACCTCTTGAGTATCTCCCCTTGTCGAATTTATTTTTTGATTTTTTTGCATAGTTATAATATCACAACAAAGATTTATTGTCAACAAATTCTCTACAATTATTTTAAAATAAAAGTTTTCTAAAAATTGCAAGCACTTTTATCAATTTTAAAATTTAAGAAAATTGTATAAATTTGTCGAATAATGGCAATAATTTACAAATACAACAAATTTTAACAAACATATTTACAAAAATAGATTAAATTATATAAAAATTTTGTCGAAACTTGTCATTAGATGACCTATTTTATAGGCAATTATGTTTAATTCGTATAAAAAAGAAAATGATTTTATATCATTTTCTTTTTTATGTGAATTAAGGTCTTGCTCTATTAAGTTTTTCAACCGCTTTAAGAAGTGCCTGGTTTGTTTGTTCCATCTTAGCCAAGGTATCAGCTGTACGCTTTTCATCGCTTGGACCTTTAAGACCAATAGGCGCTTTACCTTGTTCATATTTATTGTTGAATGGTTGAGTTAATACACCTCCAAGACCTTTGAAGAAACCTTTAAGTGAAGGTGGAGCAGCATTTTCGCCAGCAGCAACCTTTCTTGCAATTTCTTCCTTAGTATCTATACGATGTCCGCCATATGTGCCAGTAATATCTCCCTTATCATCATACTTATTATTATTAGCCTTATTAAATACGCCTTTAATTTTGCCTAAATTAATACCCATGTCAGGCAATCCTTCTTGTAAACCTTTAAGGAATGCACCACCAACACCTCTAGCCCACTTACTTGCAGCTCTTGTAAATGCACCTGAACCATCTTCATTGAGATCTGCCTTTGCAATGCGGTTTTGTCTTTCTGTCTTCAATTTTAAGTAGTTGTCAGTATGACCTTCATTAGCAATAACCTTTTGACTCTCTTGATATGCTCTGCTATCTGCATCATTACCATTCATTAAGTGTTCATGAATTGCATCATTATACATCGCATCAAACTCTTTAGCATCTTTTCCATCTGGATCTAATCCCTGTGCAACAGCATTTGCTCTAATCCTTGCCTTTAAGTTTTTACCTTCAGTAGATTCCTTAAATTCAGCCTTAATTGTGTTCATTGAATTTGCTGCCATCATCATATTTCCAGTACGATTTGCCTCACTATCAGTTGTTGCTTCCAGATTTTTCAGGTCTTGTGCTTCTTGTTTTACTTTCTTGCTATTGTGAATTCTATTACCTAATTTGGCTCCAGCAACTCCAAGCCCAACAATCCCTCCACCTACACGTTTAGCGATGTTGCCAGCCAACATAACACCAGAGCCAGCTTTAGTAAGAGTTTCTCCTAACTCTTTCTTTTTGCCGTCTCCTTCAGCGAAAGCATCTTTTCCCCCAATAAGTCCTGAGATAAAAGCGATAAAGGATTTAACGCCAAGGAGTCCGACGATGATAATCAGGCTGTTGATAATCATACTTGGCAAATCTACATATGGATTCCAACCAAACCAGTTAAATTCGTTGATATATGGTAATATAAGGAAGAAGATGTTCATCCCTATTATTGACCCAAATGCCATAAGCACATATCCCATGAATTCTCCTCGCCATTTCTTAAATGCTCCAAATTCATCTAACGGTGCTAATCCTAATACAGCTGGATAAATGAGGAAAAGTGCTGCACTTTGTATGAGCCGCGCCATAAGACCTATTATTATACTTGTCAATAACCCGAAGGAAACTATTATTGATGCAAAACCTACAAAGAAGTTAAAGTTCCAAAGATAATAGTAATACCAAACAAGCCCAACATTATATTTTGAGAAACTATTTCCAAAACCAGCAACTCTAAAGAAATCGACAGAAGCAATAGTAATTAAAACACCACTAACATTATTATCATATAATTCGTTATCACTAAACCATCTGTTTAAATGCAAATTATTTTGGAAGGCATAATCTATTTGATATGCAAGCCAATCTGCATCTGAGGTATTGCTTGGTTTTGATGGCACATTAGTATTCCCTATTACACCAAAATGGGCAAAGTCTCTTCCTCCATTGCCGCCACCAGTTTTGTTGTAGTCTCCTCTTCTAACACGGTTTGCACTATACGAAGCACATTTAAACATCAAACCCGAAATAGTTTGTGATGATGATGTAGGTCCAAAACCAAAGAAATCATAATATGAATAATTGCCATTTTCATCTGCTTGCAAGTTTTGCAACGCTTGGTCACCATAGATACCACGAATAGTTTCTTCTGTTGCCCTACCCGCTGTGATATCATCTAAAGTCTTAAGCATGAACTGAGAAAGATAAACTCCCAAAATAACTGCAACGGGAACGATCGCAAATGTAAAGATTGCTTTCACCGCCGTATAAACATAAGAAAGCGGATTTGTTTTATTACTATCTTCACCATAATGAGATTTGATAATTGCAACTATAGTGCTGATTACTAAAACAATAATTCCAAATATAGCAAGTGACCAGAACACTGTTGATAGTGCAGAATATGTACCAGCATTACGCCCTATACCGAGCATGCCATAAATAAATTCGAGAATAGGATCTTGTTGAGCAACCTCTGTAAGGTCACCATTGATATTAATCCAATAAGAATCAAGACCTGCAAGTTTACGCATTACACATTGAAGAAGGTCAAGACAACTTGCAACGGCTGTATATATAAGGTAGCCAACTTTAACAATATTATCAAACAATACTGTGATATAATCCCACATACTATAACCTGTGAACAGGCTTATTAGGTCTGCCAGTTGAGTCATTTAGCTTCCTCCTTCTTAAAATAGTTTAACAAACAAGTCAATTAATATTTATTATATTAACAAATTTATTTATAAAAATCAAGAGATTTAAGTGTGTTTAAAATTTTTTTTGATTTAATTTATAAATGTGATATTATAATTTAAGTTGAAATAAAAATCAAAAGGTGTTAAAATAGCAAAAGGAGTTATTATGCTGATAGACACTCATGCACACCTAACCGACTTGAGATTTGATGGCGAAGTGGAAGATATTATTAAAAAATCACAAGACAGCACTGTTGAATTTATTATAACAAGCGGTGCGAATTTGTTAACCTCTCAAAAGGCTGTGGCTTTAGCAGAAAAATTTGATTGTGTTTTTTCTTCTGTAGGGGTTCATCCCCAAGACGCTGACAGCTACAATGATATGGTTGAAAAAGAATTAGAAAATTTAGCTAAGTCTAGCAAAGTAGTTGCGATTGGTGAAATTGGTCTTGAATATCTTGATGGTTGTGTTGATAGGGAAATTCAAAAACTTGTTTTTGAAAGACAAATCAAGCTTGCTTACAAATTAAATCTTCCCATTGTTATTCACACACGCGAAGCAATTGGCGACACGATGAAAATTTTAAAAATGCACAAAGAATATTTAATCAATGGCGGAACGCTTCATTGTTTTAGTGAAAGTTTAGAAGTTGCCAAAGAGGCAATTCAACTTGGGCTAAATATTTCTGTTGGAGGAGTTTCAACTTTTTCAAACGCCAAACGTTTACAAGATGTTATAAAAAAAATCCCTATTGAAAGCATTATTTTGGAAACCGATTGCCCATACCTTGCACCAACTCCATTTAGAGGACAACGCAACGACCCTAGTTTTATTCCTTATATTGCAGAAAACTTAGCGAATTTGAAAGAAATGGGTGTTGAAGAAATTGCAAAAATAACAACGGAAAATGCAAGGAGGTTATTTAAAATTTAATGGAACACGAATTTAAGAAAAAATTTGGGCAGAACTTTTTAAGCGATAAAAATCTTCTTCAAGCAATTGTAAATGACGCTGAAATTTGTGAAAAAGACAATGTTTTAGAGATTGGTGCAGGTGCTGGAGCTTTAACAAAACCCTTAAGCGAAAAGGCAAAGAGGGTTGTTTCATTTGAGATTGACAGGGATTTGCAAGACCATTTATTATCATTAAACTTGAAAAACACAGAGTTTGTTTTTACTGACGCTCTTAAAGAAAGTATAAATACTATTGAAAAGCATTTTAAGGGAGAGAAATACAAACTTGTTGCTAATTTACCTTATTATATCACCACTCCCCTTATCTTCAAGTTTTTGGAAGAAAGTGACAGCGTTGATTCTCTCACAATAATGGTACAAAAAGAAGTTGCTGAAAGAATGACCGCTAAAGAAGGTGGCAAAGACTATGGAGTTTTAACAGTTATGGTAGGTTTTTTTGGAGAAGCAAAAATTACACGCGTGGTTGGCAGACAAATGTTCTTTCCTCAACCCAATGTTGACTCTGCTGTTGTGAATATAACAAGAAATCAAAAATTTAAAGATATAAATAGAAAAGATTTTTACGAATTTATAAAAGCTTGTTTTTCTATGCGTAGAAAAACATTGGCTAACAATTTGAGTGGCTATTTAAAATTAAACAAAACACAGCTTACACAAAAGTTATCGACTTTTGATTTAACACGTAGAGCTGAAAGTTTTTCCTTAAACGAATTTATCGAAATTTTTAAAGAAATAAAAAAGTAGTTAATAATTTAGATATAAAACAAATAAGAAAAGAAAGCGATAAACAAGAAAATTAAGGCATATATTGTTATATGAACTTTATTTGGCTGGTTATGATCGTTACATCACTGGGAGCTTTGCTTTGGACAAGCCCCGCCTTTGTTATGACCGAAATGATAACCGCCTCTGGTGACGCACTAAAACTCTGTGTAGAACTCGCCGGGGTTTATGCTGTCTGGCTTGGGATTTTAGAACTGGTAGACGCTTCAGGATTAGGTGAAAAACTTGCTAAACTTTTAAAACCAATAATAAAAAAACTATTTAAAATAGATAATGAAGAAATTCAAAGAATGATTGCCATGAATATGTCGGCAAATATGTTAGGCCTTGGCAACGCTGCAACACCTATGGGGATTAAAGCGATGAAAGCCCTTGATGACGGTTCGGGAGTTGCAAATACAACCATGATTATGCTTATTGTATTAAATGCAACAAGTATTCAACTTCTTCCAAGCACAGTCATCGGGCTGCGAGCAAGTGCTGGAAGCATAAGCCCAGCCGACATAATTTTACCTACCCTTATTGCAACTATTGTCACAACAATATTAGGCATTATTCTTGTTAAATTATTTTCACAAATATATAAAAAGAAAAGAAAGATAAAAAATGGGAGGACAAGAAAATGAGTGTCTACGTCCTACCAATTCTTTTTCTAGGAGTTTTTGTTTATAGTTATTTTAAAAAAGTAAACACCTACGACACCTTTGTTAAAGGTGCAAAAGGTGCTATTCCTCTTGTTTTAGATATTTTTCCTTTTATTGCAACTATTATGATTGCCGTTGCACTTCTTCGAGCAAGTGGAATAACAACCATTCTTGCAACTGCACTCAATCCTATATTTTCTTTTTTGGGAATTCCAAGTGAACTTACCGAACTTATTCTTCTTCGCCCATTCACAGGAGCAGGAAGTTATGGACTTCTAAATAGCGTACTTTCAACTTATGGCCCAGATAGCTATATCTCCCGCTGTGCCTGCGTTATACTTGGCTGCAGTGAAACTATATTCTATGTCGCGACTGTCTATTTCTCTCAAACCAAAGTTAAAAAACTATTGTATGCAATCCCAGTCGCCCTAATTTGTGCCTTAGTTGGAGCAATTGTTGCTTGTTTTGTATGTAGGTTTATTTAAAATTCCTTGTTTGTAATTTTTCTAAAAACTTACCATCTTGTTCATTTGTCACAAGATTTGGTAAAACTTTAACCCCACTTTTGCCACCTTTAATCGCTTCAATCACAACCAAAACAATCCTGTCTCTTCCATTTTCAGTAAAAAACATTGTTTTAGGCTGTAAATTGTTTTTGATAAGTTCAGCAATAAGCTCGCAACTTCTCTCTGCAGAATAAACAATATAAAACCTGCCACCAAATTTAAGTATATTGCTTGTACATTTGCAAAGTTCGGCAATTTTTAAAAGATTATCATGCCTTGCAAATTCTCTAGTTTTGTTTAAATTAGCACTGTCAATAATTTCTTTCATGTATGGCGGATTTGAAAAAACAACATCTATTTCGCCGTTTTTTATATATTTATTATGATTTTTTATATCATCTTCAATTATTTCAATTTTTTCTTGCAATTGATTTAATTCAATATTTCGTCTTGCAAGCTCCGCCATTTGGCTGTTAATTTCAAAAGCTTTTATATTTTTACACTTATTTTTAGCAGTCGCCAAGATAGAAATAACCCCACAACCACTACCAATCTCAACCGCACTTTCATTACATTTTATCTTCAAAAAGTTAGCCAAAATAACCGAATCCGAAGTAAAAGTATAAAGGGTTTTATCTTGAATTATTTTTAAGCCCTTACACTCCAAATCTTCAATTTTTTCATTTTTTGACAACTCCATTTGCTTTCCTTTTCTTCATAGAAAAGGAACAAAAGAACACTTGACACTTTTAAATTTTGTTTCTCAAAATCATAAAATCGTTAGTATTTTTTATTCCTTTAAAATTTATTTATAATATATAAAAGTCAACGCTTTATGTTTTATAAAATAAAATGCAAAGCGTTTAGTTTTATTTTGTTTCTTTTCTTTAAAAGAAAAGAAGAAAAAACTATTCTTTTTTAAATTTTAAGTCATTAACATCAAAAGTTTTGATTTCGCTAGAATTCTCGTCTGCAAAACGAATATCTACCTTCTTTTGTAAAAGATCGCAGTAAACAACCTTTCCTTCACCATCAGGTGTTTTAACAAAACTGTTAACCTTTGGCATAAGTTTTAAAAGTTCTACATAATTGGCATTTTCATAACTTAAACAACATAACAACTTGTTGCAAAGACCACTTATACTGTTGGGATTTAACGCCAAACCTTGATTTTTTGCCATTTTGATTGAAACATGATCACAAACGCCAACACCTTGACGACAACAAACTTCTTTTCCACAAGGGCCTAATCCACCCAAAATACGGGAGGCATCTCGAGGACCAATTTGACGAAGTTCTATTTTCACTTTATAATTCTCTGCCAACTTTTTCACTAATTCACGAAAATCGACACGATTCTCACTAGTGAAATTTACGGTTATTCGAGATAAATTATAATTTCCTTCAATAGAAACAACTTTCATGTCTAGTTCAAGTTCCCTAACCAACTTTTTCACCTCATCAATATAACTAGATGCAGTTTTGTCATTTTCAATCGCTTTTGCAACCTCTTCCTCACTCGCAAACTTAACAACATTTTTCAACGAATCTTCCAAAAGTGAAGCGTCTATTTCGTGAACTTCCTTAACAATTGTCACAATGTCCTTACCTTTTTCGGTATCAACAATAACTTTGTCGCCCTTTTTAAGATCAAATCCATTAGGACTAAAATAATAAGCATTGTTGCCATGAGCAAACTTTGCTGAAATAACTTCTATTTGCATAGATATTTAACCTCCAAAATTTTAAGTAAAAAGTTTTCTAGTGTAAGCACTGGGCTAACATTGTAAGTACGCCCTTTAACAACTTCATCTATCTTAAACGCAATCTCGCATAAAGCCCTTATAGTATACTCAGTTGAGCAAGCTTTAAAATCATATTCAAACGCCTTAAGCTTAATTTGGTCACCCCTGCCAGCCTTAATTTTAATCATGTCGCTAATTACAACAGAAAGAATTTCAAAAATCAAAAGATAATCATCTTTATACGCTTGAAGTTTTTTAGAAAATAACAAAACCTCTTTACTAGATTTTAATTTAGTTATTATTGAAACACTATCACGACATAAAGAAATAAAATCCTTTTTATTTGCAAGCATCATAGCCTTGCCAATTTGACCATCTCCAATAGAAATTGCTAAATTTTCACTCTCTTCATCAAGCCCTTTTATCAAACTTTTAATTGTTTTGTCATCAAGTCTGGAAAGTTCAATTTTATTACAACGCGAACGAATAGTAGGCAAAACTCTATCTACGTTAGAACAAGTCAACAGAAAATAAACATTATGAGGTGGTTCTTCCAAAATTTTAAGTAGCTTATTTTGTGGAGCATCCATTGCCTCATCTATATTTTTAATGACAAACACTTTTTTGTTTGCAAAAATAGGTTTAATAAAAGCTTCTCCAACAATATTTTCTGCATCAGCAACAAGAATTTTATCTTTTTCAGGGTAAATTTTAAGGTCTGGATGAGCATTCGCATAAACTTTTAATGAATTTTCACTATTTATATCGCTTTTGTTATCAAATATTAAACAAGCAATTGCCCTGCAAAATTCTTCAGCATAAAAAGAATCCTTGCTTATAAAAAGCATGGTTTTAGAGAGTTTTTCGTTTTCAACTTCTTTTTGAAGAGCCAAAAAATCTTGGGTTTTTATAATCTCGTCTTTAAGCATAGCCTATTTTATCACAAAAACAATAAAATAGCAAATGTATTTTTTTTACTTTATACTTAAATGGTAAATAAAAAAAGGATTTAATATATGTCATAAATCCAATTTACTTTATTCTCCAAGTTTTATTAATAATTCTTTTGCTTCTTCTGAAAAATCTCCAAATTCATCAGGACCGACATTAACAAGAAAATTTATTCCTAAACTGTTTGCTCTTTGTTTGTTATGCCTTAGTGTATTAATTTCTTTCCAATTTGGATGTTTTGTGTATCCCCATGATTGATTTAAAGTGCAACATGCTTCATACAAATTAAAGGGACTTGACTTGACACCATTTATATCATTATCTCTTGAATTAATCTTCTTTAATTCTTCACTTGAATTAGGCATTTCATTATCACCAAAAGAAACATAATCATATACCCCATTCCCCAACCTAGAATTAATCAAACAATTAGGTTGATATTTTTTTACTAAGTCATATATCTCCTTACTTTGTTTTTTTGATAAAGTAAAGGGAATATCGAACCATGCTATGGCAATATCTCCATAATTCATCATCAATTCTCTAATTTGTGGTAATGACTTTTTATAAAAATACTCATCAAAATTTTTATAATCTTCATCAAAATCCCAGTTGTTATTCCAAGAAGAACCCGCACAATCACTTACGACAGTATTAAATCCCCCTCCATTTTCTTCATGCCAATCCAAGTCTTGCGAATAGTAAATCCCAAATCTAACTCCTAACTCATTACAGGCATTAGCAAGCTCTTTTACAACATCTCTTCTAAAAGGTGTCGCCTTACAAATATTATAATCATCAACTTGCGAATTGAACATTGCAAACCCGTCATGATGCTTCGCTGTAAAAATTATATATTTAAATCCGTTCTCCTTTGCAAATTGCACCCAATCATAAGCATTAAATTTTATAGGATTAAATTTTTTAGCAATCTTTTCCATTTCCTTATTAGGTATTTTAAAATATGATTGCACCCATTCTGCATAATTGCAACCAATTTTTCCTTCATACTCACCACCAAAAACAGAATACAATCCCCAATGTATCATCAATCCCTGCTTTGCATTTTTAAACCATTCATAATTCATATAAATATGATATCATATTATTTGCATTTTTCAATTCAATTTTATATTGTTTTCAATCGTCACAAAACAAATTTTGATTATTATTAAATAAAAAAAGCCTTTTAAGGTTAGTAATTTTTGAAACTAGCAAAAAAATACTTTATCTGACTAGATAAAGTATTTTTTATTGTAGGAGCAAGTGTAATCCAAAGTGAATATTTTATTGTTGTTCAAATCTTACATTATTTGCTCTTGCCATATTAATAAACTCTTGTACATTTTTTAACATATTTGAAAGAGAAAAAATCTTTTTATCACCAATATATAATTTATAGTTTACAATTCCATTATTTAGTTCTTTAATTCTTATAACAGATATGTCGCTAAAAGCATATTTTTTTCTTTTTGCGAAACTTGGTGTATATAATATTTCATTGTCATTTACAACTATTTTAAATCGGCAGGCAACAATTAATATAATGTATGATAAATTGCAAACAATTAAAATAATATTAGCGAAGATTGGGAGTTCGACACAAATATTAAGAAGAATTGTTAAAGTGAATGTAATAATCATAAAAACCAATGATAGCTTCATAAGCCATTTGACATCTATTACGAAGTGAGTTTTGAATTCATTTGTTAATTTTATATCTTTTTTAAGCATTCCGAATATAAAGGGAATTAAAAATGCTACAACTACACTTGAAATAATCATTGAACCTTCTCTCATACTATAACCTCGTTTTATGATTATACCACATATTACCATATTTCGCAAGTATATATCATATCGAAACAGTAAAATGGCACTTAGGCGTGCGCTTGTCTTATACAAGTGGCTCGGCTTCGCCTCGCCAGACAAGCACGCACCTATCACACAACTTTGTCGCAAAAAGAGCGGTTGCTGGCAGAGCGTAACGCAAACCGCTCTTTTGCTTTTTATTTTCTTCTCTCTATTTTCTAGTGTAAACGAATATTCTTTGTTGTCAAGGTCAAGGCAAGTGTCTTATGATTTGAAGATTATTTATTTTCACGACAACCTTGACAACGGCAGAGATATTTGTTTCTTTTTGCAGTTAAGAGAGAGTAAGGGCAAAAAAGAAAACCTAAGCCGTTTTGGTTTAGGTTTCTCTTGTTTTTTCGCTAGTTTCAAAAGTAAGTGACTAATGAAAGGCTTTTTTATTAATGAAACTGTCTCAACCGTCCAAAAGGTCTTGTTTTTGATTTCCATTGTTTGATTTTACGATATTTTGATTTTAATATAAAAAATCAAAATTATCAAGGAATTAAAAAATAAATTTAATAGAATTGTTGCTGTAGACTTGAATTTCAACTTTTTTCAACCAATAAAACAATCTTACCCCCGATCACTTCCCATTTAAATCAAGACCGCTTGTCCTGCTGATACGTTAAAATATTCTTTATATCATAATTATATTTCCCCTTATCCCTATACTGTTTTTCTGGACTTTTCTGTAACGTAGTGTTTTTTCTCACCTGATAATCTGCGGGTAAGGCTAGATGATACAAATCTATAAGCACTACATCCATGCAATTCTCTTGTCTATTATAAGTTAAATACAATTGGCAACCTTCCTCATTTTTATACTTACATTTAAAAAGTTCTGTTATTGAGGTAATGCTAGTATCTTCATAACTATTAATAATTGACAATAGCCTTTGGGTTTCATCAGTTTTATAATTTTCTAACGACCTGTTATAAAAATCCTTACTAGATAAAATATTTTTATTTACACTATCCCTCTTTAATTTTAATAAGAATGCCTTCTGTTTAGATGTCCCTGTCACTGACAAAAAGTTAATAAAAAACAGAGGTGCTTGATTTATTGAATAATCATTTTTTATTCGCACCCCTTGAAAGCCATTTATAAGATAAGTTTCTCTCTTCTTTCTAAACTCAAATCTAGTTGTAAATTTAGAAAAGATTTTATCCCTTTGTAGAATATTCATTAATAATGTCTTCTTTATGTATTTCTCTATTATGCTTTATATCGTCTTCTTTAAAATTTTTCTTCCAGCAATCGTCAGAATGACTTATATCAACCAATTTAAAGTCACTAACAGTAAACAAATCATCTAAGAGGTCATCAATAAAAGCCAAAACCTCATTTGGCAATGCCCTAATTTTTTGTGCCAAATCATAATCGTTCGCTAAATTTATTCTATCAAATTTATGATATACATCCACAACAACTGGCCCATATATCCAAGCTTCTATTTTATTGTCAAACAAATACTCTTTATAGTCTTCATTTAATTCTTCAATTTGACCTTCCCCCGCAGCAAGTTTTGCTTTTCTTACAAAACCTCCCCAATATGCGAATAAAAAGTAAAGTGATTTTTGTAATTTAATGCTAGAAATATCACTATTAAATTTATATTTATACTTCTTTGCAACGTAAGAAGCCAAATCAACTGCATCAATATAACCTTTCATCTTCACTCCTCCTGTGAAACATTTTAACATTTTCGTGAAACAATGTCAATATATTTATTTACATAATATGTGAAATTTTATAAATATTTTACAAAATCTTGTTTTTATTATCATATCCAAATTTTCAATTTTCAATATTAACTGCCAATTTTTTAATATTATGTCGAGATATTTTTAATTTTTTAGCTAAACTTTTATTAAAATCCTAGCCTAAATTAAAATATATTTTTTCTTTTCTTCATTTCCTGCTATAATTCTTAATTTTGGAGGCAAAAATGAAATTAATTTCTAAAGAAGCAAGACTCAATGCAATCAATGATTATCAAAGAAAGATAAGCCCTAAACTAATTTGCCAGAAATATCAGGTATCAAAAAGCACTTTGTATAATTGGCTTAAGTTATATACTGTCAGAATTGATACAATAACTGGTGAAAAATTTACATATAAAGAATTACAAGAAACTAACAAGTTGCTAGAAAAGAAAACAAAAGAGCTTGAAGTGTATGAACTTTCACATTGTTGCAAAAACTCACCTACTCGACAAAAAGAAGAAGCGATAGAAAATATAATCAACACATTTGGAGATAGATATTCAATCAGATTTTTATGTAAAACTCTAGATTTACCCAAGGGCACTTTTTATAATTATCATTTACGACGAGTAAACGAAACGCAGAACCAAAAAAGGAACGAATTCCTAAAAGAACAAATATTAAAAGTTTTTAATGAAAGCGGCCAAAGATTTAGTGCTAAAAAGATTCAAATTAAATTGGCAAGTATGGATATTCACACCAAAGATTCTAAGGTTACTAAACTAATGAAGGAATTAAACATTAAAAGCAACCGCCGTAAAAACAAGGTTTATCAATCTCAAGAAAATCATTATTCAAAATACTACAAAAATTTCCTAAAAAGAGAATTTACTCAATCTGAGCCAAACAAGTTTTGGGTCAGTGATGTTACATATTTAAATGTTAAAAGCGCAAAATTTTATTTGTGTGTTATTCTAGATTTATTTTCAAGAAAAATAATCGCTTATCGGCTCTCTAGTCAAAACAATGATTCTCTCACTGTCAATACTTTCAAAGATGCTTTTGAAGGAAGAAATCGGCCACAAAATTTATGCTTCCATAGTGATCAAGGAACTAACTATACCAGCAAAAATTTTAGAGATCTTTTACTTTCGCTAAAAGTGAAACAATCTTTTTCACGTAAAGGAACGCCACTAGACAATAGCGTTGCAGAGTCTTTTTTCTCAAATTTTAAACAGGAAGAAATAAATTCAAAAAACTTTGAATTTTTTGATGAGTTAAAAGAAAGTGTAGATTCTTACATGCAATACTATAACGATTATAGACCACATAACTCATTAAAAAATAAAACTCCTAACCAAGTCGAAACCGACTATGAATTAGAAGTTTTAAATGGACTGTCCAAATAAAATGGTACCATTTTTCTGGAGAGTCTCAATATGGTGGCTCGCCCGGGATTCGAACCCGGGACCCCTTGATTAAAAGTCAAGTGCTCTACCGACTGAGCTAGCGAACCACGTCACAAATGGCACTCCTGCTTATTTTCGTGCTTGCACGAAAAGTTGCACCATTTCGATTGTTTGCTCCTTTTCCAAAAAACACTAAAGCATTTTTCGAGAACCCGATAATGAAAATTTCTTCGAAATTTTCTATGGCTGGGGTAGCTGGATTTGAACCAACGAATGCAAGAATCAAAATCTTGTGCCTTACCACTTGGCGATACCCCATTATAAAAGATTTTTATCACCTTGCTTTTCAAATTCAAACCAAATTTATTTTGCTTACACCGCACTTCTTCGCATGAGAGTTGCGACAAAACGCATAAGCGTTTTCGATTGGTCGCAAGACGCAAAAAGCCAACATCAAGCGAAATTTGCGAAAGCAAGGAGAGTATCCAGCGTAGCTTTCTGCTATGGCTGGGGTGGTAGGATTCGAACCTACGCAATGTTGGAGTCAGAGTCCAATGCCTTACCGCTTGGCGACACCCCATCGGTCGTAGCCTACACTTCGCAGTGGACTCCTTCTCAAAATCTGGGGTGGTCTAAGAGGATCGAACTCTTGACCTCCAGAGCCACAATCTGGCGTTCTACCAACTGAACTAAGACCACCATAATATTTATATGCCCTAATGCGCATATGGTGCTCCCGGAAGGATTCGAACCTTCGACCTTTGCCTTAGAAGGGCACTGCTCTATCCAGCTGAGCTACGGAAGCCCATGGAGCAGGTGAAGGGAATCGGACCCTCGCAACCAGCTTGGAAGGCTAGTGTTCTACCACTGAACTACACCTGCACATGTTGACTATGAAAGTTTAGCATAGTCAAAGTGTTTTGTCAAGAAAAAATTAAAAATAATTTTAAATTATGCAATAAATAAACAAATTTGTTATATTTCGCGTTTTTATTATAGATTTTTAGTTTCTATATTCAAAAAGCCGATATTTTACTAAATTAAATGCACATTAACTCTGCCATCATCCATAACAATAGCGTATGAATTATGTGTTTTTTTGATAGCCTTTAACGCAACATCTGCAAATTTCTTAGCCATTTTCAAGTCCACGCTTGTCGGTTTGAAACCCCTTTGAATATGACCTACAATATTATATCTTACTTCAACGCCACTTTTTTCTTGAAGATCCATACAAAATTCACTTATATTCACCAAATTTTCTCTCAAAACAATAATAGATGAATGGTTGTCCTTTTGTCGTTGTCTTATTATTTTTGCGATCTTAGCAAAGTTTTCATCCTCTTCTTTTGCAATCACATAATCTGCCTGCATTGCAGAGGCTACTGCCTGAGCAATTGCGTCACAGTTTCTACCCATAACCTCAAACACACAACAGCGATTAAAAGCCTCCATGCTTGGCATAACATTTTCCACCGTAAAACAGCAAGCCTTAACTGCTGAATGAAAACCTAGACTATACTCACTCCCCTCGACATCATTATCTATAGTTGTGGGAATAAATATTGTACGCACTCCATTATCGAACAATCGTTCTGCACCTTTATATGATCCATTTCCCCCCAATATAATTAGGCAATCATAGTTTTTTGCATTTTTTAGAGCTTTGTTAAAATTTTTATCATCTTTAAATTCTGGACATCTTGATGATTTAATTACCGCACCTGCCTGAGTTTTATATTTTTGAGGTTCAAAAGAAGCAAGTGGTTTTATATTACCATCAATAAGTCCTCTATAACCACCTTCCACAGCATCTACATTTTTTACTTTTTTATTAAGTTCGGCAAGAAACATATTTATTCCTGGCGCATCCCCGCCACTAACTAAAACTAACAATTTCATATTTACTCCTTTTTGCTTTGCTTGCAATCAACAAAAAAATAAACACCTAAGACATTTCTGCCAACTTTTCAGCTGACTCAACAGTTTGAGTGAGAAGTGAGGCAATTGTCATAGGCCCAACTCCCCCAGGAACTGGCGTATAAGCATAACATTTTTGTATGCAATTTTCTAGGTCTATATCTCCAACATTCCCTTCATTATAGCCAGCGTCAACAAGAACAACATTTTCTTTAATCATATCAGCTGTTATAAATTTAGGTTTTCCAACTGCCCCAACAACTATATCTGCTGTTTTTACTATTTCTTTTAAATTCTGTGTTTTACTATGGCATACTGTGACAGTACAATCTTCATTTAAAAGTAATTGAGCAAGAGGTTTTCCTAAAATAGGGCTACGACCTATAATTACAGCATGCTTAGAAACAAGTGGAATTTTATATTCTTTTAACAGTGTAACAATCCCCATAGGTGTAGCACATTTATATGCCTTTTTACCCAAAGCAACATTTCCAAAAGATGAAGAATTTACTCCATCTACATCTTTTTCAGGAGAAATAGCGTCAAAACAAGCACGCTCATCAATTTGTTTTGGAACTGGATGTTGCAAAAGTATTCCGCAAATTGTTTTATCTTGGTTTAAAATTTGAATACAATTCAAAAGTTCTTGAGTCGTTGTTTGCTCAGGCATTTTTATAATTTCACTTTCAAGACCAATACGCTCACAAGCCTTTTTTTTCATATTAACATAAGATATGGATGGTGGAAAATTTCCTACCAGAATTGTAGCCAATTTTGGAGTAAAATTCAACTTGCTTTTTAAAAATGCAACTCTAAGTTTTAATTCTTCTTCAATCTTTTTTGACAAACTTTTTCCATCTAAAATTATTGACATATAATCCCCCATTTTTACTTTTCTTTTAAAGAAAAGTAAACAAAAGAAATCTAACTATTTTAGTTTAGCACTGCCTATCTTATAATAACATTTTTTTCGCCAAGCAGTCCAATCAATTCATTTTCAAGATAATTATTTAAAGTGACCTTAGTACTAAAAGCAAATGCCTGAGAAGTTGAATTACACTTAATTACCACCTGACTTTTGCCTGGATAAGAAGCTATAATGTTTTTAACTCTGTCATAAATATCTATATCTTTGGTATCAAAACGAAGATATAATTTCTTTTCGTTTAATGTTGACTCATCACCCACTTTGTCCCAAGGTATAATATGTTCTGCAATTACGCAAGGAGTTTTACCTGGGCGAACCGAAATACGACCTCGAACTGTTATTAATCCATCCTCGACAGCAACATCTTTAAACTTAGTGTAAAGTTTTGCAAACAACATCACATCAAAAGAGCCATAAATATCTTCGATTGTTAAAAATGCCATATTGCCAGACTTGGTCATAATCTTTTTAATCGCTGTGATAACTCCGCCACCTGTCACAGGTTGACCATCTTTTACTTGATCTCCTTCTCCTATTTCAGCGACTTGAGTTTCTTCTTCTCCATATTCTCCTTCACCATCAAACTCCATATCATTATCCTCTTCTGGAAGCATTGCAGATGTGAAATTAAAAGAGTCGTATTTCTCTAAATAATCATCAAGCGGGTGCCCTGAAAGATATATGCCAACATATTCTTTTTCATATTTTAAAAGAGTTTCCTTGTTGAACTCTTTAATATTTGGATATTCAACAGAATTTACCGTTTGTGCAACTTCTTCAAAGGTGTCAAAAATTGAAAATTGACCTGTGGCACGACTCTTTTTGTCACTATTGGCTCTATCAAGAACTTGCTCATAGACCGCCATTAACCGGCTTCTTGCAATACCAAAACAATCAAATGCGCCTGCCAAGATAAGGCTTTCGCAAGTACGCTTGTTTAAAGCTTGTTGATTAACGCGATTGGCAAAATCTTCAAAACTCTTAAATTCACCATTAGCTTTTCGCTCTTCAACAATCATATCCATAACGCCAGTACCAACATGTTTAAGAGCTCCTAGACCAAAACGAATATTTCCGTTTTCAACCTTAAAGTATGTGTAAGATTTATTTATATCTGGAGCTAAAACTTCAAATCCTTCCTTGCGTGCATAGTTTGTATATCTTTTTACTAGGTCTGCATTGGAAATGCGATTATTTAAAACGGCGGTTAAATATTCAACTTCATAGTGAGCTTTCAAATATCCTGTTTGATAAGCTACATAAGCATAGGCTGCAGCATGAGATTTATTAAAGGCATAACCAGCAAATTTTGCCATTTGATCAAACACCTTTTTTGATACCTCTCTACTATGACCTAATTTAATAGCTCCAGGAATAGGTTTGAGTTCACCTTTAGGGTCTTCCCAACCATCAATGAAACGCTTTTCTTGTGGTGGTAAAAGTTCGGGTTTTTTCTTACCCATAATTCTACGCACATTGTCTGCCCCGCCAAGTGAGAAACCTCCCATAACTTGGAAGATTTTCATAACTTGCTCTTGGTAAACGATACAGCCATAGGTTGTATTTAAAATGGGCTCAAGACAAGGGTCTTCATAACTTATTGAAGATGGGTCTTTTTTACCCTTAACAAATTTTGGAATAAAATCCATAGGACCTGGACGATACAATGAAATACCGGCGATAATATCGTCAAGACATGTAGGTTGCAGGTCCTTCATGAACTTCTTCATACCTCCGCTTTCAAGTTGGAAAACAGCATCGGTATTACCTGAACTTATAAGTTCAAAAACGGCAGGATCATCATATTCCATCTTGGTAAAATCTATTTCAACTCCATGATCCTCTTTTACATATTGAATGGCTTTATGAATATCTGTTAATGTCCTAAGACCAAGGAAATCCATTTTTAAAAGCCCAAGATGTTCAAGTTCTGTCATATCAAATTGAGTGACAACATCCTCTCCAGATGTTGCCATTGGCACATAATCAAATACTGGATCAGGAGCAATCAAAACACCTGCGGCATGCATGGAAACATTTCTTGGCACCCCTTCGAGCTTAATTGCCATATCAACAATTTTCTTAACCATTTCATCTTCGTCATACATCTTGCGAAGTTCTGGAATTATATATTGTGCATCTTCTTCCTTTCCAGTTGTTCCAAAATAATATTTAAGTACTGGTGGTTTTTTAACAGGTTTTCCAGGTATCTCTTTTGTTATTTTATCAACTTCACTATAAGGAAAGCGTAAAACCCTCGCAACATCTTTAATGGCATTTTTAGCCTGCATATTTCCAAATGTGACAATATTTGAAACATGGTCAAAACCATAACGGCGTTTAGCATACTCAATAACTTCGCCACGTCTATCCATACAAAAGTCAACATCAAAGTCGGGCATGGAAACACGCTCTGGATTGATAAAACGGTCAAAGTATAATTCATATCGCATTGGGTCAACTTGAGTAATTCCCGAACAGTATGCAACCAAACTTCCCGCACCAGAACCACGACCAGGACCTACAGGAATATCATTCTCACGAGAAAAGTTGATATAATCCCAAACAATAAGGAAGTACTCAACAAACCCAAGACGATTGATTGTGTCAAGTTCCATATTCATACGCTCTTCAAGTTCAGGAGTTATTTCTTTATAATTACGTTTTAAACCCTCCCAAGAAATTCGCGACAAAAATTCAAACGCAGTTTCGCCTGTGTCTGGAAGATAAAGAGGGATAAAGTTCTCTTTAGCACCTAGTTTACATTCATCAGGGACATTAGGATTTCCGCCTTCTGCCGCCTCTCTTAACGATTTAGTTCTAATAGTCACATGACACTTGTTAGCAATTTCGATTGTATTATCAAGAGCGTCTTCATAGCCTGGTAAAACCTCTTGCATTTCTTCATAAGTTTTAAGATAAAATTCATCTGTAGAAAATTTCATTCTATCTGGGTCGTCAAAAGTTTTTCCCATTTGAACGCACATCAACACATCTTGAAGTTCAGCGTCTTCTTTATTCAAATAGTGTGCGTCATTAGTTGCCACAAGTTTTATACCTAATCTTTGACTCATTTCTGTCAATTTTACAAGCACTTCTCTTTCTTCTGGGATGTTATGATTTTGAATTTCAAGATAAAAATCTTCACCAAAAACCTCTTTATGCCAAAGTGCAAGTTTATCTGCTTCGTCAAACTCACGCCTTAGAATAGCTTGTGGAATATGTCCAGCCAAGCAGGCTGAAAGACAGATTAGACCCTCGCTATGTTTCTTCAAAAGATTATAATCAATTCTTGGTTTATAATACTTTCCTTCAAGATATGAGTAAGATGTAAGTTTCAAAAGATTTTGATACCCTGTATTATTTTTAGCCAATAATATTAAGTGTCCAGTATCTGACGCATTAGAACGAGAATGCATATCATGCGTGATATAAAATTCACAACCAATAACTGGATTTATACCTTTTTTAATACACTCTTCATAAAAACGCATAACGCCATACATATTTCCATGGTCGGTTATAGCAACACTTTTCCACCCGCGTTCCTTAACAATATCTACAAGTTTATTAATTCTCGCAAGTCCGTCCAACAGCGAAAACTCTGTATGAACATGCAAGTGAACAAAATCTTTCATCATTTCTCCTTATTTTGTATTATCTTCTTTTCTTTAAAAGAAAAGAAGCAAAAGAAAACTAATTTTAACAACCTTGTTATCACCTTGATAACTGCGGTTGTTAAAAACTATTTGTTTTTTACCTTTTATTATCCAATCGCCAAACTCAATCTTGATTCTTCAAATCCTCGGCAATCTTTATAAGCCTTCTAAAGCGATGATTAAGTCCACTCTTTGTAAGCTGAATTGTTGAGAGCTTTAAAAGCTCTTCCATACTTTCTTGCTGATTGGCCAAACGCAAAACTGCCACTTCTTGCAAATCCTCTGGAAGATTGTCAAGACCAATCCTTTGATTGATATATTCAATCGCTTGTATTTGCTTTAAACTTGCCTCAACAGTCTTATTAATGTTTGCATTTATACAATTTACCTGCCGATTGACAATATTTCGAAGACCTCTTGTCGCCATTTCATTCGAAAGGGCAAGTACACTTTGCATTGCTCCAACTAGTGCAAGTAAATCTTTTATACTTTCGCTATCTTTAAGATAAAGTATATGAAGATTTTTTCTCGTGCCAAGTTTTGCAGGGATTGTAAATTCTGCCAAAATTTCTTGCAAACCCTCCAAAAAATCCCTTTTATGAGAAGCAAATTCCAAATGATAACCACTTGTTGTTCCACGATCACCAAGTTCACTCAATCTTATACTTGAAGTAGAACAAGACAAAAATGCACCTTTAACAAAAGCTTTTTGCGTTTCTTCATCGTAAACAATATTGCTATCAACCCCTTCTTCCAAAGCATAACTTCCATCATTGCTTTCAAGCAGTCCACAATCTTGCAATACTTGATGCGAGATTGAAATTGGAAACATTATTCTATAATAAGTTGTTTTGTTAATAATATAATCATCGCTAATTTCAAGTTCAAGTTCTTCTCCATACAACCTTTTAATAATTGAATTAACATAATCAAAAATTTCTTTAATATCTGTCACAAGATCAACACGTACACCTTTACTGTTTTTAGTAAGTTGTCCCGAACCATGAAACAACCCAGATAAAAAGGCTTGGGCACAACCTGCGTCCAAAATTTCTTCATTTAACAATTCAAGTTTTGATTCTCTTGCAAAACTCAATTTATTTCAAACCTTCCTTTGTTTTTAAATTTAGGTAATTTATCTACATTGACTACTTGAGAAAGTGGAATACCAAGTTTAAACAACAAGTTTATTCCATTATTGCACTCCCCAACTCTGTCTGGACTATGTGCATCACTATTAACTATAAATTTTACACCTTCTTCTGCCATAGTTATAATGTCGCGATCACTCATGTTAATTCTCTTGCCATTTAGCTCAACAAAAGTTCCTTTTTGCTTTGCGAGTCTTGCAACCGCAAGCGTGTCAACTGGATAATTGTGATTTAAATGTGTTATAACGTCTATTGGGTATTTATCTAAAGCTTTTAAATAAGCAGTTGTATTTTTAGATAACCTTTCCTTGCTTGGTGCAAATGAACTTCCAAAGATGTTTGGATAGAAAAGATGAAATTTATCTTTAAAACTTGCAGGCTTGCCCATTGCATGAAAACCCATAAGTAAAACATCTAAAAATTCGTAATCTTCATCGCGAATATCAATATCACCATTCATAGAAGTTAAATTTGCCTCTACACCAAGCAAAACATCAACCCCTGTCACTTCTTTAGCGTTCAAAATATCCTCCTTAATCATAGGGATATCTTTTCTCTTAACTCCAAAAAGCTTGTGTTCAAAACCATGGTCAGTTATAGCAATTTGTTTTAATCCCTTGTTATATGCCACACTAGCATTCTCTAAAATAGTACCTTTCCCATGTCCTTTCGCAGAATATTTAGTGTGAGTGTGATAATCGCCAAATAAAATCATAAAAAACTCCTCAACTTAGTATATATCACCGCAAAAAAAATTGCAAATAGATTTTTAATTTATTATTTGCAATTTTGTAAAAAGAACCATGTCAACATTAAGCAAATGCTGAAAATAAAAAAACTTTAAATATTTATAATTTTTCTATAAAACCATTGCCAAATAAATAAAAATGTGATATAATAACAACGCTTAAATAAAATTATGCGTCGCTAGCTCAGCTGGATAGAGCGTTCGTCTACGGAACGAAAGGTCAGGGGTTCGAATCCCTTGCGACGCACCAGATAGCCCT
>CARJLX010000007.1 GCA_949001935.1 uncultured Eubacteriales bacterium | reverse complement strand
AGACATCGCCCTTTCACGGCGGAATGAGGGGTTCGACTCCCCTGGAGGCTACCAATACGAAATTAGTCGAACCAAAGTTAATAATTTATAAAAATATCTTATATTTTGTTATCATTGCAGACTTGGAAAAAGATAGGTAATATATCTATCTTTTTTTATGCAATTCTTATTTAGACATTCCATATTCCCTTTTATCAGCCCTGCGGCATAGCCGCCTCTTCACTAAACATGATTAAAGCTGTTCGAAGAGATCTATTTGCTATTTTTTGAAAAACAACCTCATTCGCAAAGAGTCTATATTATAAATATATATATAATATATATAAGGAATTATTTATATCTTAGATTAAAATATATTTCTCTCATTAATTATAAAATATTAATTTATTTTTAATTATGAAAATTATTAAAAGAGTAATTTGCTACTTTAGCCCCCGCCTCTTTTTAAGGATATTCCAAAATTTAGGAGGGGTCTCTTATAGACAAAAAAAGGCATGGCACTTGGTGTCAGGCTAAAATCATGATTTTAAATTGTTTTTATATATTTTTCAAGGAATTTCGCCTTGTTTTATAGTTTTTTAGGCAAATTTTTCTGGTAATTCGTCATATTTTTCTTTTAATGTAATACAAAAATTGCCTCTTGGCGTAGCCTTGCCGGCCAACCAACGAGATACTTGTGCAGGGTCACAACCAAAATGCTTTGCAAATTCCTGCTGATCCCAGGCATTATATCTCATCAATTCTAAAATCATTGATTGAACTGACACTGCCCTCATAGTTATACCTCCTTTTGTTAATTTTATAAATCTTTAAATTTTAATCAAACAAAGATAGTTGCCCTTTCAACACTTCTTTGTTATCGCTTTTGTCATTATCAAATTTCTCTTGCTCAGCCCAAAACTTATTGACTCCTGCACAGAACTCATCATAATATTTAGGCAACTCGTCAAGTTGCATAGGATAAGAATATCCGCATACCTTATACTCAACATCAATAGCCGTCATCAAATCATCTTTCCAAAGTCCATTTTCACACTCTCGAAAAGAAAAGCGAAATTTGTATGGCTTTTTGATAAATGACATTTCAAAAAAATCTCTTGATTTTATTTTTTCTAAACAAAGATTCCAATCATCTTTGCTAAATATTTCTTGCAATTTCATCTATGCCTCCATTAATTTTGCAATTTCGTAAGGCTGTTTATCGTCGTATTGGATAAACTGAAACAGATTGTTAAAGATTTTTAAATTCTTTGTTGCATCAAGATCACTTTCCACCCATATATAAAAACCATTTTGTATTTTCTTTATCGGTTTAGTAGTAAATGCGTTAAGATTCCCATTTTGATTTCTTGCCAAGTACTTAAACTCTTTTGGCAAAATTTTCAGAAGTTGAAACTCTTTTTCGTTGAATTCTATTTTTGTGAAAACTTTTTCTACAAATTTTCTAATATGTGCCTCACCCACACCAATTTTCTGACCTTTTTGTCTAACCACAAAATCTACGAAGGCACGGACAACACATGCCATTTGATCTGGATCATCTAGACAATCTGTTAAATAAGTATATCGAGTGCAATTTATCATTTTCTTTTCTTCGCCCTTTCTTGGTCTGCCTCGCTTGCGTTTATCGGCTGGTTGAAGTTCATCCTCTCTAAAATACCAATAATCTTTTTTATCAGGTTGCCAGACAACATAATAACCATCTCCATATTTATATATGTCTTTGATTTCGCATACTCTTTCTAACATATTTTTCGTTTCATTTAGACAATGCCTTTCAACATTAATAACCCTAACCTTATCACCAACTTTAAACTTCATAATTCTTCCTCCTAAACTAAATTTAAAATTACCAACACTACATCAAACACCAGGACTAATGTCCCTGAAACAATCCAGTACCATTTCTTATCTTTTATTCCGCGACTAATCAATCCCGCTGAACTAAAGACAGCCGAGAGATAAAAGCCTGCAGTTATAATCCCCAGTAGCAAACTTACAATAACTGAGAAGGGCTGGCCACTATGTAAAACATCTATAAACACCGGCACTAGGAACCAGGAGATAACCGACATTAAAATAGCCGATATCAATATTCCTAGATTGCCGAATAGAAAGGTTAATATCTTCTTCATGTGCTACCTTCCACAAAGTCTTCATAACGCCAAATTTTGGTGCGTTGTTGACAATAATTTAAATGAGCACTTCCGGTATAAATTGTAAACGCATATGGTCTTTTACGAGCCTCTGCTCGAAGTTGCTCAACTGTCATATTTATTCCGTAAAACTTAATTCTTTCTGGAGTTATTGTGGATAAACTAAAATATTTATTTAAATTAACTTGATTTGCTACACTTAATCCGTACATTAATTCCTCCTTCGATTTAAAATTTTTTAAGAAAAATTTTGAAAAAATAAAAAATTTTTGTTTGCCGATTGCGAAATCGCAATCGCGACGCGTCCTTACGGACGCTTATAAAGATTTTTTAATCTTTATTATTCGGTTTCTTTTTTTTGAAACACGATATTCAGTCTAAACTAAGATAAAAAACGCATTCGCTTTCCTTTTTTATCTTAGTTTATCCTTTTAAAATTTTAAGAAGTCGGCTTCGCCGTCTTCATCGGGAGTTTTCTCTTCGTTCTCTCCCGAACCCTCGTTGTCTTCGACAACTTCAGGTTCCTTTGCCTCACTATCGTTCGGCGAGGCTAACAAAAGAGATAAATCAACACCCTTCGACTCCAGCAATTGCTGAACACTATTCATTCGATGCTCATATTCCTGCAACTTTTGTTGCAGTTCTTTCTGTGCCTGTTGAAGTTCATCTTGACGAGTTTTATCCGCATGTTGTCTAGATTCTTCCTTCTGCATCTTCTTTTCTAGGCGTCTATCTTTCCATCTAGCCCACCATGATTGTTTCTTTGTGAAAAAAAGTGAGTCGTCCATAATACGATTTGTTATATCTTCTAATCCTTGTGAAGCTCTATCAATCGCATTTTTAACATGTCTATTATTAAACTTTGTTGCTGGCAACAATAGATCCAAATATCGCACATATTCTTCGGGACTTTTAAGCTTTTGTTGTTCTCGTATTTCTCTATCCGTCTCCTGCATTATTTAACTCCTCCTTTACTTTTTTCTTCTTTTTATTATCCTTTTTACCCCAATTCTCGGGCAGTTTATGATGCTCATAATATCTTTTAAAGCTATCTTGCGTGAATTCTACTCTTTCACACCTATCAAGCACTGGCATTTGATTCTCCATATCTTGATAAAATGCCGGTAGGAAATAGTGATGATCATAGCAGTCAAAGATATTTCCTCTATCCTCTGAAAAATTAACCTTTTTATCTATATTACTTTTATCTCGTAATTTCAAGTACAATTCAAGATTCGCATTGTCATAGATAATATTACAATCCCACACTGTGCCTAAAAATAAACCATATTCATTTCTAACATCGTGAACATCTACACATTCAACAAAAGTTGCTAAATCTCGAATATCCTTTGGGAGGCGCATTGGTCGTTGAAGAACTAGAATAATAAACAATTCAACATGTCTTGAAAGCTCAAACCATTTTGATATATTTGTTGGCAAAGCACCTTCATGACTATCCAAGACATCTTGAATCTCGTCTAGTGCAATCTTTGAACATGGAATAACCGGCATTGGTTTGTTGTCTTCTGTCGGCAAACCTAATGTATTTAAATCAAACTGGTAAGCTTTTGTGTTGACAAGTCCAGCCCCCTTACTCTCTACAAATGTATCAACAAAAACTAAATGATCTTCTGGTGGCCTTATCAATGATATCCCTGCTTCATTTAGAAGTTCACATATTGCTTTTGAATCTTCTACATCTTCTTCAGCATAATCTGGTTGCATGAAATCAACACAAAACTTCGCCATTAATGAAGATTTGCCGTGGCCTCTCTTGCCCCATAGAACCAATATAGACGATTTCTCAAAAATTCCTTGTTCAATTGCTTCATGAATATCTGTGTATATTGGTATCTCTATTTCTTGTTCTTTCTCTTGAACTTCGCTCATGGGCATTCCTATTTCAAATTAATAACAATGACATTTCTTTTTGGTGTTGTTTTTTTAGTTTTTGGTGCTGTTTTAGCTGTAGTTTGTCTATTTACTGGTTTTGTAGGTGTTTTTGGCGTATTTTGAGAATTTGCCTTAATATTTTGCTTTACAGGTGCCTTGTTAGCGGATGTGGTCGACACTTTCTTCGTGCAAGACTTTACTCGGCTCCTAGGTGCTTTTTTTGCGGCATTTTTTGTTGTTTTTGTGTTTTTGCTTGTTTTTTTAGTATTTTTCATAATTTTTTCCTCTTTTTTTAATAAATTTTGCACTTTATGGTTGCAATTTCCATTTTTTGTGATATAATAATATTGTCTAAAGAATTAGATGCCTTAATGGCTCGATGGCTGAAATGTCATTGTTATGTTGAACTCGGGTGACTGAGTTCTTAATTTAGCCCGTGATAGTTAATGACTACCGCCCAGTGCTAAACTTCAAAGATAGTCGAAAGACTATCTTTTTTTATCTATAATTTTTATAATTTCATCAATATCTTTTTGAGGTAGCTTTGTATAATGTTTCAATATCTCTTGAAGTTGAGTTTTATTATGATACTCTATTTCTTTTCGTATATATCCTTTAACTTTTTTCTTCTCTTTAATTGGATCGGGATTTTTTGTTAGAGGATAGTTTGAATGATGCCCTCGCTTAGGATCTTTTGTTAATCCCATATTTGCAAAATTATTCTCATTTTCCCCTACAACCAACGATGGATGCACACCTTCTTTTGTATCACCCTTGTGTCTTGCTTTATTGTTTCTAAAGCTCCAATCTTCTGGCTCATACCATTTAGTTTTTGTTTTATCGACAGGCTTTCTATTACTTTTTGATTGAGGCTGTTTTGCACTGCTTTGTTTTGGCGGTTGTTTATCTTTTCTTTTTTACTGTTTTGCCATTTGCTTTCTCCTTGGTTTTAGCCTTAAACATATCGTTTATGTATTTTTCATCCATGAATTTATCTTTATATTTTTTATCTGTGAACTTTATCTTTGATTTATTCACATCAAATTCTTTATTCATGAGATCATAATATTCTTGATATAACTTGTCCTCTTTAGTATTAAATTCAGATTCTCCTGCCTCCAAGAACTTTCCCCATGCTTTTCTACTCGTCGAAGATTTTGTTCTAGATTCTGCTTTTTCTAAATTACTTAGAAACGTTTCATGTTCTTTTGTCACTTTGTCAAGATCTCGCTTTAATTTAATTGCCCTCTCATGTTTTTTGTTTACAAATTTCATACATCCCCCTTTTGTTAAATTTGTGAGTTTTACACTCTGGTATAGTGTTGCGGGAAGAATAATGAGATAACCCTCACAACACTACTGGTGGTGGATAGTATTTTAAGTGTTTCCACCATCGCACTAAGTTAAGGAGTCTACATTATGCCAAAATGTAGAAAGAATGAAGCGGCTATCACAACAATCTTTGCAGTTGCTTTAGCCCCAAAAAGATGTAAATTTTTACATCTTTTTTATTTATTACTCAATATATCCATACAATGAATATTTGTTTGTAGAAGTGTTGTAAAGATAAGCAATATCACCTTGTATAATCAATACACCTTCGTCAACATCTCTAAATTCATAAGGTACATCACTCTCTGGAATCTGATTTTGAGGCATGATTCCTGAAGTATATAAAACGCCGAATTGGTGACCTGTTAGTTTATGATTAGCATCATATGAAGCAATATCTACAAATAATCTTGTCCCCACCGCATGAGTGCTATATATTTCATTATCTCGATTAAACAAGTGTGTAAAACTATTGTTTGATTTTACAAAATAAAATAATGAATTTTCACTTGATGGACTTTGGCTATATCTATATGTCTTTACAAAAACATGATTTCCTATTGTATAAATATCGCCAACTCTCACCTCAGGATAATTTGGATGTTGTATACTCAACTCTTCTGCAGTAATCGTTTTTTCATTAAAGAGTAGTACTTTGTTGGCTGTATCACCACCAATCAAACAGCCTACTTCAGTTTGACAGAATGCTTGAACATCAAAGTTGCTCTTTACTTGAGTTAATGACTTATCTTCTTGTTTGAAGTAGTAAACCAAATTGCTAGCATTATCACTATAACCAGATAATAAGCAGCCTTTGTCAAGTTTTGTTGCTTTAAAAAATGTCACATCTGTCGAAATGGTTTCTTTAGTTTTGGTTGCTTCGTCAAAGTATGTAAAGCCTTCTTTATCTTTATCCCCTAAGATTAAACAACCGCCATTAAGTTGAATCACTTGTTTGCCATAAGTTCCGCCATTAGGCATTTGAAAGATAGTTGTGTTGGATAAAGTTTCAAAATCAATATAATTAGTTGCATAAAAACCAGACAACACAATACCATTTTCTAAAACAATTGCGTCCTCACCCCAACCGCCAGAACAAGTGCTATCTACTAAATCTATTTTCTTAACTTCTTGTTTTTGCTCTTCAAAAACTAAAGCAAATTTATGATTTGAATCATTTGACCAGGCAAAACATCCTCCTGGCGTATTTTTTAAATTTGTAAAGTAATAAGGTGATTCATAGATTTTATTTAATTGCTTGGTATTAAAACTATAAAACCATAATCCACCATTATTAGTATCAGGCGAGAATAAAATACCAGTATCTAATCTTTGACGATAAACTCTATTTGCCCATGGCATCAATTGAGTTAAATCAATAACCAATTCTGTTTCAATTTGCAACTCTAAATTTTTAATTTGTTGTTGCAAATTAGAAATTTCATTAATACTAGATTCTTTATCTTGTCTTAATTGAGCAATAGTGTCTTTGTCTACAGAAGCATCAGCCTCAGCTTTTTGTAAAGCCTCATCCTTTATTTTTAAACTTGCCTCTGCAGAAGCAAGTTTGGTTTTAAACTCATCCAATTGAGTTTGTAATTTTTCAACATCAGCAGATGTTATTCCCCCTGGTGCTGGACTCTCAATGGCTGGCTTTTCATTGTAGCCGAATTGTTCGCCTACAATGAAACAGCCTCCTCCAATTACCAGTCCTGTAGCCCCAAGGGCTAGTCCTTTAATTAATTTTTTCATAATCCCTCCTAATAAGTGTTTGAAAATACGCTAAAAGTTTTTGTGACAGGATCGTATGTACCTTTCACATAATTGTTGCCATCCCAGTCGTAGCCGTTGTAAGTCCAAGGCTCAAGCATATTTAAATTTTGGTCAAAGTAGTTAGTGCCTTTCCCATTTGGTTTTGTATACCAATTTGTTTTAACCGCTCTTAATCTTTGCAAATCTTCGCCTTCCATGTAGTCGCTTAGGCTAAAGGTTCCCCCATACATCAATCCTCTTGCAGTTGCATAAAGTTGATTCCCGCCATCATCATAAAAGTTGATGTTAAATAGAATTGGATCCACCAAAATTAAAATTGTCATATTTGTATTTACATTTTTAAAATTAATTGTAGTTCTTTCTGTCCAACCTGTTTCAGCAAAATCGTATTCTGTTATGATTGAGGTTTCTACTTTATTGGTTCCATTTTTTGCATCGTAATCCTTAATCAAATACTTTACTCTTCCCATAGAATCTGTTTGGAGTTTAAAAAAGTTTTGATTAAATCCATAAAGAAAAAAGTCAGTTCCAGAGAGTGCAGATAATGTTATCGCGTTTGTATAATCGCCATTTTTAGCAATAACCCCATTTGTTTGTGCGTTTGTATTTCCATATCTAAAATGACCTGGATTTACATACTTGTTTGGATTATCTGCTAAGGCAAAGTATAGTTTAATTGTTTGTTCTTCTGCAGTCACATTTGCAGTTAAAACTCTATCTTGCATGATTGGTGTGTTGAAGTCGTATTCAGCCCCGCTTTCATCAGCCCAATATTTAAACTGATAGCCTGTGAAAGTTTTTGCAGGGTTTACTGCTGTTTGTCCTTCAATTACACGCTGCCTCAACACAACTTCATCCTTAAACTTGTATGAAACTGTATAAAGAGTTTCCTCACCTTCTACAGCGTAAAAGTTTGTATTTTGTGAGATCTTATAAGTTTCAACAATGTTTGTTTTATCTAAAGACCAGCCTAAGAATGTGTTTGTTATTTGGCTTGGGAATGGAAAGTTTACATCTTCACCAACATGATAAAGTTGGGTTAAGTATTGTTGGTCATTAACATAGTAATTTGCGAGTGCATACTCAACTTCACCTTCACCAAAATCTAAGCCATTGTTTGAGTAAACATAATCCGCTGGCTTGATTGAAACTGTGAAATTGTTTTTAGCAAAGTAGTAGTTCCAAAGTCTAACGGCAGTTTCTCCGCCTTGGGTTTTGATTGTAAACTCTGTAAAGGTTTTATTTAGTGCAAATCTAAATTGCAATGTATCTTTTAAGATTTCGTCCTTTTCTTCACCATAAAAGACATAAGTATAATTTGCTCTAACAAAATCTGCTCCAGTTTCTACAAAGCCACATGGTGATTCGTTTACATAAACCGCAAAAGTCTTATTTGTATCAATTTTTAAAAATTTATCTTTTGTCATCTTGGCGGCGTACTCATTTGCATTGCCTGTCGTAAGCATTTCAACATTACTGAAGTCAAATATTAAATTTTCAACTTCCTCAACTTGGTTTGAATCAAATATATTTGAAATCTTTCCAAATATACCGCCTTCAGCGTTGTAGTAAGTGTTCAAATTATTTCCACAATAAACTGTTCCGCCTATTAATGCTAGATATATAATTACAACGGTTGCATAGCGTACCCATTTGTAATTATAGCAAGCCCAAAATAAACCCAGGAATACAGCCACGCCTAAAAGCACATAAAAAACTGTTAGATTCACAAAAGCTAAGATTAAAGCTACAACAGCAATCACTGCCAAAGCGTACAACATTAGATTATTTTTTGGTTTAAATTTCATAATGTCACCTCGCTTTTAACAAGCTGTCCATCTATTGTTTGTTGAGTTATGATCTTGTAAATATCAAAGTCTTTTAGACCATTATCTGTCGCAAGACCAAAATATGTGTAGCCAAGTTTTTCAAGTTCGTCAATGTCTATAACAACATCTAATACGATAGTATCTTTGTATTTTTTGTAATAATTAACAAAGCCCTCTTTAAGTTTAAGTGCTACATTATTTTCATGAACTTTTACCAATTCAAAGTCGTACAATGAGCAATTGATTATAGATCGGCCAACAAAATAGCCATCTTCCACTCTATCTGGATTAAGATTGTAGTTATAGTTTCCATGGAGCATATGGAAGATTGAATCCTCACTTGCCTTTTGTGCTCCATCGGCATGCACATTGATTTTTATTGAAAAGTATGTTTTAACTTCTTCAATAACTTTTCCTGCTGCATCACCTTTTAATTCAGTGTTTGAATACACTTTATTCTCTGAATCATATTTGTAATAATCAAACATATCGCCAAACTCAAATAAGAATTGTCCATCTTTGCCATATTGGCCAGCTTGCAGTGCGTCATATATTTTTGCTGAAAAATAATCAAAATCATAATATGCATAGTACAGGTTATATTCTGTCCAACCATGGAAAAGTGCGAATACATAAGGCCCTGTTTCTTGATATAGAAATTCAGTAGTTGGCGAATTGTTGCCCTTAAACTTCATTGCATAGATTTCATCACCAATTTGAATTTTTAATCTTGAATCAAATCCTAAAGGGTTAGTTGAGTTGCTTACATTTACATAATCATCGTAAGATTGATAATTGTATCTGGAAGCAAAATCTTCATTAAGTCTATACATGCCCCAGTTGTTATAATATTGCTTTCCGTCAAACCAAGTATAATCAGCCTTTTCTTTATCTGGGACTCTATCTTTGTCTGCGTCTAGTTGATAGTTAAACCTAATTTTATCACCGCTAGATTTGGCAATATATTGAAGTCCTTGAGAGTAAATTGAATCTCTACTTTCATCATGAAAATAATTCCATTTAACATCTAATTTCTCAAGACCATTTTTATTTTTGTTGGAGTAATAATCTACTTCCACAATATCACGCGTTTCTCCGCTTGATGTCGTAAGCGTGCTTAAGTTCCATGTATTCGATACCATTTTTTCAGGTGCCAAATAATAGACTAAAACCCACCATAGGCAAACACCTATCATAAGAACCGCCAAGATAGATGCTAAAATAATGGTTATCTTTCTTGTTTTTGACATTTTTTCTTGTTTAGCCATTTTATATCTCCTAAGAAGCAAAATGCTTCTTTCGACTTTTATTTTTACAACTTCACTGAAGTTGGATATTATTTTATATAGCCCTCTTGCTTTAACTTGCGATAAAGCAAGAGATTGTCTATATTTGAATTTTGCGTACGATCACATTCAACAACCCAAGAAATAAATTTCTTCATGCTTGGATGTGCTTTTGCAAATAATTCACATTTACTCATTCTTCTTCCTCCTTTCATAATCCTATCTAAACACGGATTACAGACTTAACTATTTCGGCTTCTGGCGTTTGTGGCGTTCTAGTGAATCCTAACCAAGAAAACCAATTCGCTAATTGTTGGACAGTTGTAATCCCATTTTGTTGGGAATAGCATATAGCAGCAATTAAAACTCCAATTACTGCGAGCAATAGCATGATCACAACGATCCAAGCAATCAACTTGCCGATTGATCTTTTTTTACCATTTTTAGCCATCTGTGTTTTTCCTCCTTTTGTTAATCCATATGTGGGAATTGTTGTTAAATTTGAATATCATCAATATTTTGGAATAAGGAATTGATGTCAAGGTCAGCATACGACCTACCTTGAAAATTTTCGTTTTTAATTTGGTCTAACGCATTTGAAATTTTGCGATAAACCCCATTGAGAATATCCTCTCTGTGCTCCAGACACCACTTCAGTGTGAGATTGCCAGCATCTTTTAAAAGCTTACTGTTTTCAATCTCTTGGATTAATTTCATGTAATTAATAACTGGATAATCTGCAACATTGCAATTGATTGCTTTGTTAGGGAACTTCTGCTTAAACAATCTAACAAACTCTTTTTGATCAGGTGTTTGTGGCGAATTACTTACTGCTGGTTTTTCAATTTCCGCCTTAAACTGCATTGCAATTTTTTTTAAGTCAACTACTACACCATTTACAAACAACATGGTTGAAGTCAGTTCAAACTCTCTCAATTTGTTTTTACATTCTTCTTCCGTTGGAGGTGTAGATTTAGCAAGAGATGGATCACCAGGAAAGCGTAAATAAATTTGTCTTCTATGCTTGTGTACATTTTGACATGTACCAATAACACCTTTGCGTTTCATTGATGAAACCCTTGTCGCAATTGTTTTTTCTGTTGTGCCTAAAACTTTTGCAAGTTCACGATTGGTTGAATCACAATAGCCTCCTGCATTCTTTCGTGCGTCAATCACAAAAAACAAAATCTTTTCATCTGCAGTCAGTTTCTTTGAATACAAGACCGGTGCAAAAGTTTCCCAAATGTTATTCATAACTTCTCCTTTAGTTTTAGTACTTGAATTAATTCAACATGATCTTCCCATGCAACGAGCGGATTATCGTAATGTTTTGGTGGCTGAATTTTCACTTCTTTTTCGTAGAGCCCTGGAAAACCCAAAATGCAATATTTTAATTTCAACTTCATTTCAAACTCACCCGATCCTAAGTAGCAAGTCGTCTTGCGATAACATGCAAAGTGAATTTTTAAGATCTTTAGTTCTTCGAAGTCTTTCAAACATAAATTCAGCCCTTCCTCTGTCTTTTACATACAACTTTTGCAAGCCCGAATGACTCCACCAGGAAATGCAAAAAGCACCGAAAGGAGAATAAGAACTTGTCTTACTCTTTTTTTCGGTGCTTTCGCCCTTTCTCTTAAGATCTTGATATAACATCTCAAGACTTTGTTCATAAGTATTTAAATTTTGCATAATAACCTCACTTTTTTGCTTTGTCGAAATTTGACTTATTTTGTCATTTTACATATTTGTATATTTTGTTGTGATATAATTTTTAATTAGTGTATTTGGCATAGTCGATTGCTTTGCACTGATGAAATTTACATAAGGAGATACATATGAAACTAGAAGACCAAATTGCAAATATTGATCAAGACATTAAGGAACTATTCGAAATTGAGCAGCGTATCAATAGATTTCTTAAAAAGTATTCAGACAAACATTTGAGAAAAACCGAATTATATATCTCGAAGATTATCAAAGCCTTAACTCATGAAAAAAATCAAATTAAATAAATCTTTTTCAAAATCGCCCTTGTGGGGATTTTTTAGCTTAACTCTAAGACAATCACAAATTGTTTATCCTCAAGTTTTATTAATTCTATTGGAATAAACAAATATCTTGCAGCTTCACTAAAAATAGAATTTTTTATTTCTGGCACAAGTACTTCCTCTTTTTTATTAACAATTCTTACACTTGTGTCTTTCTCAAGAATCTGTAGAAAATCGTATAATCTCATGTTTTTACCTCCTAAACTTGTAATTTTATTATCTTTTCTTGCCTTTCTTTCTCTTTCTTCCATTCAAGAAAGCGTTTAGCAAGTAGCATAATCATAACTTTATGTTCAGCTTCAGCTTCGCGATCCCAGATAATTTCCTCTACTGGGATTTCGTCTGGAAGGTTTATACCTTGTGCTCGTAATTCTTCATGTGTTGGCAATCTTTTATCTTTCATGCTGCAACCTCCATGTTTTGACAGAAGCTATCAACAACTACGCTTACATCAACGCCCAAAATCTCACTCAAAGATTTTAACTGACTGATTTTAGGTTCAAATCTACCAGTACACCAGCAACTCACCATTTGCTGACTTATTCCAAGTGCTTTTGCAACTTCACTTTGTGTTTTCTTTTGTTGCTTTAATAATTGTTTCAACATAAACACCTCGTTTTTACTAATATGATTAGTTATTTAGCCTAATTTTAATAATTTAAAGCACTAATGTCAAGCATTTTAATAAAGATTTTATTAAAATTTATAAAATTTACTTTAAATATTATTTACTTTACTACTACATTGTGGTAAAATCTTTATATGTTTAAGAATAAAGAGCTGAAAAACTTAAGAAAGATGAACCATTTAAGCCAAAGTGAGGTCGCTGAAAAGATAGGTAAATCTCAACAGTCTTATGCATTTTATGAAACTGGAAGAGTCACGCCTGATGCAGATACAATTAGTAAATTGGCGGATTTTTTTCATGTCCCTGTTGAATATCTCTTTAGCAATAAATTATATACAATGGAAGAAAACTCAATAGTTATTTATGGTCGTGGCAGTGGCCCAAAGAAATACAAATTAACAGAAAAAAGGCTTAAAGCAATTCAAGCCTTATTAGACGATGACAACTCATCAAATGATATTGATTTTTAAAAAGGAGAACTATGAATTTTGGATTTGAGGCCAATACTGATGCAATAACTAACTCAAAGCTAATCACCGAGAAAGATAAAGATTTGTGCGTCGAATTAATCAAACATTGCAATAGTCAAGGTTATTGCTACCTAAATGATGAAGAAATATCTGAAATAATGTGCGTCACTGCAAAAACAATTAAAAAACGTCTTAAAAAATTAGAGGATTTGGCATATCTTGCTATTGAATTAGAGCCTCAAACTTCGGCTCGTAGAATTCACATGTCGTTATTCAGTAAATATTTTCCACACCCTGTAGATTTAGTCAATCTTGACCTTAAAGAACACATCGAATCTCTCAAACAATCTCATTTTGTAGGTTCAATGTTAAGTTTACATCAAGAAACAAAAGAAAAATACACCATAACAGTTTATGGAAGAGGTTTAGGAATAAAAAATTACAAATTATCCAGGAATCAATTATTGAAGTTTAAGCATATGCTTGACGAAGAAACTAACGATTACGATATTGATTTTTAAAAAGGAAGATAATGACGAAGGAACAAATTCAAAAAATACATGAAAACTTTACAAAAAAGATTATGATGCTTACTCAACGAGCCAATGATTTAAGCATTAATGTTTATTACATAAAAGAAATCTACGCAAATCAAAATACTTCTCTTCTAAAAAAATACAATTTATATTTCAGAGATTTTTTAGATACAAATGCCAAAGCGGCAATGTTTGAAATTTTTAATTTATTTGATAACGGAAAGGATTGTTTTAGCCTTAACAAATTAAAAAACGACGCAATAAAAAATTTCGATGTTCTAAGAAACAGCACATCATCGACAAGCAATTACAAAGAGTACTATTTATCTAAGCAAAAACTTGAATTACTTTTAAATGCTAGACTCAATAACATAAGCCAAATAGTGGCTAAAATACAAGACGCAAGAAATAAACATGGCCTTGGCCACGGAATGTTTATCCCAGATTTATCCGAAGAGGAAAAAATACAAAAAGATGAGATAGTTGAGGTTGACAACAAAGTTCACGAATTCTTGGATTTGATTTTTAAAGCATTTTACAATCGAGAATACCCCACAATGGAAAAAAAGATTTCTAAACCAACACTAAAAGACCTAGTTAAAGATTTTGAGCAACTGAAGTGATATAAATTTTTAAACTTGTCAACAATACATTTATGAATATTTTTAATAAAAAACATAAGCAAGAGCTTAGCAAAAAAGGTTATTTCAACACCAGAGATCAGGCATGGCAGTTTTTAATCGAAAATAATGTGACAAGTTATCCCCTAGATCTAAAAGGTATTATTAATCAAAACGGCTGGAAAGTTTTCGATAAGCAAAAATATTTACTTGAACATCCAGAACTTAAAAAAATAATCAAAAAGAATGAAGGATACACTTTTGAGGCTAACGGACAAAGAATCATCCTGGTTGATTCGACTAGTTCAATTGGCCGAAGAAGATTTACCATTGGCCATGAGATTGGCCACATATATCTCAAACATATAGGAGATGATAAAAATTTGATTGAACGCGAAGCCAATATGTTTTCTGCAAGAATATTAATGCCTATGGTAATAATACAAGAACTGCAACTCACAACACCACAAAAATTAGCCAGTTTTTGTAATGTAAGTTTTCAGGCTGCAGAAAATCGCCTAAAACACTTCGATGAGGTAAAACCTAGAGATAAATTTTATTCAAGTCCCCTTGAGAGGCAACTTTACGAACAATTAAAAGAATTTATACAAAGGAGCAAAGCAACATGAGAGCAGTCATTTATGCCAGGTATAGCAGCGAACGACAAACCGAGCAAAGTATTGAAGGTCAAGTTCGCGTTTGTGAAGATTATGCAAAGAAAAATGGCTATGAGATAATTCACACATACATTGATCGTGCTATGACTGGCAGGAACGATCAACGCGATGACTTCCAACTTATGCTGCGAGATAGTCAAAAAAGAAATTTTGAAATTGTGCTTGTTTATGCCTTCGACAGATTTGCAAGAAATAGAGAAGATAGTGCAATCAATAAAGCAATCTTGCGTAGAAATGGCGTAAAACTCGTTTCAGCAACGCAAAAAATTTCTGACAATCCGGAAGGAATACTGCTTGAAAGCCTCTTGGAAGGCCTTGCAGAATATTATTCTGTAGAACTTGCACAAAAAGTTAAACGCGGAATGAAAGAAAGTGCAATGAAAGGTCACTTCCTTGGTGGAAGAATCCCCTATGGTTATGATGTCGTTGACAAATGCTATGTGATAAATCAAGAGGAAGCCGAGGTTATAGATAAAATTTATGAACTTTATCTTTCAATGAAAAGTATCAAAAGTGTTAGTGATTGGTTAAACTCAAATCACATCACCAATAAAGTAGGTGGGAAATTTAAACATCACCAAGTCCACAACATCTTGACTAGACCACTTTACATTGGAACCATAAATGCTGTTGGAATGACATTGGAAAATAAAATTCCCGCAATTGTCGACAAGGAGGATTTTAAAAAAGTGCAAAAAATAATTAATAATCATACAAAAATTAATACTAAAGGCGATTTTCTTTTAACCGGCAAAATCTTCTGTGGATCTTGTGGCGAAAAAATGACTGGCAGTTCTGGAACTGGCAGAAGCAAAACCTACTATTACTATGTTTGTAAAAAAGACAAGTTAAAAATCAACAAAGATTTAGTTGAAAATATTGTTTTAGAAAAAATTCGCGAATTTCTTAATAATGCAGATAAATCTAATGTACTTGCTTCAAACATTGACGCTTATATCGAAGATAACAAATCTCAAAGTGCCGAGGATTACATCCTTGAGAAAATTAAGAAAATTGACAAAGAATTAGAAAATATTACTGCTGCAGTTCTCAATGGCATTATCAATGAAACTATAAAAACTCGAAATACTTCACTTCTAGAAGAAAAGGCAAACCTAGAGGCTGAACTCAAAGATATTAGACTTAACCCTCTTTATGCAACAAATGGAAAAGAAATTGCACAATTCTTGGCCAGCCTTGCAGCAAGCGAAGAATCTAGAGAGAAAGCATTGTTAATTAAATCAATTTTACATAAAGTTATAATCCTCGGCAAAAAAGTTATCGTAATTCTTAATACTTCATCAAATGGAAATAATACGGATACTAGAGAAATTATGGAGATCTCTTTAGATGATAGACAAGGGTTCGTTCCTGCTCCCCTGGGGGCTACCAATACGAAATTAGTCGAACCAAAGTTAATAATTTATAAAAATATCTTATATTTTGTTATCATTGCAGACTTGGAAAAAGATAGGTAATATATCTATCTTTTTTTATGCAATTCTTATTTAGACATTCCATATTCCCTTTTATCAGCCCTGCGGCATAGCCGCCTCTTCACTAAACATGATTAAAGCTGTTCGAAGAGATCTATTTGCTATTTTTTGAAAAACAACCTCATTCGCAAAGAGTCTATATTATAAATATATATATAATATATATAAGGAATTATTTATATCTTAGATTAAAATATATTTCTCTCATTAATTATAAAATATTAATTTATTTTTAATTATGAAAATTATTAAAAGAGTAATTTGCTACTTTAGCCCCCGCCTCTTTTTAAGGATATTCCAAAATTTAGGAGGGGTCTCTTATAGACAAAAAAAGGCATGGCACTTGGTGTCAGGCTAAAATCATGATTTTAAATTGTTTTTATATATTTTTCAAGGAATTTCGCCTTGTTTTATAGTTTTTTAGGCAAATTTTTCTGGTAATTCGTCATATTTTTCTTTTAATGTAATACAAAAATTGCCTCTTGGCGTAGCCTTGCCGGCCAACCAACGAGATACTTGTGCAGGGTCACAACCAAAATGCTTTGCAAATTCCTGCTGATCCCAGGCATTATATCTCATCAATTCTAAAATCATTGATTGAACTGACACTGCCCTCATAGTTATACCTCCTTTTGTTAATTTTATAAATCTTTAAATTTTAATCAAACAAAGATAGTTGCCCTTTCAACACTTCTTTGTTATCGCTTTTGTCATTATCAAATTTCTCTTGCTCAGCCCAAAACTTATTGACTCCTGCACAGAACTCATCATAATATTTAGGCAACTCGTCAAGTTGCATAGGATAAGAATATCCGCATACCTTATACTCAACATCAATAGCCGTCATCAAATCATCTTTCCAAAGTCCATTTTCACACTCTCGAAAAGAAAAGCGAAATTTGTATGGCTTTTTGATAAATGACATTTCAAAAAAATCTCTTGATTTTATTTTTTCTAAACAAAGATTCCAATCATCTTTGCTAAATATTTCTTGCAATTTCATCTATGCCTCCATTAATTTTGCAATTTCGTAAGGCTGTTTATCGTCGTATTGGATAAACTGAAACAGATTGTTAAAGATTTTTAAATTCTTTGTTGCATCAAGATCACTTTCCACCCATATATAAAAACCATTTTGTATTTTCTTTATCGGTTTAGTAGTAAATGCGTTAAGATTCCCATTTTGATTTCTTGCCAAGTACTTAAACTCTTTTGGCAAAATTTTCAGAAGTTGAAACTCTTTTTCGTTGAATTCTATTTTTGTGAAAACTTTTTCTACAAATTTTCTAATATGTGCCTCACCCACACCAATTTTCTGACCTTTTTGTCTAACCACAAAATCTACGAAGGCACGGACAACACATGCCATTTGATCTGGATCATCTAGACAATCTGTTAAATAAGTATATCGAGTGCAATTTATCATTTTCTTTTCTTCGCCCTTTCTTGGTCTGCCTCGCTTGCGTTTATCGGCTGGTTGAAGTTCATCCTCTCTAAAATACCAATAATCTTTTTTATCAGGTTGCCAGACAACATAATAACCATCTCCATATTTATATATGTCTTTGATTTCGCATACTCTTTCTAACATATTTTTCGTTTCATTTAGACAATGCCTTTCAACATTAATAACCCTAACCTTATCACCAACTTTAAACTTCATAATTCTTCCTCCTAAACTAAATTTAAAATTACCAACACTACATCAAACACCAGGACTAATGTCCCTGAAACAATCCAGTACCATTTCTTATCTTTTATTCCGCGACTAATCAATCCCGCTGAACTAAAGACAGCCGAGAGATAAAAGCCTGCAGTTATAATCCCCAGTAGCAAACTTACAATAACTGAGAAGGGCTGGCCACTATGTAAAACATCTATAAACACCGGCACTAGGAACCAGGAGATAACCGACATTAAAATAGCCGATATCAATATTCCTAGATTGCCGAATAGAAAGGTTAATATCTTCTTCATGTGCTACCTTCCACAAAGTCTTCATAACGCCAAATTTTGGTGCGTTGTTGACAATAATTTAAATGAGCACTTCCGGTATAAATTGTAAACGCATATGGTCTTTTACGAGCCTCTGCTCGAAGTTGCTCAACTGTCATATTTATTCCGTAAAACTTAATTCTTTCTGGAGTTATTGTGGATAAACTAAAATATTTATTTAAATTAACTTGATTTGCTACACTTAATCCGTACATTAATTCCTCCTTCGATTTAAAATTTTTTAAGAAAAATTTTGAAAAAATAAAAAATTTTTGTTTGCCGATTGCGAAATCGCAATCGCGACGCGTCCTTACGGACGCTTATAAAGATTTTTTAATCTTTATTATTCGGTTTCTTTTTTTTGAAACACGATATTCAGTCTAAACTAAGATAAAAAACGCATTCGCTTTCCTTTTTTATCTTAGTTTATCCTTTTAAAATTTTAAGAAGTCGGCTTCGCCGTCTTCATCGGGAGTTTTCTCTTCGTTCTCTCCCGAACCCTCGTTGTCTTCGACAACTTCAGGTTCCTTTGCCTCACTATCGTTCGGCGAGGCTAACAAAAGAGATAAATCAACACCCTTCGACTCCAGCAATTGCTGAACACTATTCATTCGATGCTCATATTCCTGCAACTTTTGTTGCAGTTCTTTCTGTGCCTGTTGAAGTTCATCTTGACGAGTTTTATCCGCATGTTGTCTAGATTCTTCCTTCTGCATCTTCTTTTCTAGGCGTCTATCTTTCCATCTAGCCCACCATGATTGTTTCTTTGTGAAAAAAAGTGAGTCGTCCATAATACGATTTGTTATATCTTCTAATCCTTGTGAAGCTCTATCAATCGCATTTTTAACATGTCTATTATTAAACTTTGTTGCTGGCAACAATAGATCCAAATATCGCACATATTCTTCGGGACTTTTAAGCTTTTGTTGTTCTCGTATTTCTCTATCCGTCTCCTGCATTATTTAACTCCTCCTTTACTTTTTTCTTCTTTTTATTATCCTTTTTACCCCAATTCTCGGGCAGTTTATGATGCTCATAATATCTTTTAAAGCTATCTTGCGTGAATTCTACTCTTTCACACCTATCAAGCACTGGCATTTGATTCTCCATATCTTGATAAAATGCCGGTAGGAAATAGTGATGATCATAGCAGTCAAAGATATTTCCTCTATCCTCTGAAAAATTAACCTTTTTATCTATATTACTTTTATCTCGTAATTTCAAGTACAATTCAAGATTCGCATTGTCATAGATAATATTACAATCCCACACTGTGCCTAAAAATAAACCATATTCATTTCTAACATCGTGAACATCTACACATTCAACAAAAGTTGCTAAATCTCGAATATCCTTTGGGAGGCGCATTGGTCGTTGAAGAACTAGAATAATAAACAATTCAACATGTCTTGAAAGCTCAAACCATTTTGATATATTTGTTGGCAAAGCACCTTCATGACTATCCAAGACATCTTGAATCTCGTCTAGTGCAATCTTTGAACATGGAATAACCGGCATTGGTTTGTTGTCTTCTGTCGGCAAACCTAATGTATTTAAATCAAACTGGTAAGCTTTTGTGTTGACAAGTCCAGCCCCCTTACTCTCTACAAATGTATCAACAAAAACTAAATGATCTTCTGGTGGCCTTATCAATGATATCCCTGCTTCATTTAGAAGTTCACATATTGCTTTTGAATCTTCTACATCTTCTTCAGCATAATCTGGTTGCATGAAATCAACACAAAACTTCGCCATTAATGAAGATTTGCCGTGGCCTCTCTTGCCCCATAGAACCAATATAGACGATTTCTCAAAAATTCCTTGTTCAATTGCTTCATGAATATCTGTGTATATTGGTATCTCTATTTCTTGTTCTTTCTCTTGAACTTCGCTCATGGGCATTCCTATTTCAAATTAATAACAATGACATTTCTTTTTGGTGTTGTTTTTTTAGTTTTTGGTGCTGTTTTAGCTGTAGTTTGTCTATTTACTGGTTTTGTAGGTGTTTTTGGCGTATTTTGAGAATTTGCCTTAATATTTTGCTTTACAGGTGCCTTGTTAGCGGATGTGGTCGACACTTTCTTCGTGCAAGACTTTACTCGGCTCCTAGGTGCTTTTTTTGCGGCATTTTTTGTTGTTTTTGTGTTTTTGCTTGTTTTTTTAGTATTTTTCATAATTTTTTCCTCTTTTTTTAATAAATTTTGCACTTTATGGTTGCAATTTCCATTTTTTGTGATATAATAATATTGTCTAAAGAATTAGATGCCTTAATGGCTCGATGGCTGAAATGTCATTGTTATGTTGAACTCGGGTGACTGAGTTCTTAATTTAGCCCGTGATAGTTAATGACTACCGCCCAGTGCTAAACTTCAAAGATAGTCGAAAGACTATCTTTTTTTATCTATAATTTTTATAATTTCATCAATATCTTTTTGAGGTAGCTTTGTATAATGTTTCAATATCTCTTGAAGTTGAGTTTTATTATGATACTCTATTTCTTTTCGTATATATCCTTTAACTTTTTTCTTCTCTTTAATTGGATCGGGATTTTTTGTTAGAGGATAGTTTGAATGATGCCCTCGCTTAGGATCTTTTGTTAATCCCATATTTGCAAAATTATTCTCATTTTCCCCTACAACCAACGATGGATGCACACCTTCTTTTGTATCACCCTTGTGTCTTGCTTTATTGTTTCTAAAGCTCCAATCTTCTGGCTCATACCATTTAGTTTTTGTTTTATCGACAGGCTTTCTATTACTTTTTGATTGAGGCTGTTTTGCACTGCTTTGTTTTGGCGGTTGTTTATCTTTTCTTTTTTACTGTTTTGCCATTTGCTTTCTCCTTGGTTTTAGCCTTAAACATATCGTTTATGTATTTTTCATCCATGAATTTATCTTTATATTTTTTATCTGTGAACTTTATCTTTGATTTATTCACATCAAATTCTTTATTCATGAGATCATAATATTCTTGATATAACTTGTCCTCTTTAGTATTAAATTCAGATTCTCCTGCCTCCAAGAACTTTCCCCATGCTTTTCTACTCGTCGAAGATTTTGTTCTAGATTCTGCTTTTTCTAAATTACTTAGAAACGTTTCATGTTCTTTTGTCACTTTGTCAAGATCTCGCTTTAATTTAATTGCCCTCTCATGTTTTTTGTTTACAAATTTCATACATCCCCCTTTTGTTAAATTTGTGAGTTTTACACTCTGGTATAGTGTTGCGGGAAGAATAATGAGATAACCCTCACAACACTACTGGTGGTGGATAGTATTTTAAGTGTTTCCACCATCGCACTAAGTTAAGGAGTCTACATTATGCCAAAATGTAGAAAGAATGAAGCGGCTATCACAACAATCTTTGCAGTTGCTTTAGCCCCAAAAAGATGTAAATTTTTACATCTTTTTTATTTATTACTCAATATATCCATACAATGAATATTTGTTTGTAGAAGTGTTGTAAAGATAAGCAATATCACCTTGTATAATCAATACACCTTCGTCAACATCTCTAAATTCATAAGGTACATCACTCTCTGGAATCTGATTTTGAGGCATGATTCCTGAAGTATATAAAACGCCGAATTGGTGACCTGTTAGTTTATGATTAGCATCATATGAAGCAATATCTACAAATAATCTTGTCCCCACCGCATGAGTGCTATATATTTCATTATCTCGATTAAACAAGTGTGTAAAACTATTGTTTGATTTTACAAAATAAAATAATGAATTTTCACTTGATGGACTTTGGCTATATCTATATGTCTTTACAAAAACATGATTTCCTATTGTATAAATATCGCCAACTCTCACCTCAGGATAATTTGGATGTTGTATACTCAACTCTTCTGCAGTAATCGTTTTTTCATTAAAGAGTAGTACTTTGTTGGCTGTATCACCACCAATCAAACAGCCTACTTCAGTTTGACAGAATGCTTGAACATCAAAGTTGCTCTTTACTTGAGTTAATGACTTATCTTCTTGTTTGAAGTAGTAAACCAAATTGCTAGCATTATCACTATAACCAGATAATAAGCAGCCTTTGTCAAGTTTTGTTGCTTTAAAAAATGTCACATCTGTCGAAATGGTTTCTTTAGTTTTGGTTGCTTCGTCAAAGTATGTAAAGCCTTCTTTATCTTTATCCCCTAAGATTAAACAACCGCCATTAAGTTGAATCACTTGTTTGCCATAAGTTCCGCCATTAGGCATTTGAAAGATAGTTGTGTTGGATAAAGTTTCAAAATCAATATAATTAGTTGCATAAAAACCAGACAACACAATACCATTTTCTAAAACAATTGCGTCCTCACCCCAACCGCCAGAACAAGTGCTATCTACTAAATCTATTTTCTTAACTTCTTGTTTTTGCTCTTCAAAAACTAAAGCAAATTTATGATTTGAATCATTTGACCAGGCAAAACATCCTCCTGGCGTATTTTTTAAATTTGTAAAGTAATAAGGTGATTCATAGATTTTATTTAATTGCTTGGTATTAAAACTATAAAACCATAATCCACCATTATTAGTATCAGGCGAGAATAAAATACCAGTATCTAATCTTTGACGATAAACTCTATTTGCCCATGGCATCAATTGAGTTAAATCAATAACCAATTCTGTTTCAATTTGCAACTCTAAATTTTTAATTTGTTGTTGCAAATTAGAAATTTCATTAATACTAGATTCTTTATCTTGTCTTAATTGAGCAATAGTGTCTTTGTCTACAGAAGCATCAGCCTCAGCTTTTTGTAAAGCCTCATCCTTTATTTTTAAACTTGCCTCTGCAGAAGCAAGTTTGGTTTTAAACTCATCCAATTGAGTTTGTAATTTTTCAACATCAGCAGATGTTATTCCCCCTGGTGCTGGACTCTCAATGGCTGGCTTTTCATTGTAGCCGAATTGTTCGCCTACAATGAAACAGCCTCCTCCAATTACCAGTCCTGTAGCCCCAAGGGCTAGTCCTTTAATTAATTTTTTCATAATCCCTCCTAATAAGTGTTTGAAAATACGCTAAAAGTTTTTGTGACAGGATCGTATGTACCTTTCACATAATTGTTGCCATCCCAGTCGTAGCCGTTGTAAGTCCAAGGCTCAAGCATATTTAAATTTTGGTCAAAGTAGTTAGTGCCTTTCCCATTTGGTTTTGTATACCAATTTGTTTTAACCGCTCTTAATCTTTGCAAATCTTCGCCTTCCATGTAGTCGCTTAGGCTAAAGGTTCCCCCATACATCAATCCTCTTGCAGTTGCATAAAGTTGATTCCCGCCATCATCATAAAAGTTGATGTTAAATAGAATTGGATCCACCAAAATTAAAATTGTCATATTTGTATTTACATTTTTAAAATTAATTGTAGTTCTTTCTGTCCAACCTGTTTCAGCAAAATCGTATTCTGTTATGATTGAGGTTTCTACTTTATTGGTTCCATTTTTTGCATCGTAATCCTTAATCAAATACTTTACTCTTCCCATAGAATCTGTTTGGAGTTTAAAAAAGTTTTGATTAAATCCATAAAGAAAAAAGTCAGTTCCAGAGAGTGCAGATAATGTTATCGCGTTTGTATAATCGCCATTTTTAGCAATAACCCCATTTGTTTGTGCGTTTGTATTTCCATATCTAAAATGACCTGGATTTACATACTTGTTTGGATTATCTGCTAAGGCAAAGTATAGTTTAATTGTTTGTTCTTCTGCAGTCACATTTGCAGTTAAAACTCTATCTTGCATGATTGGTGTGTTGAAGTCGTATTCAGCCCCGCTTTCATCAGCCCAATATTTAAACTGATAGCCTGTGAAAGTTTTTGCAGGGTTTACTGCTGTTTGTCCTTCAATTACACGCTGCCTCAACACAACTTCATCCTTAAACTTGTATGAAACTGTATAAAGAGTTTCCTCACCTTCTACAGCGTAAAAGTTTGTATTTTGTGAGATCTTATAAGTTTCAACAATGTTTGTTTTATCTAAAGACCAGCCTAAGAATGTGTTTGTTATTTGGCTTGGGAATGGAAAGTTTACATCTTCACCAACATGATAAAGTTGGGTTAAGTATTGTTGGTCATTAACATAGTAATTTGCGAGTGCATACTCAACTTCACCTTCACCAAAATCTAAGCCATTGTTTGAGTAAACATAATCCGCTGGCTTGATTGAAACTGTGAAATTGTTTTTAGCAAAGTAGTAGTTCCAAAGTCTAACGGCAGTTTCTCCGCCTTGGGTTTTGATTGTAAACTCTGTAAAGGTTTTATTTAGTGCAAATCTAAATTGCAATGTATCTTTTAAGATTTCGTCCTTTTCTTCACCATAAAAGACATAAGTATAATTTGCTCTAACAAAATCTGCTCCAGTTTCTACAAAGCCACATGGTGATTCGTTTACATAAACCGCAAAAGTCTTATTTGTATCAATTTTTAAAAATTTATCTTTTGTCATCTTGGCGGCGTACTCATTTGCATTGCCTGTCGTAAGCATTTCAACATTACTGAAGTCAAATATTAAATTTTCAACTTCCTCAACTTGGTTTGAATCAAATATATTTGAAATCTTTCCAAATATACCGCCTTCAGCGTTGTAGTAAGTGTTCAAATTATTTCCACAATAAACTGTTCCGCCTATTAATGCTAGATATATAATTACAACGGTTGCATAGCGTACCCATTTGTAATTATAGCAAGCCCAAAATAAACCCAGGAATACAGCCACGCCTAAAAGCACATAAAAAACTGTTAGATTCACAAAAGCTAAGATTAAAGCTACAACAGCAATCACTGCCAAAGCGTACAACATTAGATTATTTTTTGGTTTAAATTTCATAATGTCACCTCGCTTTTAACAAGCTGTCCATCTATTGTTTGTTGAGTTATGATCTTGTAAATATCAAAGTCTTTTAGACCATTATCTGTCGCAAGACCAAAATATGTGTAGCCAAGTTTTTCAAGTTCGTCAATGTCTATAACAACATCTAATACGATAGTATCTTTGTATTTTTTGTAATAATTAACAAAGCCCTCTTTAAGTTTAAGTGCTACATTATTTTCATGAACTTTTACCAATTCAAAGTCGTACAATGAGCAATTGATTATAGATCGGCCAACAAAATAGCCATCTTCCACTCTATCTGGATTAAGATTGTAGTTATAGTTTCCATGGAGCATATGGAAGATTGAATCCTCACTTGCCTTTTGTGCTCCATCGGCATGCACATTGATTTTTATTGAAAAGTATGTTTTAACTTCTTCAATAACTTTTCCTGCTGCATCACCTTTTAATTCAGTGTTTGAATACACTTTATTCTCTGAATCATATTTGTAATAATCAAACATATCGCCAAACTCAAATAAGAATTGTCCATCTTTGCCATATTGGCCAGCTTGCAGTGCGTCATATATTTTTGCTGAAAAATAATCAAAATCATAATATGCATAGTACAGGTTATATTCTGTCCAACCATGGAAAAGTGCGAATACATAAGGCCCTGTTTCTTGATATAGAAATTCAGTAGTTGGCGAATTGTTGCCCTTAAACTTCATTGCATAGATTTCATCACCAATTTGAATTTTTAATCTTGAATCAAATCCTAAAGGGTTAGTTGAGTTGCTTACATTTACATAATCATCGTAAGATTGATAATTGTATCTGGAAGCAAAATCTTCATTAAGTCTATACATGCCCCAGTTGTTATAATATTGCTTTCCGTCAAACCAAGTATAATCAGCCTTTTCTTTATCTGGGACTCTATCTTTGTCTGCGTCTAGTTGATAGTTAAACCTAATTTTATCACCGCTAGATTTGGCAATATATTGAAGTCCTTGAGAGTAAATTGAATCTCTACTTTCATCATGAAAATAATTCCATTTAACATCTAATTTCTCAAGACCATTTTTATTTTTGTTGGAGTAATAATCTACTTCCACAATATCACGCGTTTCTCCGCTTGATGTCGTAAGCGTGCTTAAGTTCCATGTATTCGATACCATTTTTTCAGGTGCCAAATAATAGACTAAAACCCACCATAGGCAAACACCTATCATAAGAACCGCCAAGATAGATGCTAAAATAATGGTTATCTTTCTTGTTTTTGACATTTTTTCTTGTTTAGCCATTTTATATCTCCTAAGAAGCAAAATGCTTCTTTCGACTTTTATTTTTACAACTTCACTGAAGTTGGATATTATTTTATATAGCCCTCTTGCTTTAACTTGCGATAAAGCAAGAGATTGTCTATATTTGAATTTTGCGTACGATCACATTCAACAACCCAAGAAATAAATTTCTTCATGCTTGGATGTGCTTTTGCAAATAATTCACATTTACTCATTCTTCTTCCTCCTTTCATAATCCTATCTAAACACGGATTACAGACTTAACTATTTCGGCTTCTGGCGTTTGTGGCGTTCTAGTGAATCCTAACCAAGAAAACCAATTCGCTAATTGTTGGACAGTTGTAATCCCATTTTGTTGGGAATAGCATATAGCAGCAATTAAAACTCCAATTACTGCGAGCAATAGCATGATCACAACGATCCAAGCAATCAACTTGCCGATTGATCTTTTTTTACCATTTTTAGCCATCTGTGTTTTTCCTCCTTTTGTTAATCCATATGTGGGAATTGTTGTTAAATTTGAATATCATCAATATTTTGGAATAAGGAATTGATGTCAAGGTCAGCATACGACCTACCTTGAAAATTTTCGTTTTTAATTTGGTCTAACGCATTTGAAATTTTGCGATAAACCCCATTGAGAATATCCTCTCTGTGCTCCAGACACCACTTCAGTGTGAGATTGCCAGCATCTTTTAAAAGCTTACTGTTTTCAATCTCTTGGATTAATTTCATGTAATTAATAACTGGATAATCTGCAACATTGCAATTGATTGCTTTGTTAGGGAACTTCTGCTTAAACAATCTAACAAACTCTTTTTGATCAGGTGTTTGTGGCGAATTACTTACTGCTGGTTTTTCAATTTCCGCCTTAAACTGCATTGCAATTTTTTTTAAGTCAACTACTACACCATTTACAAACAACATGGTTGAAGTCAGTTCAAACTCTCTCAATTTGTTTTTACATTCTTCTTCCGTTGGAGGTGTAGATTTAGCAAGAGATGGATCACCAGGAAAGCGTAAATAAATTTGTCTTCTATGCTTGTGTACATTTTGACATGTACCAATAACACCTTTGCGTTTCATTGATGAAACCCTTGTCGCAATTGTTTTTTCTGTTGTGCCTAAAACTTTTGCAAGTTCACGATTGGTTGAATCACAATAGCCTCCTGCATTCTTTCGTGCGTCAATCACAAAAAACAAAATCTTTTCATCTGCAGTCAGTTTCTTTGAATACAAGACCGGTGCAAAAGTTTCCCAAATGTTATTCATAACTTCTCCTTTAGTTTTAGTACTTGAATTAATTCAACATGATCTTCCCATGCAACGAGCGGATTATCGTAATGTTTTGGTGGCTGAATTTTCACTTCTTTTTCGTAGAGCCCTGGAAAACCCAAAATGCAATATTTTAATTTCAACTTCATTTCAAACTCACCCGATCCTAAGTAGCAAGTCGTCTTGCGATAACATGCAAAGTGAATTTTTAAGATCTTTAGTTCTTCGAAGTCTTTCAAACATAAATTCAGCCCTTCCTCTGTCTTTTACATACAACTTTTGCAAGCCCGAATGACTCCACCAGGAAATGCAAAAAGCACCGAAAGGAGAATAAGAACTTGTCTTACTCTTTTTTTCGGTGCTTTCGCCCTTTCTCTTAAGATCTTGATATAACATCTCAAGACTTTGTTCATAAGTATTTAAATTTTGCATAATAACCTCACTTTTTTGCTTTGTCGAAATTTGACTTATTTTGTCATTTTACATATTTGTATATTTTGTTGTGATATAATTTTTAATTAGTGTATTTGGCATAGTCGATTGCTTTGCACTGATGAAATTTACATAAGGAGATACATATGAAACTAGAAGACCAAATTGCAAATATTGATCAAGACATTAAGGAACTATTCGAAATTGAGCAGCGTATCAATAGATTTCTTAAAAAGTATTCAGACAAACATTTGAGAAAAACCGAATTATATATCTCGAAGATTATCAAAGCCTTAACTCATGAAAAAAATCAAATTAAATAAATCTTTTTCAAAATCGCCCTTGTGGGGATTTTTTAGCTTAACTCTAAGACAATCACAAATTGTTTATCCTCAAGTTTTATTAATTCTATTGGAATAAACAAATATCTTGCAGCTTCACTAAAAATAGAATTTTTTATTTCTGGCACAAGTACTTCCTCTTTTTTATTAACAATTCTTACACTTGTGTCTTTCTCAAGAATCTGTAGAAAATCGTATAATCTCATGTTTTTACCTCCTAAACTTGTAATTTTATTATCTTTTCTTGCCTTTCTTTCTCTTTCTTCCATTCAAGAAAGCGTTTAGCAAGTAGCATAATCATAACTTTATGTTCAGCTTCAGCTTCGCGATCCCAGATAATTTCCTCTACTGGGATTTCGTCTGGAAGGTTTATACCTTGTGCTCGTAATTCTTCATGTGTTGGCAATCTTTTATCTTTCATGCTGCAACCTCCATGTTTTGACAGAAGCTATCAACAACTACGCTTACATCAACGCCCAAAATCTCACTCAAAGATTTTAACTGACTGATTTTAGGTTCAAATCTACCAGTACACCAGCAACTCACCATTTGCTGACTTATTCCAAGTGCTTTTGCAACTTCACTTTGTGTTTTCTTTTGTTGCTTTAATAATTGTTTCAACATAAACACCTCGTTTTTACTAATATGATTAGTTATTTAGCCTAATTTTAATAATTTAAAGCACTAATGTCAAGCATTTTAATAAAGATTTTATTAAAATTTATAAAATTTACTTTAAATATTATTTACTTTACTACTACATTGTGGTAAAATCTTTATATGTTTAAGAATAAAGAGCTGAAAAACTTAAGAAAGATGAACCATTTAAGCCAAAGTGAGGTCGCTGAAAAGATAGGTAAATCTCAACAGTCTTATGCATTTTATGAAACTGGAAGAGTCACGCCTGATGCAGATACAATTAGTAAATTGGCGGATTTTTTTCATGTCCCTGTTGAATATCTCTTTAGCAATAAATTATATACAATGGAAGAAAACTCAATAGTTATTTATGGTCGTGGCAGTGGCCCAAAGAAATACAAATTAACAGAAAAAAGGCTTAAAGCAATTCAAGCCTTATTAGACGATGACAACTCATCAAATGATATTGATTTTTAAAAAGGAGAACTATGAATTTTGGATTTGAGGCCAATACTGATGCAATAACTAACTCAAAGCTAATCACCGAGAAAGATAAAGATTTGTGCGTCGAATTAATCAAACATTGCAATAGTCAAGGTTATTGCTACCTAAATGATGAAGAAATATCTGAAATAATGTGCGTCACTGCAAAAACAATTAAAAAACGTCTTAAAAAATTAGAGGATTTGGCATATCTTGCTATTGAATTAGAGCCTCAAACTTCGGCTCGTAGAATTCACATGTCGTTATTCAGTAAATATTTTCCACACCCTGTAGATTTAGTCAATCTTGACCTTAAAGAACACATCGAATCTCTCAAACAATCTCATTTTGTAGGTTCAATGTTAAGTTTACATCAAGAAACAAAAGAAAAATACACCATAACAGTTTATGGAAGAGGTTTAGGAATAAAAAATTACAAATTATCCAGGAATCAATTATTGAAGTTTAAGCATATGCTTGACGAAGAAACTAACGATTACGATATTGATTTTTAAAAAGGAAGATAATGACGAAGGAACAAATTCAAAAAATACATGAAAACTTTACAAAAAAGATTATGATGCTTACTCAACGAGCCAATGATTTAAGCATTAATGTTTATTACATAAAAGAAATCTACGCAAATCAAAATACTTCTCTTCTAAAAAAATACAATTTATATTTCAGAGATTTTTTAGATACAAATGCCAAAGCGGCAATGTTTGAAATTTTTAATTTATTTGATAACGGAAAGGATTGTTTTAGCCTTAACAAATTAAAAAACGACGCAATAAAAAATTTCGATGTTCTAAGAAACAGCACATCATCGACAAGCAATTACAAAGAGTACTATTTATCTAAGCAAAAACTTGAATTACTTTTAAATGCTAGACTCAATAACATAAGCCAAATAGTGGCTAAAATACAAGACGCAAGAAATAAACATGGCCTTGGCCACGGAATGTTTATCCCAGATTTATCCGAAGAGGAAAAAATACAAAAAGATGAGATAGTTGAGGTTGACAACAAAGTTCACGAATTCTTGGATTTGATTTTTAAAGCATTTTACAATCGAGAATACCCCACAATGGAAAAAAAGATTTCTAAACCAACACTAAAAGACCTAGTTAAAGATTTTGAGCAACTGAAGTGATATAAATTTTTAAACTTGTCAACAATACATTTATGAATATTTTTAATAAAAAACATAAGCAAGAGCTTAGCAAAAAAGGTTATTTCAACACCAGAGATCAGGCATGGCAGTTTTTAATCGAAAATAATGTGACAAGTTATCCCCTAGATCTAAAAGGTATTATTAATCAAAACGGCTGGAAAGTTTTCGATAAGCAAAAATATTTACTTGAACATCCAGAACTTAAAAAAATAATCAAAAAGAATGAAGGATACACTTTTGAGGCTAACGGACAAAGAATCATCCTGGTTGATTCGACTAGTTCAATTGGCCGAAGAAGATTTACCATTGGCCATGAGATTGGCCACATATATCTCAAACATATAGGAGATGATAAAAATTTGATTGAACGCGAAGCCAATATGTTTTCTGCAAGAATATTAATGCCTATGGTAATAATACAAGAACTGCAACTCACAACACCACAAAAATTAGCCAGTTTTTGTAATGTAAGTTTTCAGGCTGCAGAAAATCGCCTAAAACACTTCGATGAGGTAAAACCTAGAGATAAATTTTATTCAAGTCCCCTTGAGAGGCAACTTTACGAACAATTAAAAGAATTTATACAAAGGAGCAAAGCAACATGAGAGCAGTCATTTATGCCAGGTATAGCAGCGAACGACAAACCGAGCAAAGTATTGAAGGTCAAGTTCGCGTTTGTGAAGATTATGCAAAGAAAAATGGCTATGAGATAATTCACACATACATTGATCGTGCTATGACTGGCAGGAACGATCAACGCGATGACTTCCAACTTATGCTGCGAGATAGTCAAAAAAGAAATTTTGAAATTGTGCTTGTTTATGCCTTCGACAGATTTGCAAGAAATAGAGAAGATAGTGCAATCAATAAAGCAATCTTGCGTAGAAATGGCGTAAAACTCGTTTCAGCAACGCAAAAAATTTCTGACAATCCGGAAGGAATACTGCTTGAAAGCCTCTTGGAAGGCCTTGCAGAATATTATTCTGTAGAACTTGCACAAAAAGTTAAACGCGGAATGAAAGAAAGTGCAATGAAAGGTCACTTCCTTGGTGGAAGAATCCCCTATGGTTATGATGTCGTTGACAAATGCTATGTGATAAATCAAGAGGAAGCCGAGGTTATAGATAAAATTTATGAACTTTATCTTTCAATGAAAAGTATCAAAAGTGTTAGTGATTGGTTAAACTCAAATCACATCACCAATAAAGTAGGTGGGAAATTTAAACATCACCAAGTCCACAACATCTTGACTAGACCACTTTACATTGGAACCATAAATGCTGTTGGAATGACATTGGAAAATAAAATTCCCGCAATTGTCGACAAGGAGGATTTTAAAAAAGTGCAAAAAATAATTAATAATCATACAAAAATTAATACTAAAGGCGATTTTCTTTTAACCGGCAAAATCTTCTGTGGATCTTGTGGCGAAAAAATGACTGGCAGTTCTGGAACTGGCAGAAGCAAAACCTACTATTACTATGTTTGTAAAAAAGACAAGTTAAAAATCAACAAAGATTTAGTTGAAAATATTGTTTTAGAAAAAATTCGCGAATTTCTTAATAATGCAGATAAATCTAATGTACTTGCTTCAAACATTGACGCTTATATCGAAGATAACAAATCTCAAAGTGCCGAGGATTACATCCTTGAGAAAATTAAGAAAATTGACAAAGAATTAGAAAATATTACTGCTGCAGTTCTCAATGGCATTATCAATGAAACTATAAAAACTCGAAATACTTCACTTCTAGAAGAAAAGGCAAACCTAGAGGCTGAACTCAAAGATATTAGACTTAACCCTCTTTATGCAACAAATGGAAAAGAAATTGCACAATTCTTGGCCAGCCTTGCAGCAAGCGAAGAATCTAGAGAGAAAGCATTGTTAATTAAATCAATTTTACATAAAGTTATAATCCTCGGCAAAAAAGTTATCGTAATTCTTAATACTTCATCAAATGGAAATAATACGGATACTAGAGAAATTATGGAGATCTCTTTAGATGATAGACAAGGGTTCGTTCCTGCTCCCCTGGGGGCTACCAAAGCGAAATTGGTCAAACCAATATGATAATTTTTAAAGGAAAGTTAT
>CARJLX010000006.1 GCA_949001935.1 uncultured Eubacteriales bacterium | reverse complement strand
ATGAGGTTATTCAAAAACTTGAAAGTTATGGACTTTCACTTCGTAAAGACGAAGACTAAACTTTAAAAGGAGAAAATTATGACTAACCAAAAATTAGGAAGACCTTCAAAAGAAACTAATGCACTTGTTCGTGGACTTGTGTCTGACCTTCTTTGGTTTGGTAAAATTGAAACAACTGCTGCTAAAGCTAAATCTGTTAGATCTCAAGCTGAAAAACTCATCACTCTTGCAATGAACACTTATGAAGACACTGTTAAAGTGACTAAAGAGATTAAAGATGATAAGGGTGTTAAAGTTAAGACAGAAGTTGTTAATGATGGACCAAAGAAACTTCAAGCACGTAGAAAGATTATGTCTTATGTATACGACCGTCAAGAACAAAGACTCCCAAAAGAGTCTATTGACGCTTTCAAGGCAAGAACTGAAGGAATTAATCATCCATTACTTGAGAAAATATTTAATGTTTATGCACCAAAATATGCTAAACGTGCTAAAGAAGTTGGTCAAGGTGGTGGATACACTAGAATTATCAAACTCGGTCAACGCCGTGGTGATGCCGCTGAAATGGTAATTATTGAATTGATTTAATAAAAAATACGCTTTTAAGCGTATTTTTTATTTTAAAAAACTAGAAATTTTAACCTTCCTATCTTACGATAGTTAGGTTATCTTTTTATAACAAGAGGGTAGATTTTATAAGGGATTTGAATTTTGTAAAAATCTTCAAAACCACAATATATTGATTTTTCTTACAAAATTAAATACAATATATAGTAAAAATTGTTTGACAAACATATATATAATGTTGTAAAATCGTCAATGAAAGACTTGAATTATGGAGGTTTAAAAATGCAAGTTATCAAAAGAAATGGGACATTTGTTGATTATGATCCTACAAAAATTAAAACTGCCATTGAAAAGGCTAATGTAGGTTTGGATGAAGGTGAACAAGCTTCAGCTAGTGAGATTAAGGCAATACTTAATCATATTCAATCTCTTGGAAAGAAAAGATTGCTTGTTGAAGACATTCAAGACATTATTGAGAAAAAATTGATGGAGTTTGGACACTTTGAGCTTGCTAAGAAATATATCGTTTATCGCTATACAAGAGAGCTTGTAAGAAAGGCAAATTCAACGGATCTTGCAATTAAAGAACTTATTGATGGAGAGAGTGAATATTGGAACACAGAAAATTCTAATAAGAATGCCAAAATTGTGACTACGCAAAGAGATTATATTGCAGGCATAACAAGTACAGATATTACTCGTCGTTTTCTATTGCCTGAAGACATTGTTTCTGCTCACGATGAAGGAATAATTCACTTCCACGATGCTGACTACTTTGCTCAAAGTGCATTGCACAATTGCGATTTAATCAATTTGGAGGATATGCTTCAAAACGGGACTACAATCAATAGCGTTATGATTGAAAAGCCACACAGATTTTTGACTGCTATGACAATTGCAACTCAACTTATTACTGCAGTTTCTTCAAGCCAATATGGTGGTGCTACAATCACGTTAACTCACCTTGCTCCTTTTGTTAGAGATAGTTATTATTATCACTTAAAGAGATATGAGTCAAGAGGTCTTTCTAAAGAGGAATGCGAGAAATTTGCTAAGGAAGATTTAAAGAAAGAAATTACAGATGGAGTACAAACTTTTCAATATCAAATTAACTCTATGACAACAACAAATGGTCAAGCACCTTTCCTTTCTGTTTGCATGTATTTGGGTGAAACAGATGAATATAAAGAAGAACTTGCACTTGTTATTGAAGAAGTTTTAAATCAAAGAATTAAGGGAATGAAAAATGAAAAAGGTGTTTATATAACTCCAGCATTCCCAAAACTTTTGTATGTTTTGGAAGAAGATAATATTAAGGAAGATGGTAAATATTATTATTTAACACAACTTGCAGCAGAATGTAGTGCTAAGCGAATGGTCCCTGACTATATCTCTGAAAAGGTTATGAAGCAACTTAAAATAGATAAAAATGGAGATGGTCAATGCTATCCATGTATGGGATGTAGATCATTTTTAACGCCTTATGTAGATGAGAATGGTAAAGCTAAATATTATGGTAGATTTAATCAAGGTGTTGTGACAATTAACCTTATAGATGTTGCTTTATCTTCTGACAAAGATTTAGATAATTTCTGGAATATATTTGACGAGCGTCTTGAAATGTGTCACAGGGCATTACAAATTAGACACAAGCGTTTAAGTGGCGTGACAAGCGATGTAGCACCAATTTTATGGCAACATGGAGCTTTGGCAAGACTTAAGAAAGGTGAAAGTATACATGAACTTTTACATCATGGTTATTCTACAATTTCTCTTGGTTATGCTGGACTTTATGAAACTGTTAAATTTATGACCGGACACAGCCACACAGATAACGGCAAGGGCAAGGAATTTGGTCTTAAAGTTATGCAACATATGGTAGATAAATGTAATGAATGGAAGAAGGCTGAGGACATTGACTACAGTGTTTATGGTACTCCTATTGAGTCTACAACTTATAAATTTGCTAAATGCTTAAAGAAGCGTTTTGGGACAATCGAAGGTATAACAGATAGGGCATATATTACAAATTCATACCATGTGCCTGTGTTTGAAGAGATTGATGCTTTCACTAAGTTAAAACTTGAAAGTGAGTTCCAAAGACTTAGCCCTGGCGGAGCTATATCTTATATTGAAGCTCCAAACCTTACAGGAAATATAAAAGCAGTTATGGAAGTTATTAAGTTTATTTATGATAATATCATGTATGCTGAAATCAATTCTAAATCCGATTATTGCCAAGTTTGTGGTTTTGACGGAGAAATCAAGATTGATGATAATTTAGAGTGGTATTGTCCAAATTGTGGTAATCGTGATCATGACAAACTTAATGTTGCAAGAAGAACATGTGGCTATATTGGAACTAATTTCTGGAATAAGGGTAGGACTCAAGAAATTAAGGAGCGTGTAATTCACTTAGATAATAAAGATGATGAGGAATAAAAATGAGATATAACAAAATCCGTAAAATGGATATATCAAATGGACCAGGCGTTAGAGTTTCAATTTTTATGCAAGGATGTTGTTTTAATTGCAAAAATTGTTTTAATCCTGAAACTCACGATTTTAATGGAGGAAAGCTTTTTACTGATGAAACTATTGCACGAGTTTTAGAGCTTGCTGATAAAGATTTTATTGAAGGACTTTCAATCTTGGGTGGAGAACCTTTACATCCAAAGAATATTGAAGCATCAGGTAAATTAGCTAAGGCGTTTAAAGAAAAATACCCAAATAAAAGTGTTTGGGTTTGGACAGGCTTTTTATTTGACAGAGATTTAAAAGATAAAGAAGCAATCAAATATATTGATGTGCTTGTTGATGGGCAATTTGAGGAAGAAAAATATAGCCCAATGCTTAAATGGAAAGGCTCATCAAATCAACGCGTTATTGATGTTCAAAAATCATTGAAAGAAAATAAAATTATTTTATTTGAAGCTTAATCAAAAAACACGGTTTTTCCGTGTTTTTTATTAATATAATTGGGGTATTGACAAAGGAAAATAAAAGTTATATAATATTTATATATTGGGAGGGCATAATGATAAAGTTGGAGAAGGAAGAATTACTTAAAAGAGCAAAACAAATTAGAGCTATTAAAGGACATAGATATTTAAAAGTTGAGGATGTTTCTTTGACTAGAGTTGATACTGCAATTAAGAGTAAAATTAAGACACCAAAACTTATTAAACTTGGAAAGATAACAGCACAAGTGCCAATGGGATATAGCCAAATATTAAGAGTATTTTCAATCGATGTTGTTGATCAAATTCCTGATGAAATGGTAAAAGAGGCTGTTGCTTTTAGCGTTTTGACAAACACAGCTAGGTTTGTAACTAATAAGATTCAAACCTCAGTGCCTGTCAAAGTTATGGTCTATGGTTTGGCTAAAGGTGAAAAAGTTCCTGACGAAATTGAAAATAGCGAAATTAAATTTTCTGGTGAAAAATTTACAGCACAAGAAATTGATAATATGTAAAAAACAGCAAGTTATTGCTGTTTTTTATTTGCTTTTTTAATCGATTTTATCTCTTCTTGTTCAAGTAGAGTAAAGTCTGGCTCGCCATTAATATCAATATCTACAACTTTACCATTTTCGATATGATAAATAGTTTTTGCCATTTCTCTAAAAGCATCGGTGTATGTAAAGAAAACTACTGTCTTTTTACGGCTTATTTTTTGTATTAGCGTCAATATTTTAGCCTTATCGCGTTTGGTTATTTGAGCAGGCATTTCGTATATAAGTAGAGTGTCGCAGTCAGTCAATAAGGCTCTAGCAAGCCCTAACAAAAATTTATCAGCACGAGTGAAAGTTTTATCAATTTTAGAATTAAATTTGTTTGGTTTTGCCATAATCAAGTCATACATATCTAGATATTTGAAAACTGTGTAGATTTCTCGCTTTTTTCTGTTTATTGCCATCATGTTTTCCATAATTGAACCATCTATAAATTCAGGATGAGCAACGCAATAGAAAATATTTGAATTAAATGTTTTTGCTTTATATTCGTTAAGATTGATATTATCTAGCATAATTACGCCACTATCAGGTTGAATTTTGCGTCTAAGCATATTGAATAATAATCTTTTGCCACAGCGTTTTTCACCATAAACCATATTAATACTTTTTGGTGAGAAGGAAATATCCACATCATTTAAAAAGCCTGAATATGGACTTGTAGTATTTTTGCATTCATAATTAACACCAACAAAACTTATATTTGTTCCACCAAGTTTGGCGGATATATCTCCAAATTTGCTAAGTTCTTCATTAGAGAAATTTAAAATTGTGTTAACGCGTGAAAGAGAAACATTTTTAAATGAAATTGTGTTTGTTATTTCAAAGAAAGAATTGAATAATTCAGTTACGCTTAAGAAGTAAGGTACTACTATAAGGTATAATTCCATTGAAACTCCACCTTTTGAAACAAGGAAAATCATGGCAGCAGTTAGGATTGCAACAACCAAATTATAATAAATATAGAACCAACTTTCCTTTACTCCAACCCAAGTATATCGCTTTTTGTCGGCTTTTGTGTAAGCCAAACATTTTTCTTTAAAGGATTTGTCATAATTACGCCCAACATGAAACTCATTGATAATTTCTTTATTTCTCATTATACGATTTGCTTCTTCATATATAACATCACAGGCTTCACTTTGTTTTTTCTTGTAGAAGGCAACTTTATTATAGATAAATTTGATTATGAAGAAGTTTATTCCACAAGTGATAAGTAATATAAGTGCAACCCAAATATTTGCTTGTGCCACAATCACAAGAGAAATTATTGCCTGAATAACTTTACAGGATTTTGTACAAATGCTATCAGGGTAGCAGGCAAGTGTATCAACATCAGCAACTAAAATATTTTGAATTTTTTCTCGGCTTGTTGAAGTAAAATTTGATTGACTAGCATTTAGTATTTTATTAATAGTTTTAGATTGAATATTTAGAAAGTTTTGTCTAAACATTCGGTTATATGTAATATAATTTAGCCAGGTGAAAACATTACGTAAAAAGATAAACAAAAACTCTAAAAATAAATTTTCATAAGCGTATGAAAAATCTCCAGTTTCTATACCTTGATATACACCTACAATAATTCTTGCTGTGAATATTGTGGTTACTGCTTTCAAAGCAACATGTGCTATTTGAATTGCATAAAGAATAACCAAAATCCATTTATGTGGTTCAACTAATTGATAATATTGTTTTATTTTGCTTGTTTTTTTTACTTTTTCCATTTGTAAACACCTTTTTATATGTTATTTTTCAATAAAATAAATAATTGTTGTTGAATTTTATATTGATTTAATAAATTTTCTATATCCACTAAATTGGGCTTAATTTTTCTTTCTGTCTTATTTGCCCTAATCATAAGATTTTTAGGTGAGTGTGTAAAATCGACAAATTCAATAGCGTCTACTGAGTATCCACATTCACGTAAAAGTTTGATTCTTATAGAGTCTGTCAAAAGAGCAGAAAAACGCTCTTTTATCAAACCATCTTGAAGGAGAATATCAAAATCACCACCTTTTTTGATGCTTTGGTTTACTTGATGTTGACAGCATGGCACGCTAAATATATTTTTTACACCATATTTTATACCATAATAAAGTGCATAATCGGTGGCGGTGTCACAAGCGTGTAGGGTGACAATCATATCAATGTTTTCAAATCTTTCTTTTTCTTTTGTTATATCACTAACTTGAAAGTGCAAGTTTGCATAATTATATTTTTTTGCAATGGTATTGCAATTTTCTACAACATCTTGCTTTAGGTCATAACCTACAATTTGAGCATTAATTTTTCTTTTAAAAGTAAAGTAATAATATAAAATAAAAGTTAGATAACTTTTGCCACAGCCAAAGTCTAAGATTGTTATAGAATCTTTTTTATAATTTTTAAAGACATCATCAACAAGTTCAATAAATTTGTTTATTTGTTTAAACTTATCATATTTAGAATTGATTATTTTATAATCTTTGTTAAAAATTCCAAGATCTACAAGAGCAGGGATTTTTTCTCCTTCTTGAAGAATATAATTTTTATCTTTATTATGAGTTTGAATTTTTACAGTTTTAATATTGTTGCTTAAACATTTCCTTTTTATTCCGCCATTAGGATTAATGAAGAAAGAAATATCTTCACCTTGCATGATTAATAAAATTTGTTTATATTTTGTTGAAATTTCATTTGTAAAATTTTCAAATTCTTGTAAGTTTAAATTTTTATGAAAGGCTTTGTTATTTTCTACATGTTCAGTTTGCAAATAAATTTGACCTTTTAAATTAATAGGGCGTATTTCTATTTTTTTAACATATTTTTTATCTAATGGGTCACTTATTACAATTTTATTAATTATTTGTATATTATTTTGTATTTCATCAAAAATTCTATTCATAAATTCTCCTACGAGATATTTTATCATAAAAGGTTAAAATTTTAAAATATTATTTGATTAAATTATGGAATTAAAAAAATATTTGACAAATTTTTCATATTAGAATATAATTATAAAAAAGGAGAGGTTTATGAAAAAAGTGAAAGGCTTTAAAGTTTTGATTTTACTTATTTTTATTGTGCTTGTTGGTGTGCTTCCAACAGTTTGTGTTTTTATGCCTTATAATGAACCTTATGTTTTTGATGATAAAATCACAGCTATTCAGGTAGAAGGCAGTGAAACCAAGTTTACACTTAATATACAAGTTAAAAATCCAACCATGGTCAAAGTGACAGGTTTGGGATATGAAGTTGCTATCTTGAAAAAAGGCTGGGAAGATGTTGAATTTGATGAAAGCAACATTGACGAATGGTGTTTAGAATATTTTGAAACTCCACTTGAATTTGAGGGGGATGTTTCATTGTTTAGTTATCGCGAAATGAGTGCGGTGTTAGATGTACAGCAAGTTTTCTTGGCAGACGCTATCAATGGCGAGGAATATGAATTTGTTTTTGTTGATGGTTATTTTACTTATACAAAACTTTCTGCATTCTGGTGGTATTTTATAGGCTTAATGTTGTTCTGTGTTGTTTCTTTATTCTTCACAAAACAAAAATTCTATTTTGAAGTAGGCGGAAACAAAGTTGAAGTTTATGCAGGTCCAAAAGCTGTTGCTTTAATAGTTAATGGAGAAGTTGTAGAAAACAAAAGCACAAAAGGTCAAAATAACACTGCTATTGAATATAAACTTGGTGATGACGAAATTAAAATAAAAATTGGTCGCCCTGGCGTAATGCCAAATGTAGAAACAAGAGTTAATGGTAAAGAGCCTAAGTTTACAAAAGTAAAAATCAATAGCTTTATTAAACTTAAAGATAAAAATAAAGGAGCATTTTAATTAATGCTCTTTTTTTTTGTTTTTAAATTGATAATATGATATAATTAGGCTATTGAGGTTAAAATGGTTAGATGCAAAAGATTAAAAAGCGGAATTTTTATTGCACATGAAAGACTTAGTCATATCAATGGCGTTAATTGTAGAATAGAGTTTAAGGCGGGGTATACACAAGAAAGGCCTGAGAAAAAAGAGTTGACGACTATCGCTCATTTGGTTGAACATATGATTTGCAAGGATGCAAGTTCAAAAAATTATTCTACACAAGACAAAAAAGATTTTGCAATGAAGTGTCTTTTATATAATGCTACATCTTCTTTTGATATAGTTTCTTATTATGCAACTATGCATAAGAAATATTTGGAAGAGTTTGTGAAAAGATATGCAGATTATATAAAAAATCCAGCCTTTAAAGAAAATGAATTAGAAGACAATAAAAAGGTAATTATAGAAGAATTTTATAAAACTGGTTTTAACTCCGTTCGTGATATAAGAGATAACTTTTATTATTCCAAAGTTATAGGAACTCCTAATTTAAAGCGACTCGCAAGTATAAATAAAGAAGACTTGCCAGAGAGAATAAATTCAATTACGATAGAGGATTGCTATGAACATATTAAGAGTTTGTACACTTTAGATAATTGTTATATTTTTGTAAATGGCAATGTCAGTCTAAGAAGGGTTGTGAAATTAGTAAAAAAATATTTAGAGCCAACTCTTCAAAAAAAGAGAAGTATAAGTTTGCCATATTTTCGAGATATTGATTGTTTTGAAAAGGGGCTTTGTGAGCAGGTTTACAAAGAAGAATATAAAAATAAAAACAAACTTTATTTAGCATTTGGGGATTTTGAGGGACAAGATTATACTCAGGCCTTTATAATTGGTGACTTATTACACGAAAAATTTAAAAGATATATACGAGATGAAAAGTCACTTTCATATGCTCCCTATGCTGAATATTTTAGTAATAGAAACTATGGAGTCTTGGAAGCTGGGCTGGATTGCACAGATATAAGTTTTATTGATGCGTTAAATGCAATGCTTGAATTTTTTGCTAAAAAATTGTATAAAGCTTCGCAGGAAGAAATGGATGAGATAATTGAAAGATACTTGTTAAGCAAAAATATTCAATTTAGAAGTCTTGTTGATAAAACATCTTCTTTTTCTTCACGATTTGCCTATTGCCAAGATTTTAGAAGCGATAAAGAACTTGATAAGATTGATAAACAAATTAAAAATTTTAAAGTTGAAGAATATGAAAGGGTGATAGAAAAAATTACTCAAACACCTCCTCATTTGTTTATGGCATGTCCAAATAAATTTTATGATAAAATCTCATATAATCAAATTGAAGATATGTTGAGTGGGAGGATTGACAAAATTCAAGTTCAAGAAATTAAAAAAATAAAAAGGGAAAATGGAAAAAGTAGTAAATTAAATAAGAAAAAAAATGAAACAGCTTAAAAAAACAAGAAGGAAGCAAAGGTTTAATTGCTTCCTTCTTGTTCTTCTTGTGAATTATAATGTTTTTCAAAAGTTTCAACCATCTGCTTATGTACTTCTTCAATGCTTTTGGTTGCATCTATAAGTTTAACATTTGGATCATTTTTGGCTACTTCAAGAAATGCGTTTTCTGTATTTTTATAAAATTCAAATCCGCGTTCTTCAAATCTGTCTTGCTGGTTTTCTTCAACCTTTCGTTGATAAGCAACTTCTGCTGGCAGGTTTAATAAAAGTGTAAGGTCAGTTTTTATCTCATCTGTTGCATAATTGATAATTTTCTTAAGGCTATTTGTATCTCTTCCTAAAGCATAACCTTGATAAGCTAAGGTAGAATGATAAAATCTATCAAGTAAAACCAATTTTCCTTGCTTTAGAGCAGGTTTAATTTTTTCTTCGATAATTTGAGCTCTTGCGGCATTGAATAGCAAAACCTCGGTTCTATAATCTATATCAACTTTTTGATGCAACAAAATATTCCTTATACTTTCGCCCACCTCAGTTCCGCCTGGTTCACGAAGGGCGATGTAGTCTATACCTTTCTTATCTAAATATTCTTTGAAAAGTTTAATTTGTGTGGTTTTGCCACAAGCTTCTCCGCCTTCAAATGATAAAATAAAACCTTTTTTCATAATTCCTCCTAAAAATATTTTAAGATAATGGGGAATTTTTGTCAAGCATTTTTGAATTATGTTCAGTGTTGAGTTTAAGGTTTACACTTGACTAAATTGTCTAAAATATTTATACTATGATTATGAATGATAAAATTGCTTCCAAACTGAAAGTTTTGACAACTAAACCCGGTGTTTATGTTATGCACGATAAAGACGGGGTAGTTATTTATGTAGGGAAGGCAAAAAATCTTAAGAACAGAGTAAGCCAATATTTTAGAAATTCTCCTAAACTTAGCAAAGTGCAAGCAATGGTTGATAGTGTTGATCATTTTGATTATTTTATTACCATGAGTGAGATGGACGCACTCGCATTAGAGAGCAATTTGATTAAAAAATACCAACCTTTTTATAATATTTTACTTAAAGATGGCAAACAATTCCCATATATTAAGATTAATATGAAAGAAGCATTTCCAAAACTTGAAATTGTTAGAAGAGTAAAAAATGATGGTGCAAAATATTTTGGTCCATATTTCGCAGGGCTTGATGTTAGAGAAATTGTAAAAACTGTAAACTCTGCCTTCAAAATTAGAACATGTAATAATAAAATTACAGAAACATCACATGCACAACGGGAATGCTTGAATTATTCATTAGGTCTTTGTTCTGCTCCTTGTACTAAAAAAGTTGATAGAGCTGAGTATATGAAGGAAATAGATAGAGTAATCAACTTTTTGAATGGAAATGATGATGAAATTCAAAATATTCTTCAAGAAAAGATGATATTATCTGCACAAAATCAGAATTTTGAAAGTGCAGTTATCTATCGAGATCGCCTTAAAATGATTGATAAACTTAAACAACGAGTTGTTGCTAATTTGCCTAAGAATATTGACAAAGATATTTTTGCCTATCAAACAGATGGACTTTCTGGAGTTGTCACCGTTATGGTTGTTCGCGGTGGTAAAATTTTGGGCGTTATGAATTATCCATGTTTGGATGCTGAACTTGAAGAAAGTCAAACACTATTTAATTTTATCTCACAATATTATCAAAACATGATTGTTCCTCATGACATCATTCTTTCGCATGAACTTCCAGATGCAAATTTATTGCAAGATTATTTAGGTAAAAAATTAAACATGGTTTTTTCACCTCATGGTGTAAACAAACTTCTCTTAGATATGGCTAAAGAAAATGCTAATGAGTATTTAAGTAAACATATTGAAAAGGAAAAATTGAAATACAACAATACGATTGGAGCATTGAAGGTTTTAAAGGAAAAATTAGAACTTTCGCGTGTTCCGCTAAGGATGGAGTGTTATGATATTTCTAACATCAGCGGAACAAATAAAGTTTGCTCTATGGTTGTATTTAAAAATGGTGAGCCATCTAAGAAAGATTATCGAAAGTTTAAGATTAAATATGTGAAAGGTTCAAACGACTTTGCTTCACTTCAAGAGGCTTTGACGAGGAGGCTTATTAGATTTAAAAATCAAGATGGAGAAAGTTTTAAAGAGCGTCCAGATTTATTAATAATTGATGGAGGAAAGGGACAACTTTCAGCATGTTATGAAATCCTAAGAGAGCAAGATTTGTTATCAATTGATATGATAAGTCTTGCCAAGCGCATTGAAGAAGTGTTTAAGCCAGAATCGACAACTCCAATTCTTTTGAAACCAGGAAGTGCGGAACTTAAAATGCTTCAACGCATTCGTGATGAAGCTCATAGATTTGCAATTACTTTTCATAGAGAGATAAGAACTAAAAAACAAACTTATTCAACTCTAGATGAGATACAAGGCGTAGGTGAGAAAAAGCGAGATGCATTACTGCAAGCCTTTGGAACAAGTGAAAATATTGCAAAGGTCTCCATAGACGAACTTGCAACAGTGTCAGGGATTCATAAAGCACTTGCTATACAGATTTATAATCATTTTAACAAAAAAGAGGAGTAAACAATGCAAAAGATTAGCAAAACATCAATTTTTAATTTTGAAGAGAGTGATAAAGATTTAATTGATGAGTTAGCAAACTATCTAGATGGTCATGTACAAGAAATTTATGATTTCTTTGAGGTAAACAAGCCAAAAGAGAAAGTTGAAATTGACATTATTCCTACTAAGACGGAGTTTGATAGAATATTCAAAGTTCGCAATCATTGGAATGAGAATTTACAAGTGCCCCAATTCTGCAGAGGGTGTTTGGCAGAGGGCAGAATACTTTATCTATCAATAAATGATTACAAAAACACAAGTCATGCTTATGAAGAAAAGGATTTTGTGAAAGCATTGGATGGTTACAAAAAGACTTTAGTTCATGAATATGTGCATTTGGTGCATGGTTTATTTGAGGAAAAACATAAATGTTGTAGAACAGAGAAATATTTGGTGGAAGGGATTGCGGTTTATTTAAGTCATCAACGAGATGGGGAGATAATCCCTTTTAATTATACCTGCGAACAGTTATTAAATAAAAATAACAATTTTTACAATGGTTATTATTTAGTCACAAAATATTTTGTTGAAAATTATGATAAAAACTATGTTCTAGAAGTTTTTCAAAGCAATCGACAGGCAAGAGAATTATTAAATAATGAACTTTTTGATAAAGTTAAGAAATTTTATACTGAAAGTAATAACGCTTAAAATAGTGTTATTTTTTTATAAAAACAGTTGACAAATTATTCAACTATGAGTATAATGATAATAGTTGAATGAATATTCAATTGTGTAAAAAGGAGATTATTATGGGAAAATGTCAACAAGGATGTGACTGCAATATTATTCATGGAGGAAATGTTGAAAAGTGTAAAGTTTCTATGTTAGAGGAAGATATTTTGCTTTCTATGGCAGATTTTTATAAAGCCTTGAGTGATAGCACTAGGATTAAGATAATAAATGCTTTGGCAATTAGCGAACTTTGTGTTTGTGATATTTCTTCTCTTCTCAACATGACTAAATCTGCAGTTTCTCATCAACTTGCAAATTTAAAAGAGATGAATTTAATTAAAGCTCGAAAGGCTGGTAAAGAAGTTTGGTATAGTCTTGCAGACGAGCATGTTCTTGAAATGTTTGAAATTTGCAAAGCTCATATTTTGGAGGCTGGGAATGAAAAAGGTTGTTAAGATACAGGGCTTGGATTGTGCCAATTGTGCAAAATTTTTAGAAGGAGAAATAAACAAAATTCAAGGTGTAGAAAACGCTAAAATTGAATTTGTTAAACAAAAACTTGAATTTGAAAGTGACAATATTGATAAATCTATAGAGGATATTATATCTTTGACAAGGAAAGTTGAGCCAGATGTTAAAATTTTATATAAGATAGACAAAAATACTAGTAAATTTAGTAAACAATTGTTTTTTAATATTTTAATGTTAGTTTTAGGTGTGGCAATAGGGTGTTGTGCATTATTTATTTCTCTTCCTATTTGGGCCTTTTGGATATTGTTTGTTGCAAGTGCATTGTGTTTAGGTTATAAAACTTATTACAAAGCCATTACGCAACTATTTAGAGGAGTTGTTAATGAAAATATGCTGTTAACGATTTCTGTTGTTGGAGCAAGTATTATTGGCGAATACATGGAAGGATTGATGGTTATCGCACTTTATAGTATAGGTAAAATTTTTGAGGGGCTTGCGGTTGACAACTCAAGAAAATCTATTGCTAAACTTGTTGAACTTCAACCAGAATATGCAGTTGTATTGCGGAATGATCAAGAAGTTAAATGTAATCCAAGCGAAGTTAATGTTGGAGAAATCTTGTTTATTAAACCTGGTGAAAAGGTTGCTTTGGATGGAGTTATAATTGAAGGAAGTTCTTCAATAAATACACAAAGTTTAACGGGTGAAAGTGTGCCTATAACTCTAAAAGAAGGTGATGAAATTTTATCAGGTTCTATTGTTATTGATGGCATTTTAAAGGTTAAGGTGAGCAAGGTTTATAATGAAAGCACGGTTTCTAAGATTATGAATTTGATAGAAAATGCTTCAGCCAATAAGTCTAAAACTGAAACGACAATTTCAAAATTAACTAAATGGTATACTCTTGGAGTTGTTATTGTTGCGTTAGCTGTATGGGGAATTGTTTGGGCTGTGACCAAAAATTTTGATTTAGCTTTATATAGAGGTTTAATTTTCCTTGTTGTCTCATGTCCATGTGCATTTGCAATATCTGTACCGCTTTCTTATTTTTCAGGTTTAGGGAACGCCTCTAAAAATGGTGTTTTAATTAAAGGATCAAATTATCTTGATTTATTGACTAAGTTAAATGTTGTTGCTTTTGATAAAACAGGCACGCTTACTACTGGGGAATTTGTTATCGAAAAAATTGTTGTTAAAGATGAAAAACGAAGTGAACAAGAGATATTATATCTTGCAGGCTTAGGGGAACAATATTCTCTTCATCCTCTTGCAAAAAGTATAGTTAAAGCATGTGGTGAGTTGAAAGATGTTGATTTTGTTAGTGAAAAAGCAGGAGAAGGAGTTGAATTTAATTACAATAACAAAAAATATTTCGTTGGCAGTCGGAATAAGGAATTGAAGAATACAACTGTTGAAGTTTATGAAAATAACAAAGTTATTGGAGAGATCTATTTAAAGGACTGTATAAAAAACACCTCAAAGCAAACTTGTGAGGGGCTAAAGGTGTTAGGGCTTTCTACAATACTTTTATCTGGCGACAAGGAAGAAAGTGTAAAATTGACAGCAAATGAGATTGGAATTGATAAATCCTATGCAAAACTTTTGCCTCAAGATAAATATGAATATTTAAAGAGATTAAAGCAAGAAAAGAAAATAATAGGGTATGTTGGTGACGGAATAAATGATGCACCATCACTTATGCTTGCGGACATTGGTATCAGCATGGGGATTAATGGAAGTCCTGCAAGTATAGAAGCTTCGGATGTTGTACTTGTTGATGATAATCCTATCAAAGTTGTCAAGGCTATTAAAATATCTAAGTTCACAAAAACAATTGTTTGGCAAAATATTATTTTATCTGCACTTGTAAAATTAGTGTTTCTGGTTTTAGGTGCGGTTGGTGTGACAGGTATGCTTTGGGCTGTGTTTGCTGATGTCGGTGTAACATTGCTTGCTATCTTAAATAGCATGAGAGCATTAAAATATAATCCTAATAAGCAAAAATGCCATAAAAAACAATGCAATTTATAAAAAATAATATAAATCATTGACTTTTCTAATAAATGTGATACAATATAATTAGGAGAGAAAAATGCCTAATAAAATTAGTTATAAAGAATTTTATAGTGATTACCAACTGCTTTGGAATGAATACCATGATATTGTTTATAATCACAAACAAAAAGTAGATAAAGCTTTATCTACTGCAATTGAAGAAAACAAACATATTATAAATACTGTAGAAAGCATGACAGATAATGAATATAGAGCTTTTTTGATAAACCTTTTTTTTGAAAAGGAAAACGGTCAAATAGGTTTGAACAGAAAAAGTGAAAGGGTAGACTATTTTACTTTTACATTACCTTCAAAAACGGGAGATACTGCAGAGAAAGCTGTTTCTTATAAAAAATATAGAAACAATCAATTGTTAGACACAAGATTATCAACAAGTGGTTTTAGTGATGATAATAGTTTGGTTTCATTGTTTAGCAATAAGGAGCAAACGCCTGAAAAAATTAGAGTCATGGCGGAGGAATATCGTTTACAACTTTGCGAAAAACGCTTTCAAGATTTAAGAGAAGGTAAATTGAAACCTTGGACAGATTATTTTTACCATGCACCAATAGTTGAAAAGCAAGACCAGATGATTTCATATAGTACATTTGCTTCACAACATGAGGCAAACAGAATAAAACTTGCTGTTAAAAAGCGTAACAATCAAAAGATTGATGAAAGAGTATTAGAAGATTTTAACAGAAATGAAGCAATTTTTAATTTGATTGAGAATATAAACAATGAGAATTATACTAAGTTTATTAAAAAGGCTTTAAGTTCAAGTGTAAAAGCCAAAGATTTTAATTTGAGTGATCATGGAAGAATGCGTGAATGCTTTTTAACATTCAATGTTCCTACTAAACAGGGAAAAGATGTCCCTATGGTAGGAGAATATATGAATAAAGATTTATCTCCTATCAGTAGACGAAACGAAAATTTATGTTTTGGTGAAAGCGGGACTAAATTTATAGATGATATAGAAAGAAATAATATAAATTTATTGGATAGAATTATTTTTGATTATCATAAAGAAATTTGCCAGCAAAGATGGCAGGACTATAATCAAGGCAATTTAAGATCTTGGGAATACTATTTAGGAGAAAATCCAGAGTTTGAATAAAAGAGAGAAATTATCTCTCTTTTTTTATGATTTTTAAATTTCAGTATTGACCTTGAGTATTTTATGTGTTAAAATAAATCAAGGAGAAAGGGATGCTAAAGTATATTGATTTTTGTATTGAATATGTAGAGTCTAGAAATTATTTTGATCGAAAAGGAATTGTCGACAAAGATAAATATAGAGCTTTTTTAAAAAATGAGAAAATTTATCATAAACTTGAAGATATTAATATTGAGAGTTTTGGTGATTTTTTAAAACTTGCCATTAGTGTAGACAGAAAGGTCTATAAATGTATTAAAAAGGATGTATATTATCCAAATTATAACATTGCTATATTGAAAGACTCCTTGGCGGGAGGGGGAATTCAATTAAGGCTCGCCTTTCGTAATACGCCAATAGCCTCTTTATTTAATAGATTACTTTACACAACAATAGATAATTTTGGTGAAGAATCTTACATAGATCTAGTTGAAGATCAAGAAGATTTAGAAGAATTTGTAGTTGGTAGATTGGTGGCTACATATAATGAAGTTATGCAGGCTCGTTGGATGGATTATGAAGAAGGTAGAGGAGAACTTAAAGATTGGAGTTATTATCTAACTCTTCCAGATGATTATTTCGAAGAAAGTGATGGGCAGTAAGAAATTTCTTATTGCTTTTTTTATCAAGTTAAAAAATTGAAACATATATATTTTATATGTTTTCTAAAATTTTATTGGATAAAAACAACATGTTAAACAATTTAAAAGTTTTGAAAGAGCATTGCAATAATGCACAAATTTGTGCAATGGTGAAAGCCAATGCTTATGGGCATGGAATAGAAGAAGTAGTTTCTATTCTTAAGGGACGAGTTGGTGCATTTGGAGTTGTAAACATTGATGAGGCCATAAGGGTTAGAAAAATTGATAAAATAACTCCTGTGATAATTTTTAGTGAATGTGAAAAAATAGAAACTGCATTGAAAAATAATATTTCACTATCCATAATTTCTTTAAAAAGTTTAAAAAATATAGTAAAAATATCTAAGAAATGCAAAATTAAACCAAAACTGCACTTAAATATCAATACGGGAATGAACAGATTTGGAATAAATACACAAGAAGATTTTCAAAAAATTATGGTTATCTTGCGAAAAAATAATTTAAAGTTAGATGGTTTATTTACGCATTTTTCCTCTTTAACAACTGATGAAAATTATACTATAAGACAACGCGAAATATTTCAAAGATTTATAAATTTATTACCACAAGACTTTGCTCCTATTATTCATGTTGGTGGAGGTAATTCCTTATTTAAAGAACAAGGTTTTGAAATGTATCGTGTTGGCATGTTTTTGTATGGTTATGGGTATAGTGAACTTAAACCTGTTATGAGTGTTAAGTCTACAATCATTGCTCTTCAAGAAGTTAAAAAGGGAGAGCATGTTGGCTATATGGCTTCTTTTACGGCAAGTCAAGATATGCGGGTGGCGGTTGTTCCTCTTGGTTATGATGACGGAGTAAAACGCGGATTGTCTAACAAGTTTAGTGTTAAAATTAATAATAAAGTTTGTCCAAATGTTGGTAAGATATGTATGGATTGTTTTATGGTGGATGTTAGTAATGTTAAAGTTAAGGTTGGCGATATGGTGGAGGTGCTATGGAATGCGAGCGAGTGGACTGAGTTTCTAAATACTACTGAATATGAAATATTAACTAACTTTAATGGTTTTCGAGCAGAAAGAATTTTAAATTGACTTTACTTTTCTTTAAAAGCAAACAAAAAAGTTGTCTTTTTTCTTTATTTTGTGGTAAAATAATTTAAAGGAAAGATTATGATAAAGATTAAAGATAAAAAAGACAGCATAAAAAAAATGAAAGAGTTAAGACTAAACTATTTTCCACTTGATGTTTTTGATGTTACAAATTTAAAGGCGATCAAGGATTTTTTTGAAAAATACCCAGCCGAAGAATATATTATGCGTAATCCAAACAAAACAAAAGGTAAGTTTTATTTTGTTAAAAATTACGAAGAAGCACTTACGCATTTAAAAGAATTTAATCCTGAAGTGACTATTGATGTTTCATATAATCCTTATAAAGAAGATATTGTTCTAGTGGGTGATATTAAAATTCATAAGGGTTCTTTTTCTGACACGGTGGATTTAACCGCTCGAACAGATAGTGAAGCAACGCAACGAAATATCTATGAAGAGCCAGAATATAATCTTCATTGCTCTCTTGATGATGATAAAGTTTGGAACATTCCTGGATTTTCAAAGATTGCAAGATATATTTCTGATCATGAACTTTATGATGTGATTGTTGAGTTTGGAGTATATGATAGCAAGCTTGGCGTAAACAAAGAAAACGTTGTTATAAAAGAACTTCGAACAGGGTTTTAGTGTTTTAAAAATCAAAATAAATTATCAAATAAAAAAATATATCATTTAGAAATGATTATTATTAATAACGACCAATTGACATTTTAAACTTTGGTATATGAGAGTACAAAATGATTGATTTTTTGTTTGACTTCGGACATTATGTAATTAGGGAGAAAACTATGAGAATTAGTGCAAGAGCGATTATTATTAAAGAGGGCAAACTTTTGACAATGTTTAGAAGAAAGGTTAAAGGCGGGCAAGTGATGGAATATTATGTTATTCCTGGCGGAGGAGTTGAAGAAGGCGAGAGTTTGCAAGAAACTGTGATTAGAGAACTTAAAGAAGAAATGAGCGTGGATATCAAAATTTTGGGCTATTTAGGTTGTATTGGTGATGCACATTATTTTCATTGTGAGATTGTTAACGGTAAGCCACAGCTTGGAGGTGAAGAATTTGATCGAATGACAAACGAAAATTTCTATAGGCCTGAATATATACAAATTGATGAATTGCCAAAAGTTGAACTTTATGGAAAAGAATTTGTTAGAAAAGCTTTAGACAAGACCTATGAAATACAACAATAAAAAAGCATATAATATGATATTCTTTTTTATGAATCATAATCGTATGCAATTTTATTTTTCTTTTCACCAAGTAGGTTTATGATATAACCATTTTCAACCTTGCACCACCACGCGGGATTGTTGGCGGGTAGTTCTTGTAATATGTCTTCATCGGTTATTTTCGTGTTTTCTTCAACCAGTTCTAAATCTTTGATTTTTATAGGCATATCTATATCATCTTCAAGTTCATCATAATGTTCTTCGAACCACTCAGGGTCGTTTTTATGGATCTCAAAATTTTTATCAATAAAATTTACATAAAAAGAATTTGATCTTATCTCTGCCAAAACGATTGTTCCAACCATACCCTTAAAGATTCCCGCTTCGTTATATTTTTTATTATCATTGATTACTCTAACATCGTCATAAATTTTCATTTTACTTTACCTCCAAAAAATGTTGTATTTTGTATTTTACCATTTGGCCAAACCATAAAGCCTGTTATAAATTTATAGGTTTTACCATTTTTTTGATTAATACCTGGCACAGAAACTTGGATAGAGATTCTAAAACCAAACTCGTCATATTTAAATATTTTATATTCTCCTTTTAAATATTGTTCTGTTACAGATCGTATAAGATTTACTTTAAGTAAAGATTTGTCAGTCTCTGTATAACCCCATGCGTTAATTAATCCAAATTTTCGTTCATATGCATCATTAATTTTTTTATCTGCACATGTGACTTTTAATGTCTTTTCAGTGGGTGGTTTAATTGCAATTTCATGACAGTGGCATCTTGGATGGTATAGCCCAATTATATCTTTCATTTTGTGTAAGACCAATATTGAATATTTACTATAATTAAAATGAGGAGGCTTCTTTCCGTCTTCATTTTTAAACCAACAATGATTCACAACAACACATTTTTTGCAATGGGGTTTTACTTGGATGGGATTAACGCCAACATCTTTGATAATTTCTACATTGTCTAGTGTCCAGTGTGATAAAGGGTCGATTACTTTAATCCATTCACTAAAACTTGCTTTAGCTTTTTCTCTTAAATCATCAAATACATTCATATTTTATCATATCTCCTTTTTTATTTCAACTATATTTTAGTTGTTAAAATTATTATAAAGAGGCAAAATTCATAATTCAATAGTCACTGCCAAAAATTTTTAAATTATTAAAAAATCTATTCAAATCATTTGCCTATTTTTTTATTTTTGACTATACTAAGGGAGTAATAAAAAAGGAGAAGTTATGAAAAATAGTAAAAAGTTTGTTTATCTTTTTAAAGAAGCTGATGGTAAAAACAAAGCTTTATTCGGTGGAAAGGGGGCTAACCTTGCTGAGATGACTAGTCTTGGTATGCCTGTTCCTCAAGGTTTCATTATTACTACTGAAGCCTGCACTCAATATTATGAGGATGGTAGAAAAATTAATGAGGACATTCTCGCTCAAATCACAGCAAACCTTGCTCAGCTCGAAAAAATCTCTGGCAAGAAATTTGGTGATGTAAAAAATCCTCTTCTTGTTTCAGTTCGTTCTGGTGCAAGAGTTTCTATGCCTGGTATGATGGATACAATCCTTAACCTTGGTCTTAACGACGAAGTTGTTGAAGGTCTTGCTGCCGCAACAAACAATCCAAGATTTGCTTACGATTCTTACAGAAGATTTATCCAAATGTTCAGTGATGTTGTTATGCAACAAGAAAAATCTAAGTATGAAAGAATTTTGGACAAGGTTAAAGAAAAGAAGGGTGTTCAATTTGATAAAGACCTTTCTGCTGAAGATTTAAAAGAAATTGTTAAATTATTTAAAGATCTTTACTTAAAATCTCAAGGTGAAGAATTCCCTCAAGATCCAAAAGTTCAACTTGTAGAGGCAGTTCGTGCCGTATTCCGTTCTTGGGATAACGACAGAGCCAATGTTTATAGAAGAATGCACGACATTCCATATAACTGGGGTACTGCTGTTAATGTTCAATGTATGGTATTCGGTAATATGGGTGAAGATTCTGGTACTGGTGTTGCCTTCACTAGAAACCCTTCTACTGGTGAAAATAAACTTTATGGCGAATATTTGATGAACGCTCAAGGCGAAGATGTTGTTGCTGGTATTAGAACACCACTTCCTATTTCAACTCTTCAAAAACAAAATCCAGCAGTTTATAAACAATTCACTGAAATTGCTAAAAAACTTGAAAAACACAACAAAGATATGCAAGATATGGAGTTCACTATCGAAAAAGGTAAACTCTACATGCTTCAAACAAGAAATGGTAAGAGAACTGCTAAAGCCGCTCTCAAAGTTGCTGTTGATCTTGTTAAAGAAAAACTTATTACCGAAAAAGAAGCTCTTATGATGATCGACCCTAAACAACTTGATGCTCTTCTTCACCCTCAATTTGACGCTGCTGCTCTTAAGAAAGCAAAGGTTATTGCTGAAGCTCTTCCAGCTTCTCCTGGTGCTGCTTGTGGTAAAATCTGCTTTACTGCAGAAAGAGCAAAAGAACTTGGCTCTAAGAAAGAAAAGGTTGTTTTAGTTAGACTTGAAACTTCTCCAGAAGATATTGAAGGTATGGCTGCATCACAAGGTATTTTAACTGCTCGTGGAGGTATGACATCTCACGCTGCTGTTGTTGCTCGTGGTATGGGTACTGCTTGTGTTGCTGGTTGCTCTGCTCTTAAATTTGCAGATGACGAAAAATCTTTCACATTGAATGGAAAGAAATATAAAGAAGGAGATATTATCTCTTTTGACGGTTCTACTGGTAAAATTTATGAAGGTGAAGTTAAAACTGAACCTGCAAAAATATCTGGCGAATTTGCTACAATCATGGGTTGGGCAGATAAATACAAAGCTATGGCTGTTAGAACTAATGCTGATAATCCTGCTGATGCTCAAAATGCTTTCAATTTTGGTGCAGAAGGAATTGGTCTTTGCCGTACAGAACATATGTTCTTTGAAGCAGACAGAATCCCTGCAGTTAGAGAAATGATTGTTTCTACAACTGTTGAAGAACGCAAGAAGGCACTTGATAAACTTCTCCCAATGCAAAGAAAAGACTTTATCGGTCTTTACAAAGCTATGAAGGGTAATCCTGTGACAATTCGTTTCCTTGATCCACCTCTTCATGAGTTCCTTCCTCACGAAGATAACGAAATCAAGGCTCTTGCAAAAGAAATGGGAATCACTTTTGCTAGACTCAAGCAAACAGTTGCTGATCTTCATGAATTTAACCCAATGATGGGGCACCGTGGACTTCGTCTTGCAGTAACTTATCCAGAAATTGCTGAAATGCAAACTCAAGCTGTTATTGAAGCTGCTATCGAAGTAAGCAAAAAACAAGGATACAAAATTGTTCCTGAAATCATGATTCCTCTTACTTGTGATGTAAACGAATTTAAATATGTTCGTGATATCGTTGCTAATAAAGCTGATGAAATCATTGCTAAGAAGGGTGTTAAGATGACATACAAGATTGGTACAATGATTGAAATCCCTCGTGCTGCTGTGACTGCTGATCAAGTTGCAGAATATGCAGAATTCTTCTCATTTGGTACAAATGACCTTACTCAAATGACATTCGGTTTCAGTCGTGATGATGCTGCAAAATTCCTTGATGTTTACTATGCTAAGAAGATTTTTGAGAGCGATCCATTTGCTCGTCTTGACCAAAATGGTGTTGGCAAGCTTGTTAAAATGGCTGCTGATCTTGGAAAGTCTACTCGTCCAGACATCAAACTTGGAATCTGTGGTGAACATGGTGGAGATCCATCATCAGTTGAGTTCTGCCATAACACTGGACTCTCTTATGTTTCTTGTTCTCCATACAGAGTTCCAATTGCTCGTCTTGCTGCAGCTCAAGCAAATATCAAAAATCCAAGAGATGCAAAAAAGAAATAGAAGCCAAATGCTTCACCGATTGTATTATTAAGATTATGAAAAGATAGGGTGCAATCAATCCAAGCAATTAGGTGTTGCATGATTAAGCTGATTAATTAATTTTAATAAAATAAAAAAGTGGCAAATTTGCCACTTTTTTTAATTATTGTTGTTCGTTAATAAGTCCACATGCAAGGCGTTCAGCTCTAAGGTTTTGGTCAGCTTTTTTGCAAACCTCTGTAAAATGTTTTTGAATAGCATCTTTTTCATTTTGATTTTTAGCTAATTCTAATGATGCAACAGAAGATTTTTGTTCTTTTTTAACAAGAGATAAATATTTTGTTGAAAGGTGATTATTTAAACCAATTCTATATGATTCGTCTTGAACCTTGAGCATTTCTTGTCTAAAAAGTCCTTGATTTTGTAAAACTTGATGAAGAAGTTGATAGTTTGGTTTATCAAGATTAACATATAGCATTTGATAAGGATAAACTAAAAGTTTTTCTTTAGTCTTTGAATTTTTATATTCAAGGAATGGATTATTATGTCTTTTATACCATTCTTCTTGGCGTAGCATATCGCATTTATCTTTTACAAAAGGATAAAACAAAGAATATCTAACATCCTCTGGAAGTTTTAATATAGAAAAATTGCGGATATCTAGTGCTTTTATTTTCATTTACATCTCCTAGACTTAAGGTTTTATGAACCTTTTATAATTATAAATATATTATATCACCTAATATTTTACTTGTCAATAGGTAATTTTGAATAAAATTTTTTATAAAAGAAAGTATTTAAGTGCTTTACAAATGTCAATAAGTATGTTATAATAGTGCAGAATTTAATATTTAGGAGTGATTATTATGATGATTGAGCCTTCAATTGATGTACTTACAGAAAAAACTAAGGGCAATAGATATGTTCTTTGCAATCTTATTTCAAAGAGAGCTAAGAATATTGAAACTGTAAAAGGAATAGAACTTGCCAACAAAGATAAAAAATCTATTTCACTTGCTTGTGAAGAAATTGCAACAGGTAAAGTTGTGCCAAGCGATATTAAAACTGATGATACAGACACAATGTCATTTTAAGCAACCAAATGTTGCACAGTTTGTTTTATACATTTATGCTCGCTTAAAAAATCCACTAGTTTGACTGGTGGATTTTTATGATTTTTAAATTAATTGCAAAGCTGAATGCATTGTGATAAGGTTTCAATAAGTTTGTTGAGTTTCTCAATATGTTCAAGTTTATTTGTAATTGCACAATTAACTTCAATTTGAATTGTCCAGATATTATATTTTTTAGCAAATGTTGCAGATATGCTTGGATATCTTCCACAAAAAGGGTTATCTATATTAACTTTGAAACCTGCATTTTGCAAAATTTTTAAGATTTCTTCATAAAGATTTTTGTTTGATTTGATGTTGTCGCCAAAATTTATTCCTAAATTTATGTCACAGTTTCGTTTTGCAGCCAAGCCATGAATATCAAAGATATATTTCACTTTCTCTTTTTCAATTTCTTTTGAAATTTTGTCTTTATAATTGCTGTTATCATCAAAATTGACATCATCAAACATATTTTGAGTTTTGATTATTAAATTCGTTTTATTTATTTGGCTTAAAATCACTGCAAGTCTTGCACTGCCTTTTTCGGGGAACTTTTGTCTGCCAAGTCTAGTTTGAACAACACCATGAGGTGCAGACAACAAGATATTGCTGTCACTATTTTCAATATAAGCAAAACCATCTTTGTATACAGGATTTTCCAAATATTTTTTTGTTGAAGTTCTAAATTAGTTATGCAATATTTTCATATTCCTATTTTAATCAACAACTATAGAAAAGTCAAAACATTTTATAGAAATATAAGTTGAAAATAAAATGATTTTATGATAAAATTAGGCGTAGGAGAAAAAATGTTTGCAAAAGTTATAATCGACCAAGACGCTAAGGCTCTTGATAAGACTTTTGAATATATAATTCCAGATGACATGCCTGTTATTAAGGGGATGCGTGTTTTTGTGCAATTTGGGGCAAGAATTTTACAAGGATTTGTTATTGAATTAAGCGAAACCTGTGAATATGACGAAAGTAAATTAAAAAAAATAATTTCCATTGTTGATCCTTATCCTGCAATAAAACTTGAGATGCTTGAATGCATGAATTTTATGGTGAATAAGTTCCATTTGAAGCAAGCGTCAATCTTAAGACTTTTTATTCCTGCTGAAATGAGAGAAGGTAGGGTTAGAGAATTATTTGAAAGATATTTTTCTTTAAATCAAAATATTGAATTGAATTTACCTAAAAATGCAAAAAAACAGATTGAAATTATTCAATATTTGAAAGATAAAGATGAAGAAAGATCAAGTATATTAAATAATGACTTTGGGGTAAGTGCTGTTAAAGCCTTGTTAGACAAAGGTGTTTTGCAAGAAGTTATAAAAGAAAAGAAGAGATCGCCATTTGCGATGAATGAAAGTGACAAAAAAGTTGTCTTAAATGATATGCAACAAAGAGCTGTTGATAGTATTTGTGAAAATAAAACCTATCTCTTGCATGGGGTGACTGGTTCAGGCAAGACCGAAGTATATATGCATTTAATTTCAAAAGCGTTAAGTCAAGGAAAGAACGCGATTATGCTTGTGCCAGAAATTTCTTTAACACCACAAATTCTTGCTAATTTTAAGGCAAGGTTTGGTGAAGAAGTTGCAATTTTGCACAGCGGTCTTTCTGCAGGTGAGCGTTTTGATGAATGGCGTAGATTATATTCAGGAGACGCAAAAATTGCAATTGGTGCAAGGTCTGCAATATTTGCACCACTTGAAAATTTGGGTGTGGTTATTATAGATGAAGAGCATGAGCAAAGTTATATTTCTGAGAGCAATCCACGCTTTTCGACGCATGATGTTGCATCATTTAGAGCAAAGTTTAATAAATGCCCTTTAGTTTTAGGAAGTGCAACACCAAGTGTTGAAAGCTATGAAAAAGCCAAGCAAGGTTTGTATGAGTTGATTGAACTTCCAACGCGTGCAAACGGAAGAGAAATGCCACAGATACAAATAGTTGATATGATTGGTGAGATAAGATGTGGAAATTCAGGAGTTTTTTCCAATCAGTTGCTTGCAGATCTTGCAAATATAATCAATAAAAACAAACAGGCAATGTTGTTTATCAATCGAAGAGGATTTTCTTCCTTCATGCGTTGTCGAGATTGTGGTTATGTTGCAAAGTGCAGTGATTGTGATGTGAGTCTTGTTTATCATCAAGAAGATAATCGTTTAAAATGCCATTATTGTGGCAAGCAATTTAAGGTTTTAGATAGGTGCCCAAGTTGTGGAAGCGAACATATCAAACATGGAGCTGTTGGTACAGAGCAGGTGGTTAAAAAATTGCAGGAGATTTTCCCAGAGGTTAAGATTCTGCGTATGGATAATGATACAACTTCCAAAAAGAATGCTCATCAAAAGATTTTGCAGGAATTCAAAAATACTCATCCTTGTATTTTGGTGGGAACGCAAATGATTGCAAAAGGTCATGATTTTGAAGATGTTTTGCTTGTTGGAATTGTTGATGCCGATCAAAGTTTGTATCAAAGTGATTATCGTTCAACCGAACGAACCTTTCAACTTATAACTCAAGTTGCTGGTCGTGCAGGAAGAGGTCAAGAGCAGGGTAAGGTTATTTTGCAAACTTATGCACCAAGACATTATGTTTATAAGTTTGTTGCAAATTATGACTATAAAGGTTTTTTCAAGAAAGAAGAGAATATTCGTCAAGTTGCATGTTTTCCACCATTTTCTCGCATAGTACGCATACTTTTTGCAGATAAAAATGAAGAAAATGTTAGACAACTTGTAAAAGTATGCTATAATGAAATTGTTAAAATCAAAGAAGAATATGCCGATGAGTTTTTGTATCTTGATGTGATGAAATCGCCAATCAAGCGTATGCAGAATAAATATCGCTATCAAATTTTGATGAGACTTAAACTTTCAAAAGCTGACGAGATTGAAAGCAAAGCATTTGAAACGATTGACGGTTTGTCAAAAAATAGCGTTTTCTTTGAGATTAATCCAAGTAATATGAGTTAAAAGGAAATATATGGAAGAAATAAAATACACAGGCAGAATTTTGGAGATCGTGAACTTTAAAAGTGGAAATAAAATTTTTGAAAAGGCAAGAAGAAGCCCTGGCGTTCGAGCGTTGATTGTGAGTGACAATAAAATTTTGTTATCCAAAGAATATCGTGAAGAAATCGGTGATTATGATTTTAGATTGCCTGGTGGGAAAGTCTTTGACACTTTGGAAGAATATAAAAAACATTCTGGCGAAGACTTGACGGATTTTGCAATACTTGCTGTTGTAAAAGAAGTTAAAGAAGAGGTCGGCTTGCTTGCAGAAAATCCACAACTTATCAAAGTGAGCAAAGCAGGTGCAACGGTTGAATGGGATTTGTATTATTTCCTAATTCAAGATTTTGATAAAAATGCGAACGGTCAAGAACTTGAAGATGGAGAAGATATTACTTTTGATTGGTATTCACTTGAAGAAGTGAAACAACTGGCGATTGAACAAAAAATTCAAGAAGATAGAAGTGTTGGAGTGTTGTTTACTTACATTTTAGATAAGCAAAGTGAAAATGTATAATTTTTTATTTCTCGTAAGAGAAAATAAAAAGTTAGTAAATTTCTTTTATTTCTTTTCTTTAAAAGAAAAGAAAGAGAAAAAAGGAGTTAAAATGGCAATAAGAAAAATTGTTTATGAAGGTGATGAATTATTAAGAAAAAAGTCAAAGCCGGTTAAGGATTTTGATGATGACCTTGACGAACTTTTGGATGACATGAGGGAAACCATGCACGCAAATGACGGAATGGGGCTTGCTGCTGTTCAAGTTGGGGTATTAAGACGTGTTGTTATTGTTGAAGCAAACGGAATGTTTGTTGAACTTATTAATCCTGAAATTGTAAAGGTTGAAGGAGAGGATATTGACACTGAAGGGTGCTTAAGTGTGCCTGGATTTAATGATAAAGTTAAAAGACCGTATCGAGTGACAGTTAAAGCATTTGATAGATATGGTTATCCTTTCGAAATAACTGGTGAAAAATATTTTGCTCGTTGTGTTTGCCATGAAGTGGATCATCTCGATGGAGTTTTATATATAGATAAAAGTGAAAATAAAAGTAAATATAAAAGGAAAGGAAAATAAGTGAAGGTTTTATTTTTAGGCAGTTCTCTTTTTTCTAAAATTGTGCTGGAAAAAGTGCTTAATAGTGGGCACAGCGTTTGTGGTGTGATAACTCAGCCCCCTAGAGAAGCGGGACGAGGACATAAACTTTGCAAAACCTGCGTTCATGAATTTGCGGAACAAACAGGATTATCTGTTTATACCTTTGAAAAGCTTAGTCGTAGTTTTGAAAATGTAAAAAAAATAGATTATGATATTGCTCTTGTTGCTTCATTTGGTCAAATTCTAACTCAAGAGTTTTTAGATAATAAACCTTGTATCAATGTTCACCCTTCATTGCTTCCTAAATATCGCGGAGCAACACCTATTCAATCTGCAATTTTAAATGGAGATACAGAAACAGGTGTTACAATTATGAAAGTTGTTAAAGAAGTTGATGCGGGGGATATTATTTTACAAGAGAAAGTGCCTTTGACAAATAGTATAATGTTTAGTGACCTTGAAACTGAACTTGCTCAAATAGGTGGGGAAATGGCGGTTGAGGCTTTAGATTTGTTTGAAAAAGGAAAACAAACTTTTACTCCTCAAGATAATGACAAAGCGGTTTTAGTTAAACAACTTTGTAAAGAAGAAGGTCATTTAGATTTTTCTAAGTCTGCCGAAGAGATTTATCATAGATTTAGAGCTTTAAGCGAATGCCTTGGTTGTTATATTTTGTTAAATGGAAACAAAATCAAGGTGACCGAGATTGAAGTTGTTGATATGCAAGGAGTGGCAAGAAAAGTTTTATCTAACAAAAAACGCTTTATTATTGCCTGTGACGATAAGGCTATCGAGATAAAAAAATGTCAGGCCTTGAGCGGAAAGATTGTTGATGGGAATTCTTTTCTAAATGGTTGGCATGGCGATTTAAAAGAGGTAGAATGATTTTAGCCGATTTAAGTTTACAAGAGATAGAAGATTTTGTTGTAAAAAAAGGTTTGCCAAAGTTTCGTGGCAGACAAATTTTTGATGCGATTTATAACGGTAAAGGCTTAAATGAAATATCTAATCTTCCTAAAAATTTGCTTGAAGAAATAAAAGCATTTTATCCTAAATATGAAATTGTTAAAAAACTTGTAAGCAAAGAGGACGGCACCGCTAAATATATTTTTAGATTTGATGATGGCAATATAGTTGAAGGGGTTTTAATGAATTACAAGTATGGTAAAACTCTATGTATTTCAACTCAAGTTGGATGCCGAATGGGTTGCAAGTTTTGTGCTTCTACCTTAAAAGGTCTTATTCGAAACCTTAGTGCTGGCGAAATTTTAGGGCAGGTTTTGCTTGTAAACAAAGATTTAGGTGGCGGACTCAAAGACCGCAAAATAACTAACATTGTTTTAATGGGAAGCGGCGAGCCTTTAGATAATTACGAAAATGTGGCTATGTTTTTGAAGCTTATTTCTTCTAGCGATGGCTTGAATATCAGTCAACGCAATATTTCGCTTTCTACTTGTGGACTTGTTCCAAAAATATATAATTTGGCAGATGATGGGTTTAATGTTACATTAACAATTTCTTTACATGCTTCGAATGATGAGGTTAGGAAACAAACTATGCCTATTGCAAACAGGTATTCAATAGACGAAATTATTGAAGCTTGCCAATATTATTTTAATAAAACGGGCAGGCGAGTTGTGTTTGAATACACTTTAATTAAGGGTTTGAATGACGGCAAAGATTGTGCGAACGAATTAATTAAACGCCTTAAAAAATTAACCTGCCATATAAATGTGATTCCACTTAACGAAGTAAAAGAAAGAAAATTAAAATCTGCAACAAGAAAAGAGTGTTATGAGTTCGTTGAACTTTTGGAGAAAGGCGAACTTTCTGCAACAGTTCGTAGAACAATGGGTGAAGATATTGCAGGTGCTTGCGGTCAACTTCGAAATAGTTATTTGGAGGGAAAAATATGAGGGGGCTTGTAATAAATAAAAATGCAAATCTTTTTGCCATTGAAAGTGAAGGAAAAAACTATTTTGTAAAACCTCGTGGAAACCTGAAAAAAGATGGAATTTTTGTTGGTGATGAAGTTGAGTTTAATGAAACTATAGAAAAAGTATACGAGCGTAAAAATATCTTGATAAGACCTCCAATGGCTAATCTAGATAGAATCTTTATCGTTGTTTCATCTATTCCAGCTCCAGACTTTTTGCTCGTAGATAAAATGATTCTCTGTTGTTTTGTTAAAGGTATAGAGCCAATTATTGTTATTAATAAAGAGGATATTGCAGGACGTGAATTTGTCGATTTAGTGCAAAAAACATATAAAAACGTTGCAAAAGTTGTGATTTGCAGTGCAAAAAATGAAAATATTGTAAATTTAAAAAAGGAAATAAAAGGTGTTTGTGCATTTGCAGGACAAAGTGCGGTTGGTAAATCTTCGCTTATAAATGCACTTTTTGGAGAAAAATTTGCCGAGGTGGGTGAACTTTCTGCAAAAATTGAAAGAGGTAAGCAAACTACTCGAATGGTTAGTTTGTATAAAATAGGCAAAGGTTATCTTGCAGATACTGCGGGTTTTTCGAGTCTAGAGGTTTCCATGCTTATTGAATTAAACCCACAAGAAGTTGCAAGATATTACCCAGATTTTCTTCCACACTTAAGCGAATGTAAATATCGAACATGTTTACATAAGATTAAAGGTGATTGCGGAATAATAAAAAAAGTTGAAAACGGTAAAATTAGCCAACTTCGTTATAAAAATTATTTAAAAATAATTGACAGTTTGGCTACAAAAAAGCGATAATATCTAAAAGGATAGATTATGAAAAAGAATATATATATTTCTGTATCAACAGATCCAATCAAGGAATATCAAAAGATAACTGAATATGTAAAAGAAATGCAGGGACAGGCGGACTTGCTCCACTGTGATGTTATGGATGGCGAGTTTGTTTCTAACGAAACTTATAACTATAATCTTGTGAAAAGTTTGAATGATAACACACTTTTAATGCTTGATGTTCACCTTATGATTGCAAAGCCTGAAATGATATATCTCAACTATATAGAAGCGGGGGCAAATATTTTAACTCTTCACTATGAGGCTGTTGAGAATAAAGAGGTTTTACCAACAGTTTTTAAAAATATCCATGATCGCCATACTCTTGCAGGACTTGCAATTAAACCAGAAACCTCTTTTAAAGAGATAAAGATGTTTTTATATGATGTTGACCTCGTTTTAGTTATGAGTGTTGAGCCTGGTGCGAGTGGGCAAAAGTTTATGTCAGAAGCCTTAGATAAAATAAAAGAGTTAGATAAGTTTAGGCAAGAAAACAATCTTTCTTATAAGATTGAGGTTGATGGAGGAGTGAACGACCAAAATGCAAAATCAATAGTGGAAGCGGGTGCAGACATATTAGTAAGCGGAAATTATGTTTACAATTCTCAAGACCGTCAAAAAGCTATTGAGATATTAAGAAATTGTGTAAAGTAAAGATATAAAATATCAATTTTAAAATGTTGATATTTTTTTATTAATGCAATTAATAGAATCAAAATTAAAATGATTACTTAAAGTAATCAAGTGAATTAAGGTTTTACAAATATGTTAAACTTCCTTTAAAGTAGGTAAAATGGATTTTGTAGAAAAAATTGCGAGTAGAATAAGGTTTCTCATGGAAACAGAGCAAATAACTGAAAAAGAACTGATAGAAAAAGTTCGCTGTACCAAAAAAAGATGTAAAAGAAATTTTACGTGTTAGGAATAAAGAAATTAAAACAATTCATTTATTAAACATTTGCATTGCATTAAATATTAGTTTACATAAATTTTTTGATTTTAGCGAATTTGATTTAAGCAAAGAAAAAGTTAAGTAATTTTTTATTCAATCGGGCGACGCTATTCTCCTAATATCACAACATTACCACAAAGTACATCAAAGTAGGAAAAAGTTTGTAGGGCAGTGGTGTCGGTTGATATCACTGTGAACACACTTGGGTAGACATCTTTTATAATGCAGGTTATGGTGTCTATCTTTTTTCGCCCGCGATTTATATTCATGGCTACCTCTTCACCTTTTAATGCTTTTATCTTTAACTTTACATCTTCTAAGCCTAAATTAATCTTTCTCATAATTTCACCTCATTATTTTAGAAAATTTTTTCCATCTATAACAAAATTTATACATTTTTTTGTCATACTTGTTAGATTTGATGAGTAATATATAGCGATAACCAAATTTTAGGGGGATTGTTATGGCATTTGAATCAAATAATTTTAATGTGGCTAGAAAGTATGTTTTACAAAAGGGGGAAGTTAACATTGAGTGCAATATCTCTGTTAGTGATGAAATTACAAAAGTTTTGTCAGTTAGCGGTGAGGCTTGTTTAAGTGGAAGTGAAGTTTTGCAAGGCACTATCAACTATACTGGCTATATTGATGCTTGCATTGTATACTTGAACAATGAGGGTGAAATTGGAAAGGTTAATTCAACCTGTCCATTCTCTTCCAAATTTTCAAACGAAGCAATAGCAAATGGCCAAAAGGCAAACATATTCTTAAAAGTGCAAGATATCACCGTTGAAAGTATCAGTGGAGATAATATTAAGGCTATGGCTAGGGTTGAGGAAATCGGAGAAGTAGTTGATAACCAAGAAGTTAAGTCTGTGAAGGCTATTGATGATGACATTTGCTCTCGTGACGAAACTATAAATGTTGTTCGCCTTATTGGCGAGGCCAACGAAACTGTCAATGTGAATAGTGAACTTAATGTTAGAGAAAATGTTAAAAGAATTATTTTAACTGAGAGTCAGGTTCTGGTTAAAGGTGTTGAAAGTGGAAGCAATTTTGTTTCTGTGACAGGTGATGTTATTTCTCGAGTTCTTTATTTAACCGAAAATGATAAGTTTGAATCTGGCTATTTATATGAGTCTTTCAAAGAAGAAGTTGAGCTTGAAGGTGCAACAAGAGAAAGCATGGTTGAAGCTCATGCCATGATTAAACGCGACAGTGTAAATGTGACACTTGACCAAGAAGATAAGGGTGCTAAGATAACTTTGGAAGTTCCTGTTGCACTTCATGTTATTGCATATGAAGAGGCTCAAGCACTTGTTGTAAAAGACCTTTATTCAACAAAAAATCAACTTAATATTACGACCGAGTCTTTTGAGATGACTAATGTTTGTCAAAGCGTTGTCGTTGAAGGCAAGATTGACGGAAGTTTAACGCTTGGCGAAGATAGACCTAGAGTTGATAAGATTATGTTTGTTGGTGGAAACAGTATTGTTATTTCAAACTCATATATTCGTGATGGTGAGATAACTTTGGAAGGTATAGCAAGAAGCAATGTTATATATTTAAATGATGAAGATAGTTCACTAAATTCTGTAGCATTAGAAGTTCCTTTTGTGATTACAGATAAATTTAATGTCGAAAACGAAGGCGGAGAAATTTCTGTTGAGGCTATTGTTTGCGATGTTGATGTTGCTGTAAAGAAGGGTAGAGAACTTTTCTATGATGCAAAAGTCAAAGTTTGCGTAAATTATTGCCATGATGAGGTGGCAGGCGTTATAACTCAGGTTGACGCTGTAGAAGAATTGCCAGAAAAAGACTATGGTCTTGAAGTTATATTTGCAAAGGCAGGGCAAGATTCTTGGGATGTTGCTAAAGAAGCTAAAGTGAAAGAAGACATGCTTCTTTCTCAAAATGCAGAAACCATCTTCCCTCTTCAAGAAGACGAGAATCTTATATTATTCTATCAAAAACAAAATTAATCTTAAGCCAATCCCCAATAAAAAAGCACCTTTTTAGGTGCTTTTTTATTTGTTAGTTTTTATTAAATTCTTTTAAAAACAATAGTTTCTAACAATTGCAAATATCATATATGCTATATACATAAAAACAAAGATTCCACCAATAATTCGGTTAACATTTTTACGCGTCATGCAAAGGATAGAAAAAATTATAGTCGAAATAGTTAATATTATCATATCTACAAGAATAGTTGTTGAAACAGGGATTTGTGTTATTGTGCCAACTATTCCTAAGATTAGGGCAATATTTATTATACTTGAGCCTAAAATATTGCCAAGAGCCATATCGTTCTCGCCTTTAACTGAAGCTGCAATGCTTGTTGCAAGTTCTGGCAGGCTTGTGCCTATTGCCACAATAGTTAGTCCAACAAGTGACTCACTCATTCCAATTTTGATTGCTAAGAACTGTGCGGTGGAAGAAACACATTTTGCACCAAATACAACACCAGCAAGTCCAAAGATTAAACATAAAATTATCTGCCAAATCTTTAAATCTTTTTTGGCTTTTTTAGGTTTCTTTTTATTGTCAGCTGTTTCTTCTTGAGCAGGTTCTTGTAATTGGATTTTTTCTATGTTTTCATCAATTTTAAATTTTTGCTGATGTCCTTTTTTTGCATTTAATATTAAAATAGTTATGTAAATTATAAGTACAATTAAAAAGACTATACATTCGCTTCTTGAAATTAAATTGCTTTGTCCGCCGTTTAAGATGATGTCTGCAGAGAAAAGAAGAAGTAAAACTGTCACACCCATTAAAAATGGAAAGTCTATTTTTTTACTAGATTTGTTTACTGGTACTGGTTTGATTAAAGCGACAATTCCTAGAATAAGTAGAAGGTTCATCATATTCGAACCTACGATATTGCCTATCGACATATCCACACTGCCTTTTATCGCACTTGCAATACTAACCGAAAGTTCTGGCAGGCTTGTGCCTATTGCCACAACTGTTAAACCTATAAGCATAGAAGAGATTTTAAATCTTTTTGCTATTGCACTTGCACCGCTCACAAAAAAGTCTGCTCCTTTTATAAGTAAAGCCATGCCTATAATTAAAAATAGAATATTTAAAAAAATCGCCACATTGCCTCTTTTTAGTTATCTGTAAAATTTATTTTATTATATCAAAAAAACAATCGTATTGCAAATAAAGTTGAGGTTTTGTTGACAATTAAGGATCAAAATAGTTATAATAAACAAAAAAGAGGTTTTTTATGTTTTTAATTTTATCTGGAGTTTCTGGAAGTGGAAAACAAACGATTATAAATCAACTTTTAAAGGAATATGATAATAGTCAATTTTTAAAATCTGTGACTACAAGACCACCAAGAACAGAAAGTAATCATCAATATTTACATTTGACGGAAGATGAATTTGAAGCAAAAATAAATAAAGGTGAATTCTTTGAAAGCGAGAGTACCCATGGTTATCATTATGGCATATTAAATGAATCTATTGATGCTTTGCTTTCAAATCCAGATATTTTATATATGAAGGATGTTGGGGTTCAAGGAACAGAGAATTTATTGAAAGAACTGAAAGGCAAAATGAAGATAATTTGCATATTCTTAGAAGTGCCCGATGAAGTTTTATTTGAAAGACTTATCAAGCGTGGTGAAAGTGAAGAACGAGCAAGAATACGAATAGGTCGTGGGGAGATGGAAAGAAAGTATAAACATCAATATGATTATGTCATTGAAAATATAGATTTACAAAAGACTTTATCACAAATAAGAAAGATTATTGATGAGGTTAGATAAATGTGATTCTTTTCTTTTAAAGAAAAGTAGCAAAAGAAAACTAAAAAACGCTTTTTCATCTTTAAGTAAAGGTTTCAAAAGCGTTTTTATAAATTTTATAAAAATGATAAAGAATTATTCAAAAATAAGACTGCTGTGTTGAGTGAATATTTAAAATAAATTAAAAATAAAGGTAAAATCGTTTGGTAAAAAGGACAAAATAGTATAAAATAAAAGTAATAAAGAAGAAAGGAAACAATAATATGAAGAAAAGAATCTTAGTGTTATCAATCCTTATTCCTCTCTTGTCAATAGCCACTGTATTTGCTGGCTTGGCGGGGGGGGGATTTTTAATTTCGTTAAAAATAATACAGAATTAGACACCTCAAATGCACTAACTCAACCAGTAGATACAACAAAATATTGGGATGAGAGTGATGAAATAAAAGCCTTAATAGACGCAGGTAAGACAGAGAATCAATGGAAAGGCACAGGCACAAAGGATGACCCATATCTAATATCTTCTGCCTTAGACCTTGCTTGGCTTTCTTATTGAGTTTATAGTGGAACAGGAACACAACCTAAATCAGGATATTATTATAAAGAAACACATTTTAAACAAACTGATGATATAGATGTATCAAAATATTGGTGGCAACCGATCGGCTCTTATTATAACCGAGAAGGAACTACCAGTAGCAAAAAATTCTCTGGTAGTTATGATGGTGATAGTCATACAATTTCAGGTATTTTTACAAAAACTGGTGCAGAAAATTGCAATTCATATCAAGGCTTATTTGGATACATATATGGAGATACAAGTAGTTATTCAACAGGAGTTCTAAATGTTTCAGTAAAGAATTCTGTAATTAATGGAAACGATAGAGTTGGAGCAATTGTTGGTTATATGGAAAACTATGGATTTCTAGAAGATTGTCATAACTATTCAAGTGTTTCAGGTGCAACGAATGTTGGCGGAATAGTTGGAAGAACGGGGAATATGAATAGAAGAATAATAAAATGTTCTAATAATGGGGATGTCACGGCTTCTAGTAATTATGCAAGTGGGATTGTTGGATATTTTTATTCATTTCAAGGTGACCAAAAATTTAATAATTGTTATAACACTGGAGCAGTATCAGGAGCAAATTATGTCGGTGGTATTATAGGCTATTGGGATTATCCTAAAAACGAATTTTATAATTGTTTTAACATTGGATATATAAAATCTACAAAAAATTATGTTGGAGGTCTTGTAGGTTATATAAATAACTCAATGCAAAATTCGTGTTCGTTTTATAATTGTTTTAATATAGGTTTAGTTGACTCAACTGGAAATCTAGATATAGAAGGAGCAATTGCAGGATTTGCGAATGGTTATAGTTCAACCAAGAAAACAAAATTTATTCGTTGTTATTGGGGGAAAGATTGTAATTTAACAAATTGTTATGGTGCTGGAAATGAATATACTGAAACATCTCTTAGTTCAAAAAAAGAGAATATAGATGAACTTGCAAAATCTAAAGAATGGTATACAACTAGTTCAAATTGGAATATTACGACAAAATATCAATGGGATTTTGAAAATGTATGGATGATAAAGGGTAGTGAAAATAATGGTTATCCTATTTTAAAAAATCAGTATTATACTTATCAAGGTGAAGGGACTGAAGAAAGTCCATATCTTATTGATAGCGAGAGGGCATTGCGTTTGATGTCAAATAATATCAATTCTGGGGTGGATAATTCTGCATATTTCAAGCAAACTTCGGATATTTGTATTGGAGAAGAAGAGTGGACCCCAATAGGAAATAGTTTATCAATTAGATTTTCAGGTGTTTATGATGGGTTAGGACATTTTATTTCTGGAATAAGAATAATGTCTCCTGAGGGAGATTGTAAGGGAGTTTTTGGTTGCATAGGAGGTACTGACTCATCGAATTATGCTGTTGTCAAAAATTTAAATATTATAAATTCGTATGTACAAGGGTTTAATCATGTAGGTTCAATAGCAGGTTGTTTGTATAGTAATTATGGAAAAATTGAAAATTGTACAAGTAAATCTACTATAGTTATAGCAACTGGTGATTGTGCTGGTGGAATATGTGGTACGGCTGTTTATGATTCAATAATCAATAATTGTTCTAATTCTGCAAGTGTTAAAGGCAAAAGAAATATAGGAGGAATAGTTGGGGAATTAAATTCAGGCTCTCAAGTGAGCAATTGTTTTAACTATGGCAATTTAGAAGGTGAAACCGAAAATGTAGGAGGTATTGTAGGACTTTTGAGGTCAAATACTATTGTATCAAATTCAATTTCAAATTGTGTGATAACTAGTGTTAAAGGAGTTGGATCTATAATAGGTAGTGGCTCTGGTACAATAAGAAATTGTTCAGGTTATGGAATGCTTTATGGAGTAGATGAAGGTAAATGTGGTGCAATTTTGGGAGATGCTAATGGAATGCCAAAACTAGAAAATTGTTCATTTTTTGGTAATAGCAATTTAGAAATAGGCTTTTTCTGTGGTAATACAAGCACAACTTCATGGATGACTGATGGTTGTTTTACAACAATCAATAATCGAAAATCAATGTTGGCAGGAGATTATTCAGAATGGTCTATAGTGCCAAATATGAATTATGACTTGCCAATGCAAAATGAATTATATTCTATTGCAATAGGAAACTTTACATCTAACGAAATTATAGATTATTTGAAAAATTTGGGTTTTGGTTTAAGTTCTTAGTAGTAATTTTGATAAACTTTTACAATTTTTAACAAATTATGACAAGATTATATAAAGGTGGAATTTAAATAAAGATATATACTTTTTCTAAGGAGATTATTATGAAAAAACTTGGGAAATGGTTATATCTTTTTTTATTTGTTGGTTATTTTCTAGTTTTATTTGTTATGCAAAATGCTTCTATTTATGGGCTTGCCTATCCTTTTGCAATTGGTTTTATGTTTGCTCTTATTTGGGCAGAACAAAAGGTTTGGCTGGTTTGTCCTGCATTTTTCTTATCTTCGATTGCTTTTAATTTTTCTTTTGAAAGCGTAATTATTGCTCTTGTTGCATGTATAATGATAGCACTGCCTTTTTATATTCATATTGTTTGTAAAAAGCGTATTCGTAAATGGGAACTTGGAATTTATTGTCTACTTGGACAAGTTGCAAGCATAGCATTTTCTGCGGTAGGAGGTGTGCATCCAGCAGTAATTGTTGTTGCGGCTTTGGTTTGCGTTTTGTTTATGTACACTTGTATTCATATTTTTGAGCCTATTCTTGTTCGTGGTTTTGCGTATAAATTGACAACGCTAGAAACCATTTGTGGAGCCTTGATATTGGTTGTGTTGAGTGATGGCTTGGCTGCTTTTGACATATACGGATACAGCATATTAAAAACTTTTGTTGTATTTTTACTTTTAACAATATCTTATACTACAAAATCTACGGTATCATGCTTAGTAGCAGGTGTTTTAGGCTTAGGAACTATGCTTGGAACAAACAATCCTATTTTTATCGCACCATTTATATTATGGGCTTTAGGAATATCTTGTTTTAAAACAAAACAAAGAATTTTGCCGTTTTTGGCAGTAATACTTGTAGACATATTTTTAGGTTTTGTTTGCAAACTTTATTATTCTTATGGTTTGATAGATATTGCATCAGTTGTTGTGGGGAGTGTTATATTTTTATTCTTGCCGTCTAAGTTTTATAATTCAATTTCTACTCTGCTTGCCTTTAATGGTGATAGACTAGCAAGCAAAAATTTACTCAACAGGTCACGCGAAATGCTATATAGGCACATTTCCAATTTGAGTGAAGTTTTTTGTGACATGGATGAGGTGTTTAAAAAACTTATCAAAAAGGGGATGACGCCAGAAGAAGCAAAAAGTATGCTTTATGAAGAAATTAAGGGGGATATTTGTAGAAATTGTCCTGAGAAAGGGCATTGCCACAGAACTTTTGCAAGCGATACAAAAGCAATGATTGAGGAGCTTTTTACAATTGCCATGGAAAGAGGAAAAATTACTTTATTGGATATTCCAAGTTATTTAACATCGCGTTGTAATAAAGTGAATGCACTTATAAATGAGATTAATACTTTATCTAATCAATATAAAAGTTATTCTTCACTTGTTGCAAATGTAGACAACTCTAAACTTTTGATTTCCGACCAGTTGAATGGAGTATCTCTAGTATTAAAAAATCTAGCTAATGAAACGCAGGCAAACATTTCTTTTGACACGGCTAGAGAAAATCGAATTATAGACGAACTTGCAATGAACAATATACTTTGTACTGATGCGGTAGTTTATGAAAGAGATAATCGTACTTTTTCAGCTTCTTTAATTATTCGAGATGAGGATGTTAATCGTCCAAAAATCCCAGAGGTGGTTGGTAAGGCTTGTGGTTGTAAGATGGGCATTGTTGAAACTTACCCAACTGAAAGAGTAGGGTTGTTTTCTGTTAATCTCTCAACAGCGCCTAGATATGACTGTTTATTTGGACTTTCTAGCTGCAATAAAGCTGGCTCAAATATTTCAGGAGATTGCCATAGCGTTATCAGGCTGGATAGCGATAGATTTTTATTTGCTTTATGTGACGGAATGGGCAGTGGAGAAAGAGCCGGAGAGAAGAGTGAAACAACGATTTCTTTGATAGAGAATTTTTATAAAGCAGGCTTTGATAATGATATTATTTTATCTAGCGTTAACAAACTTTTAAATTTAGAGCGAGATGATGTTTTCTCAACTATTGATGTGTGTGTAGTTGACCTAAAAAATGGTATCGCAGACTTTGTGAAGATGGGCAGTCCAGCAAGTTTAATTCGTCAAGAAGATGGTTGTGTATTTGTAGGAGGTGGTGCATTGCCTGTTGGAGTTCTACAAGAGGCTAAGGCGTCAACACAAAAAGCAGTTTTACGAGAAAAAGACATGATAGTTCTATGTAGTGATGGCATTAGTGATGCTTTTGCAAGTGATAATGAATTTAAAGATTTTGTTTTAAGTATAAAGTCAGCAAATCCTCAAGAATTTTCTGATAAAATTTTAGAGCGGGCATTAGCAGGGAATAACGGCTACGCAGTTGATGATATGACTTGTCTTGTTATTAAAATATTTCAACCATAATAAAAACACACAAAATTGTGTGTTTTTTGGTGCAGGCGATGAGGGTTGAACTCATACGATATTGCTATCACTGGCACCTGAAGCCAGCGCGTCTGCCACTGTCACCCATAAACCGCTTTTGGTGCGGATAGTGAGAGTTGAACTCACATAGTGTTTCCACTACAAGTACCTGAAACTTGCGCGTCTGCCATTCCGCCATATCCGCATATCCACAAGCGTTTTATGGGAACCCGACCTCCGCCACGCCTGCATTGTCTTTGTTATTTTATCAGTTTTTGATTTTATTGTCAAATATATATTGTTTTTTAATAAAAACAAGTAAAATAAAAAGCCTTTTGAATTTTAATTTAAAATCAGAAGGCTTTTGTATTAATTTTCTTTTGTTTTTTCTCTTTAGTTGAACGAATATATTGCTTTTTATATAGGCATGTTGATAATCGTGCAACATTAGGTTGTTACAAGTCAAAAGGTGAAGATGGTCGAAGAACAATTCTGTTTCGCTTTTCAATATCGTAGTGGATTGCATCAACATCAAGTTTCTTTGCAAGACCTGTTGGAGCTTGAGCAGGAGCCTTTTTAAAGTTATTATTTAAAGCAAAGATTGTCATTTGTTCTTTCATAATAGGTTGACGGAAAAGCTTTGCAATAACTGTGAATTTAGGCAATGTTCTAAGTTCGCCCTTGTCGATAAGTGGACGGCGACTTCTCTGCACGCTCTTGTTTGTGGTTGTTCCTTGTTCACTCTTGCTACTTTCAGATTTAGACTCTTCGTTGGTGAATACAGTCACTTCACCGCAGGCGTCTGAGAAAGCTTGAATTGTTGAAGCGTCTTCTGAGCCAAGGAAGAGTTCCATTTGGAAGTTTCCACGAATATTTTGTGCTTCATCTGCACCGTATTTGATATCAAGTTGTTTGTATGATTGTAATATAATTTCGAAGAAAATATTTCTTGAACGCGAAACAGTTACCATAGTACCAAAATTTTCAATTGCTGGCATATTACCAAACTCATCCAAAATATAGTAAACTTTGCGTTTAAGTGTACCATATTTTCCTGTTTTTGGGTTCATCGTTCTGTTTGCAACATCAACTAGGACTTTGTATAATTGAGAGATACAAAGCGTGCCAAGTGTGTGGCGTTCTGGTTTATGATCTGGGATTCGAATAAAGAATGCGGTAGGGCGTTCTTGAAGTTGAGTAAAATCTACATCTGTTGCACTTGTCATGTATAATATGCCTTCGTCACTGAACAATCCTAAACTTGAACCAAGTGTTCCAAGGAAAGATCTTTGTGTGATAGGGCTTGTTCCACATATTGTTGCCATCAAGTCGTGAACGCTTGAACGAATTGGGTCGCGTCCCTCGCTATAGTGCTTGAGTGAGTCTATTTGAGAATCTGTACCATTAGAATCGCGCTTCATTGCAATTTTGTACATATTGAAGAAGTTGAATTTTTCCTTAGTCATACCAAGCCTAGGATCGCGACTATCTTCAAGCATACCTTCCATAATACCAACAATCAAGTCTTGCGATCCTCTCAGCCACATTGGCTCTTTAGCATCGGGTGGAACTGGAATGATAGCAATACCAATATTCCTTAAAGTTGACTTTGCTTCATCTTCAAGTTGAGTTTTTCTTGCTTCAAGTTCTGATTTTAAAATCTCATTGTCAGGGTAGGCCTTACCTTCAAAAGCATACCAAGTATCGCCATATACTCTTCCGCCAAGTTCTGCCTCTGAGAAAACTTTATAGCCTGCTTCTTGAGGGGTGCAACCAGAGATTTTTTTAACTTCTTTAACAAGATTGCCAGCTCGTTCATAGATGTCCCAAGCAAGTTCCATTGGATTCCATCTAGAAGATATATAAGGATTATCAAGGTTTAATACTTGAACGTCATAACCTTCTTCAACAAGAATGTTATAGTTATCTTCATATAATTCGCCTTTTGGGTCTGCTAAAATCATACTAGGTTTTTCTTTTGAGTGGGCAAGAATACGAATAGTTGGATCTGCCAAAACTTGAGTTTTACCAGTACCAGTTGTACCAATAACGAGAGCATGCGTTTCATGCTTCATATTGATTTCAAATTTTCCACCCTTAACCTTGTGCCTAAAAACAAATCCTGTTTTGTCTAAAGAAGGCAATTTATCCCATGTGGTATAAATTATGCTTGGATCAGAGTTGTTTTTTAACTGATCTTCAGTCATAAATGTAGAATCATGCTGAATTTCAATTTTTTCGCCTTTTGCAGTTTCACCTTGGTTTTTACCATTTTCTTTCTTTTTGCTTTTAAGAGATAAACCAATTGCAAAACCGGCTAATACGCCGACTCCTGCCATAATGAAAGCAAGTTGGTCGGTTAGAGCAGTGGTTAAAGCGACATTTTGTTTTGTGAACATAACGAGTGCAACGCCTATTCCGTAACCAAGAACAAGGAAAACTCCCATTAAAATGAGAACTTTTGTAAATTTGCTCATTTTTTTCTTTTCAGCCATAAAACCTCCAATATAATATATTAATATTATCTTACCACTAAATAGACAAAAAATCAAAATAAATTAACAAAAAATCAATAAAAACAATACTTTTTGACAAAAATTTACAAATTTCGACAATGGAAATAAAAAAGATATAAACAAAGGTTTGAAAATTTGCAAAATTTTGTTATAATAACATTGCAAAAATAAGCACCTATAGTGAAGTGGATATCACAATCGTCTTCGGATTACGAGGTTAGTGAGTCTAGACTCCTTTATTTATAAGGGTTTCCCGTGTTTTTTGTTAGTGTGAAAAAGTTTTCTATAAAACTTTTATAAAAAACACATAAAAATTCATAATCACACCTTAAAGTTTGAACATTTACAATTAAATAATTTTATCAATTTTGCTCTCATAGTGTAATGGATAGCACATAAGTCTTCGGAGCGAGTGTGCGGGGGTTTAAGTGTTCCCCTTATCAAAAATACAAATTTGCGCCCATAGTGAAGTGGATATCACAAACGTCTTCGGAACGTTTATGCCGAGTTCGAGTCTTGGTGGGCGCACCACTAAATCCCTTTATTTTAGGGGCATGTAGCGATTTTAACAATCGCTACTTTTTTGTTTTTTATAAGCCAAAATTTGAACCCCCGCACACTCAAAAATAGCAGTTAGGGGGTTCAAGTTTTTGGACTGATTTTTCGCAAGTTTTTACAAAAAATATGGTTGAAAATGGGCTTTGTGACGAATTTGTGACGAATTCGTGACGAATTTCTGCAAAAAAGTGGCTTAATTCCGTTTAAAATCGGACAATTTCGTATTGTATCGTATAGTGTTATTTTTGCAGAATTTTCGCAAAAAGTCTTTATTCCATTCCGCTGTCACTTGCTTTTTGCTTGTCCAAAAGTGCCTGCTTTTCTTCAAGCAACCGATTTAATCTCTTTATTTCAAGTTCCAAATCTTGCTTATTCATAGCAGCTTTGTAGTCATACTCTGAAAGTTGTGTGCCAATGATGTCACCAGATCTGATTTTAGATGAAAAGTCCAAGTGAGAATATACATCAGCAGTTGTGCTGTAATTGGCATGACCAAGCCACTCTTGAATATTTTTCATTGGGACATCATTTGCAAGCAAAAGGCTGGCACAACTATGTCGTAAGTCGTGAAAGCGAATATGCTTTAAATTGTTTCTTTTTAGTAATAATCTAAAATTATGTGAAACCCAATCTGGAAAGATAATATCGCCATAATCATCAACAAACACATATTCATCAAAATCATGTATATATGATTTTCCATAAAGTTTTTTGTTATGTTCAATTTCCTCTTTGCGTTTTAAGAGTAGTTCTTCAATTTTAGGTAGCAGTGGCAGAGACCTTAAACTTGCGTCTGTTTTAAGTTTCTCTGACTGATATAACACGCCGTTTACTCTTAGGATTTTATTTTCAACAGTAATAATTTTTTTCTCAAAATCAATGGACTTCCATTTTAATCCCAACAACTCGCTTCGCCGAAATCCATAAAAAGCAGCGACACGGACAATAAGCCCTAATCGCGTTTTGTCTGCAAAAGAAAAAAGAGCTTCTAACTCTTCTTTGTTATAAAATTCTGTTTTGTGTTTTTCTCTTTTAAGCTTTGGCATAAACTCGTATGGGTTTTTGGGGATTAAGTCGTCACGATATGCTTGTCTTAAAGCTGGTGATAAGATGACTGCATAATGTTTTATCGTTGTATTTGTGTTTCCTCTTCCATTTTTAAGATAATCATAAAAATCTTCAATATGATGATAGGTCACATCTTTCAGTAATAGTTTATTCCCGAAATATTCTTTTATCACTTTTACGCATTGGTCGTAAGAATAATATGCTGCTGGGCTTAATTCTTTTTGTTTGTTTAAAACATATTGTTCAATATAATCTATAAACAAAATGCTTTTATCAACTATATTTTCGCTTGAAATACTTTCGTATTCTCTAATATCAAAGTTGTCAAGTTTTTCTTGTAATAATCTTTCAGCAGCTTTTTTGTTTCCACGCTCTGGCAAGTCCGTTTTAATTCTTGTCCTTCTATGGCGATTGAGAGAGTCTTTGTAATAGATTGTTAAATAGTAAATGCCATTGATAACTTCCGTTTTACCAGTCATAATTGTTCCTCATTAAAAAGATAGGCAAGCACATTATACTTTGGTATTTTGTAGTCTTTGCCTATCTTTTTTGCTTTTATTTCACCATTTTTTAGTAATTCATAAGTTTTTGTTCGTCTTATTCCAAGCATTTCTTGCAATTGTTTGATATTTACGCAGTCTGGATATTCTTTAAACATGACTGCTGAAAGTTCGAGAATTTTGTCCATTTCTAACCTCACATTTCACATTGTTCTTTTCTAATTTTATCAGGATTTTGGTCTATTATGTCATTTAACAGTTTTATAAAATTTCTTTTATTGCAAAGGTCAAACTCTTTATAAATATTTTGTCTTCTTACGCTTATGTCAAATCTTGTCCAACACCTAAAAAGGTTTGGACTACGGGATTGAACAAGAAGATAATCATTTGCAGCACCTTTAATGCCGGTGATTAAGCAATTTGGCAAATTATTATCTCTCGCAATATATTTAAGATTTCTGCTAAGACATCTGGCGTTCATCATTTTGCCATTCTCTCTAACACAAAGATAATCTCTATTGCTGTAATCGTAATCCATTTGACTTAGAGAATTTTGTAATTGTTTTTGCTGTTCATTTATTAACAATTCTTTAATGTGTGGCAAAAGGGGATAAGTGCGGGCAAACTCTTCATCTCTTTTCAAGTGAGTGTAATAAGCATGATAGTCATCTACACCATTTCGTGAAATATGATGAATAGTGATTGTATTTTTTATAAAGTCAATATCACTCCATTTCATATTCATAAGTTCCAATCTTGATAGTCTATAAGCAAATATCATTTTATAATAGCACTCGTATTTGTGTCCTTCACAAGCCTTAAAAAATTGTTTAATCTGATTTTCGTCATATTGTTCTACAAATTCATTTTCCATTTTTTACCTCACATTTTCTGCTAATTTTAAACTCTTTAAATCATCTCTTACAACATCAATCAATTCATCACACAAATCTTTGAAATCATCAATGCTAATATTTTCTAAATTGCCATAGGCGTTGAGCCTATACATATTAGAGCTATAAGTGTCTCCAATGAAATAACGCAACCTGTCAAGATCGTTATTGTTTTGTTCAAGCCAATATTGCGTATCATCTTCATCAAGCAAGCCAAAATCGTGGATATGGTCGCACAAATAAATGCCACCATATTCGTTGTCAATATCAACACACGCATTCCAAATGTCTGAATAGTTTTTTTGATAATCGTAAGAGAGATTTTCTTTTATCTCTTTTAACTTTCGTATTAAGTTTCTTTTGTCAGACAATTCACTCATCTTCACCTCTCAAAAGTAGATAGATTCTTTCCGCAACTCGTTTTATCATGACAGGCGGAACACTCATTCCGCACACATAAGAAACGTGGTCCAAACTTTCACTCAAAAAGTTGTAGTCTTGTGGAAAGGTTGAGATTGAAACAATGTCTTGTTTTGACAAAAAGGTTT
>CARJLX010000005.1 GCA_949001935.1 uncultured Eubacteriales bacterium | reverse complement strand
CGTTGCCTTGCCAAGGCAAATGTCGCGAGTTCGAATCTCGTCTTCCGCTCCAATTAGGAAAGGAGGCGGGGAATCAATAAAAATTTTTGATTTTTCCGCCTTTTATCTTAGTCTTTTCCTAATATATAAAACAAAGTTTGGTACCATCGCCAAGCGGTAAGGCAAAGGTCTACAAAACCTTTATTCCCCGGTTCAAATCCGGGTGGTACCTCCAAATATGCCGGTGTGGCGGAATGGCAGACGCACAGGACTTAAAATCCTGAGTTCGCAAGGACGTGTGGGTTCGACTCCCACCACCGGCACCAAACGAAAACAATCCGAAACAAAGAGAGAGGAAGAATCCAATACTTCTCTTTTTTGTTTTGATAATTTTTAGTTTTGTGTTATATTATGAATATGGAAAAAGTAAAAGAGAAAAAATCTATTTTTTCAGCAATAAAGTTGCTTTGGAGCGTGATGACAACATCACAAAAATTTTTGTGTATTCCTTTGTTTATCGCACTTATGGCAAGACCTTTTGCACTTTTGATGCCAGTTCAATGCATAGCATCTATAATTTCAAAAATTGAAGGAAAAGAAGCATATATTTTTGGCATAGCTTTGCCATCAAATTGGAGCATAGAAATTGTTGCATTGTTTACATTCTCTTTGGTTTTTATTTTTTGGCTTATTGGATCAACAGCTTATTATTGTTTGTGGACGGCAAGCGGAAAGCTTACAAATCAACTTAATGAAAAGGCACTTGAATGGACACTTTCACCACGCAAAAACTCAAACATAGAAATGACTAAAGGTGAATTTTGTTATCTTATCAAAAGTGCCACTGATAACATCTCTGATTTTGTAGAGACTTTGTTTATTTCTATAATTCCACCGCTTGCATCTTTTGTTTTGTCTATTATTTATATTGGCCTTATCGATTGGATTGTAATGCTTGTTGTTCTTGGTGTAAGTCTTATTCTTATGTTGTTTGCTTATATGAGAGTGCGTCTTGAAAGAAAGTTGATTGTGAATGAGGAAGTTTATAGAGGCAAAATTAACAATTTGTTTCTTAATTGCGTGACAAACTTACCCTTTTTAAGTTTGTTTAAATGCCAGTTATATGAGAAAAATATTTTATTAAAACATAATCATAACTATTATAGAAATTTAAAAAAACGCACATATATTCAGTGGACTTACTGGCTTATAGTTATGGCTTTCGAATATGGTTCTATGGCAGCTTCCGTTATAATTGCAAATGGTCATACAGCAACCAACATGCTGTCGATTTCTTCCGCAATACTTCTTCTGGGCTATATTTTAAATGTGTATGATCCTATTGAAAGTCTTGGATACAACATATCTTCTTTGCAACAAGGAGCAATAAAGATAAATCGCATAACTCTTGTAAAACCAAATCAAAACTCGTTGATAAAGACGAATGCAAACAAAGTTGTAATAGATAAGATAGAGAAAATAGAAATAAAAGATTTATGTATAGAGCAAGGTCTTTTTAGGTTAGATAATATCAATTTAACATTTAACAAAGGCGATATGGTAGCACTTGCCGGAGCAAGCGGCTCAGGGAAAACTTCTATTATCCAGTCACTTCTGGGACTAAGAGAATACAAATATGGAAAAATACTAATAAATGATGATATCGAAGTTAAATCTTTATTCTTTGATGATGATAAAATTTCTTATGCTTTGCAAGAGATGCAGTTGTTTGACCGGTCAGTAGATGATAATATTTTTTATCCAAATTTGACAAAAGATAAAGAGGCCATTCGTATAACAAAAGCCCTTGGACTCGACAAGATTGTTGAGCAAAATGCAAATATGTCTAAAGATATTGAGCAAAAACTTTCGGGTGGCGAAAAAAAGCGTATTAATGTTGCTCGTGCAATGATAAAACATGCACAGTTATATATATTAGATGAACCGACAAACGAACTTGACAAGAAAAATGTTGAAATAGTAATAAAGCTATTAAATAAACTAAAAAATAATGCAATTGTTATTGTAATTTCGCATGATTCAAGACTTTTAGAAAAATGTAATAAAGTTTATTATTTTTATTTAAACAAGTGTTGTATCAAGCCTTAAATTAACTTTTAATCGTACATACCCAACACCAACTTGGATTTGCCAGCGGTTCGGATATATTATCACTTGTCGCACCATATTAAAACGCTGCGGGAGTGGCTCAGTGGTAGAGCGTTGCCTTGCCAAGGCAAATGTCGCGAGTTCGAATCTCGTCTTCCGCTCCAATTAGGAAAGGAGGCGGGGAATCAATAAAAATTTTTGATTTTTCCGCCTTTTATCTTAGTCTTTTCCTAATATATAAAACAAAGTTTGGTACCATCGCCAAGCGGTAAGGCAAAGGTCTACAAAACCTTTATTCCCCGGTTCAAATCCGGGTGGTACCTCCAAATATGCCGGTGTGGCGGAATGGCAGACGCACAGGACTTAAAATCCTGAGTTCGCAAGGACGTGTGGGTTCGACTCCCACCACCGGCACCACTTTAAGTCTAAATCGAGTATCGATTTAGTTTTTTTTATATTACAAATTTCTAGATATTTTTTATTTTGATTAATTATATGTTTTAATGCTAATAAGATATTTGACAAAAATTGAATATAATAGTATAATTTAATGAAAACTTAAAAGGTGGAGATTGTAATGAATAAAATAGCATTTGATTTATATAATTGCCAAAGCAATATATTGGCAGATGGTTCAATGTTGTATGATGCGTGCGTTGCACTTTCAGATAAGTTAAATTTGGACTTATACTATAAGCCAACAATTGTTCCATATTTTTATGGTAAGAATGAAATGGATGAAGGCGTTTCATGCTTTTGTTTGTACAAAAATAAAAAATCTATTGGAATGTTTACGCTACATTCCTTTAGTCGAAGAAATATTGTTTATTTTGATATTGTTTCTGATAAAACTATCAATGAAAATAAGGTTCTTACAAATTTGATTCATTTATTAAATCCAGGCGAAGTGAAATACCCTTCCAAAATTTCAGAAAACGAAACTTTTGGGCTTGAGATAAAACTTACTGCAAATTCTCAAAAAGAATTTACTATAGATATGTTATATGCTTTGCAAGACCAAATAATAAAAGCTATTGATATGACTCAAATCACAAATACAATGGTAAAAAAAAGTGAAAATATGATTTGTCTGATTTCTTTGATTGCAGAAAGTCACCTTGCACTCTTTTATAATTTAAAAACAAATATGCTTTATATGGATTTATTCTCTTGCAAGTACTTTGATAAAAATGTTATTTTATCAATTCTTGGCGGGGGGGGGATTTTACAGATATCTTCCGTGGATACAAAAACGAGAGGTAGTAGGCATTTTGACAATGTGAAATATTCCCTATCTCATGAAGAAATTCTTAAGATAAAAAGCTATTTACTCTGTTATGGACTTGCGATTGATGAAGATGCATTTGATTATGTTGTTGCAGAAAAACCTTATATTAAGGACAAAGGCTTTGTTCATGCTTTTAATATAAATATTTGTGGCAGAAATACATGCGTTTCGACTGCAGAGAAGTTTAGTGGGAATAGTCAATTTTGTTTAAATTATAATAAGAAGAATAAGCAATTCTATATTCATAACGACGAATATAGATATATTCCAATTAATATATTTGAAGATTTACCTAAAACATACACAATTATTGATCAAATTGCAAAACCACATTCGCTCACCTGTGTTTCTTTATGGCCGAGCCTGAAATGTTGTTTTGCACAAGATAAAGAACAAAAATGTAAATTCTGTAGTATTGAAGATAAAGATTATGACATTATTCCTGCACCTCAAATTGTTGATGGAATAAAAAAATTGTTTGAAAAAACATATGAATATTCGTTAAACATTGGTGGCGGAACATATAAAAATCCAGACTATATGATTGATTATCTTTCTAATATTATTAAAGACATCAGAGAATTTTCTGATACTGCAATTTCTTGCGAGATTGCACCACCAAAAGATTTAAAAAAAATAGAGCAGTTAAAGCATGCTGGCTGTAATTCATTAATAATAAATTTGGAAGTTGCAAATGATAATCTAAGAGCTGAGGTGTGTCCTGCAAAACATAATATTTCATATGAGCACTATTATAAAACATATAAACATGGTGTTGAAATTTTTGGGAAGGGTAAAGTTTCTTGTGTGCTTGTTGTCGGCATTCAGCCTGATGAAGATATTATAAACGAATGTAAAAAATTGGTTTCTATTGGCGTAATTCCAACATTGATTCCATTTAAAGCGATGGATAATTGCTATTATAATAATCGTGAAAACTGTAACCCTAAAAATTTAGTTCATTGTGCAAAAGAATTAGCAAAAATACTTGCAAAAAACAAACTGTCGCCATGCAATCAATTGGGATGCACAAAGTGTGGCGGATGCTCTTTAGAGGTGGATTATGCACGAATGCTCCAAAACTTCTAACAATATTCTTTGGATAAACGCTGAATTTGTCAATCAAGAGAAAGTTGGAGGCAAAGCAAAGAATTTAAATGTCTTAAATTCAATTGGCATAATCGTTCCTAATGCTTTTTTTCTAACTTCTGATTTTTTTGATGCAGTAGCAAAAAAAACAAATCTTAATTTACAGATTGAAAATTTACTTGCCAAGCTTGACAAAACAAATATTAAAGAAATCTCTGAAGATGTTAAAAATAGAATTTTGAGTTTATCAATTCCAAAGATATTTATTTCCGAAGTACTTTCTTTTTTTAGGAATGCTAAATTTAAAAAAGTATCTGTCAGATCTTCTGCAGTTGGTGAAGATGGGGATAATGATGCTTTTGCTGGTATGCTTGATAGTTTTCTTAATATTGGAAAAGATAAGCTTATTGATTCTATTAAACACTGTTGGGCTTCTTTATATAATGAAAGATGTCTTTCTTATAAACTAGCAAAGAAATTAAAACGAAGCTCCAAAATGGCTGTTGTAGTTCAAGAAATGATAGACAGCGAATACTCTGGTGTTGTTTTTTCGAGAAATCCTATTTCATTAAATAATGAATTTTTTGTGGAATATTGCAAGGGATTTGGAGAAAATTTGGTGTCTGGTATAGTCACCCCAGACAAAGTTATTGTTGATTATAACTATAATGAAAAAATTATTTCAAACGAAAACAGTTATAATGCAGTTAAGGTAAATATAAAAAAACTTTGCAAATGTGTAGAAAAAATCAAAAATTATTACAAGTATGATGTTGATATTGAATTCGCAATTGCAGATGGGCAATTATATATTTTGCAGTGTCGCCCTATCACAACACTCAATAATATTCAAAATCTAATATACAAAAGTGAATGGAAATTTTATGTAAAAAGACCATTTTGTTGGTTGTTTGAATATTTCCAAAAATTAGCATTTGATAACAAACAGCAAAAAAAGATTCTTGGATTTAATTTATCAAACAACAACTATCTTATTTTGGATGGAATGGAATATTATTTTGAAAATGACCATTCTAAAAATTTGAAAAGATTTGATGACTTGTATAATGCTGATAAAAATTTCTTCGATAATTATGCAAGTTGCATATTTGAGATTATAAGTAAAGCTCAAACATATACAAAAGTGTTGAAGCAATGTGACTATAAAAAATTATCAAATGAAGAGTTGACGAAGCAACTTAAAATTTTTAAGGACAATTATTTGACAGCAATAACTCCATCATTTGCCCGTCCAGATGATTATTTAGAGCATAAATTTATATCCAAGTTGAACAATGTAGACATAATTAGCAAAACACAAAAGTCTTTAATATCGAGTAGTCTTGTTTATTATCCAAAAAACTATGACGCACTTTCATACACTGATGCAATATTGTCCATTTTAGAAATTGCACAGAAAAAAGCCAAAGGAAAAGATATTGCTTCGGACTTAGAGGAACACATAATAAAATATTCTTGGATGAAAGGATCTTTAAATAAAAAACTTCGAGTATTCACAAAGGCAGAGTACTTAAAAGATATTGAAAGTTTAATTTCTGATGATGCTTACAAAAATAAACTTAAAGATAACAAGGATAAGCAAAAAGAAAGCTCAATACAAGTTGAAAAAGCAATAAATATTTTGAAAAACGATTTAGAACTATTGAAATTATATAATGTCATTCGTGATTTTATTTATTTGAGGACAAAATTGTCTGAGGTTTCTGATTATATGTTTTATATTTTTAGAACAAGACTTTTGAAAGAAATTGGCAGGCGTATTTCGCTAGATGATGAGGAAATTGTTGCACTGGGAATTGACGAAATAATTGATAAACTTTTAAACAACATAGATTGTTCAAATTTAATAAATGACAGGAAAGTTGGATATTGTTTATTAAAATCAAATGGAGAATGGTATGATGCCTTTGGAGTGCAGGCACAAAAACTCTCAAAAACCCTAAAGATGACAGATAAGAAAATTAAAAATAGAAGTGCAGAACGAGAACTTTATGGACAAGTTGCCACGCAAGGTTATATTGTAGGAAAAGTGAAGATAATAAATTCATTAAAAGACTTAAGCAAAGTTGAAAGCAACGATATTGTTGTTTTATCAATGACAACTCCAGAATATGCTTCTGCAATTGAAAAGGCCGCCGGATTTATAACAGACGAGGGCGGAATCACTTGTCATGCAGCAATCATTTCAAGAGAATTTAATATCCCTTGTGTTGTTGGGACTAAAATTGCGACAAAGATGTTAAAAGACGGGCAAAAAGTCGAATTAGATGCTTTTAATGGAATAGTAAAATTTTGAAAAAATATATAATTTTAATGAGTTTTTGTAGCTATTTATTCCATTGAAAACTTTATAAAAGATAGAATAATGGAAGTCTTAGCAACCAAGACAATCAAACAAGCATAATGCTTTTATTTCTTTGCCTTTTAGATTATGTAATTATGCTGCTTTTTGTCAAGCTCCATTCACGGTATAAACCGCCACTTGAACATAACAAAAAAGACCAAACCAACACTTTTGCAATTATTCGATTTAGTCTCAAAGTGGTGTGTCAAACAAGAACAATTTGATACAAAGAGAAAGATTATATTAAATCTTTCTTTTTTGTTTGAAATTTTATTATTTTGTGATATATTATATTTAATGAATTAGGAGAAATTTATGAAAGATATGGTTGGTATTTATTTTACTGTTGCACGCATTATGTCACTTATTTTTGGCATTTTGTTCTGTATTACAATTATTGGTGCTATTTTAGGTGTACCTATGATTATTGCTAGTAATAAGTTTAGAGATGCTTCTAAAATGTCTGATAAAGAATTGGTAGAAAATCGCAGCGTGATATTAGCTTGGGGGATTTTCATTGCTATTGTTTTTTCGCCTACATTTATTGGGCTTATTGTTTTATTAATTTTAGCACTTATGGTAGATAACTATATCAAGAATATTGAACAGGGTTATGAAGAGCTTAATAACAGAAGTTTTGTTGATAGGGTTGAAGAAGGGGCAAGTAATGCTTGGCAGGGAGTTAAAAATACTTTTAATAGTAATAAAAGTAATTTAGACAAGCAAAGGGTTGAACTTGAAAAATTGGAAAAGATGAGGAATGATAATTTAATATCAAAAGAGGAATATGAAACTTTAAGAAAGAAAATTTTAGGTTTATAATGTAGAACATTGAAAATTACTTGACAATTTTATAAGATTTTTCATATAATAATGTTGTAAAATTATTTATTGTTTATTTTGGAGGGAACTATGTCCGTTATGTTTTGGGTTTGGCTTGGAGTTCTGGTTGGTATGGCAATTATTGAAATGATAACTGCAGAACTCGTTTCTATTTGGTTTACTGTCGGGGCTATTCCTTCTTTTATTTTAGCTGCTATTATGGGGAATACTCTATGGGAAGTGCAAGTTGCAGTTTTCGTGGTTGTAAGTGCTTTAAGTATAATCTTTCTTAGAAAAATTACTAAAAAGTGGTTGTTTAAAAATATTAACGAAAAAACTAATTTAGATGCCTACATTGGCAAGAAGGTGAGAATGCTTTCTAGAACAGATTTTGAAACTTTAGGTTCGGTTAAGATAAATGATGTTGTTTGGACTGCAGTTGCAGAGAACAATGAAACTATTGAAAAAGATAAGGTTGTAGAAATTTTGAAAGTTAGTGGCAATAAACTTATTGTTAAAGCGACTAGCGGAAAAGTTAAAGAAGAGATTAATCCTGACAAGGAGATTATAGTTACAAAAACTGCCGAAGTTAAGGAAGGAGGAGAAAAATAATGAGTGCTTGGGGAATTGTTTTAATTGTTTTAGGTGTACTTGCTTTAATTATTCTTTGCTGTTCTATTAGAATTGTTAGACAGGCAACTGCTGTGGTTGTTGAGAGACTTGGCAAATATAGAAAGACTCTTGAAACTGGAGTCCATATGATTATTCCTTTCTTTGATAGATGTTCTCGTGCTATCTCTTTGAAGGAAATTGTTGCTGATTTTAAACCACAACCAGTTATCACAAAAGATAATGTCACAATGCAAATAGATACAGTTGTTTATTTTCAAATAACTGATGCTAAACTTTTTACTTATGGTGTTGATGATCCTATTAGAGCTATTGAAAATTTAACAGCAACAACTCTTCGTAATATTGTTGGTGAACTTGAACTTGATGAAACTTTAACTTCAAGAGATACAGTAAACACCAAAATGAGAGTTATTCTTGATGAAGCAACTGACCCATGGGGTATTAAAATTAATCGTGTTGAACTTAAAAATATTTTGCCACCACGTGATATTCAAGATGCCATGGAAAAACAAATGCGTGCAGAGCGTGAACGCCGTGAACAAATTTTGAAGGCTGAAGGTGAAAAGAAATCTAGTATTCTTGTTGCGGAAGGTGAAAAGCAAGCCAAAATTTTGCAAGCCGAGGCAGACAAAGAAGCCAAAATTTTGCAGGCTGAAGCCGAAAAAGCAGCAGTTATTGCAAAAGCTGAGGCAGAAAGTAGGGCAATCGAATTGATTAACACTGCAAAACCAAATGCTTCTTACATCACATTGCAAGGATTTGAAGCTTTAAAGGCTCTTGCTGATGGAAAATCTACAAAGCTTATAGTTCCTAGCGAAATTCAAAATGTTTCTGGGCTTTTAGCTAGCATGACCGAAGTTGTTAATTCAACTAAGGATGTTAAAGAAGAGAAGAAAGAAAATAAAAAATCTAAATAATTAAAAGGAAATTATTTTATGAAAAATGTTAAATCTTTTATTTGCAACACTGTTTCATTATTAGTTTCAGTTTTGTTCTTAATTTTTATGGGGCAACCTCATTATATAGGCATTGTTTTGGGTAAAGAAATACCAAACAATGGTTATCAAATGATCAACTTCTCTTCTACTGATGGAAAAGTTGATTCAATTGCTATTGGATTATTAATTGCAACAATTCTTGCATGTGTTTTAATTTTAACTTCAATTTATGGAATTTTAAGATCCTTTAATGTTGTTAAGGCAAACAATGCAGACAAAATTGTTAGATGGGTAAATATCTCTGTTGCAAGTTTATTTGTTGTATTTATGGCTCTTGCATTTATTATGACAATTTCTGTTGTTGCAGAACAAAATGAGATGTTAGGAGAAACTCTTACTAAAGTGGTTTCAAACAAAGTAGGTTGGGGAGTTGTTGTAAACTTTGTTCTTTCAATCGTTTCACTTGTTGCTATTTGCTTTGATAAAGGTGTTAAAAAAGCTGGCAAAGCAAAGAAAAATTAATTAATCATTTTAATAAAAAGACAGATTGAAATTTCGATCTGTTTTTTTTATTTGTTATATTGCAATTTGTACCAATAAACTGTTTTTAAAAATATTCAAAAAAATGTATAAAAATGCATAAAATCGCTTGCTAAAGATTTTGTTTTATGTTATAGTATAAGTACTTTCTTAATAAAGTATCACTAAAAGAATTGTATAAGTATAAATTTAGGAGTTTAAAATGTCACAAGAGCAAGCTTTGTTTCCATCATTAAGTCAACTTTTAATGTTGCCAGAATCTAACTGGGAACAAGATCTTTCATGGGAACAATATTTTGGGCTTGTTCTTGCCTATAACGACAAAATTGTTGGCAGGAAAAGAGAGCATAAAAAGAGGTTAGGAAAAGTTGTTTATGAGCTATCTAATGAAGAAAAAACAGCTCTTGAACTTGCCTATAAAGCTGGCTTAACTGGGAATTTTAGTGAGGAAGATGTTATTAAAAAATTTGAGGGATTTTGTAGTAGAGATGTTAATGAAGTTTTAAGAGAGAACTCTACTCGTAAAGAAAAACTTGGTAAATTACATAATTTAGCAATCTCTAAACTTATTGAAAAACCTGCGATTGTAGGCTCGTTTGGTTATTATTCGAGAGTGACAGAAATTGCAGAACAATTAAATGGCATGGTAAGTAAAGATAATTATATAAGAGAATGTGAATTTCTTGATAATCTTGGTTCTTTATTGCAAGACCCTAACAAATTAAAAGTTATGGCTGAAAATAATAATAGTAGTGCAGATTTATCTCAAATGCGAGAGGGAATTGAAAGTGCAAGTCAAATGACTCTAGAAAACATCTATGTTCATATTTTGCGTAGTGTTAATTGTAGTGTTGGCTTTGATGCTTACAAACAAATAAACAAAGAGGCTCAAGCTGGTTAAAATTATTTAAAAATATAATTTTATTTGTTAAAAACACTTGACAAAGGCTTTTTAATTGTATAAAATATAATCGTCTTGATTTAAGGCGATTTTTTGTTTGCACTAGCCCCGCGGACGAAAGTGGCTTAATCGGCAAATTAACGGAGGAATTTTTATAATGAAAACTTATATGGCAAAACCTGCGGACATTCAAAGAAAATGGTTCGTAGTTGACGCAACTGATAAGCCTCTTGGTAGAGTTGCTACTACAGTTGCAGATATATTAACTGGTAAAGTTAAACCTACTTACACACCTCATGCTGATAATGGTGATTTCGTTATCGTTATCAACTCTGACAAGGTTAAACTTACTGGAAATAAACTTGTAGATAAAAAACACATCTGGCATACTGGATATGTTGGCGGTCTTAAAGAAGTTGACTATGGCACTTTGATGAGAGAAAACTCTCCAAAGGCTATGGAACTTGCAGTAAAAGGCATGCTTCCAAAAAATAGCGTTGGAAGAAAGCAATTCACAAGACTTCATGTTTACAAAGATGAAAAACATGGTCATGACGCTCAAAAACCAGAAGCAGTTGAAGTTAAAGGAGTTAGAAGATAATGGCAGAGAAAAAAGTTAAAACTGGAAGCCAAATTATTGCAACAGGAAGAAGAAAAAGTTCTATCGCTAGAGTTAGACTTTTCCCTGGTAATGGTAAAATCACAGTTAATGATAGAGAATTAGGTGAATATCTCCAAAGAGATACTCTTGTTTTGGTTGCTAAACAACCTTTAGCACTCACTAGCACTCAAGATAAATTTGACGCTATCATCCGTGTTGACGGTGGTGGAATTGCTGGACAAGCTGGTGCAATTTGTCATGGTCTTGCTCGTGCTTTAGTAAAAACAAGTGAAACTTACAAAAAAGAACTTAAAGATGCTGGACTTCTTACTCGTGACTCTCGTATGAAGGAAAGAAAGAAGTACGGTCTCAAGAAGGCAAGAAAGGCTTCACAATTCTCAAAGAGATAAGCATTTGCTTATCTTTTTTCAAACCAAATGTTTGACTCATTAATAAGTAATAATGTAGTTGTATGTGACATGGCTCATATTGTATCTTCGAGTATTAAAGGAAATCTTCTTATCAACTCAAATGCAGAAGTGGTACGACAAAAAATAAACATAGCTAATAATCCAGAGAGCGAATAATGCAATAAAAAAGCAGATTTGTAAAAATCCGCTTTTTTATTTGGTTTTTAATTATTTTTAGTGTAAAATAATATTTAGAGGTTTTCATGAAGGTTAAAGTTGTTGGAAATGGTATCACTTGGGTATCAAGACCTAATTCTAGTTTTGTTATTAATGACGAGTTATTATTGGACACTCCGCAAGGGTCTACAAAGTTTATGCTTGAAGAAGTTGATTTTTCTAAGATTAAATATATCTTGATAACTCATTTTCATTCAGACCATTTTATGGGGTTACATTTAATTTATGAATTTGTTAAAAATAGAAGAATTTCGCACAGAGTTAAGGTTATAGCACCAAAAACTGCTTATAGGCGTCTTAGGCAAATGTTTAAGTTGACTGAAAATGATCACCCAAAATCTGAAATTTTTAGTTTCTTTGAGTTTTTTGAACTTAAGCCAAATATGAACTTAAAAGTTGGGGATTATAGTATACAAACTTTTAAAACCAAGCATAATGTTAAATATTGTTTAGGTTATGTTTTGAGTTATAAAAATGGAACGCCAGTTGGATTTACTGGTGACACGGCTTATTGCAATGGTTTGATAGAACTTATAGAAAGTAGTGAAGTTATATTTTTAGATACCTCTTCAAAAGACATTGGTGATAGGCATTTATCTGCAGGTGAGGTTATTGCTTTAAAGAAAAAATACAAGGACAAAAATTTTTACTCAGTGCATGTGAGCGAGCCGGTTTTAAATGGATATAAAAATAGATTGGATATACCTGATGTTGGAGAGGTTATACATATTTAGCAAGGAGAGATATGGAAAAGATTTATGATATTTTAATTATTGGTGGAGGGCCTGGTGGGATTACTGCAGGGATTTATGCAAAAAGAGCAGGAAAAAATGTGGCTATTATCGAAAGATATATGCCAGGTGGTCAGGTTTCACAAATTGGAGATATAGAAAATTATCCAGGGTTTGACAAAATCAATGGTTTTGAGCTTGCAAACAAATTTTATTCTCATGCTACATCTTTGCATGTGCCTTTTCTTATGGAAGAAGCTGTGAAGGTGGATTTTTCAAGTGAGGTGAAAGTAATTTACACAAGAAAAAATCAATACAAAGCCAATGTTGTAATTTTGGCTATGGGTTGTAAAACGAGAGAACTTAACATTGAGGGCGAACAAGAGTTTAAGGGGAAAGGTGTAAGTTATTGTGCTGTTTGTGACGGCAATTTCTTTAAAGGGCAGACTGTTGCTGTTGTTGGTTCTGGCGATAGTGCAATTGGTGATGCGATTTATCTTGCAGGCATTTGTGAGAAAGTTTACGTGCTTACAAAAAATGGTTTTAAAACCACAAATCACCCAGTGGATGAACTGGATAAGTATAAAAATGTAGAAGTGTTAGATAAAGCCATTTCAGGCAAAATTTTGGGTGAAAAGACAGTTCAAAAACTTGAATTTGTGCAAGATGATAAAACAAAAACAATTGATGTTAACGCAATATTTGTTGCGATAGGTAGAACTCCAGATACTGCTATTTTAGAAAATCAAGTTGCCTTATCTGACAAGGGATATATTAAAGTTGATAAAAACTTTATGACATCAGCCCAAGGTGTTTTTGCTTGTGGAGATATTGTAGAGGGAAGTATCAAGCAAATTGTAACTGCAACTGGAGATGGAGCATTAGTTGCAACAAAAGCGATTTTGTGGTTGGCAAAGAGATAGGAGGAATAAATAATGTTAGCAGTTGTTACAGGTGGGACTAGTGGTATTGGTTTTGAAATTAGTAAACAATTTGTAAATAGGGGTGATAATGTTATTGCTTTGTATAAGTCTGATGATGAAAAAGCAAACAATGCAACTAAGTTATTAAATTGTGCAAAAGGTACTTTTACTGCTGTGAAGTTAGATATAACTAATGAGGAGGCAGTTAAGGAATTTTTTTCAAAAATGCCAAGGTTAGATTATGTAATTAATTGTGCGGGTATTACTATTGAAGATGATTTCGAAAGACAACCAGTAGATGACATTAAAAAGGTAATAGATGTTAATTTGTTTGGTAGGATTATATGTGCTAAATATGCAATTCCATTGCTAAAAAAGTCACAACTACCTAGGATTGTGAATATTGCTTCACGCTTTGCAGAGAAGCCATTTCCTGGTGCGATGGGTTATTGTTGTTCAGAAGCTGCAACAGTCATGTTAACAAAAGTTTTGGCTTTGGAATTTGCGGGTACTGGAATTAAGTGCAATACAATTAGTCCATCTTTAACAATTACGCCACTCACAGATGATTTATATACGCAAGAAGAGAAAGAGGAATTGTCAAAGAAAAATCCAACTTGTCGCTTAGGCAAGCCAGAAGATGTCGCAAATCTTGTAATGTATTTGTGTAGTGAGAAATCTGATTATATAAATGGTGAAAACATAAATGTGAATGGTGGATTATTGTAGCTTTAAAAAATAATCAATCCTCATGCGGATTTTTAGAGGAGTTTATAAAATCCTCTTTATCGCTTGCTAGGGCTATGTGGCCATAACGAGAGTTTATTTGATTTATAACTTTGCTGGCATCTTTTTTGGGAGAGTCGAACAAAGAAATTTGTTCGACTCTTTCTTTTTCAAGATTAGAAGTGCGAACTCGTATTGCTCGTACTGGTAGGTTATACTTCCAAAAAGTGTCCAAAAGGTTTAAAGCATTTTCGGCAATTTCTTTGGCTTTGTTTGTGGGGGTGATAGTGTGACTTTTACCAAATCTTTTTAGTTCATTTGTTTTTACAGAAATACCTATAGTTCTAGCAATATAGCCTTGATTTATTAGTCTTGAAGAAACTTTTTCTGCTAAAAAAAATACAAGTTTAGAAATGTCTTCACGAGAGGTTATATCTCTAATTGCAGTTGAGCCATTGCCTATGCTTTTTGGCGGTGGCAGGTGAAAATAAGATAAAACTTGGTTTTCATCAATACCCAATAATTCTTTTTTAAGTTCAACACCAGTTATTGTCATATAGGATTTCAAAAAACTATCTTCAAGTTCAACAAACTGACCTATTGTTTTGATATTTATTTTATTAAACTTTCGCTCCAACCTGCCACCTATGCCAACAATGGCGGTTAAGGGGAGATTGTAGGTTAGATCTTTAAAGTTAGATTTGTCTATAACTGTGGTGGCGTCTGGCTTTTTCATGTCAGAGCCAAGTTTTGCAAAGATTTTATTGAATGAAACTCCCACAGAAACAGTAAAGCCAAACTTTTTTTTTACTTTTTCTCTAATTTCATCGGCAATTTGTTTTGGATTTTTACCTAAATATTTTTGACAGCCTGTCACATCAAGCCAACATTCATCAAGACCAAGAGGTTCTACTTTGTCGGTGTAGTCAAGATATATTGCGTGAAGTTTTTTAGAAATTTCTTCGTATAAATCGTAGTGAGGTGCAAGGCAAACAATGTCTGGACATTTTGTTTTGGCTTCCCAAATTGCTTCGCCCGTTTTAACCCCAAATTTTTTTGCTATTTCATTTTTTGCAAGTATAATTCCAGTTCGTTTTTTAGGATTGCCTGTGACGGCAACAGGTTTATCTTTTAGATCAGGGCGTGTGGCACATTCAACTGAGGCAAAAAAATTATTTACATCACTATGCAAAATATCTCGCTCTTTCATTTGCCTTTTGCCCCCATTTTATAGTATAATTTAGACATATTGAAGGAGTTTTATGCAGAATAATCGAGTACAGGATAAGAATTTAAAATCTTTTCAAAATTCATTTTGCTATGGTGAAAAGGCTGCTTTAACAGAATTTGTAAACTTAAAAAAAGTGATAAAAATATTAACCAATGAAATACCATTAAATTTGTCTAAAGAAGAGATATTAGAATGCTGTAGATATATGGTTATGAAAAATGCTAAATTTAATGTGACTGACCTGACAGTATTCTCAAGCGAACCAGAGTTAGCACTTCAAAGCATGCTTGAAGTTGGCATGAAGGGAAAGGTGTTGGTTGATGCTAAAAAAATTATTGAAAAGGCTTTTACTAAAATTGAACTTGAAAAATTAAGACAAAATAGCCTAAAAATTGAAATTGGAATTTTTATTAATGGCATTTTAAATTTTAGTGAAGAGGAACTTTCGATACTTGCAGAATTTGCAGGAAGGGAAAAATTACCTGTTTATATTAATTTTTTAAGAACGCTTGATGAGGCTGGAGTGTTGGATAAGACAAATGGCAAATCGCCAGCTAGAGTTTTGGAAGATTTTGGATTTTTAGACAGAAAATGCTATTGTTTAGGTTGCAATTTTCTAGATAAAGATGATGCAGAGATTTTGGCTAGTTATGATGCAGAAATTGTCTTAACTCCAACAATGGATATGTTGTTTGGAAGAGGTTTTATTAATCTGCAGATGTTGTTTGGACAAGGACTAAAAGTTTCTTTGGGAACAGGTGAAAGTTTTACTACAAAGATGAGGGCGGAGGCAGGAGTTGCAATGGGAAATACCGCAAATCTTATGTATGACCCATTTCCTATAAAGTACGAACAACTTGATAACATGTATGAAATTGATGGGAACGAGATTTTACAAGTGAAAGATGAAGACTTACAAAATCAAAGACAAAAGGTTGAAGAAATATTAAGGAGAATAAAATAATGGATATTACACAAAAACTTGCAAGTGAATTTGGACTCAAACTTGAGTATTCACAAAATATTATTAATTTGATTGATGAGGGTTGCACAATCCCTTTTATTGCGCGTTATAGAAAGGAAATGCATGGCACTTGTGATGACCAAACATTGCGTGCTTTTGCGGACAGATTGAAATATTTACGCAATTTAAATGATGAAAAAGCAAAAGTTGAAAAAACAATCACAGAACAAGGTAAATGGACTGAAGACCTTCGCATTGCACTTGAAAATGCTAACACTATGACCGAAGTTGAAGATATTTATCGTCCATACAAGCCAAAGAGAAAAACTCGTGCTTCTGTTGCTATTGCAAAAGGGTTAGATCCTCTTGCAGATATTTTGCAAGCTCAAAGCAATGCTTTTGTTTTAGTTGAAGAAGCTAAAAAGTTTATCACAGAAGAAGTTCCTACTGTTGAGGATGCTATAACTGGTGCTAAAGATATTATGGCAGAGCGTATTTCCGACAGTGCGGAGTTAAGAAAGGAACTTCGTGAACTTTTATTTAAAAAGGGTTTTATCACTTGTGTTCTCGATCGTGAGGCAGAGGGAAATTTAACTTATGAAACTTATGACGGCTTTAAACAAGAAGTTTCTAAACTTCCATCTCATAGAATTCTTGCAATAAATCGTGGAGAAAAAGAAAAATGCCTTAAAGTAGATGTTGTTATTGATAGAGAGTTAATGATAAATGTTATAAATTCTTATTTCAAAAAAGACAACGAAGATACAAATGCAGTTATGACTGAGGTTATTGATGATAGTTTCGATAGACTTCTTTTCCCATCTCTTGAGAGAGAATGTAGAACTAATTTGACAGATGTAGCCAATGAACAGGCGATCAAGATGTTTAAGGTTAATTTGGAGCCACTTCTTTTGGAATCACCATTAAAAAATAATGTTATTATGGGCTTTGACCCTGCTTATAGAACAGGTTGTAAGATTGCAGTTATTGATACAAATGGTAATGTGCTTGCAACTACTGTTGTTTATCCAACTCCACCTCAGAACAAAACTGAAGAGGCGATTGAAAAACTTAAAACTTTGATTGATAAGTATAATGTAGATATTATTTCTATCGGAAACGGAACTGCATCAAAAGAAAGTGAAATTTTTGTTGCTGAACTTATTAAACATTGTGCTCATAAGGTTAGTTATGCGGTTGTATCTGAGGCAGGGGCGTCAGTTTATTCGGCTTCTAAACTTGGTGCAGAGGAATTCCCAGATTTTGACGTTTCACTTCGTTCTGCTGTTTCTATTGCAAGACGACTTCAAGACCCACTCGCTGAACTTATTAAAATTGATGTTAAATCTATTGGGGTTGGTCAATATCAACATGACATGCCTCAAAATCGTTTGACTGAAGTTTTGGAAGGCGTTGTTGAAGATTGTGTTAATAGCGTTGGTGTAGATATTAATACGGCAAGTCCAAGTCTTTTAAGCTATGTTTCTGGACTTAATATGTCTATTGCTAAAAATATTGTTGCATATCGTGCAAAGGTGAAGGGGATTAAAAATAGAACAGAACTTTTACAAGTTGCCAAACTTGGCCCTAAGGCTTACGAGCAATGTGCTGGTTTCTTACGCGTTGTTGGTGGTGAGGAAATCTTAGATAACACTGCAGTTCACCCAGAAAGCTATGAAGGTGTTAAAAAACTTCTTAAACTTTTTGGTAAAACAGAAGAAGATGTTAAAAATGGAGCACTTAGTGACCTTCCAAACTTAATCCAACTTAAAGGTGAAGAAAAGGTTGCAAAAGAGTGTGATATGGGTGTTCCAACACTTCAAGATATTGAAAAGGAACTTCTAAAACCTGGTCGTGATATTCGTGAAAGTATGCCAAAGCCAACACTTCGCAGTGATATTCTTTCAATGGAAGACCTTAAAGAAGGTATGATTGTTTCTGGTACTGTCCGCAATGTTATTGACTTTGGTGCATTTATAGATATTGGTGTTCATCAAGACGGACTTGTTCATATCTCTCAAATTTCTGACGCCTTCATTCGTCATCCAAGTGAAGCACTTAAAGTTGGTCAAAAGGTTGATGTTAAAGTTTTATCTGTTGATGTGAATAAAAAGCGTATTGCTTTAACAATGAAAGGAATAAACAAAGAGGAAGAATAAAAATATTGTTCTAAGGAATATTATGAATCAATGCTCTAAATGTGGAACTAGTTATAAAGAAATTTTGCAAACTGGTTTTGTAGGTTGTGAAAATTGTTATAAAGAAATTGACGACCTTAAACAAACAATTGCAAGCCTTTATGCTGGCAAAAAACATAGAGGTAAAAGTCCAAGGAGGGAGAATGGAAGTTTTTGATAACATTGCCATTTCTTCTCGTATACGCCTTGCAAGAAATGTAGCTGATTTTAAATTTTACACAAAACAAAACAGTGATGATGCTTTATTTATAACTAATGAAGTTAGAAAAGTTTTAGAGAAATTTGATTTTTTTAACTTTTTGTCGTTAAAAGATTTAACTTTAAATGAATGTAATGCTTTATTTGAACAACATCTAATTTCAAAAGAGCTTATTGCAAACAAAGATATTTCAGGTGTTGCAATAAGCGAAGATGAAAGTGTTATTGTTATGATAAATGAGGAAGATCATATCAGGGAACAATGCATAGAGCAGGGGTTTAATTTACTTAAAGCATATCGCAAAATTTCTAAAATTGATGATGGAATTTTAAAAAATCTTAATATTGCCTTTGATGAAAACTTGGGTTTTATTACGGCATCACCCGCAAATCTAGGGACAGGTATGCGGGCTTCTGTTATGCTTTTTTTGCCAGCACTTGAGTTTTATGATAAGATTAATGAGGTTATTGAGAGAGCAGATAGGGCACATCTTACAGTTCGAGGCATTTATGGAGAGGGTAGTAGTGCTTTAGGAAGTTTTTATCAAATTTCAAATCAGGGAGCATTTGGTTTTAGCGAAGAAGAGATTATTGATATGGTTACAGACTTTATCTTTAAACTATGTAGTGAAGAAAAGGCACTTCGTGAGGAAATGCTTGTTTTGGAGCGAGATCGCATTTTAGATGAAGGTATGCGGGCATATGCAATTCTCACCAATGCATATATGCTTGAGGAAAAAGAAACTATGGAATTACTTTCTAAATTAAAACTTGTTTGCGAACTTGGTAATTTGGCTATACTTGATGAGAAGGTTTATCAAAAATTATATTTTGAATGTGGTTCAGCCAATTTAAAAGAAATTTTTTTTGGTAAAAAAAAGGAAAATGTTACAAGAGCAGAGTATATATCTAAAAAGGTAAAAAACCTTGTTAAGAGGAGGTAGTTTATGAATTATCAAAGTAGTTCTTTTTCAGATAATATTGAAAAGGTTATAAAAAATGCAAGCAAGTTTGCTCTTCGCTTTGGGAGCAATCTTGTTGGAAGCGAGCACATTTTGTATGGACTTACATCTGTTAAGGACTGTACAGCAGCTAAAATTCTAGCTGAAGAGGGCGTGACAGAACCATCTTTATTTGAATTTTTTGAAGACAATGCTCCTACAGAAATTTTATTCAGTCAAGAAGTTGAACTAACTCCTAGAACTAAAGATTTATTTCGTATGGCTCAACAGATAGCTCTTCAAATGAACCATAGTTTTTTAGGAACGGAACATTTGTTATTGGCACTTCTTTCTAGTTCTGGAAGTGTGGCATATAAATTATTAACTGGAAGATATGACGTGGACATTGAAATTATGCGTGGAAAGGTTATTCGTGCTTTGCAGGCTGATAAACCTATCACCGAGGAAGAGGCGGAGAATTCTAAAGCGAACAAGCAAGCAGGCAGTTCTCTTCCAGAAAAATTGCTTGATATGGGTACAGATATTACCTTAAAAGCAAAAGAACATAAACTTGATCCAGTTATTGGACGCGAAGAAGAGATAGAGCGATTGGTTGAAATTCTTTGTCGTAAAACAAAAAACAATCCAGTGCTTATTGGTGAGGCTGGGGTTGGTAAAACCGCGGTAGTAGAGGGGCTTGCTCAAGCCATAATTTCAGGGGATGTGCCTGAAATTTTGAAAGATAAAATTGTTTATTCGCTGGAAATAGGTGGATTAATGGCTGGCACAAAGTATCGTGGAAGCATGGAAGAAAAACTTAAAGATGCCATAGAAACTATAATTCAAAGTAAAAATATAATTGTGTTCATTGATGAAATTCATACACTTGCTCAAGCAGGTTCTGAGAAAGGGGAAACAAGTCCTGCAGATATGTTGAAGCCTTATCTTGCTCGTGGAGAACTTCAAACAATTGGAGCAACTACGACAGATGAATATAGAAAATTTATTGAAAAAGATAAAGCACTTGAACGCCGCTTTCAACCTATTATTGTAAATCCGCCATCAGTAGAAGAAACTATTCAAATATTGAAGGGGCTTAGAGATAGTTATGAAGCCTTCCATAAGATAACAATTACTGACGAGGCTATTGAATCAGCCGCTATTCTTTCCGATCGTTATATAATGGATCGAAGTCTACCAGATAAAGCGATAGACCTTATTGATGAGGCATCTAGTAAAGCAAAGGTTAATTATACCGTTAAGCCACAAAAAGTGAGAGAACTTGAAGAGAAAATGCGTGGGCTTTCTGCAAGTAGAGATGAGGCATCACTTCAAAGAAATTACGAAAAAGCTGCCAAGCTTCAAAGCGAAATTATTAATCTTGAAAATGATTTAAAAAAGGAAAATGCTAAGTTAGATAAAAATCCAAAACATCAAAAGCATGAAATTGGGGCAAATGAAATAGCAGAAGTTGTTGCAAAATGGACAGGCATTCCTGTTACAAGAATAACCGAAAGTGAAAAACAAAAACTTATTCATTTAGAGGAAATTCTGCACAAGCGTGTAGTTGGACAAAATGAGGCAGTTGACGCTGTTGCTAAGGCTATCAGGCGTTCACGAGTAGGTTTGCAAGATAGCAAACGCCCAATTGGATCATTCCTTTTTATGGGACCTACAGGTGTAGGTAAAACAGAACTTTCTAAAGCTATTGCAGAGGCTATGTTTGATGACGAAAACAACATTATTCGCATCGATATGAGTGAATATATGGAAGGGCATAGTGTTTCAAAACTTATAGGTTCACCTCCTGGTTATGTAGGTTATGATGATGGCGGACAACTTACCGAGCAGGTTAGACGCCGTCCATATAGTGTAGTTTTATTTGATGAAATTGAAAAAGCACATCCTGATATTTTTAACGCCTTACTTCAAATTCTTGATGATGGCCGTTTAACAGATGGTCAAGGTAGAACAGTTAGTTTTAAAAACACAATAATTATCATGACTTCTAACCTTGGAGCCAGTGAAGTTAAAGATCATAAAAACTTAGGTTTTGGAGGGGAAGAAGAGGAAGAAGTTGATGCTAAAAAGATATATTTAACAGCACTTAAACGAAAGTTTAAGCCAGAATTTATCAACCGTATTGATGTTGTTTGCATTTTTGATACTTTAAAACAAAATGACCTTGTAAAGATTAGTAAAATTTTGATATCAAATATCAATAAACGTTTAAAGGAAAAGGATTTGTCTTTAAAAATAACCCAAGAGGCATTGGAGTTTGTGGTTGGTAAAGGTTCTAATGTTGAATATGGTGCAAGACCGCTTCGTAGATATATTCAGCAAGAAATTGAAGATCAAATTGCTGAAAAAATTTTGCTTGGGCAACTCAATAATACAGGTGAGATTATTATTGATGTTCAAGACGACAAATTAATTTTTACAAATTAAAAAACAACCTAAATTTGGTTGTTTTTTAATGTTATTTTCATATTAGTTATTGACAAAGCCGTTTTTTTATGTATAATGCTTCTATAGGAGAAAATTATGTTAATTAAAGATAAAACATTAATGTCAATTCATACTGCTGACACTCGCCCAAGTGCGACTGGTCGAATTTTTAGAGTCCCAACAGGTGTCGAGAAAATTAGCGATAATCTTTTTGGAGATTATATTAAAGAACAAACAGAATTGTTAGAGAAATACAAAGAAGAAGCAACTGGCAGGGTTTATAGAACTAGACTTGATATGATTGATGAAATTACGACAATAATATTACCTAAAACTTTGAAAGAAATTGGAGAAAATGCTTTTAGAGGATTGAAAAATTTAACCCATGTTAATCTCCCTGCTAATCTTGAAAGAATTGGTAAGCGTGCATTTTATGAATGTGAAAGTATTTATGAAATTAGTTTACCGAAAAGTATAAAGTCTGTTGGGAATGGAGCATTTGAAAGATGTGATGGACTTTTAAAGGTATTTTTACCAGTAGGTTTAAAAATAGATAAAGGAGATGTTTTCTGGAATTGTAGCCATGTAGAATTCTTTCGATACAAAAAAGAGAAAGATACTATTAAAACAGAGGAAGAACCAATTAATCCTCATCAATTTCTTTCAACAGATTCACTATTTTATAAGATTTAATCAATTTTTTAAAACAACTTTAAATTAGGGTTGTTTTATTTTATGTTTTTGTTTTGAAATTTTATAAAAATTTGCTATTATATATCTAGGAGGAAAAATTAATGAAAATTGAATTTATTGATCGCGACGGCTATAAATCATCAGCAAGATTACAAAAAATTGTAAAGGAAAAACTTGAAAAATTGGCAAAGTATTTTGATGAGGATGTTAAAGTACGTGTGGTTTGCCGTAAGGTTGCAAAACAAGAAAAGCTGGAAATCACTTTAACTTCTAAGGGTGCACTTTTCCGTAGTGAGGTTGTTACAGATAGTATGTACAACAACATCGACATTGCACTTCCAAAACTTGAAAAGCAAATTGTTCGTATGGTAGATAAAAAGAAGGACAAGAAGAAAGCTAGAAAAGCTATTAAGGAAGCAGATGTTATTCCTTTTGAATTTTTGGAAGAAGAGCCAGAAGAGTTGCCTGCAATTTTCAAGAAGAAAACATTTAATCTTGATCCTACAACACTTGATGATGCAAGATTTGCTATTGAGCGTTTAGGACACAGTTTCTATGTTTTCTTAAATGCTAAAACTGGCAGGGTGAACGTACTTTATAAGCGTGCAGATGGTGCTTACGGTCTTATCGATTTGAAATATTAATTCTTTAATTTTCTTTAAAAGAAAAGAAACAAAAGAAAAATAATAAAAGCATTTCTTACATTTTTCCTAAAATAGTGAAATGCTTTTTGTTATTATTTTTATTTATAAAACATATAAATAAAAAAAGTGTATTTTGAATTATAAAAAATCAAAGAGGAGAGAAATTATGTTAAAAGATGAAGATATGATGATGCTTAAAAGCGAAAATTTACAAGGCTATAAAAAATATTGTAATGAAGAAATTGTTGCAAGAGTATATGAATTGGCCGAATATATTAAGGCAACTCATGAAACTATAAGAAAAACAGCACAAGTATTTGGATTAAGTAAAAGTTCAGTTCATACTGATATAAGTTATCGCTTGCCACATATAGACAATGAATTATATCAAGAAACCAGAGTAATTCTTAATGAAAACTTTGCAGAGAAACATATAAGAGGTGGCGAAGCTACAAAGAGAAAATATTCAGAGATGAAAAATTAATATTTAAACAAAAAAACCATAGGTTTAACTATGGTTTTTTATTATGCTTTTTTAACTGTTTCTAAGAGTTTTGCATAGTTTGCTTTTCTTCTGTTTGCACAATTTGCATGAATAACATTGTCTGCAACTGCTTTATCAAGAAGAGAAACAATATCTCTATATGCAACTTCTGCAACTTGAGCGTCACTTTGAGCAACGGCTGTTTTGAATTTCTTTGTATATGTCAAAATTTTTGACTTTACAGCCTTGTTTTCAAGTGTTTTCTTTTCGATTACTTTAACTCTTTTTTCTGCTGATTTAATGTTTGGCATATCTATCTCCTTTAATAACTATAGTATTCTAGCACAAATTTTACAATAATGCAAGTAAAAAATAAATATTTTTTGCTTTATTTGTCAAAATATTATTATGATTGATTTAATAGACGAGTGTGCAAGTGAACTAGAAGGTTATGGATATAAAGTTAAAAGATTAGGGCAGTACGGAATTGACCTTGCCTCTCTTTCTGTTGATACTCCTCAAAAATCTAAAACATTAGGTTTTGGGCAAGGGGAATATGTTATTGTTAATTCGCCTTTGGTCTATGATTTAGACAATGAGTGCCACAAATATATTGGTAAAGTTTTAACAAAGCAATTAAATAGAATACTTGAAAGTCTTAAACTTAATAAGTGTAGTAGATATTTAATAGTTGGTATAGGTAATCCAGACATTTTGGCAGATAGTTTAGGGAAAAAAGTTCTTGATAAAATTATATTAAATCCATTAAATGATGAAAATAATGTATTTAAAATATGTCCTAATATTTATATTAATACTGGTATTTCCACCTTTGAAACAGTTTATTTGATAGCCAATACATTGGATGTAGATTGTATTATTTTAATTGATGCCTTAGCAACGAGGAATATAAATAGGCTTGGTATATCTTTTCAGCTTAATAGTGCGGGAATAACTCCAGGTAGTGCAATGCATGATAAGAATAAAAAGATAGATAAGGAAAGTACAGGAATTTCTTGTATCAGTTTTGGTGTGCCTTTTATGATTTTTGCCTCAGATATTGTTGATTGTAAAGATAAAGATCTTGTTCTTGCACCAAAAGATATTCATGAGAATGTTGAAATATCGTCTAAAATTATTGCTTATGCAATCAGCGAAGCATTGGGTTTGGAGGAATAATGGATGCGTTATATTTATTAATTCCAACTTTCTTAATTTTGTTGTTTTTAACTCCTGTCATAATTCAAGCAAAGGCAACATTTAATATTCAGTCAAAGTCGGGTGTTCTAGCTATTTTTATTTTTGGCATAAAAATTATCTACTACATGTATGAAATAAAAGGTAAAACAATCGTTTTAAAAAATCAAAAAGAAACCAAAGAAACTGAACTTAGTATTGATAATAATGATCTTATATTTGTAGAATTTTTAGTAAATCAAATAAAAGATAAGACTAGGCTTAAAGAATTATTTGTTTTTTATAATCTTGGAGCGGGAGATGCTTTTTTATCTGCTATGCTTGGAGGGCTTGTTAATATTGCAGTTTTAACTTTCTTTACAACTTTAAAATCTAAAAAGCCAACAGCTTCACTTGGTATATATGATACGATTTCATACAATAAAACTTTGTTTGAAATCGCTTTAAAAACTAAAATTTCAATTTCTTTGTTTGATATTGCATATTCTTTATTCAATTCGGTTATTCTAACATGGAAGGCCAAAGCTAAGCAAAAACACAATATATAGTAGGTAGTATGCATTGCATAATACCTTAAAAAGGAGTTTAAAATGCGAATTTATACAGGAAACGAAACAATCAACAATCTTATCGATAATGCTATGGACAAGATTAAGACTATTGTGGATTCTTCAACTGTTATTGGAGATAAGGTTGAAACGCCTGATGGAACAGTTATTATACCAATTTCAAAAGTATCAGTTGGTTATGTTGTTGGAGGTGGTGAATACGCTGATCTTTCTTCACGCAGAGTTGCAAATCACTTTCCAATGGCAGGTGGCTCAAGTGGAGGAATGAGTGTGACGCCAGTTGGGTTTTTAATTGAAAGTAAGGGTGAAATTAATTTTGTTAATGTTGAAAATAAAACTGTTTATCAAACAATTCTCAACATGTTTAATAGTTTACTTGCTAAGATGGAAAAAGAACAAAATGCAGAGGATGCTCAAGATTTGCAAAGCAAATATGAAGAGGGTGAAAAATCTTCTAAGAAAAAATAAAGAGGATGAAAGCATGGAAATTTTACATACTAAGTTGAAAAGAGTCGTGTTTTGTGGATTGATATTTGTTTTAATTCTTTCATTTTTGCTGGGATCATTTTTTGTTATTTATAGTAATATAAGTTTGAAAAATCAAACTAGTGCAGAAGAGTTGCCTATCTCAAGTGGGTATACTTCTGCTAAAGCTATGTGTGTTATGGAAACAAAGACGGGAAGAGTGCTTTATGCTAAAAATAAATCTCAGCAACTTCCAATGGCCAGCACCACAAAAATTATGACAGCAATAACTGCTATTGAAAACTGTAAAAACCTTGATGAGAAATTTGTTATTTCTCCAAAAGCTGTCGGCATTAGTGGAACAAGTTTGTATTTAAGAAAAGAAGAAAGTTTCAGTATAAGAGATCTTTTATATGGACTTATGTTGATTTCTGGAAATGATGCCTCTGTTGCAATTGGTGAACATGTTGGTGGAGAGGGAGGAGTTAAAAACTTTCTTGAAATGATGAATAATCTAGCAGTCAAGATTGGAGCTGTGAATTCGCATTTCGATAACACTCATGGACTTGATAGCAAAACACATTATACTACAGCTGAAGACCTTGCTAAGATTACTAGTTATGCAATGGAAAATCCAACTTTTAGAGATATAGTTTCAACTCGGTCAACTAAAATAGTGTCTGGTGAAGGAAAAACTAGATATTTAAAAAATAAGAATAGATTGCTATCTTCACTTGAAGGTTGCGATGGGGTTAAAACTGGTTTTACTGATGACGCAGGAAGATGTTTAGTATCAAGTTGTTATAGAGATGGGATGAGGCTTGTTTGTGTTGTTTTAAATTGTGGACCAATGTTTGAAGAAAGTGGGGATCTTTTAAATAAGGGTTTTAATGAGTTTAAACTTTATGATTTATCTAAATTTTTCTCATACAATCGATATCTACCAGTAGAAGGAGCAAAGGTTGATAAGGTGAAGATAGAAAGTGATGGCAACACATTTTTCCCTTTAAGGGCAAGCGAACTCGAAAATATTAAGATAACATATTCATTGCCTAATTCTTTGACTGCACCAGTACAAAAATCTCAAAAAGTTGGAGAAATTAATATTTTCTTTGACAATGACTTGCTATTTTCTCAAAATATATATACAATGGAAGAAGTAAGGAGTAATACTATTTTGGAGGGCATTAAAGATATAACTTCTAAATGGTAAAAAAGATTAATGAGATTAAATAAATTTTTAAGTGGAGCGGGTGTTGCTTCTAGGCGTAAATGTGATGAGATAATTAAAAGCGGTTCGATAAAGGTCAATGGAAAGGTTGTTTGCGAACTAGGGACTATTATCAACGAAAAGAAGGACAAGATTGTTTATCAAGGGGTGGAAGTTAAACTTCCAACCTCTTTTGTGTATATTAAACTTAACAAGCCAAAGGGGTACGCTTGTACTGCCAGTGATGAAAAAGGTAGAAAGACTATATATGAACTTATTAAAACAAATGAAAGATTATTTTCAGTTGGTAGACTAGACTATGATACAGAAGGGCTTATTATCTTGACAAATGACGGTGATTTTGCCAATAAAGTTATGCATCCAAGAAACGAGATAGAAAAAGAATATCAAGTGACGATTGAGGGAGAAATATTAGAAAGCGAACTTGCTGTCATGAGAAAGGGTGTTGTTGTAGATGGCGAAAAAATGCCTCCTGCTAGAATCAAATTTTTGGATAAAAAGGGAGATAGCACTCGGCTTTCAGTTGTAATTCATGAAGGTCAAAATAGACAGGTTAGGCGTATGTTTGAAGCCATAGGCAAAACTATAAAACTTCTTAAACGCGTTCGAATTGGTGGTGTTAAACTTGGTGGTCTTTCTCGTGGAGATTATAAGGATTTGACTATTGATGAACTCAATCTTCTGGTGAGGGCAAAATGAAAATCGCAATTATAGGTGGCGGTGCAAGTGGACTTATGTGTGGTGCGATTTTGGCACAAGGTGGTGCTAATGCCACTATATTTGATGGCAACGATAAACTTGGCAAAAAAATATATATAACAGGTAAGGGTCGTTGCAACCTTACAAATGCATGTATACCAAACGAGTTTTTGGAAAATGTTGTGCGTGGCCGAAAGTTTATGTATGGTGCAATTAATCGTTTTTCAAGTTTTGATTGTATGGCTTTTTTTGAAGATAACGGACTTAAACTTAAAGTAGAACGTGGTCAACGTGTATTTCCAGCAAGCGACAAAGCAAGCGATGTCACAAAAGTTTTGACAAAATTAAATCAAAGTAATAAAATCTTATTGAACACAGAAATAAAGAAGGTTGAAATTTCGAAAGACAAATATATTTTAACAGCTGATAAAGAAAGATATGAATTTGATGCTGTTATAGTTGCAACAGGTGGGAAAAGTTATCCTTTGACAGGTAGTACAGGTTTTGGTTATAAGGTTGCTCAAAGTTTAGGTCACACGATAGAAATAACCAAACCTGCTCTTGTTGCTATAGAACTTAAAGATAAATTTATTTCGTCAATCCAAGGCTTGCCACTCAAGAATGTTGAATTGCATGCAGAGTTCGAAGAAAGCGAAAAGAATAATAATGAGAGAAAAACAAAAACAATATCACTTTTTGGTGAAGCCATGTTTACTGATGTTGGAATAACTGGGCCTATAGTTTTATCGTTGTCTAGTATGATTAATCGTGCAAAAAACATAAATTTATATCTAGATTTCAAACCAGCACTTACAAAAGAACAACTAGAGGCTAGATTACTTCGTGATTTCGAAAATAATAAAAATAAAAATATTTCTTATATTATCCACGGCTTATTGCCTAAAAATTTTGTTCCTGTATTTTTAAAGCGTGTGAATATAGAGGAAAACAAAAAAGTTAATTCTATAACTAAAGAAGAAAGAGAAAAAATTGTTTCTGCACTCAAAAAATTTGATTTAACCTATAAAAATCTTTATCCACTTGAAAGTGGAATAGTGACTAGCGGAGGCGTTAATTTAAGTGAAATTAATCCAAAATCTTGCGAAAGTAAGTTGCATAAAAATCTATATTTTATAGGTGAAGTTCTTGATATAGATTGTTTGACGGGTGGTTTTAATTTACAAGTGGCATTTTCAACAGCGTATTCATGTGCAAAGGATATTCTGAATAAAATTGATTAGGAGGATTTAAATGTATTTGATTCAAACACTAAAATTTTTCTTGTATATACCAATTAGTATTTTATTCCCTACCAAAATTATCGGTAAGAAAAATTTACAAAAAGGCTCTGCTATTTTGGTTAGTAATCATACCTCAAATATAGACCCTATTTTGTTCGCTGCTCATATGAAAGAACATAATTACTATCTTGCAAAAAAAGAACTTTTTAACTCTAAGTTTAAAGCATGGGTTATAAAAGGAATTGGTGGTATTTCTATTGATAGACAATCAAATGACCTTGGTGCAATAAAAGCAAGCCTGAAAGTTTTAAAAGAGGGTAGAAAACTTGTTATTTTCCCAGAGGGAAAGCGTAATCATAGCCAAACAATGGAACTTGGCGAAATAAAAGGTGGAGCAACTATGCTTGCAATCAAGGCTAGAGTCCCAGTTATTCCTATTTATATAAATCGTCAGCCTAAAATTTTTAGGAAATCCATAATAACAATAGGTGAGCCTTTTGAGTTGGATGAGTTTTATGGTCAACGACTTGATACAGAAACATTAGATAGGGCAGGAGAAGTGTTACTCACAAAAATGAATATTCTTCGTTCTTCTTGTATAGAAAGAGATAACAATACAAAGAAGGCGTTAAGAAAGGCTAGAAAAGAGGAGAGGAAAAAGTTAAAACAAAAAAAGTAATGTAATAGTCATGGTTATTATTTTTTGTAGGTAGTAAATTAAACCTTCAAAAATTAATTATCATGATTATTTTTCATCTTGTAAGAAACTTTTGAAAATATTTCAAATAAATTGACAAAATATTAAAATTTTTGCTAATCTATATTCAAAGCGAGAAAAAACTATGAACGAAGAATTTAATTTAGAAAACATTGAAAAAACATTTGCTAGTTATAAAAAGGGACAGTTATTTGATGGTGTTGTAGTTATCAAGCGTGACGATGGCGTTATCTTCAATATTGGTGGCAAAAACGATGCCTTTATTTCAAAAAATGATTTTGATAATTTTGATGATGTCAAAATTGGTGACCGCTTTAAAGTTATGATTACAAACATGAAAAATGAAGAAGGTTTGATTGAGGTATCTAAACATGAAGCGGATAATTTGATTGTAGGTAATCAAAATGCTCAAAAACTTAAACTTGGAAGTAAGTTCAGTTTTGTTGCAACAAATGCAAATAATAGTGGGCTTTATTCCCGTCTCGGGGATTTCGAAATTTTTATTCCGGCAAGTGAGGTCAGTGATCGATTTGTAAAAGATTTCAAGGCTTTGATAGGCAAACAGTTTGAGGCTGCTGTGACTGAGATAGATAAAGATAATAAAAAGATAATTGGTTCAGCAAAAATCCTAATTGAGCAGACAAAACAAACTAATGAAGTGCTTTTTTGGAGTTCTATCTTCATAAATAAAATAGTATCTGGCAAGGTTAAAAAATCATTGCCTTATGGTGTCTTTGTTGAAGTTGATGGTATAGATTGTTTTGTTCATATTTCAAATCTTTCACATAACCGAATTGAAAATCCAAGCGAGGTTGTAAAAGAAGGAGAAGTTTACAATTTTAAGGTTATTGAACTTGATCGTGAAAATAAGAAGGTTGCACTCAGCAAGAAGGCTTTGGAAGAAAGTCCAAAAACTTTGGCTATCAAAAAACTTAAAGAGGGTGATGTTTTTGAAGGAATTGTTGTCAAGATTTTAAAGTTTGGTGCAATAATCAAACTGGATAGTGGCGTATCAGGGCTTCTTCATATCGCTAATGCAACAGAAGATAAACAAAAACAAATCTATGAAATTGTAAAATTAGACCAAAAAGTTAAAGTCGAAATTCTTTCAGTTGATTTGGAAGAAGAGAAGGTTTCATTCGGTTTAACAATAAAATAGTAAAATCATATATCTTGTGGCTAGTCTATGCATACTAGACGCAAGATGTAGTAAAGTAAGGATGGTTTATGAAATATTATCATGGTAGTTTAAGTCCAGAAATTAAAGAGCTTACAACTCAGCACTCAAAAGATGGTTATGTATATGTGACTTCAGACAGGCTTGTTGCTTTGACTTATATTGCAAGAAGTTTTCCGAATATGTTTTTCTCGAAAAATGGCAAAGAGGTGTTTTGGGAATTGAAAGAGGGATTGTTTGAAGCTATGGTTAAAGGGAAAAGTGGTTACATCTATACACTTGAAGACAAACCTTATGAAGAAATTCCTCAAAGCAATAATTGCGGACATCAGCATTGTTTAAGAGTAAAAGAGAATGTCAAAGTTGTGGGTAGAGAGTTTGTTGAAGATGTTTATGTTGAACTTATGAATTATGCCGAGAAAGGAGAATTTGAAATAATTCGGTTTGAAACAATTCCGCAAGAAGTAAGGGAAAGAGAAGCAAACAAGATTAGAGATATTGCCTTGACTTTACCAAAAGAAGAATTAGAACAATATCACTGGAAATTATTCTTATAAAATTGCAATAATCGAAAATCTTGTTTTCGAATTTGCTGGTGTAGCTTAGTCGGTAAAGCACTCGACTCGTAACCGAGAGACCAAGGGTTCGATTCCCTTCACCAGCTCCATATACACTACATAAAAAGTCTTTTTTTAGGAGGAAGGTCAATGAGTGATAAGTATAGTGAACAACAATATGGTGCAATGAGAACTGCGTTTCTTACTGCATTCCCTAAAATTTTTACTGATATTGATTTTTCTTCTCAAATTTTTTCAGAAATGAAAACTTTGGCTATGAAAAAGCGATTTGCTTTTTTGCCTAACCATTTTTCAAATGAAATGTCAGTAGAAATTGAAGCAAGACATAAGGGGTTAAATTTTGCTCTTGAAAGATTTGTATCAAAAAATGATTTGATTATTGAAATTGCAGCAGGTTTAAGTCCAAGACATTTGCAATATAAAAATTTCAATTATCTTGAACTTGATTTTAAGCCTATAATGGATATAAAAAGAGAAATTTATAAATCTTTAGATTATAAAAGTTTGGCTGATTCATTAAATAATGTAGATCTTACAAATATAAAAGAGTTGCATAATTTTTTTACAAAGGCTTTAAAGAATAAAAATTACAATAAAATTATTATTTTAAATGAAGGTTTGTTTTGGTATTTGTCTAAATCTGAAATAGCAGAATTGACAAATGAGATTTCTTCATCAATAGGCAATTTTGATTGGATGTGGATAACATCAGATTGTCCTGTAACAGATAAAGTTGATAAAGATTATAGAAATACGATTTCTGATTCAGCTAAAGTAAAAAGAAATACTTTTGAAGATTATGAAGATTTTTCTAATTTTTTCAAAAATTTGGGATTGTCTAACAAAAGATATAGTCTAAAAGATTTTGTGAAGTATAAAGACTTGTCATCTGCAAAGTTCTTTTCTCTTGATGAAAATCAAGCGGTTCAAAGAATTAACACTTATACAAATATTGCTATTTTAAAACCAAGTAATTCTTTAAAAAATAACAACTAAAGTTCAAAATACATTTAATCTATTTGTTTGAAAAAGTAGACATTATGGGATGTAAGGCCAAATATACTAACTAAAAAGTCTTTTATAACACTTATGTTTTAACTTATTTGATTAAAAGTAAAGCTTGTGGCACACGTTGTTATTCAATAAAGGATGTAAATATAAAATCTTTTAAAAGTTTAGTATGGCAAATGTTTGAACCAATCTTAAAAATATGATATAATAATTAAATATGAAAAGAAAAAAGTTAATTTTGTGTTTATCTTCAATTAGTGTTATTATACTTGTTGCTGTGATAACAGTTATTTGTTGCTGGCCCAAAAAAGAACTGGAGCCCGTGAGCCCATTTAAAAGTTATGTTCAAACCATCAATACTGAAGAAAGTTTACAAAGAATTAATAATCCCGACCAAGGTTTTTATCATCCAATTTATGTTACTGCAAAAGAAAATGGTGTAAGCTATGCAAAATGGATTGTCACTGATTCCACACAACTTTATCATTTGAGAATTGATATTAGTGCATTTTCAAAAGCGGTGAATGGTGATGTTGACAAACTTTTGACAAATGAAGTTTTGAGTGGTATAGAAGAACTTCTTGTATTTTTGAAGCAACAAAACAAAAATGCAATAATTAGATTTGCATATGATCCAGGATTTAGTGGTGAAGCGAACAAGGAAGCTGGGCTTGATATGATAATTAAGCATATAGAGCAAGTTTGCCCAATTTTAAACAAGTTTGAAACTACTATAACTGGTGTTGAAGTGGGATTGATAGGGCCATGGGGAGAGATGCATACCAGCACGATTGCAAACAAAGAAAACATAAATCCTATCATTGACATATTTTTAGATAAGACAAATAATCTCCCGATTTTGGTTAGAACTACAAATATGATTTATAATTATTTAGGTATAACAATCAACGATATAGACAATTACAAGATTGATAGCACAAACAAAGCCTATTGGCTTGGACTTTATAACGACGGTTATTTAGGTACTCCATCAGACCTTGGGACATACACAGAGCGTGAAAAAGAAATTAAGTTTTTAAGTCAACAAACAGGTCATTTGCCTTTTGGTGGAGAGGTGGTTGTTCCAGACAGCCCACTTCATGATATTGAAAATTGTTTGCCAGAAATGGCTCAAATTCATTTGAATTATTTAAATGTTGAGTGGAATAATTTAGTTATAGACAAATGGAAAAATTCAATTTACACTCAAAGTTGTGGAAAAGATGAGAATTATTATGGGCAGTCTGCTTTCACATATATCGAAAATCATATGGGTTATAGATTTGTTTTGACTAAATCTGTGTTTGAGTTCTCAGACCGATATGACAAACTTAATATAAAATTATCATTGGACAATGTCGGGTTTGGTAATTTAAATAAATCTAAATTTGCAAAAATTCTATTTGTTAATGAAAATGGTGATGTCAAATATTCAAAGCAAATAAAAAAGTTTGACGGTGGAGAGAATATAGAGTGTTCATTAGATATAAATTTTGATGATGGTAAATATCAAGTTTATTTGGCATTATATGGAGAAGAAGTTGATGGAACATCAACTTATAATTTACAATTTGCCAACAGTGACATTTGGAACAATACTTTAAAAGCAAATAAGATTGGCGAAATAAATATAAAAAAGAGTTTGTAAAATAAACTCTTTTTTACATTTAAGTATTTTCGCTATATTCTTTATTCTTAGTCTAAAAAGTGGAATAAATATTGAAAGGTATTGAATAGAGATTTGATTTTCGCGAAATAAAAATAAATCAAATCAATTAAATAGAATACAAAAAATATTAAAATCCTACGGTTCGTGGGGGTAAAATTGTGGTAAAGTATGATAGAATATTTACAGGAGGTGAGAAAATGGATTTAAGAGTTTCAGGGAAATTTATTGCAGAGCAAAGAAAGGCAAAAGGATTAACACAAGTTAAGCTTGCAGAAATTTTGCATGTCAGTGAAAAAACAATATCAAAATGGGAATGTGGAAATGGGTTTCCAGACACAACTTTGATGTTGCCTTTATGTGAGGCATTAAATATTTCTGCGAATGAATTGTTGTCAGGAAGGAAATTAGTTGGCAGTGAATATAAAGAACAAGCAGAGCAAAATATTGTTGCATTAAAGATGCAACAGGAACAGAGCTCAAAATTTTTGTTAGCCATTGAAAATGTACTTGGATATATGAGTTCAATTTCATTTATGATTTTGATTTTTGTTGCGTCATTTTGTGAACTTGCAACTGGCTGGAGAATTGCATTGATTTGCGTTGGGTTGATTGAGTTTTTAGTTGGAATTCTTTTCTGTTTAAGAATTGAAAAGGATGCGGGCTATTATGAATGTGCTTACTGTCATAACAAGTACATTCCAACATATAAGCAAGTACTTTTTTCAATGCATTATGGCAGAACAAGATATATGAAATGCCCAAAGTGTGGCAAAAGGTCATGGAATAAAAAGGTTATCAATAAAGACTAAGAGATTAAATCACGAGCAAAGTTTCGTGATTTTTTATTGTCAATAAATAAAGGGAGAATAAGAAAATGGTAATTTTCAACTAATTTAGAGTAAAAGTAGGCAATTATTTTTACAGCAGAAAAAAATGTGAAAAAACATTGCAAAAACATTTAACTTGGAGTTAACTCCAAGTTATATAATTGCTAAAAAGGAGGTTGAAGGCGTAAAAATATGACAATTAAAGAAGTAAGCGAAAAATATAACATAAGCCAAGATACGTTAAGATATTATGAAAAAGTTGGAATAATTCCTTTTGAGAAAATTATTGATTTTTATAATAAAGCTTTCAAAGCATAATCCATAAAATACAAAAAAACACGGAATTTCCGTGTTTTTTAATTTTTTAGTATATTACTACTGAATCAATATTTGTTTCACCTAAGCATCTAATTTCTACAGTATGATTTGTATTTGAATATTCTTTTGAGATATATGATGCTCCGAATGCATTATTATCTTGTATTAAATCAATTGAGTTTGTCTTAACTCCATCTATATACACCTCAAAGTTTTTACCATAGGCTGATGATGAAAGTAGGGCAAGTCGAGTACCTGTGAAATTAAAGGTGAGTTTAGCATTTTGGCTTCCAATATATATATGACCGAAGCTTGATTGAGTTTGCATTCCCTTCCAAGTCCCAGTAAAATTAAACATTTCGTTGTCTAAAGTATATTGTTTACCACCTGCTATATTATTGCTAAATTCCACATTTGCAATTGCAGCAAATCTACCTTGAACTGTTTTTCTTATTATTAATTTATAATATCTAAATGAAGTTCTGTCAAAATTAAACTGCATTGTTATGCCATTAACAGTACCATTTTCAACAGTAGTAATTTCTCTCATTGTTTCAATGGTTTCACCAACATAAAGAGTAAATGAATTTGGTGTTTGATTTTGATTAGCGGCACCATTATTCAATCTTCCTGTTAAGACAAATCTGTTTGCTTCAATTGTTTTTCCTAAGTCAACAGTAAGCTCCCAAGGTTTGGCTGCAGTCACAACATCAGGGGATGAACAAGCTGTAGTTAAGTCATTATCAAACAAGTTTTCAATAGGGAAGTTGCTTGGGCATTGAGGGTCGCCAACTACACTTTGTTTTAGGTTATTTTGTTTAACGCTGTAAGTGTAATTATATTGTCTTGTATAGAAATAATCCGTTTCAAATGAACTATTTGATGGTAATTCATAATCCTCTCTATATGCATTTATATAAGACGGCTGTTTATTTGAAGGGGGTGGAATAAGTTCTGCATTGTTGGCTTCTGCTTCGCTCACTTCATTGCCTTGATAGTCATAATAATGTGTTTCTGTTCTATAAGCTTCTTCGGCTGAAGATACTTCATTGCCATTTTTATCATAATATTTGTTGATAATTGTGAACATAGGTTCAGTCCATTTTGAATAGCCAAGTCCTATATAACTTACTTGAGAAGAAGAAATTGCTTCTACAATTAAAACTGATTTAAAATAAATCCAAGAGTTTTCTTCAACTTCCACATCAAAATATGTGCTTGGGTTGTTTGGGTAAAATGCACTTCCGCTTCCATTCTTAATTGATGCTCCTAGAGAATAAGTTTCACCATTATCTAAAGAATAATAAACTGCGCAATTTTTTCTTCCTCTAAGATAGATACGATATTTTCCTGCTTCATTAAAATATAATTTCCCTCTGAGCTCTGCGATAGTGTTTTCTGAGAAGAAAAAGTGGTCAGGAGCTTGTGGGTATTTATTATGATTTTCTTGAGTGTTTGGATAGTACCATATATCAGTATTGCTATTTTGTGTTGGGTTAGTATGGTCAATTGTATTAACATCATTATAGCCTTGGTAGCCGTTTTCAAAAGCTGTTTGAGCATCAGTATACATTGTTTCTGCCGTATAAGTGTAGGTTGTTCTTTTTAAAGTTGTTTTATTTGTTTCGTGAGATTGTTGGAATTCAAGAACAAGGTCGATATCATCAACTTCAAAATCATAAACACTTGAAGTTAATCTTAGAGTTGCTATAATTTTGCCAGATAGAGAAATATTTTGGTTTGGTTTGAATTTATAATGATAATCATCAATTTTTTCAATACTTCCATTTGTTGGTTGAGAAACATTAGTTATTGTATATTCAAATCCTTCAGGGAGAACAACGCTTCCGCTTTCATATTGTCCGCCAATAGAAACTGTATATTTTGACAAGTCGATTATGAATTCATCTGTGTAAGGGATAATATATGGTTGCATAGTTTGGAAATATTTTTTCTCGTTCCCATACATATAGCTTCTTCCAGTTTGATAGACGGATGATACAGGAACAAAGGTAGAGTAGCCAGCTGCTTCCTCCTTCCATTTGTTGGCAGTAGCTTCGTCTATGCCTCTCAAAATGTCTTTAAAGAAATATGTCATATCATTGTGGGTTATATCTTGCCAAGCTCTAAGGTAGCCAGAATAATTTTGGCCATAACTTTTTGATTGTTGTTGAAATTTTGCTTGAATATAATTATCTGCACCAAAATTGTGAATGAGGGTTGAATAAAGAGCTAAACCTTGATTACCATTGCTTGGGCTTTGTCCTTTAGGAATTTTGAGCACTTCATTTAATGCCCATGTAGCACTTGTATAACTATTCCAACCTCCTAAACCTGCAGAACCATAACTAGACATTCCTCTTGCAGAAGAAATCTTTGTGAACAGGGCATATGAAACAAGTGTCATACCATTATTAGTCACTTCTCCGCCATTACCAACTCCATATCCTTGGAAATTGTGATGATATTCATGGAAATTGCCCCATGCACCAGAGGTGACAATAGAATTATAGTTAAGCGAATTGCTCATCCATCCAGCAGGGCAGTTTACTGAACTTCTACCAGGGAATGCAACTGCAGCACCTGCTGCTACAAATGCATCATAAAGGAACACAACCCCTTGGCTACTTCCTGTTGTTGTTACGCTTGAAACTTTTTCCCAAAGAATGGCAGCTTTATATAAGTCATCATAAGAAAAAGCTTTAGCATATGTTTTAGGGCCAGAGTGAAGTACTCCATAATTCCAAACTTCTAAATCAAAATAAGGAGCAGAAGATGTGCTATTTTGTTCAAATTCTTCTTTGGTAGTGCTTCCTAAAATAAAGTGTGAATAGGCTACTCCGCCTGAAATAGTTGCTGTGAAGGTAGTGCTAGTATTTCTAATATAAAGTGGACCACCAACAAATGAACCAACATAAGCAGTATAAACACCATTTTCTAATGTAGCAGTACTTTTATTTACGCGCATTGTATTTAAAATTACTGGGAAGCGTTGCATTTGTCCTTTTGCAGTCCAAATATTATTTGCTTGACCATTATATAATGCTTGACCGATATGAATAGTCAATCCTCCAGTTGCATTCATATCTTCTTCACTAATTTGAATTTTTATTATTTCGCCTGCAGGGGCATATACGCCTGTGACTGAATAACTATTATAGCCACGAGGTCTTATAGTCACTTCTTTTATAATTCCTGGCTCATCGTTAGAAACATCTCCCATATATAAACCTACGGAAGCAGAATGTTTATATAGTTTTCTTTGTTTTTTATTTTTGTCAAGTGCTGCAATAGGCTCTGCTGTTGTGCCTGTATAAAGATTTCCATCCTTATCCATCCAAGTATATCCGCCACCATTTCCAGAATTATTGTGAGTTCCATTTGCACAAAGATAGTTTGATTCTGAAATCAAAGCATTTCTTGCTTTTATGTTTGCACTAGAATTTCCTATAACAGTAGACAGGGTGTAACCATATTTAGGATAAACTCCTAAACCTTCATCTCTAGTTTTTTCAGGTATGTTTCTCTCAACTTCACCAATAATACGGCCAGAATAGCCAACCATAGTGGTGTTTTTATATTGACTATCATAATTATATTTTACAATTTGATTTTCATTATAAAAAGTTTCTTTTCCCAAATTTACATCTTGATAAGGGTCGGTTGGTTTAAGCTCTCCACCAAGATTATAAACTCCTCTTTCTGGAACGGGAATTGTTACTCCAGCAGGATTGTTAGGATCATATGGTTGATTTGCATCTCTAAGTGGTTTTAGCCCCATGACAAGACCAAAAATAACAGCAATAACGATAAATCCCGTTGCAAACAAGATAAGTCTTTCCTTACCTTTTTCTGACAATTTAGATTTTTTAGCTTTATTTTTAGCTTTTGCGGGTTGTTTTGTTTCCTGCTTTTTAGCGGGCGTAGTCTTTTGTGAGTTTACCTCTGCTTTGCTTTTTGCAGGCTTGTATGCATTGTTTGAATTGCTAACAACACCTTTTGCAACGGGGGTAGTTTTTGTTGTAGTCTTATTTACAGGGCTTTTAGCCGATGTTTTTGTTGCGGCTGTTGCCTTATTTGGTTGAGTCTTTTGTGTAGTTTTTGTTTTGCTATTTTTCTCTATCATAAATACTCCTTTTATAATAAATAGATAGTAAAAATTTACAATACATATATTATCATTTATTTTATTTGCTGTCAACTAAGATTGACAAAATTATATCTAGTTTAAATTATATAAAATTCGACTTTTTTGATTGCATTTTGTGTACAAATATAAATTTTTATGATATAATAAAAATTATCTTAGATGCGAGAAAATTATGTTATATTACACAAATTTTAAATCACCGATTGGCATTTTAACAATTGTCAGTGATGGTGAAAGTTTAATAGGACTTTGGATTGCAGGGCAGAAATACTTTTTAGGAAAAGTGGAAAGGCGATTAACTGAAAAGGCAGACCTTGAAATTTTTAAACAAACTAAAATTTGGTTACAAGACTATTTTAATGGACTCAATCCTAGCTTGTGTAAATTGAAACTTGCACCCGATGGAAGCGACTTTGCAAAAGAAGTATGGAAGGTTTTGTTAGAAATTCCATATGGAGAAACTATAACTTATGGTGAAATTGCAAAAATTATTGCTCAAAATTTTGGAAAAAGAAAAATGTCGGCTCAAGCAGTAGGTGGAGCAGTTGGGCATAACCCAATATCTATAATAATCCCATGCCATAGAGTTGTAGGGGCAAATGGCAACTTGACAGGTTATGCTGGCGGTTTAAACCTAAAAGTTAAATTGCTTGAGCATGAGGGGCTTGATTTGACTAAATTTAGTTTTCCAAAAACAAAATAAAGGAGAGTAAATATGGCGGAGATATTGCGAGTTGAAAATTTATGTAAAAATTTTGGAGATTTAAAGGCTGTTGATAATCTTTCTTTTAATGTAGAAAGCGGAAAGTTATTTGCTTTTTTGGGACAGAACGGAGCAGGCAAAAGCACTACAATAAATATGCTTATTGGAACTTTAGAGCGAGATAATGGAAGCATAATTTATGGAGGAGATAAAACTTTTAAAGATTTTAAAGAAAAGATAGGTGTAGTTTTTCAAAATAATATTTTAGATGATGTTTTAACGGTTGAAGAAAATTTAAAACTTTTTGGTAGGCTTTATGCAAAAAACAATGGAAGTATAAAAGAACGTTATGAAACTTTGGCAAATATTTTTGAATTTAAAGAATTTGAGAAGAAAAAATTTAAAAGTCTTTCTGGTGGACAAAAGCGTAGGGTTGAAGTTGCAAGGGCGTTGTTTAACACTCCAGACATTCTTTTTCTTGATGAGCCAACTACAGGTCTTGATCCTAAAACAAGGATTGATGTTTGGAAGGTTATTAATAAAATTCGTAAAGAAACAGGCATGACGGTTTTCTTGACAACACATTATATGGAAGAGACTAATGATGCCGATGAGGTTGTTATTATTCATAATGGCAAAAAGATTGCTCAAGGTAGTCCAAGCGAACTTAAAGAAAAATATTCTTCTGATCGCATAAAAATTGTACCTTATAATATTGAGGAATTTGAAAACAATGTGAAAGAAATATCTTATACAAAAATTGCAGATATATATGAATTTTTATTTAAAAATTCTCAAGAAGAAATTGAGTTTTTAAACAAGGTTAAAAGTCAAATAAAATTCTTTGAAGTTGTTAAAGGCAGTATGGACGATGTTTTCTTAAATGCATTGGAAGAAGTGAAAAAGGAGGAGAATAAATGAAAAATATTTTAGCATTGACTAAAAGAAATTGCCTTTTATTTATAAGAAGCAAACAAGTTGTTTTTTCTTCACTAATTTCAAGCATAATTTTGATTGTTTTATATTTTCTATTTATTGCAAACTTATATTCTCAAGGATTTAACGAACTTATGGGGTCAAATCTGTCGACCAATCAAATTCACGCCATGATTTATATTCAAATGATTATGGGAGTTTTGGTTATAAACTCAGTATCACTTTCTACTGGTATGTTTCAATTTATGGCAAGAGATATTGAAATTCAAAAAACAAATGCGTTTTTATTGACAAAAACAAAGCCTTATCAAATAATGCTTTCTTATTTGATTTCCGCCTTATTAGTTTCTTTTTTGCTTAATTTGATAACTTTAGTTGTTTCGGTGATAATTATTGGTGCTACAACTAGCATATGGTTAGGTGGTGGTACATTTTTTGCTATTGTTGAGGTTATGCTATTATCTACTATTATTGGTTGTGCAATTATGTTGCTCATAACTTCTATTGTACGCTCTTCGGTTGCTATTGGCGTTATTAGTGGATTTTTAGGGTCTGTTTTGGGATTTCTTTGTGGTATTTATATGCCGTATTCAAATATGGGGAAAGAAGCAGTTTATGTTGGCTCTTTGCTTCCTTTTACTCATCTAACAATTTGGCTTAAGCAAATAGCATTGGGCGATATATTTAAACAAATAGGAATTCCTCAAGAAATTCAATCTTCAATTCTTGAGCAAGGATTTTCTGCAAGCAATGTTGGACTATGTGGTGCAAATATTCCTCTTTGGGGAATGATATTGATGAGTGTAGGTTTTGCTATTTTATGCTTTGCTATTTCAATTTTCTTTTTAACTAAATTATTTAGGAAACAAAAAACTATAAAAATAAAACCTTCAAAGAGTTAAAAATGTTTTGTTAGGTTTTAATTATTTGATATATTATATTAGAGGTCTTTATGGAAGAAATGTTGGATACTTTTGATATTAATGGAAATTTTCTAGGAATCAAGTCTCGAAGTTTTTGTCATAGCGAAAATCCAGGAGTTTATCATAAACCAGTTTGGATTTGGATTAAGAATGGCGAGGGGGGGGGATTTTAGTTCAAAAGCGGGCCCTAACCAAGAAGAAAAGTCCAGGGAAATGGGATATGCCTGCCGCAGGCCATGTGGACGCAGGAGAATCTTGTTTGCAGGCTTGTGTTAGAGAAACTAAAGAAGAGATAGGATTAGAGTTCAAAAAAAGTGATTTCATATTCTTAAAGGAGTGGATAAATAAAAAAGGATGGGAACTAGCACAGATTTATCTTTTAAAAACCGAAGCGAAAATAGATGATATGCATCTTCAAGAGGAAGAGGTGGAAGAAGTTAAATGGTTTTGTTATGATGAATTTATAGAACTTCTATATTCAGATAAATTTTGCAATCATGCAAAAGAATACAAGGACTGGGTGGCTGAAATATTAAAATAAAAGGAAAGTTTTATGCAAAATTTTGGAATGAGCATGCTTTGGTTTTGGGTGTGTTATATTATTGTAACATTGGTTGGCATGCTTCACACAATTTTCAATATTTGTGTGCTTCATATGAAATCTATGAAAGATGGTCCGGGCATGGGTGAGGGCTATGAAAAAACCAAGCCTTGGCATCCACTTTATAATATTATTCTTTTTACCCTTTTTGGTTGGCTTTATATGAGTGGACTTGCAAATCCTACTATTACTGAGGCACTTATAACTGGAGCAATTTGGGCGGGAATCTGTATTGTATTTGATCTTTTTGGTTGGGTTGTTATAAAACATCCTTGGAGTTTAACTTTTAAAGGCTTTTATGTTGATTATCAACCTTGGATTACCTTAATTTATCTTGCAATTTTCTTGGGACCAGTTATTGGTTTTGCTTTCTGTTTGATTTAATTAAAAAAACCACCATTTTAGGTGGTTTTTTATAGATATTGCTTTTGTATTAAGATAATTGAATAATTGATAAGTTTGCACCAGCACCTGTTTGAAGTATTGCTGATCCAGCTAAGCCAAATAATTCAAGAGATACTGTAGCGCCAGCGGGTAAGTTTACTAAAACACTGTTATTAAAACTTGAAAGGGTGACAACAGGTTGTATTGCAGAAGGGGCATAAGCGGTTCCGTTGATAAGAATTCGTGAGCCAAGAGCTAAACCTGCTGTTAAATGCACTTCGTAGTTAATTTGATATTTTCCTGCAGTAGCAACAGTGAATATCGTATTTCCTGCATTAGGTGTTATACCTGCAGTTGTAATTTGATTGTCTGGAAGTGGAACAAGTGTACCACCAAGAATAACTGCAATTGTTGCACCTGTTGTGTTTGCAGCAAAAGCTGAATTTGCGGTTATATTAGGTCCAGTAGCGCCAGTTACACCAGTAGCGCCTGTAGGCCCAGTAGGTCCAATTAAACCTTGAATTCCTGCGGCACCAGTTGGACCTGTCGGACCAGTAGGTCCTATTAACCCCTGAATACCAGTAGCACCAGTAGCGCCAGTTACACCAGTAGCTCCAGTAGGTCCAGTAATGCTTAAGCCTGTCGCCCCAGTAGGTCCGGTTGGACCAGTAATTGAAAGCCCAGCGGCTCCAGTAGGACCTGTGGCACCAGTTGGACCTGTAGGACCAGTAGGTCCTATTAACCCCTGAATACCAGTAGCACCAGTAGGGCCAGTTGGTCCAGTAACGCCATCTGCTCCAGTGGCTCCTGTTGCCCCAGTTGGGCCTGTTACACCAGTAGCACCATCAGGGCCTGTATTCCCGGTAGCGCCGGTAGGTCCGGTTACTCCATCTGCTCCAGTAGGGCCTGTAGGGCCGATTAATCCTTGAATTCCTTGAGCGCCCGTAGGACCAGTTGGTCCGGTTATGCTAAGGCCAGTAGCTCCAGTCGCACCAGTTGGACCCGTAGGGCCTGTTATGCTTAAACCTGTCGCTCCGGTAGGGCCAGTAGGGCCAATCAAACCTTGAATGCCAGTGGCACCAGTAGGACCTGTCGGTCCGGTTGCGCCTGTTATTGATATGCCTGTCGCACCAGTTACACCGGTGTTACCAGTTGCACCAGTTGGCCCAGGAATTCCTTGCAAACCTTGTACGCCTTGTGGCCCAGTAGGGCCGATAGTTCCAGCAACGCCAGTAGCACCTGTTGCACCAGTAGCTCCGGTTGCTCCAGTAGCGCCTGTAGGCCCAGTAGAACCTGTTCCGCTAAGTCCTGTTGCACCAGTTGGCCCCATAGGTCCAGTAGGACCAATAGGGCCACGCTCGCCAGGAATTGCAATTTCCCTAGTTTTTATAATAGGGACAAAAACAGTTTTATCATTACAACAATTGTTTCGATTGCTGTTATTCCAGTTAAAGCAACATCTATGGTTATTATTAAATAAATCCATAAATTTTCCTTTTAGGCAAAAATCTTGCCCAATAACATATTATTCACTATTTAAGAAAATCGACATGTTTTAGACACTTTAAGTACGAATTTATTTTATTATAAAAACATTTAAAATAATTAAAAATATTTATGCAATTTGTTTGACTAATTTGTTTTATTTGTTATACAATATCTAGGCAATGGAAAAATAAAGATATACAATATATGGTATTTTTATATTTCAATATACACAAAATATAGGAGGAAGTAATGGAAAAAACAGAAAATCAAGAATGGCGTGGTTTTAAAGGACAAAAATGGAAAGAGGGAATTGATGTTAGCGATTTCATTTTAGCTAATTATCATGAGTATAAAGGTGATGATAGTTTCCTTGCTGGAATTTCACCTAAGACTGCAAAAGTTTGGGGGCGTTGTGAGGAACTTTTAAGGCAAGAGGCAAAGAGGGGGCTTTTGGATGTTGAAACAAAGGCTATTTCTGGTATTAATACATTTAAGCCTGGTTATATAGACAAGAAAAACGAGGTTATTTTTGGTCTTCAAACTGATAAACCTTTAAAGAGAATTGTTAATCTTTATGGTGGAACTCGTATGGCTGAAAAGGCGCTTGCTGCATATAATCGTAAGCTTGATAAAACAATAGAAGGTCATTTTGTAGAATATAGAAAGACACATAATGACGGTGTTTTTGATGCTTATACTCCAGAAATAAGAAAGGCTCGTTCTGCTGGTCTTATCACTGGTCTTCCTGATGCTTACGGAAGAGGTCGTATAATAGGTGATTATCGCCGTGTTGCACTTTATGGAATTGATTTCTTAATTGGAGAAAAGAAAAAAGATCTATTAGGGATTGATGTTTCTTCTGAAGAGAACATTAGGCTTAGAGAGGAAGTTTCAGAGCAAATCAAAGCTTTAGAGCAAATTAAACTTATGGCAAAGGGTTATGGATTTGATATTTCTAAGCCTGCAAATAATGCGAAAGAAGCTTTTCAATGGTTATATTTTGGCTATCTTGCATCTGTAAAAGAGAATAATGGTGCGGCAATGAGTTTGGGACGCACTTCGACTTTCTTGGACATCTTTGTTGAGCGTGATTTGAAAGAAGGCGTCATAACTGAAGAAGAGGCACAAGAGCTTGTTGATCAATTTATTATCAAGCTTCGCCTTGTTAGACATCTTCGTACTCCTGAATATGATGAGATTTATGCAGGTGATCCAACTTGGGTGACAGAAAGTGTTGCAGGTATGGTGGATGATAAGAAGAGCTTGGTTACTAAAAACTCATTTAGATATCTTCACTCTCTTATCAATCTTAATCCTTCACCAGAACCAAACTTAACAGTTCTTTGGTCTAATAAACTTCCAGCAAACTTCAAAAAATTCTGTGCAAAGATTTCAATCTTGACAGATGCAATCCAATATGAGGGTGACGATGTTATGCGTCCAATCTATGGAAATGACTATGCTATTGCTTGTTGTGTTTCTGCTATGAAAGTTGGTAAACAAATGCAATTCTTTGGGGCAAGATGCAATCTTGCAAAAGCACTTCTTTATTCGTTGAATGGCGGGGTTGATGAAAAGAGCGAAAAACTTGTTGTTGATGGTATAGCAAAAAATAACGATAAGGTTTTGTCTTTTGATAAAGTTTTCAAAAATTATAAATCAACACTTGAAAAGGTTGCAAAAACCTATGTTGACGCAATGAATATCATCCACTTTATGCATGACAAATATGCTTATGAACGCGGACAAATGGCTTTCCATGATACAAATGTGGAAAGACTTATGGCGTTTGGTGCGGCTGGCTTCTCAGTAGTTGCTGATAGTTTGTCTGCAATTAAATATGCTAAGGTTAAACCTGTTCGTAATGATGATGGGCTTATTGTTGATTTCCAAGTTGAAGGTGAATTCCCTAAGTATGGCAACGATGATGATCGTGTAGATGAGATTGGTGTTGAGGTTGCTAAATTCTTTATTTCTTGTCTTAAAAAGCATAAATTATATCGTGATGCAAAACATACACTTTCATTACTTACAATCACTTCAAATGTTATGTATGGTAAAAAGACTGGTTCAACTCCAGACGGGCGTAAGGCAGGCGAGCCTTTTGCTCCTGGTGCAAACCCAATGCATAATCGTGATTGTAGCGGAGCTCTTGCTTCATTAAACTCTGTTGCAAAAGTTCCTTACTGTGATGTTTGTCAAGATGGCATTTCAAACACATTCTCAATTGTTCCAGATGCGTTAGGCCATGATGAAAAGTCACGAATAAACAATTTAGTAAATATTTTAGATGGTTACTTTATTCAAGATGCACAGCATTTAAATGTTAATGTTTTAAATCGCGAGTTGTTGATTGACGCAATGAATAATCCTTGGAAATATCCTTCTCTTACAATTCGAGTTTCTGGGTATGCCGTAAACTTTAACCGTCTTTCAAAAGCTCATCAACAAGAGGTTATTGCAAGAACTTTCCATGAAGTTCGTTAGATTTTCATTACTTTTCTTTAAAGAAAAGTAAGTAAAAGAACGATAAAATTAAACAATTTTGCTTTTCTTTTATCAAAGACAAAATCGTTTAATTTGACTTTTACTTATATTTAAACACAAAATATGGTAGTATGCAACGCATAATAGCTGCAAAATATTGTTTGTGATAAAAATATATATACTTTGCAACTGAGATAACAATAAAATTGTCAAGCAGTTGCAAAGTAGTTTTCTTTTGTTTCTTTTCTTTAAAAGAAAAGAAAAATAAAAAACAAAATGAAAGAAATAAAAGGTAATATTGCAAGTTTTGAAAGCATGGGCTTAGTGGATGGACCTGGTGTCAGGTTTGTTGTGTTTTTGCAAGGCTGTCCTCTAAGATGTGCATATTGCCACAATCCTGAAATGTGGAATGGGAAAGAAATCAAAACTTTAATTACACCTGAAGAACTTGTACAAAAGGTGAAAAAATATAAACCTTACTTTGGCGAGGAAGGTGGCATAACAATTTCTGGTGGTGAGCCTCTTTTACAACAAGAATTTGTGACTGACGTTTTTAAACTTTGTAAAAAAGAGGAAATTAATACCTGTTTAGATACTTCAGGTTTTGGTGAAGCGAGTGATGAACTTTTAGATAATACTGACCTTGTTATTCTTGATGTTAAAGAATTAAACCCACAAAAGTACGAAAACCTAGTTGGACAAAATATAGACAAGTTTTTCAATTTTGTTAAAAAATGTCAACTTCAAGATAAAAAAATGTGGCTTCGTCAAGTTATTGTCCCAGGTTTTAATGATAATGAAGAAAGTGTTTTGAAACTTAAAGAGTTTGCGAATTCTTTGAAAAATATTGAGAAGATTGAACTTCTTCCTTATCATGATATGGCAAAGAAAAAATATAAAGCTCTTGGTATTCCTTATCGCCTTGAAGAGGTTAAGCCTATGGACAAAGCAAGATGCAAAAAACTTGAAAAGTTATTGAAATAAAAAATCCCCAAATAGGGGATTTTTTTTATGTAATTAAAGGCAAGAGATAAGATTGTTAAAATTTTTTTCTTTAGCTTTTTTATAGCAACAAAAAATGTCAATAAGTGGCCAAAGTCCAAATGTTAACCAACCAAATAAAATCTTACACACGCCAACGCCAACATCACCAATATAAAACCTGTCAACGCCTAGTCCGCCTAAGAAAACAGACAACAGAATTGTAGTAGTAGTGTTGTATGTTTTACATAAGGTTAGACTTTCATATGCATTGTCGTCTGCTTTTTCAAGAGCGGATTTTAAATACGCAACTTTTTCACTTGGAATACAGTCTTTATATTGCATCAGCATATAGTTAGCTTTTTCCTTTTCCATATTTTTACCTCCTTTTTTGATTTTAAGAATACTTTTGTTAAGTCTCCTCACACTTATTACATGGAACATTTTGTTCCAAGTCAAGTAAATAAGAACATTTTGTTCTAAAATTTTCATATGAATAAGTTTGCACAGCGAATTAAAGAATTGCGAGAAGAAAGGGGAATTACTAGAAAGCAGATGGCGGAAGCGTTGTTTATAAGTGTTCGTCTTGTTTCGTATTGGGAAAATGGGGAAAGGGAGTGTGATTTTGACACTTTGATAAAACTTTCAAATTTTTTTGGTGAAAGTATAGATTATATTCTAGGAAAAGTTGATATATAAAAAATCCTTTTATCTAAAACAAAAGGATTTTTTTGTTTTGGCGTAGAGGACAGGATTTGAACCTGCGGAAGGGATTAGCCTTCATACGCTTTCCAAGCGTACGCCTTAAACCACTCGACCACCTCTACATATAAAATTATTTTAATAAATTACATTTGATTTGTCAAGGTTTAGTTGTTGAGATTTTTTATTTTACTTTTTGCATAGAATATAGTATAATAAATTTATGAAAACTTTAAAAAATCGTATTTTAACCTTTCTATTTTGTTTTATTGCAATCTTTGCTTTTGTTTGCGGAGGATTATTTTTGGGACTAAGTCAAACTTCGACTTCTGCTGATGTTAGTGAAACCATAGTTGGTGACTATATTGATGATAATGTCACTTATGATAACATAGAAAAAATTATTGTGGTAGATGAAAACAAGGTTTGTTCTATCACTGAATATATGAAGGTGACTTATGAGAATGGAGGCATTAATGTTGGGCTTGTTCGTCAGGTTGCAAGAGTTAATGAGATTACTCGTTTTGTTGATGGCAAGCGTTATGTGACAAAGACAATCGGGAATCTTTTTGATTTAGATGTTAAGGTTAAAAGCCTTGAAGATGACGATTATATCAATGAATACAGCGAACTTGAGAACGAAGGGGAATTTTATTATATAAACATTGGTGAGCTTAGACATTATAAAGCGGCAGGCACATATATCTTTCAAATAAACTATAAGTATGATTTTGGTGAAGATTTTATAAATGAGTTTGACGATTTTACTTTTGATGTTATGGACTATGATTATATCAGTCCAGTTCGTGGCTTTCAGGCTTCTGTCACCTTGCCTAAAAAATTTTTAAATGAAGGTCAAGAGTTGGATGATGTTTTACTATTTAGGCAGAGCAAGTCAGCTTCCAAAACAATGAGTCTTGAGGGTGTTGATGGACAATTTATAGAGCATGAAAACGGAAGCGTGACTATAACTTGCGGGCTTCCATTTGTTAAGCCAGGTGATGGGCTTACTATGCAACTCATTTTGCCAAATAAATATTTTAATACCTCTTATTCTCCAAGTGGCATTTATTATTTAGTGCTTGTTATTGCAATCTTGGCTATATTAGGAATTATCGTTTGTCTAATTGTTTGCAGAAAAGGTAGAAAAGCCGTTATAACTCCTGAGTTTTATCCACCAAAAGGGTACAATCCAATTGATGTTGCAAAAGCATATAGGGGGTATGTTAAGTCTAAGGATTTTGCTTCGCTTGTGTTATATTGGGCAAGTAAGGGTTATGTGGAATTAATACCAAGAAGAGAGGGGAAGGCTTTTACTATTAAAAAACTTAAAGAGATGGAAAAATCTGTTGCAGGAAATGGAAACTACATTGGAAATAGACGCGAGAAGGCTTATTTTGATGCTTTATTTGCAAAAAGCGATGTTTATGATACTGAGTATGCTTCATCAACTATATTAAATTCTAAATTAAGAACTGCGATAGATAATCTTTATGAAATAGATTCTACTACTAAAAAGAAAACAAGATTATTTAAGTGGACTATTCAAATTTTAGCTATCTTGCCAATGCTTTTCTTTATAATTTGGAATATTTCGATTGATACTAGTTGCTTCTTCCTTTTATTTATATTCCTTTTTCCTCTTATTGCTCTTATGGTTTTTATTCATGTAAAAATGGGTTGGGGTCTTATTTGGTTTAAAGTTATTTGGTGTGCTGGTTTTGGGATTGCACCTTTCTACTTTATGAAAAACTTTATGATGTTGACTTTTGATATCTACAATATATTTTGGCTTAGTGCAGTAATTTTAGTTTTGGGATCTTTAGCAGTTAAATTGGTTAGAGTTTATTCTCCAGAATATGCTTCAGTTCGTGGTAAGATTTTAGGATTTAAAAACTTCCTTGTTAAAGTTGAAGTTGATAAGCTTGAAAGATTGATTTATGATGATCCTAATTATTATCTCAATATTTTGCCTTTCTGTTATGTTTTTGGAATAACTAGAGCTATGGAAAAGAAATTTGCTTCACTTAGAGTTGAGCTTCCAGAATATGTGAGAGGTTATTCAACCACTATTATATGTTCTCATCTTGGACGATCAATAAGTTCAATTTCTCACTCTACTTCACATAGTGGTGGAGGATTTTCGGGCAGTGGTGGCGGTCATGGTGGCTCTTCTGGTGGAGGAGGCGGCGGTGGCGGTAGCCGTGGTAGATAGGATTTTTGTTTTTCTATGCTAGAAAAGTAAACAAAAGACTCGAGTGTTTCGATTCCCCTCGAACTTCCGCAAACGCTTAAGGTGTTTTGTATATTCATTTTGAACAAGTAAATATTTGACGCATTTGAAAACATAGTGGTATGCTAATATAAATAAAAAAGAGGAAATTATGGAAGAAAAGTTGAAAAGAGTTGTTGAGTTTTATTCATTTACTCATAAATTGAAGACTCTTATAAGAACTGGTTGGAAGATTTGGGGTGTCAAAGGTGATAGGCTTGAAAGTGTGGCAGAACATATTTATGGAACTCAAATGCTTGCGTTCGCAATAAACAACGAGTTTAACCTTGGTGTTGATATGCAAAAAGTTGCTTATATGTTGGCTTTTCATGAACTCGGTGAGTGTATTGTTGGAGATATAACTATATTTTCCAGAGTGACTAAAGAAGAAAAGCATCAACATGAATTAAATGCTGTTAATAAGCTTTTGAATTTATTGTCTAATAATGATTTAAAAGAAGAAGTGTTTTTTTTGTTTAATGAATTCGAAGAGAGAAAAACTAAGGAAGCTATTTTTGCTCATATGATTGACAAGTTTGAATGTGATCTCCAAGTTAAATATTACGATGAAAAAGGTTGTTGCGATTTTAATTTCAAGCAAGCTGGTCGCCAAGAAGAAATTAGACAAAATAGTTTAAAACATGGAGATAAAACTTTTTCTCAAATGTGGATTAATTATGATAAAGAACATGTAGGGTATGACGATTTATTTAATGATTTTGCAGATTATATTATTGCTCACAAAATTTTTAAATAAAAAATACGAACAAGTTTGTTCGTATTTTTTTGTGATTTTAGTCAATCCAAAGAACTTTGTTAGCAACAAGGATTGTAATCATATCAACAAGCCAGAAAATTGCAGGGCAAAGGAATAACATTACGATTGCAAGAACAGTTCCAATTGTTGATTTTTTGCTGAGTGATCTGCAAAGACGATAAATAGCCCAAACAATGTCAAGAACTGGCAATGCAAGGATGAATTTTACAATTCTTGGAAGACCATCAAAAGCTTTAACCAAACCTTTCATACCTCTTTCTCCTTTTATTATGATAATTATATTTTAGCATGTTATTTCAATTTTGCCAAATATATTTAATAATTTTTATAAAAATTTTTAAAACAAATTTGTTGTTTGGTAAAATTAACAAAATATAACAATATTATCCATATTTCTCGTTTTATCTCTTAACACATGTTATAAAGATTTTGCTAAAATAATCCCAAGGAGAATATTCATGGCAAGAAAAATCGTCTTAACAAGTGGTAAAGGTGGGGTTGGAAAAACTACCGTGACTGCCAATCTTGGTGCAAACCTTGCAAAACTTGGGTTTAGAGTTGTTTTAATTGATGTTGATATTGGACTAAATAATTTGGATGTTGTGCTTGGCCTTGAGGATCAGGTGATTTTTGATATCGGTGATGTTATATTAGGAAAATGTCGTGCAAAACAGGCACTTATACAAGATCGAAAGATTTCTTCACTTTATGTTATGCCTTCCTGCCATTCTTATGATAAGGTGAGGGTTTTAGGTGAACATATTCGTAATGTGGTGGACACGCTTGATAAATCTTTTGATTATATTTTGATTGATTGTCCAGCCGGGGTTGAAGCGGGTTTTCATAGAGCGGTTTTCTCAGCAAATGAAGCCATTATTGTTGTTACTCCTCATCTTTCGAGTATAAGAGATGCAAGTAAAGTGCTTGGGCTTCTTAATGAATATGACCTTCAAAGTAAGGGGCTTGTAATTAACCGCATGAGAGGAGATTTATTGCTTAGCGGTGAATTTATGAATATAGAAAATATTGTTAGGGCATTAAATATTCCACTGTTAGGTGTTATCCCCGAAGATGATGCAATTGGAACAAGTTGCTCAACAGGCCGTTTTATGAATTCGGTTGAAAGTGCAAGGTCTTTTACACTTTTAAGTGAGAATATTCATAATGGCTCAAAGAAGATTTTTGATTGCACATATAAATATCGTGGACTTTTTGGTTACCTAAAGCGTAATATCAAGAAAAAAGTGTAGGTGTGTTATGAATTACGAAATTAAAGAACCATCATTAAATAGATTGTCAACACTTTTAAGAAAGGATAAATGTGATAATCCACAATATGTTTGTGAAGTGTTAAAGGGTGAACTTGAACCTATTATACAAAATTATATTTCTTTGTCGACCCCAGTTAATGTACGCTTTCGCAAGTTTGGAGAGAAACTTTTATTTTCTATAGAAATAGACGCTGAACGCATAAGACCTTTTGGATATATCCCTAGATAAATATTTATTTAAATTGCTCCTCAGTGGAAACGAAAAAACTTTGAGTTTTCTTTGAGATTTAGTTGACGGCCCCCTTGTACAAGCCCTCGCAATTCATTGTAATACAATTAACACCAAGCGTCAATAAAAAATATTTAACTTTGCTGTTAATTTGCTTGACGCGGGGGGGGGATTTGCTATACTGAATTTGGAAAAGTGGTTTTCCACATTTTTTACCCTAAAATTGAGTAAATCGCTTGAAAAAAACTCAAAATTAGGGTGTACTATACTTTCACGATGCACAAGATAATAAAAAGGTCGCACATGAAAAAGGGAGAAAAAGATGAAAATATTAAAAAACAAACTTTTCACAACACTCGTAAGCGTACTTTTTGCGGTAGGACTAATATTAGGTATAACATTCACATGTGTGGATTTGAGAGGGAAAGATGTAGATGCGGCAGATAAAACACTCATGGCTTATATATATGAGGAAACAGGCTATGCAACGGGAGAGTATACGAGTAGTTCAGGTGGTTTTGGAACTATAAAATTGAATTATGTTATATATAATGGAAGTGCAAATCAATCATATACAGCAAATATCACAGCTGCTGGTTTTGTTACAATAAATTCAGGATATTTTTCAAGCATTAGTTTAAGTGGGTCATCCTTAACTTCTGCATTTAAATTGAATACAACAAAGACGCAAGCACCAACAGCGTCAGGAGGTAATTTAAGTACTACGGTTTTGTATATCTATCTTGATAGAACAGCTCAACCAAAGTTTGATACATATTGGGATGAACATGTGACTGAGTTATATACTTATTGGTCGGGAAGTGGAACAGAGAGTGATCCATATTTAATATCTTCTGCAGCAGAGCTTGCGGGATTGTCGTATATGGTTTCAAGTGGGAAAGGAATAAAAAATGGGAATAAATATTATCCAAATATATATTTTGAGCAAACATGTGATATAAATGTTTCTAAATATTTGTGGAGATCAATTGGAAAGGCAATAAAGGAAGGAGATGTGACTTCGTATTGGTGGTTTTCAGGTTTTTATAATGGTAATGGTTATAAAATAAGTGGTTTGTTTACCACAATAAAAGATTCTAAAAAACTAGATTATAATGGATTATTTGGTTATATCTATAATGGAAGCGTTAAAAATTTAGGAATAGAGAATTCTATAGTGGCAGGTAATTCTGCTTTAATAGGTTATGTAGCTGGGGAAAAGGTAAAAGTAGAAAATTGTTTTAATAGTATTAATATATCAACACTAGCTGCAGCCGGTGGAATAGTTGGTTATATTGATTGTAAAAATTGTAAAATTTCGAATTGCTTTAATTCAGGTAAAATCTACTGTATGTTGACTGGAGGAGGAATAGTAGGAAGCACCAGCAGCACAACAGAATTAACAATAGACCATTGTTATAATTATGGAGTTATAGAAGTAAGCAGCATTGGATATATTTCCTATGCTGGAGGTTTAATAGGAGATTGTAGAGGCACCACCATAATAAAAAGTAGTTATAATATTGGTGATATGATTGAAGGCTCATATACTATCTTAGGTACTATAGTAGGGAAAAATAATGGAACACTTTCATTACTGCATTGCTATGGTAATGGTGTTGCGTGTGCTAAAAATTCTGGCACAATAAGCAATAGTATATATAAAGCAACATGTAAATTAACTGATGCAAAGTCTAGAACATGGTACACTATGGCATCAAATTGGGAAACCCCATGGGATTTTACAAATACTTGGACAATTAAGAGCGGTGTAAATGATGGTTATCCTATATTAGGAGCTTTTGATAAATTTTCAATTACATTAAATAAAAATGGCGGAAGTGGTGGAACAGATAAGGTTGAAGTTTATTTGGGAGGATCATTTCCAACAAATATTTCAATTCCAAGTAAAACAGGTTATACATTTAAAGGGTATTATGATCGACCAGATACTGCAACAGGTGGAGTACAGTATTATAATGCTCAGGGAGTAAGCACAGGGGAATCTGTTGGGCAAATGTCGTCTTTGTACGCTTATTGGACAGTAAATTCATATACTTTAAAAATTTATCGCCCTGAAGGTATTAATGATATTATAAAACCAAATTCTATATGGCAAAGTGATAGTGGCGGTAGTTATAAAACTGTGTCTATAG
>CARJLX010000004.1 GCA_949001935.1 uncultured Eubacteriales bacterium | reverse complement strand
TTGCTGAAATGGAAGACATAACCTACACATATGAAGCGCTAGAAGAAACAATAAGGCTAAAAGTAGAAAAAACTGAGTTAGTTTAACTCAGTTTTTTTGTGAGGAAAGTTTATAAAGTAATTTGTGGCTGATATTAATTATTTAATTTGTTTTGCCATTACATAATAAAATATGACACATTTCGCGTTTGAGATATGTTAACCTTTTAGACATTATGCGAAAAATAGTAAATAATATCGAATGATGGTTGCGTTTGTAAAAAACTCTTATAGCAAAAGTTTTTGGCTTTTTATTACAAAAATAAGATTCTGATTTAAAAAATAAAATATAAAATTTATAATTGATAATAAATCATTTGTAAAAATAAGAATAAATGTATATAATAAAGATAAGAAAAAAGGAAAGAACATATGAAAACTAAAATAAGAGTATATAGTATGTTAACCATCCTCATTTCCCTTCTTCTAGGTGCTGGAAGTGCGTGCCTGGGGGGGGGATTTTTAACTCCATAATAAATAATGAGAAGACTAAAGCATCATTTACAGCTACAATTAACGCCAACATTTCAACTGATGGTGGATCGAATAATTATGGTAATTCAGTAAGGCTAACCATACCCACTGGCAGCAGTACATATACAAAAGATATAACATCTAATACTTCTTTTAGTGTTGCGATTACCTCTGCTTCTGGCCAGTATATATAACTTCTTATCCACAAACTGGATATGTATATACAGGGCCAAAATCAGGTTCATTAAATGAGAATTCAACTATAATAACTTTAAATTTTACTTTTGAATCAGGATATTTAGTAACCTTTGATCAACAAGGAGGAAGTGGAGGTACTACAAGTGCAATAGCAAAATATAAACAAACATCAAGTCTTCCAAGTATAACTATACCAACAAAGAGGGGCTATTCATTTAAAGGATATTATACAAGCACAAACGGAGGAGGGACGCAATTTTATTACGCAACTGGAACAGGAGTTAGACCAAATTATGATTTAAAAGGTGATACAACTTTGTATGCGGCATGGACTGCAAATTCATATACAATAACATTAGATCAACAAGAAGGCCATGGAGGATGGACTAGTGTGACGGCGACATATAATTCAGCTATGCCAAAAATAGGATATCCAATAAGATATGGCTATACATTTCATGGATACTATACAGGCAAGAATGGTAGTGGAACTAAATATTACAATGCAGATGGAACAAGTGCAAGAAATTGCGATTTGTATGTAGATACAACGTTGTATGCATATTGGGAGGTAGACTATTACACATTAACAATAAATCCAAATGGCGGAAGTTATAAAGGGTCGACAACAAATACAGTAGTTCAGCAAACATATCAATCAACATATGCGTTAGAGAAACCAACTCGTCCAGGTTATACCTTTGATGGTTGGGCATGGATGGGAGCAGGAGAATTAAATGCAGATCAAACCGTATTTACATTTGGTCTTTCAAATATGACATTGACTGCTAGATGGACGCCTAATATATATAAAGTGACATTAAATAAACAAAACGGTAGTGGAGGAACAGACGCATATTGGTATTAATATAACACAACAAAAGTGGTGAATGGAGAAACAATATATTATTATTTAGATTCAAGTTGTACAACGCTAATGTTAAGTTATACCATAACAAAGCCAACAAGAGCGGGCTACAATTTTAAAGGCTATTTTACAGGTGCAAATGGTAGTGGAACGCAATACGTTAATGAAAATGGAGCATGTATAAACAATTTGTATGCCGCAGTGGCTGGAAATACTACATTATACGCATATTGGACAATTGCCCAAACAACTTTAATTCTCAATCAAAATGGGGGAACACTTTCAGGAAGTTCAAGCAATGTTTCATATGCTCAAAATTATGGCACAACTCGTACTCTTCCCGTTCCAACACGCGAGGGATATACCTTCAAGGGTTGGAGATCAGTATCAGCTGGTGGTGAAGGTGAGAAAATTGGGAATTTAGGTAGACAAATTTCAAATGGAGGCTATGGAAACGATTCATTCTTTGCAAGTGGTAATAATGTAGTAGTATATAATAACTTAAATAATGGGAATGTAATATTTACAAGAGAAAGTACATCACTTCCACAAAGCCCATATAATACACAAATACTTAAAATTTCAAATGTAGGAACAGCAAGTCCAGGCTTGGGAGGCTTTACATTCAATATGCCAAGTTATGCCAATGCCGAGTTTATTTCAGTATTTGAGGCTAAGATACCTGTAGGTTATACAGTGAATTGGGCTACAAATCAAATAGGTCATGGAGGTAGTTGGAGCCTAGGTCTCACATGGTTAACATCACGAGAAGGTACAGGGGATTGGGAAACTTAAGTTTGTTATGTACACTGTGGTTCAAGTGGAACCTTTGATGGAACAAATTATTTCTATCTTAATGGGGCATCAGGAACAACTTCAAACCCAGTAAATTGGTATTTGTCTCAAGCAAGTGTTTATGATGCAACAGGAATGGGGTTGAATACAGATACAATTGTATCAAACTTATCTAAACAAACAACATATACCTACAGAACAACAAATACAACATTAGTAGCCATGTGGGAAAGTGATGTATGGACCCGTCATACAGCGACAAGTTATGCAGGCGGAGATGGAAGTGCGTCAAATCCATATCAAATTGCAAATGCTAGTCAACTTGCAAAGTTGGCTAAGGATTCACATTCAAACAATATGTTGGAAGTGTATTTCAAAATGACAGCTAATATAGATCTTGCTGGTCATATTTGGGAAGGAATTGGCGGGCCAACGCATGCACTTAGATTTGTAGGACATTTTGATGGTGGGTATCACTCAATAACCAATATGAAAACTAGTGCAGGAGATTACTTACCAACGCATGCAGGTTTATTTGCTTTAACAGATTTAAATAGTGGATCAATAATAGAGAATGTAATAATTCGAGATTCGCAAATAGAGGGAACAGGAGATGTTGGAGCAATTACAGGGAATGGAGCAACATACATTCAAAATTGCATAGTTGAAAATACAAGCATTAAATCACAAACAGGAGCAGCAGGAGGAATAATAGGTTGCCAATATTTTAATACCGAAAATTGTATAGTAAGAAATTGTACAATACAAAGCGGAAGTGCCAATGTTTACAATTATCTAAAAAATACTCTAGGCTTTAGTGAGGTGTAAATAAAAAAGTTTAGGTTTTAAATCTAAACTTTTTTATTTGAGAACTTTGTCGAAATTTGGAAAATGATGGCAAACTTTATGTTAAAATATTGTGTGTTTTTGTAAATTTATTCCATTATTTGACATTATTCTACAAAATATGATATTGCTGGTTTTGATTTTGTTATATGTTTAAATTTATTAGTGTATATTTAAATATTTTTATTTTAATTTTATTTTGTCTTATTTGTAAATTTTTGTATAATAATAATGTCGAAAATTGTTCTAAAGGGGGCGTTATGGCAGAGGGTAAATCTGGGAAGAAAAACATGCATGAAGGGCATAGAATGCGTTTGCTTAGAAGTTATAGTCAAATTGAATTTGATGTATTAAGTCCTCATCAAGTTTTGGAATATATTCTATTTTACATAATCCCTAGAGGTGATGTTAATCCGCTTGCCCATAGATTGCTTGATTATTATGGAACTGTTCAAAATGTTCTTGACGCCAACCCAAATGAATTAATGAAAGTGCATGGCATACAAGAACGTTCTGCTTTAATGTTGACTGGATTGACTAAAATATTCAACTATTACACTGGAAGTAAGTTGGCTAAGAAAATTCGTTTTACAGAGCCTGCAGAAATTTATGATTATTGTGAAGATTTATTAAGATTTTACACTCAAGAAGTGGTTTTTGCAATTGCTATGGATGCTTCATTTCATGTTATATCTAAGCGAAAAGTGGGTAAAGGGATGGGAAACATGGTTGCAATTGATCCACACGATCTTGTTGATTTTGTTAATGAAACTAAAGCCGTTAATATTGTGATCACCCATAATCATCCTGGTGGAAAGTGTACGCCTACTGACAATGATATTGCTGGCACGGAAATTGTTGAAAAAATTGTAGATTTTATGAAGGCTCAATTTGTGGATCATGTTATTATTGGAGATGATGGTATCTACAGTATTGCATTAAAACAGCAGGTTAGAAAATTTACAACCAGCGAAGGAGTTAAAAAGTTGGCTGAAAACCTTAAGGAAGAATAATAAGTTTTGATAACAAACTTCCTATAAAGCTTGCAATTAAACTAAGCAAAAAGATAACAAAAAAAATTACATAGAGGGGAAGCCTTTTGTTTTTAGAGGCTTCTTTTTGATTTGAATTTTCACAAATTTCATAACCATAAGGCAAAACTGCAATGCAATAAATATTTTCGTCATCATATTTTATTGAAATGCAATCTTGACGTTCTAGATAATTTAGTATATGTTCAAGACCTTCACTATCGACCTTATATTTATTGGGCATGGCAGAAATTATGTCGCTTGCGTCAACTATTTTATAGGCTCCGTTTAGACATTCCTTATTAAGAATTTTTAAAACAATTTTAGATTTTATATCTAACATAGTATTATTTTGTGAAAAAGTTGCCTTATTATGCAAACTAGAAATTTGTTGGTTTAATTGTTTTTAATAAAAACACCAAAATTACCTATTGATTTTTGCATAATCTTGTGTTAAAATAAAGTTATACAAAGGAGTTTTGAATGGAAATATGTAAGAAATTTGTAAAAACTGTTCATAAGTCTATGCATGAGGTTATTGATTACTTTTTTGATGACCCAGAAAAAATAAAAGGTATTTTGAAATTAGATAGTTGCCTTTGTCCTGCTAGTTATGCTATGTACTTAACTCTTGTTGAAAAAGAAGGATTTGGGAATTTATTGCAAGATTTTAATCTAACATCATGTCAATTTTGCAAAAAGGCAATATTTTTGTTGCCAAGAATGTTTGATATGAGGACACCGATTGTTGTGCCGCGCCTTAAAGAAATAATGCAACAAGCTAGAAATGGGATTGATGCTATGGGCCATAGTTTTATACAAAGCAGAAGTGTCGAGTCAAAACCAGATTATCAGAAGCATAAAAGAGTTAGTCTTCTCAACGAAATGAGAAATTATTATTGGGGTGTAAGTCAAGAGGAACTTATTGAAAGGGTAAAGAGAAGATATACGAAAAATAACTATGCCAGATATTTATGTGAAAAACTTTCGACTTTTGATGATAAAGATTTTGATCAGCCTTATCAAACAGAGGCTAAAGAGATTAGCATGAAAGTTTCAAAGATAGCACAGGATGAAGCTCAAGAAATTGAGGGAACAAAGGCAAATGCCATTGCGTTTAATGAAATGCTTGAGGTGTTAGACTTCTATGCTTTTACATATAAAGGGGTTGTTTTATCACCTAGTATTGTAAATATGAAGGGTGACAATCCTAAAATTTACAGAGCTGATCAAGAGGCTATTCGTCGTGAATTTCAAGAAAAAAGAGATTATATAGAATTATATCGTCAAGATTTATGTTAGAATAATGAAAGTTGTTAAAAAAAATCCACAAGTAATTTGTGGATTTTTATTTTTTAAAAGTGTTTTCAACGATCGCTTTTATGTCAAAGTTTTGTTTTTCACCATTGAAAAATATTAGATATTCAATATTTCCATCTCCGCCCTTGATTGGAGAGGGGGCTAAATTACAAATTTCAAAATTTATGATATTGCAAAATTCAAGAAATTCATTTAAAAGTTTTATATGAATGTGTTTGTTTTTTATTATTCCTCTATATTTTTTAGCAATTTCTTTTCCACATTCAAATTGAGGTTTGAATAAAAACATTGTTGGCATTGTATTACCAAAAAGAGAGATTATAATAGGAATTACTTTTGTTAGTGAAATAAAAGATAAGTCACCTATTACAAATTCAACATCTTTAACATTGCTTTTATTTACTTTTCTTATATCGCAATCTTCCATGTTTACAACTCGTTTATCTTTAAGTAATAGTGTGCTAAGTTGATCTTTTCCAATATCGACGGCATAAACTTTTTTAGCATTATTTTGCAATGCAACTTGAGTAAAACCGCCAGTTGAAGCTCCAACATCTAATATCACTTTATCTTTAAAATCTATATTAAAGTTTTGTATTGCTCCTAAAAGTTTATAGGCGCCACGAGAAACAAATTCTTCATGTTCAAGAATTTGTATCTTGCAATTTTCGTCAACCTGAGTTGAGGGTTTGCATATTTTGCCTTCAACCAAAACAAGCCCTTGAGAAATAAGGGCTTGTGCTTTTGTTCTTGAATTAATTTGATATTTTTCAACTAGGAAATTATCAAGTCGTTTTGTCATATTTCTCCTTAATTTTGGAAGAGGTGTTTGTTTATAAATTGTGGCTCGCAAGTTATGTTGATTCCTAATTTTCTTAGAGTTAATTCTTCAGCTGATGGAAGCATATATGTTGAATGCGCTTCACAGCCTTTAAGTTCAGGTAATTTTTTGATAATTTTTTGAGCCTTTGTATTGGTTGATGAGGAAATAGCAAGTGCTACAAGAACATCATCTAAAGTTAAAACACTTTGTTTAGAATTTAAATAGGTTGTTCGTAGTTCTATGATAGGCATTAGGATGCTATCGGTGATAACATCAAAATCGTCACCAAGACCAGCGAGAGTGCGTAGTGCATTTAAAATGACCGCTCCACTAGCAGAAATAACTTTTTTAGTCTTTCCTGTTATAACTTTTCCGTTATGTAATTCTAGGGCTACACATGGGTATCCACTTGTTTTGCTTGTCTGTTTTGCAACTTTGGTCACTTCCAAATAGTTAGGATCGAGATTAAGTTCGCTCATTAAATATTCAAGACGCTCAACTGTTTCAAAGTTTCCCGAACCCTTTTTATAATCACATTGGGCTCTGTGATAACGCCTAACAATTTCGCGTTTAGAAGCTTCTTCAACAATATTTTCGTCTGTGATTGCTTTTGCAACCATATTTACGCCCATGTCAGTTGGAGATTTGTATGGTTCGCCACCAGTAATTTTTTTTAAGATATTATGTAAAACTGGAAAAACTTCAATGTCGCGATTGTAGTTTACAGTAAGTTCTCCATAAGCGTTAAAATGATATGGGTCAATTTGATTTACATCCTTAAGGTCTGCAGTTGCTGCTTCATATGCAATGTTTACAGGATTTTTTAATGGGAGATTCCAAACAGGGAAGGTTTCAAATTTGGCATAGCCAGCTTTGATACCTTTTTTATGTTCATGATAAAGTTGACTTAAACAAGTTGCAAGTTTTCCGCTGGATGGACCAGGTGCAGTCACAATAACAAGAGGACGTGTGGTTTCTATGTAAGGATTTGCACCATAACCTTCGTCAGAAACTATAGTTTCAACATCATTAGGGTAGCCCTTTGTATAGTTGTGAAAATATACGCGTTCATTTCTATTTTCAAGCTTTCTAGCAAATTTTAATGCACTAGGTTGTCCTTTAAATAAAGTTATTACAATTGAAGAAACATAAAGATCAAGATCACGCAGATTATCAACAAGCCTCAAAACTTCATCATCATAACTAAGGCCAAGGTCAGCACGCACTCTGTTCTTTTCAATATCGTTTGCGCTTATGCAAAAAATTATCTCTGCCTTATCTTTAAGTTTCACAAGAAGTTTAGTTTTAATGTTAGGGTCAAAACCAGGCAGAACTCTTGAAGCATGCAAGTCATCAAAAATTTTACCGCCAAATTCAAGGTAAAGTTTGTTGTTAAAAGTGTCAATCCTTTTCAAAATGTTTTCGCTTTGAAGTTTAAGATAAAGTTCGTTATCAAAACCAGTTTGATTGCTTTTCATAAAAGCCTCCTAACAATTATAGTATATATTTTTCAAAAGAAATTAGCAAATAATTTTGTTTAATTTTTGTCAGGCATTTAATTTATTTGATATATTTTGAAATATATGATACAATAAACATTATATATAAACATAAATTTTGGAGGATTAAAGATGAAGAAGGTTGCCATTGTGACTGATAGCAATAGTGGGATCACTCAAGATGATGCTAAAAAACTTGGAGTTTATGTAATCCCAATGCCATTCATTGTGGATGGAGAAGAATATTTTGAAGATATAAGTTTAACTCAGCCTGAATTCTTTGAGAAACTTGAAAAGGATGCAAGCATATCAACTTCACAACCAGCTATTGGGGCTGTGACTGAGGTTTGGGATAAACTTTTAAAAGAATATGATGAAGTTGTTCATATACCTATGTCTAGTGGGCTTAGTGAAAGTATGAACACTGCTAGAAATTTTGCTCGAAATGAATATAACGGAAGAGTTGAAGTTGTAGATAACCATCGCATTTCAATCACTCAAAGAAGAAGTGTTATGGATGCTGTTAACCTTGTTAAAGATGGCTTTAATGCAAAAGAAATCAAGGATTATCTGGAAAGAACTGGCGGAGATAGTAGTATATATATCATGGTTAATACTTTAAAGTATTTAAAGAAGGGTGGAAGAATTACTCCTGCTGCAGCTGCAATAGGAACTGTTTTAAACATTAAACCTGTTCTTCAAATACAGGGTGGCAAACTTGACCAATTTGCAAAAGTTTTAAATGTCAAAACAGCAAAAGTTAAAATGCTTGCCCAAATCAAGGAAGACCTTGAAACTCGCTTTAAGGAATATTATCAAAAAGGCGAAATGAAGATTTCTGTTGCACATACCAATAATTATGAAAAAGCAGATGAGTTTGCAAAAGAGATTGAGGATATGCTCGGAGTTAAACCAGAATTTGTAGATCCATTGTCGCTAAGCGTTGCATGCCATATTGGAAGTGGCGCTTTGGCAATAGGATGTTATCGAGTATATGAAGGTAAATAAAAAAAACACCTTATTTAGGTGTTTTTTATTTTTCTTCTTTAATTTCTTCTTTATTTTCAACTACGACTTCTTGTTTTTGCAAATGAAGAAGTGAACCTTGTTTTAAAATATATAAGCCAAATCCAAAAGCAATACTAAAGATTATAAGTAAAACAAACATTGAAATTAAAAGAGCTGTATTTGCGTTTATACTTCTTAAATTAGATCCAAATACTCCAATCAAGATAAAAGCTACAGTTGCTACAACAAAACTTGCGATTGCAATAGGAGAGCCAATCCAAAACAATTTTTTCTTAAGTTGTTTGTTTTTCTCATAGTTTCCAATAAAATCTGCATTTTGATTGCTTTCTTCGATGATTTTTTTAAGTTTATTCATTTTTTCTCCTTTATATAAAGAATAATATATCATAAGTTTAACAATTATTCAAAATGAATTGTGGAATTTGTGCAACAAGATTAAGAATTAATAAAAAAGAAGCAATTTAAAAGATTTTTTAATTTTTTTTGAAAAATTTGGCATAATTAGTTGACTAATTTGAAATAATTGCATATAATAGTGCTAGCACTTAAATACAAAGAGTGCTAACAAAGTCGAAAAAATAGGTGAGGCATATGGAGTTATCAAAGCGAAAAAAGCAAATCCTATTTCGGGCGATAGAAGAGTTTATTAAAGATTCGAGTCCTATCACGAGTGGAGGCATAAAAGATGTTGCATCTTTAGATTGTTCAACTGCGACTCTTAGAAATGAACTTAATACGCTTGAAGCTATGGGGTTTTTAAAACAACTTCACACTTCTGGAGGGCGTGTGCCTACTCCACAGGGTTATAGATTTTATGTCGAGGAACTTTTGAATGGAGTTAGTGCTACAAATGCAGAACTTGAAGATGTGCATAGGCTTATATCTTCGCGAACCAATAGTTTAACTGAAATGGTTTCGGGGATTGCAAAGATAGTAAGTAAGGCAACAAATTATCCAACTGTAGTAGTTATGAATGGTTTGGACGAACTTGTACTAACCGAATTTAAAATCATTCCTTTATTAGATGATAAGGTTATGGTTTTGATTGGTACTATCGCTGGGTATATAACCAATACGCTTGAGATAAATGCAGGACTAAACGAATGTCAAGATGCTTCCATATATCTCACAAAAAACTTTAAAGGTTGCACAATACGCGAAATGGTTGAAAACATAGAAGCCATCGAATTTGGTATGAAAGATGAAATCAAAGCATTTGAAAATATTGTTGATAGCCTTGTAGGGGGGTTGAAAAAATTTAACGAGCAAAGACTTATTGATGTTCGTAGAGAAGGTGCGGTTAAACTTCTTGAAAACAGCAAGACAGTTGACGAGGCAAAGAAAGTTTTAAATATGCTTGACGACAAAGAAAAACTAGAAAATGCTCTCAATCTGTCAGGTGATGGCATAGAAGTTGATGTTGCTGAAGAGGAAGGACATGTTGCTTCGGTAGTAAAAGCTCCTATCGTTGTCGGAGGAAAGCAGTTGGCCTCGATTGGAGTGATTGGGCCACAGCGGATGGATTATAGCAAAATTGCTTCAGCGTTAAAACTCGTGATTGACGAACTTAAGTCATTAAAAGGAGATGAGGATAGTGTGTAATGAAGAACAAGAAGAAGTAAATCAAGAAGATTTGATTCAAGAAGAAAAAATTTGCGATTGTGGGTGTCATGGCGAAAAGGAAAATCAAACTTGCAAATGTAAAGAAGAAGGTCATGAATGCCATTGCCATGAAGAATGTGATAGTGAAGATGGTTGTTCGTGTGGGGATCATTGCCACGAGCATGAACAAAAGCAGGATTTAGCAGAAGAATATTTAAGTCTTGCAAGGCAGATTCAAGCAGACTTCGAAAATTTTAGACGTCATGCACTTGAAGACATAAAGGAAGCAAAAGTATCTGGTCAAACATCTGTAATAGAAGTGTTCTTGCCATGTTTAGACACTTTCAAAGAAGCAAAAAAATCAATAACAGATGAAATCGTTTTAACTGGCGTTGAAATGATTGAAAACAAAATTATAGATGCATTGACATCTCTTGGGGTTGAAAAAATTAAATCTATTGGAGAAACATATAACCCACATTTTCATGACGTAATTGCTGTTATGCAAGATGATGAAAAAGAAAATGATGTTATCTTAGAAGAATACCAAGCAGGGTATACCTTCAAAGGTAAAGTTATAAGACATGCAAAGGTTATCGCTAATCAAAAATAAAAATAATAAAAAATAAATTAAAATAAGGTGCTAAGGCACACAAAAAGGAGATTAAAAATTATGAGTAAAATTATTGGAATTGACTTAGGAACAACAAATTCATGCGTAGCTGTTATGGAAGGTGGAAAACCAACAGTTATCGCAAATGCAGAAGGAGATAGAACAACCCCTTCTATCGTAGCTTATACTAAAGAGGGAGAAAGACTTGTTGGTAAAGTTGCAAAGCGTCAAGCAATTGTAAATGCTGACAACACAATTCGCTCTATCAAAAGAGAAATGGGTACAAACTATAAAGCAAGTTTGAATGGCAAGGAGTATTCTCCACAGGAAGTTTCTGCAATGATTCTTTCAAAGCTAAAAGCAGATGCAGAGGCTTATTTAGGTGGAACAGTTACACAAGCTGTTATCACCGTGCCTGCTTACTTTAATGACTCTCAACGCCAAGCAACTAAGGATGCAGGTAAAATTGCAGGTCTCGAGGTGCTTCGTATTATCAATGAGCCAACTGCTGCAGCGCTTGCTTATGGACTTGACAAAGGAGAAAATTCTAACCAAAAGATTTTGGTTTATGACCTTGGTGGTGGTACATTCGATGTATCTATTCTTGAAATTGGTGATGGCGTATTTGAAGTTCTTTCAACAAACGGAAATACAAGATTAGGCGGAGACGATTTTGATAATCGTATTATTGATCTTCTTGTTGAAGAATTTAAAAAGACAAACAATATCGACCTTTCTAAAGATAAACTTGCAATGCAAAGATTAAAGGATGAAGCAGAAAAGGCAAAGATTGATCTTTCTGCAACACCTATGACAAAGATTAGCCTTCCATTTATTTCTGCCGATGCAACAGGCCCTAAACATATGGAATATGACCTTTCTCGTGCTAAGTTTGATGCTATCACAGAAGATTTAGTGAAAGAGACTATTGATTGTACAGTAAAAGCACTTAAAGATGCTAAACTTGATAAAAATCAAGTAGACAAAGTTGTTTTGGTAGGTGGTTCAACTCGTATACCTGCAGTTGTTGAAGCAGTTAAAAACTTTATCGGTAAAGAGCCATACAAGGGTATCAACCCAGATGAATGCGTAGCAGTTGGAGCAGCAATTCAAGCAGGCGTGCTTGGCGGAGAAGTTAAAGATGTACTCCTTCTTGATGTAACACCACTTTCACTTGGTATAGAAACTTTAGGCGGAGTTTTCACAAAACTTATTGAAAGAAATACAACTATTCCTACAAGAAAATCTCAAGTGTTCTCAACAGCTGCAGATAACCAACCTGGAGTAGATATTCATGTTCTTCAAGGTGAACGCGAATTTGCTGCTCAAAACAAAACTCTTGGAAGATTCCAATTAACAGATATTCCACCAGCACCACGCGGTGTACCTCAAATTGAAGTGACTTTTGATATCGATGCAAATGGAATTGTCAATGTTTCAGCAAAAGACCTTGGAACAAACAAGGAACAAAAGATAACAATTACTGCTTCTTCAAACCTTAAAGAAGAAGATATTGAAAAGGCTATCAAAGAGGCTGAAGCACACGCAGAAGAAGACAAAAAGCGTAAAGAGTTTGTAGAAACAAAGAATAACGCAGACAATATGGTTTATTCAATAGAAAAAATGCTTAAAGAAAATGGTGATAAACTTTCTGCTGATGACAAGAAAAAACTTGAAGATGCAGTAGAAAAGGCTAAGAAGGATTTTGAGAGCGAGGATGTTGAAGTATTAAAGAAAGGTCTTGAAGAACTTACTAATGTTTCAAATGAAGTTTTCTCAAAGATGTATCAAAATGCACAACAAGCAAATGCTGGGGCAGAAACAAACAACAACACAAACAATGGTGGAAACGATAGCGACCCAGATGTTGTTGATGTTGAATAATATAGGATAAGTTTGTTAAGGTGTAAATTTCCTCGTTGATTGTAGGTAAAGACTACGAGGATTTAACACCTTAACAGAAAATTCTAATGTATTTATGTTTTGAAAGTGTGGTTTGAGTTAAGGTTATGAAAAGGAATAACAAATGAAAGTATTATTGATTGTAGATATGCAAAAGGGTTTTATCAACAATAACAACAAGTTTTTGATTGAAAATATTGAAAATTTGCTTAAAAATCAAAAATTTGATGAAATTTTTGCGACTAAGTTTATAAATCATCCTGCAAGTCAGTTTGTTGAATATTTAGATTGGAATAAAATGAAAAGAAGTAAACTTACAGATTTTGCAATAGATTTGCCACCAACTATAAAAATTATTGAAAAAGAAACTTATGGGCTTAAAGATAGAATGTTTTGCGGGGACAAATTTAAGATAGGTAAAAAAGTTTTCACACCACTTCAAGATGAAATATATATTTGTGGAACTGATTATGATGCTTGTGTGCTTGCGATAGGCTATCAATTTTTTGACCATGGCTTTCAACCTCATTTTATTAAAAATTGCTGTGGTAGTGCATCAAAAAATCCAAATATATCACCTATGCATTTTGAAAGAATGTGTAAAAGAATATTTGGTGAAGAATCAATAGTAATGTAAAGTTTTAATAAAGTAAAAAGTAAAATTTATTTTTGTGATAGTTCAACTGCAAGGCTGTTGTGCTATCGCAATAAGAGTTTTCTTTTGCTTACTTTTCTTTAAAAGAAAAGTAAGGTTTAAAAAAAGGATTAAACAATGACAAATAAAGATTATTATTCAATTTTAGGAGTTGAGAAGGGTGCAAGTGAGGACGAGATAAAATCGTCTTATCGTAGGCTTGCAAAAAAATATCATCCTGACCTAAATAAAACTGAAGAAGCTGCAAATAAATTTAAGGAAATTAATGAAGCTTATGAAGTTTTAGGAGATCCTAAAAAACGTGCAAATTATGATCAATATGGTTCGGCTGATGGTCCTCAATTTGGAGGCGGTGCAGGTGGCGGTTTTGGTGATTTCTTTTCTGGCGGAGGCGGAGGCTTTTCTGATATATTTTCAGATATTTTCTCTGCTTTTGGAGGCGGTCAGGAGCGAGTTCAAGAACGTGGTCAAGATATAAATATCGAAATCAATCTTCAGTTTAATGAAGCAGTTTTTGGTTGTGAAAAACTTATTAATGTCAATAAACAAGACAAATGTTCTGACTGTAATGGAACAGGTGCAAAAGGTGGTAAAGAATTTTCTACCTGCCCAGATTGTAAAGGTAGTGGTCGTGTACGTTTTCAACAAAATACAATGTTTGGTACAACGATAAGGGAAGGTGCTTGTGGGCGTTGTAATGGAACAGGTCGTATAATAAAAGAAAAATGTGCAACATGTAATGGAAAAGGTGTTAAAAAAGTTAGCAAAACAGTTAAACTTAAAGTGCCTGCTGGTATAGATGAAGGACAAGTTCTTCGCATGCGTGGAGAAGGTAACGCTCCAATGAGGGAAGGAATTAATGGAGATCTTAATGTTCGCATTTCAATAGCACCACATAAAGTTTTGGTAAGAAAAGGTATAGATATTTTCTTAGATTTATATCTGCCATTCACAACCACACTTTTAGGTGGTAAGGTAGAAATTCCTACACTTAAAGGTGCATATACTTTGACTATTCCTGAGCTTACTTCAAGTGGAACAGTTATGCGACTTAAAAATAGAGGTGTAAAAGCATTATACAAAGATTATTATGGTGATATGCTTGTTACAATCAAGGCAGAGCCTCCAAAAAAACTTGATAATGCAACTAAGAAAAAATTGCAAGAACTTGAAAGTATGATTGGTGATAATTACCATAAATATAAACAATATTTAGATAAAACTAAAGATTTATAAAAACTGCCTAAAGAGGCGGTTTTTTTGTTATATATACAAGAATATTGTCTTTAGCTGTGTAAAATTATTAAAAAAGTTAAAAGCTGTGCTTATTTTGTTTTTAAATGACTTGAAAAATTTTCTAAAAAAGGTTAATATTAATTAGAGATTATTTTAGGAGGAGTATTATGTCTTACGCAATGATTGCACTTATTATTAATATTACTTTTACTTTAATGCTTGTCGTAGGTTTTTTTATTGGCTTTTGGAGAGGGCTTAAGAGAAGTTCTGTCAATTTGATTTTTGCACTTGTTGGAGCAGTTGTGGCTTTCTTTACAACAACACTTGTCACAAATGCAATATTAAATATTCAAGTTTCATCAGGAGAAACAACTAAAACACTTGGGAAAATGTTTGTAGATGAAATTATGAATATTGAACAAGTTAAATCTTTGATTGAAAGTGCTCCAAATCTTCAACCTTTAATTGAGGGGTTACCTGCAGCTTTATTTAATGTCGTAGTTTTTCTTCTTATGATGATGGCTGTGCAATTTGTTATTTATATTATTTATAAGATTATTGCTGTTGCCTTTCTTAGAGATAAGAAAAATCCTGATGGTAGTAAACCTAAAAAACATCGCTTGTTTGGTGGACTTGTTGGAGCTGTAAAAACCCTTGTTATAGGTATATTTGTTTTTATGCCGTTCACTTCACTTTGTGGACTTGCTGGCACTTTGATGACAGAAGGGGATTATTTTATTGAAACGCCATCTGCAAGCACAATGGCTGAAGAAATAGATAATACTTTGCCAGATAATAGCGATTTAACAACAGGCAATATAATAACGAATAATCTTCCACAAGAGGCTGTTGATACACTTAATGCATTTAATAATTCTGCATTTGGTTTTCTTGGTGGGGTGTTTGGATTAGATGATGCTTTATTTGATTACTATGCACAAGTTGAAATAGAGGGGACTAAAGTCAAGATTAGAAGTGAAATTGATTCTTATTGGAGAATTTATGATGCTTACAATCAAATTTCAAAAATAGGGAGTGAGGGTTTTGACAAAAACTTCTCTAATATAAACTTTGAAAAAATAGATCCAATTGTAAACAAAGTTCTTGAAAGTGGAATTTATAAAACAGTTGCAGTAGATTTGTTAACAGATATAATAAAAAATTACGATAACAATCAATTTATTAAACCTGAAGATTTGGGCGAGTTTGTTGATATTTTAGATGCCGTTAGAAAATCATTAAATGATAATATAGATATGCATAAATATTTAACTCATGATATTTTAGATATTTATGAGGTTATCAAGAGTTTTAGCCAAAATGGTGTTATTGATCAAATTAATACTTTGCAAGATAAATCATTAGCAAATATAATTAAAGTGCTTGCAAAAGATGAAAATTTTGAAGTTTTTCAAACTGGTCTTGTTAAAATTTTTGATATGAATATTTTAAGAGCTGGAGCAGAACCATTTGCCAATATTGTTATGGGTATGATGGTAGAAGGCGAGAAAGTTAGCGCAAATACTAAACTTTGGACAGATGAAACTTGGGATGGCGTTGCAAAAAATCTTGCAGGTGCAATGAGAAGTGCGCAAAAACTTATGGATGAAGTGGAATTAGATGCAATATTGAATGATCCACTTGTACTTTTAAATAAAAATAATGAATATAACCTAAATTCGATATTCACAAATCTTGGCTCTATGGTTGATCTTTTAAGAACTAATCCATTGTTTGTAAATGCTGAAGGAGAACCAATTATAGAAAAATTGCTAGAGGATAATAAGTTTACTCTTCCAGAACAACAAATTAAAGATGTTAATGGAGAGTTAAAAACAGTAGAAAGTTATACAAACCTTTTTAAAGACATTTATCTTCCTTCTATGGAACTTCTAAGAGAAAGTGGAATGTATGACCTTCTTAAAGATAATACAATTCAGGTAGTTGAAATCTTTGAGTTTATGGCAAAAGAAAGTGTTAAGGATGAAAAATTCTTGTCAAAAGTTATCTTGCCTTTATATCAAGTTGAACCTACAAAGTCACTATTAGTTGAAGGGTTAATAAAAGGTCTTGAGGGTGGACAGATTAACTTTAATGAACTTACAACTTACGAGCTTTGGGAGGATGATTTAACACAGCTCAGCACAATTTTAACAAGACTTCAAGGAATGCCAGTAAATGATACTACAGCACTTAGAGTGTTATTTGCTGAAAATGGTCCAGAGAATCTTGTTCTTGCCCTTGATAGTGAAAAACTATCAAGTATAGTTGAACCTATGCTTCTTGCAAAGTCTACTCAAAACTTGGCAAATCAACTTTTAACACTTGCAACAAATGCAATTAATAATCTTCTAACAAATGCAAATCTTTCTATAGATTTATCTAAGGTTCAAGATTTGGGCTTGCAAGCAAATCAAGTTGCAGATGTTATTGGTAGTTTTGTTGATGTCTATAAGGATTATAAAGATAAAACTTCTAGCGGAGAAGCCGTTAAACTTGAAAATTTGGATTTAACTCATGTCGGGAATATGCTTGATATTATGAAAGAAAACGCATACAGCGAAGGTGGGGTGTTCAATGAAACCTTTACTGTGATGACTAATTATTTACAAGAAAAATTCCCAACTGTTGTACAACCAGGAGGGGATGGAACTTATAAAGATGTAAATTTTGTTGAGTTATTACAAGGTTTACAAGGTTAAATAATTTTGATACAAAAAGAGGAAATATGGAATTTAAACACACACCAGTTTTATTAAATGAGGTAATAAGCGGGCTTAATATTAAGCCCGCTGGTGTTTATGTAGACTGCACAATAGGCGGGGCAGGACATTCAAACGAGATATGCAAAAGATTAAAAAGCGGGAAATTGATTGGTTTTGATAAAGATATTGACGCTGTTAAGGTTGCGGGAGAAAGATTAAAAAACTTTGATTTTGTAGAAATCTTTCATAATGATTATAAAAATGCCCCAGAGTTGTTGAAAGAAAATAAATATAATGAACTTGATGGAATTTTAATAGACCTTGGCATAAGTTCATATCAAATAGATACGGCAGAAAGAGGTTTTTCTTTTTTGCATGAAGGCAAACTTGATATGCGTATGGACAAAACTCAAGAAAAAGATGCTTATTATGTTATAAATAACTACACAAGGGAAGAACTTATAGATATATTATATAAATATGGTGAAGAGCCAAATGCTAAGCGCATTGTTGACAAAATTGTAGAAGCTAGAAAAGATAAACCTATTGAAACAACGACTCAATTAAAAGAAATTATAGAATCAGCCTTTCCTAAAAAACTTTTGTACTCGCGTGGAGGAGTTAGTAAACAAACTTTTCAAGCTATAAGAATTGAGGTTAATGGCGAGCTTGACGGTCTTGAAAACTGTTTGACACAACTTATTAAATTTTTAAAACCTGGTGGAAGAATGGCGGTTATTTCTTTTCACAGCCTTGAAGATAGAATTGTAAAAAATGTATTTAAAGAGGCTTGCACAGATTGTATCTGTCCTCCTAAAATTCCTATATGTATTTGTGGGCATAAGGCAGTTGCAAAAGCAATCACAAGAAAACCTATTGTTGCTAGCAGTGAGGAATTGGCAGAAAACTCAAGAAGCAGTAGTGCAAAACTTCGAATAATTGAAAAAATATAGAAAAAGTTTGTAAATTTTGACGAATTTATGTAAAATATTTAAAAAGAACTTAAATCATAAGTTAAAAGGAGGTTGAGTATATATATTATGGAAGAAAAATCTATAAAAACGGCACTTCTTGAAAAAGAAACTCTTATTGAAACTCAAACTCCCAAAACTATTAGGCAAGATAGTCAAAAAATGGGAGAAAACTTAAAAGTTAATTTAACTCGTTTAAGGCAACAAAATACACAAAAAAAAGAAGAGCCTAAAAAACAAAGTGAGAGCAGTAAAGTTGTAGGAAAAAATCAAATCAACTTTTTTGGCGGAGAGTATAAGGTTGAAACTGCACCTCCACAAACTCAAGAGGTCAAGTCGTTTAAAGAAAGTGCTTCCATTATAGAAACTCCTAACTATGATTTAATTGAACCTATCAGTGAAGAATTACAAGAAAAGATATTTAAGGTTGAAAAACAACCTCAAGCAAAAAAAAGAAGTAATCCACTTTTAAAGAAAATTAAAATAGGAATTTTTATCTTGCTTGTGGGTGTCCTAGGTTCTTGGACAATTTATAATGCAGTTGAACTTAGCAATATTGTGACAGAATATAATCTTAAACTTGATCAATATCTTTTGAAACTTGGCACGCTAGACTCGGCTAGCAATATGAACGATTTATTTCCAACTTATCCAGAAGGGAATGGAGTGCCAGCAGGTATAGATAAAAAATCTAATTGGTTTGATAGATTTTGTAATTTCATAGCGGGGATTTTTGGAGGTTAAACTTGCAAAAACTATATTCCTTGCATTCGTTAAGAAAAAGGATATTAGCAATCACAATTGTCATATCCTTTCTTTTTTGTTCACTTGCTGTTAGATTGTTTGTTTTACAGATTATAAATGGCAGTTCGCTTCAAATCAAAGCAACAGATCAATGGACACGAGATTTATCTATAGTTGCTCCGCGTGGAGCTATCTATGATAGAACAGGTGCTTCACTTGCCGTTAGCTATACAACCTACAATGTTTTTACTAGGCCCAGAGAGATAACCTCGGCGTCAGAAACAGCGTTGTTTTTGTCGCAAGTGTTGGAACTTGATTATGAGAAAACTTATACTAAGATAGCAAAAAAGGGTGTGTCTGAAACCTTGATCAAAATGCAGGTTGATGGTGAAGTCGCAGAAAAAATATATAAGAAAAATCTTAGCGGTGTTTATCTGGCAGAAAATGCAAGCAGATATTATCCATATGGCAATTTATGTAGTCAGCTTATTGGTTTTACAAGTGTAGATAATTTAGGACAATCTGGGATAGAGTCATATTTTGATGAGTATTTAACAGGGGATGATGGTTGTAGCTTTGTTCAAAGTGATCTTCAAGGTAAGGAAATAGGTGGTAGTTTAAGATATTATATAGGTGCTACTGCGGGAGACAACTTGAATTTAACTATAGATAGCAAAATTCAATTGATATTGGAAAGAACTCTTGAAAGTATAATGATTGAGCAAAAAGCAAAAGCAGTTTCAGGTCTTGTGATGAAACCTAAAACTGGTGAAGTAGTTGCAATGTCATCTAAACCTAGTTTTGACCTAAATGAGGTTCCTCGTGACGACCTTGAAACTTTATTTAATCAATCTCGTGTCACTTGTGTGACAGATAACTATGAGCCAGGCTCTACCTTTAAAATCCTAACTATCTCTGCTGCACTAGAAGAGGGGTTAACAAATCTTAATGATAGATTCTATTGCCCTGGCTATAGAATAATAGATGGTGTTCGAATAAAATGTTGGCGTAGTATAGGTCATGGCTCACAAACTTTAACGGAGGCTTTTGCAAACTCCTGCAACTGTTGCTTTATGGATTTAGCGTTAAGACTGGGTAAGGATAAGTTCTATTCTTACATGCAAAAGTTTGGTCTTGGCAGCAAAACAGGAATAACTATAAGTGGTGAAGGTGGGGGGATTTTGATGAATAAGGCAAATGTAAAAAATGTTGACCTTGCTCGTATGGGCTTTGGTCATGCAGTTGCCTTAACACCAATTCAACTTGCTTCAGCTGTTTCGTCGGTCACTAATGGGGGTAATTTAATAACGCCTTATATTGTTGGAAGTATAATAGATGTAAATGGCAATATTGTTAAAAATGGCGACAGTAATATTAAAAATACAACAATTTCTCCATCTACTTCTCAAATTGTCAATCAACTTTTGGAGCATGCAACAAATAAAACAGCACCTTACACATTTGTAGAAGGATATAATGTGGGTGGTAAAACAGGAACAGCACAAAAGTATAAAGAAGGTGGCGGAATAGATGTTGGCAAATATATTTCTAGTTTTGTTGGAACATATCCTGCCAATGATCCAGAGTATATTTTGGTTCTTCTTGTAGATGAACCAAGTGCAGGGGCATATTATGGAAGCATTGTCGCTGCACCTTATGGTAAGCAAATTTTTACTGGAATGTTTGATTATCTTGGAGTTAAAAAAGATGATGAAAGTGCGGTCGTAGAGCTAGTCACAATGCCAGACTTAGAAGGTTACACCTTAGCCGATGCTGTTGTTGAGTTAACAAAACTTGGGCTTTTCTATGAATTGGATGGAGAAGGTGAGATAGTAATGCGTCAACTTCCTCCTGCAGGTACTGAAATTGAAAGGGGTGGAACTATAATTTTGATAACAAATTGAAAATAAAGCTTAATAGATTAGTAAAAAATACAAAAATATGATAAAATAAAACTATGAGTTTAACATTGATTTTAATTATTTGTTGTGTAGCTGTAGGCGTTGCTTTCTGCTTTTGTCTTGCAATAGCAAATTTTGGAGTTGATAGATTTTTTGACATTTATAAAAAATATAATGAGGAGGAAGCATATTGCTCACATTCTATTTTAGATATTGTTAATGAAATAAACGCACGAGAGTTTAAAAATAAAATTCGTTTTCATAGAACAGAACAAATTGCAGGTGACGCTTATGTGCGTGGTGGAGATATGATTTTATCTAATGCCACGCTTTCTAGCACTAGTATAGCCTCTTATGCAGTTCTTGCCCATGAGTTTGGTCATGCTTTGCAAGATAGAGATGGAAATAAACTAAAAGTAAAATCAATTATTATCAAAGTAGGCAAAGCTATAGGTTGGCTTATGTTTCCAAGCATTATTGTAGGAATAGTACTGATTGCCCTTGGTGGAAATTTGCTCTGGTGGGGGATTGGAGTAGCAAGTTTTGGAGTTTTGATATTTCTGCTTTCATTAACTTTACGCCTTTTCACAATCTCAATAGAAAAAGATGCTTCAAAAAAAGCAATTTATCTTCTTAAAGATTATTTCAGTGAAAAACAACTAAAAAGTGTTAAAAAACTTTTGAATAGTGCAAAATTAACTTATTGGGCAGTTTTTTTCAAAACCCTTCTTGGGTGGACAGCTTTAACAAAAAATGCAAAATTATTTGATTAGGAGGTTTTCATGTCAGCAAATTATATAGGTTATATTGTTTCAGGATTTGTTATTATCTTAGCTATTATCTTAGCTCTTTATGCACAAATTAAGGTTCAGTCTACCTTTTCAAAATATAGTGATGTTGAAAGCAAAAGCGGAATAACTGGGAAAAACTTAGCTCAAAGCATTTTAAATGCAACAGGCAATCAGGCAACACTTCGCTCATGTCGCGGACATTTGACAGACCATTATAATCCCGTCAATCATACAGTTAATATTTCGCAAGATAATATAAATTCATCTTCTATTGCGGGTCTAGGTGTAGTAGCTCACGAAATGGGGCATTATCTTCAACAGGTCAAAAATTATAAACCTTTTTATATTCGCCAAACTATTGTAAAGGTTTGTAATTTTACATCTGGTTTACTTTTGCCTTTGCTTTTGATAGGGATTTTGCTAAATGTTTTTGCTTTCACAATGTATGGAATGGCAGGAGACATAATAATTTGGATTGCAGTTGGGATTTATGGAGTTCCAGCACTTGCAAACTTGGCAACCTTGCCAGTTGAAATTAACGCTTCAAAGCGAGCATTAAAAATGCTTAAAGGCATGAATATTATGGACGAGCAAGAACTTGCGCAAACTAAAGAGGTTCTTTCAGCGGCTGCTCTCACATATGTGGCAGTACTTTTAGTAAGTTTAGGTTATTTCTTAAGACTTTTGTTCTACGCTTTGCTTATAACAAGAGATAGATAAAAAAAGATATGCTAATGCATATCTTTTTTTAATTCTCATCATATGGTTTGTTGTAAGGTGATTTAATGTCAGCAAAGTATTCTTCACCAGCTTCTACATTTTCTTGGTTATGACAATCACAGTTGTGACAATCACATTTACTTTCTTTGCTAATAAAACTTTTGCAGAAATGTTTTTGTAAGCCATTTGACATCATTTCGCCATCGCCAATTGAAACATCAATAACCTCTTTGTTGCAGTCGCAACCATTTTCATTGTAGACACATTCGTTTACATTGCAACGAACACCTTTATTGGTATCTTTCATAAAAACCTCCACTATAAGGTTGTGAAGTATTTTGAATTTTATGCATTATATCAATAACCATATTTTAAGCCTAGTTTATTGGTGTCAAATGTATTTTTGCTATAAATTTTTTTAAATTTCTATATTTTACTTTAGTAAATAATAACCAAACAAAGTGTAAAAAATGGTAAATAAATATTAATTAAAAAAGATAATTTTATTTGACAAATATGTTATCAAAATGATATAAACAAGTATATTAATGTTAGGAGAGGGATTTATGTCTTTACTACTTGCCTCTAGTGCAGAGATTTTAAGATTTGTTATTTATATTCTTGCAGGAGTGATAGCAGTTGGAGTTATTTTTGCATGCGTTGCAAGATTATCTTTATTTTTTAGGTATCATTCTTATAATAAAGATGAAACAGAGCAAGGTTTAACTGCGTTGACTGCTACAAGGACTTTACTTGACGCTAATGATATGCAAGATGTTGAAGTAAAACAATGTGGCTTTTGGCGTGCATGGTTTTGGGGTAATTCATATAGCACAAGAAAGAAAACTATCTACTTAAGAAAGGGCATAATTAATAAAAAATCCATAACTGCGATAGGTGTAGGTTTGCAAAAAACTGGCCTTGCAATTATGCATAAAAGGGGAGATAAAAAACTAAAGGCTCGCTCTATACTTCTTCCACTTTCTTATATTATGCCAGTGCTATTCATTCCAATTGTTATTGTTGGACTATTGTTAGATATATTCTTGTTTAACTTTACAGGAGTTGCAACTATAGTTTCAGCAATAATTGGCTTTGCTTTTTATCTAGTTGCATTTGTATATATGCTTATCAATATTCCAGTTGAAAAACAGGCAAATCGTCTTGCAATGGGGATTATTGAAAAATCAAATTTTTTAACACCAGACGAAAGAGAAAAGGTAAACAAACTTTTCAAGTCATATATATTGATGTATGTTGTAGATTTTGTTGTAGCACTTTTGAATGTTATTCTTCAAATCTTGAAAGTTATTTTGAAAATTGTAGAACACAACAACTAAAAAATCCGCTTAAATTAGCGGATTTTTTAATATGTTGTCACTGGCCGGGCGACATTTGGTCGCTTAATTAAATTTTATTCTTTCGTTTACATAAGGTACTAGTTCTTCAATGTTTAATCGTATTTGTTCCATAGTGTCGCGATCACGAAGTGTTACAGTGTTGTCTTCAAGAGTGTCAAAGTCGATAGTTACACAATAAGGAGTTCCTATCTCGTCTTGACGGCGATAGCGTTTGCCGATTGAGCCAGCTTCGTCGTAGTCACACATGAACTCTTTGCTTAAAATTGAATAAACCTCTTTGGCTTTATCACTCAAATTCTTTTGAAGAGGCAAGATTGCAACTTTGTATGGAGCAATAGCAGGGTGGAAATGCATAACGACACGAGTTTCACCGTTTTCTAGTGTTTCTTCCTCATATGCCTCACAAAGAAGGGCAAGGGTTAAGCGATCTGCGCCAATTGAATATTCTATAACATTTGGGAGAAATTTTTCATTTGTAAAAGGATCAAGATAGAGCATACTTTTGCCAGAATACTCTTGATGGCGAGATAAATCCCATACTCCACGATGGTGTATTCCATTAAGTTCCTGCCAACCGATAGGAAAATTATATTGAATGTCGCAGGCAGCTTTTGCATAGTGTGCAAGTTTATCATGATCGTGGAAACGCAAGTTTTCTTGAGTTAAACCGAGATCATTTACAAATTTATTTGCTCTTTCTTTATAATTATTGTAAATATTCATGCTTTCGTTTTCTTTGCAGAACATTTGAAGTTCCATTTGTTCAAATTCAATAGTTCTAAATAAAAAGTTTCCTGGAGTAATTTCATTTCTAAAAGATTTACCAATTTGAGCTATGGCAAAAGGAACTTTTGCACGAGCAGTGCGTTGAACATTCAAGAAGTTTACATATTCGCCTTGACAGGTTTCTGGACGAAGATAAACGACATCAGCCTCAGCTTCAAGTGTTCCGCGAGAGGTCTTAAACATAGGGTTGAATTTTCTAATAGGTGTCCAATCAAATCCCCCGCAGTGAGGGCAGGTAACATGATGCTCGTTGATGTATGCTTCAAGTTCTTCATTAGTCATTGCTTCAGCAGAAATTGTGTTTTTAGAATGTTTTTCTACTAAAGTGTCGGCACGCTCACGCTGTTTGCATATTTTGCAATCCATTTTAGGATCGCCGAAACTTGCAATGTGTCCACTGGCTTCCCAAGTTTTTGGATTCATGAGTATCGCAGCATCAACGCCATATGTTTGAGGGTCTTCTTGCACAAACCTTTTCCACCAAGCACGCTTTATATTGTTTTTGAGTTCAACACCAATTGGGCCAAAATCCCAAGTGTTGGCAAATCCGCCATAGATTTCACTTCCTGGAAAGACAAATCCACGACTTTTGCATAAAGCTACAAGTTTTTCCATAGTTAATTTAGATTTTTCCATAATTCTTCTCCTTTCTTTGTTTTGGCATAAAATAAAACCCTATGCCAAAAAAGTTTGACATAGGGGCGATTTGTTTACCGCTGTTCCACCCTAATTCACATTGAAAATCAATGCCTTCATTATTTATCTTTACGCCGACACGCGATTTGCTGATAGAGTTGCCAAGCTCCGTTATTGCAATTTATGTTTCCATTATATGTAAAAATATGAATCATGTCAAGCGAAAAACAAAAAAGACTTTAAATAAAGTCTTTTATTGCTCGTTTTTATCTTCCGCTTCAATAGTAGGTGAGTATTTGATATTATTGCGACTTTCTTCCATATATTTATCTACAACATCCAAATGGTTGCGCTCCTTTTTATATAAAACATAAGCAATTGGTAACGTAATGGATGTGCCACCTACCGCTACACAAACACCCGCAATCGCATAGTCAAGAGTATGATATTGTGAATATACTTTATCAACTTCGGCTTTGAGTTGAGGGCTTGCGTTATTTTGAATATAATCATTATTAGAAAGATTTATTAAATCTTCAATTTGTGAAAAATACAAGTCTTTCTTTTCGGGATCTGTTTTTATTTTGTTATAGAGATTTCCAACTCCTGCTATAACATATTCTTGTTTAGGTAATTCTATAAGATTTGCGACTTTATCATTTCTATTGATAGTATTTTGGCCACTTCTTATTGACAATCCTGCACCTGCGCCAACAAAAATTGCTGTAAACGCACATGCAATAAGTTTTCCTATTTTAAATCTTTTTTCTTGCTTGTTGCAAATAGCAACTTCTTTTTCAAGTTCTTCTATGGACATGTTTTTGTAATCTTTTATGACATTCTTTTTCATAAATTTCTCCTATACCAAGATTATATCACAAAAAACAGCAATTTCAATAGGGAATTTGCTGTTTTTTATGATTTTTAGTTATTTCTGTCCATATTTTTCGACATATTCTTCATATGTGCCAGTGAAGTCAATGATTTTGTTTTCGTCAGTCATGTCAATTATGCGATTTGCAACAGTTTCTATAATTTCTTGGTCGTGAGTTGAGAAAAGTAAAACGCCTTTATAATTTTGCATACCTTTATTTAAGGCTGTGATTGATTCAAGGTCAAGGTGGTTTGTAGGTTCATCTAAAATAATAACATTGCTTCCTTCAAGCATAATCTTTGCGAACATACATCTTACGCGTTCCCCACCAGAAAGCACATTTGCAGGCTTTAAGTTTTCTTCGCCAGTGAAAAGCATTCTTCCAAGCCAAGAACGAATAAAGGTTTCGTTTTGGTCTTTAGAATATTGCCTTAACCAATCTACAATTGAACTATCGTTTTTCTCAAATAATTCGCCATAACTTTGTGGGAGATAAGATTTCGAGATTGTCTTTCCCCAACGGATTTCACCGCTGTCGGCTTCGTCTTTACCAATTAAAATATTGAATAAAGTGCTTAAAATTTGATTATTTTTTGCAAAAAATACCACTTTTTGATCTCTTTCTATGTTAAATGATAAATTTTTAAAGAAACCATTTTTAGTTAATTTTTCAACTTTTAAAACTTCTTTACCAATATCTTGAGTAAATTCAAAGTTGATATATGGATATTTTCTTGATGAAGGTTTAATGTCTTCAATTGTAAGTCTTTCTAATTCTTTTTTACGGCTTGTTGCCTGTTTAGATTTTGAAGCATTAGCTGAGAAGCGGGCAATAAATTCTTTAAGTTCTTTAGCACGTTGTTCGGCTTTTTTGTTTTGGTCTTTAAGTTGGCGTGCCATAAGTTGGCTTGTTTCATACCAAAAGTCATAGTTTCCAAGATACATATTAATTTGTCCATAATCTACATCACAGATGTGAGTGCAGACTTTATTTAAAAAGTGGCGGTTATGCGAAACTATAATAACGATGTTTTCAAAGCCTAACAAAAAGTTTTCAAGCCAGCGGGTGGTTTTAAAGTCGAGGTTGTTTGTTGGCTCATCCAAAACCAAAATATCAGGATTTCCAAAAAGAGCTTGAGCTAAAAGGACTTTAACTTTGATTTTTGGATCCATATCTGCCATAAGAGTGTAGTAGTCACTTTCATTTATTCCAAGATTTTGAAGAAGGTTTTTGGCTTCGCTTTCGGCTTCCCAACCACCAAGTTCGGCAAAAAGAGTTTCAAGCTCGCCAGCACGAATACCATCATCTTCGTTGAAATCTGGCTTCATGTATAACTCATCTTTTTCTTTTTGAATTTCCATTAAGCGTTTATGACCAAGTAAAACGGTGTCAAGCACTGTTTCGTTGTCATACGCGTTTTGATTTTGTGCAAGCACACTCATGCGTTCACCAGGAGATATAAAAACCTCTCCTGTATTTGCTTCCAATTCCCCAGTTAATATTTTAAGAAAGGTGGATTTTCCAGCACCATTTGCACCAATAATTCCGTAGCAATTGCCTTTTGTGAATTTAAGATTAACTTCTTTATAAAGTGTTCTCCCACCAAAAGCGAGAGAAATGTTTGAAACTTGTACCATATTTTTTGCTCCTATATTTTTCTTGAGATATTATACATGATATAATATATAAAGTCAATCGACAATTAAAAAAATAAAAAATTGAATTTTTAATTTAATAAAAATAATAAAAAATTTCAAATAAATAAAAAAATAATTTTTAAATAATTTATTAAAAATCAATAAAAAATAATAAAAAATAGCAAAAAAATATTAAAATTTAATAAAAATCACAAAAAATTAAATTATTTTTATATTAATTTAAGTTGTTTTATTTTTTAATTTATTTGTAAATTAATGTATAAAATAACAAATATTTCTTTGCCTTTGTTTATAACGGGAATAAATATTTTTTAATTTTTAAAAAATCGCTAAATATTTTTGATATATATTATTAATAATATTATTAAACAAAATGTAAATTTATTTGCCTTTTTAATTAAAAAATTGTAAACTATAAAAGTAATTTATTTACATAAAGGAGTGTCTGTTATGAAAAAATGGGCGATTTGGAAAACTTTAGCTATAGTTATCTCCAGTGTTATTCTTGTTTCAGGAATGACAGTGTTGGGTGTGTATTTAGCAGGGGGCTTTAAAACAAAGGTTGTAAATCCAGACAGCATTTCCTTTATGCTTGACGAAAAAATTTACAATCCAGAAAATAATCAGTTTGAGGTGACTAGTGATTTTAATTTAACTATCGAAGCTACAACTTCAAGTACAGATCCTATCACTAATAACAGAATTGAACTTTCGCTTGATAATGGAATTACATATACAGTTCAAGAAACTGATGAAAATGGAATTGTTCACGATATTGTAAAGGTTAGAAATGATGTCATATCAGTTCCTCAATATGTAACAATAGGACAGCCTTTTACTGTGTCTTTGAGAAACCCATATTTAAGAGATAGTGAAGGAAACTTATATCGTGACGAAAATAATAATTTAGTAAATTGGATTACTGGTGGAATTGCAACCATCACAGCAACTAGTCAAAATAAATTTATTTCTCCTGTAAGTGCTAGAATTGCTGTTGATACTCCAGTTTATAGTATTGAAACTAAGGCAATTGACTTTGCAGGTAAAGAACTTGATTCTATAACTTTAAATGAAAACTTTACTCTTAAAACCACATTTTTCCCAGCAAATAGTGCATATCTTTTCAATGATCAATTCAATGACGCAATAAACGAAAAGCGGGAACGCAGAGTTTTCTTTGAGTCTACTACAAACAACATAGTTCCTCACTTTGATGAAAATAATGAAAGATATTTTATTGCAGCTGATTCTCCAAGTGATAATAATACTATTATGGCATACACTTTTGAAAGTGCAAGAAATCAAATTGATAGATATAATCAAATTATGATGGAAAACGAAGAGAATGAACAAACAGCATATAATCAAGTTGTTTTGTTCTTGAAAGGGACGGGTTCAGGAAGTAAATCATGTGCTTTGGATGTTTCAATTGTAAAAGCACTTATTAAAAATTTTAATGTTTTGAAATTTGGTCAAACAATGGAAATGACCGTGGGTAGAAACTTTACGTTAACAATGCAGTCTACTCCATATGCAGATGACTTTATAGGAGCTCAAGTTATTTCGACAAATGATGAAGAACTTTTATCAATGCTCAAAAATGTTGCCATTTGTTTTGAATATACAGAAAATAATGGTAAAACATGGGTAGATGCTTCAAACAGATTAAATATTGTTGGTGGAGATGTTGTAGATTATGTTGATAAAGATGGAAGAAAATTCTATTTTGCTGATACAACTTCACCAAATACGCAATATGCTTTTTGGAGATTGAGTTCTAATATTGAAGATTCTCAACAATTTAGAATGACAATAGTTTTGTTTATAGAGGGAGAAAGCGGTTATGAGATTTTCAAAGATTCTAGTGCAAATGAAGAAATTTCTTATGTTATAAACTTGAATGCTGTTGTTCAAAATGACGAACCTGTTTCATGGGCTAACACTGAGGATATAAATATAACTTTGGATTATGATGGAGATAATACAGTTCCAAGAACATATGCATTATCTAACCTTGCAGTTATTCCTGAAGAAAATGTTTATAAAACAGTTAAATTCTTTGCAAGATTTGCTCAGGGCGTAAGTGAAGAAACAATAAAAAACATCTTGCGAGGAAATCCAGTTAAGCAGACATACACATTTGGTGCTTCTCAACCTCTTGACCTTTATCTAGTTTCTAATGAAATTACAGTTTATGACACAGGGGAATTTGAACTTTACTTTGCAACTGTGCAAACAGATAGTGATGGTAAAGAGATAGTTCAAGAAGATGGTAAATATATTATTATACAAGCAGTAAATTCTCCAATTAAAGTAAATATCACAAAAACTCTCTATGAGGGATCTGTTGAAGACTTAAGAACAGAAACTACTCAAGATCCTACAGTTCAAGATGGAAATATTTATTATTTCAACTCAGGAATAAATGGTTATCCTGCAACAGATAAAACAATCACGTTGATTTTTGATATTAATAGCGATTCTTGGGGAGTGTTTGTAGAAAAGATAAACGCAGGAAGAATTCAATTAACTCTTTCTGATGGAACACAAAACATAAATAATTATTTTACAATTAGCAATCCTGTTTTAAATAACACAGAACATAAAGTTTCTTATACACTCAATATTAAAAATACTTTTGCAAATAAGGTAGACAATTTAAAACTTGCAAAAGCTACTTTGCAAGATCTTGACAATTCAAATCTTGCACCTTGGGAAAGAAATATACTTGATGGCAATTATTATCTTTACACCCCAGAGCCACAGGAAATCACTCTTGAAAGTGATACAGTTAACTTTGTTGAACCTGTTCAAGTTAAACAAAGCCTCAGTAATGATGGAGCAAAATTAACAATTTCTTATGTAGGAAAAGATGGAAATACTCATGTTATTGAAAGTAATGCTGTAGAAGAATTTATTAAACTCTTTAAAGTGACTGTAGTTGATCAACATAATAATACAGATATTTTCAAAAATTCTTGGTCTTTTGGTGCAAGTGATGAAAGAGTTATAACTCTTAACGGAACAACATTCACATTCCCTTCAACAGAAGGTACAACAACTTTATATGCAAGAGTAAGTTCTGGAACAGGTTATATTGAAACAACAAATAAATTGACTATGATTGTTTCATCAACAGGTATTCAAAAGATAGAAAGTGATCAAACTTATGATGTTCTTGAAAATCAAGGACAAAATGATATTACTCTAAAAGAGCAAACATCATTAAGCATAATTGACATTCAAAAATATGGTGCTAGTTATGCTACACAAGATAACAAAACTGGTGGTTATATTAATTTTGATTATCTTGTAAAACTATATTATAGTGATGGGATCGCAGAGACTCAGTATTTAAGAGAAAATTATAAGTTTAATTTCTCTTCACAATATCTTGAATCTTTGGAGGCAGAAAAGTTCAAATCTCTTTTTGGTAAAAATGGTATGATAACCATATCTGGGAATGGAAATGGAACTTGGGAAATGCCTGCTATGGAGAATGGAGAAAGTGATAGCCAATATTTATCAAGAGTTAAAGCCGATTTGACAAATTTTGAAGTTAGAGGTTTGACATTTAATCACAACTTTGCAGTTGGTGGAGAAAAGTTAGAGTTTATAATAACTGACAAGATTGAAACAGGCGTTGTTAGAATTACAATGAATTTCACTATTTTGGCAAATGTTACTTATCAATCAAATTCAACAGAAATTGGTAAAGATAATGATGTATATGCTATGGCTGGAAAAACATTAAATTCAAATGAAGATGTTGTTGTAAATTATCAAAATGGTGAAGATATTTCTTTACATACTTCTAAACAAATAAGCGGATTGCTTAGTAGCTTAGAAGGAAATTACTATATTGTTGATGATGGTAACACTTATAAAATTTCAAAAGACAGAATGACTGGTGGAGTTGATGTTTCAGTCGGTGAAATTGTTAATGGGGCCTTTAAATTCTATGATTTCTGGGATGTGCCAGAAAAATCCTTCAAAATTAATTTTTATTTGGAAGGCATAGAAAATCAATTTACACCTTTCTACACTTTTAATTTCAAAGTTCAAAGAAATATTAAAGTTGAGAATGTTAATACAAATAATATTGAAAACTCATATAAATTTGTATTAGATGGACAAATTTCTAACAAAGTTAAAGATTATATTTCGGTTTCAAGAATCAAAGATATTAGCAATAATAGTGATGAAATCAATGCGGATATTGCAAATATTTTGAGTAATATTAGTTTTGAACTTGAAAGTAATCCATTTATAAATATTGTGCAAAGAGATGATGATTGGTATATTGAAAGAACTTCAATCACTCCTATATTTAAATATAATGAAACTGATTTCATTTATAAAATCACTGTTTATATTCAGGAAGCAAATCAAGACAAGCTTTTGATTGACGATACAAAGACAATTAAGTTTGAAAGCGGTGTTGAATATAAAGATTTAGCAGATAGATTTATAAAAAATGATGGAAATGCAATATTAAAAGCAGAAGTTCAAAATTTAGATGGCGTTGACTATCTTAAAGTGACAACAGATAAATGGAAATTGAACAACTTGTATGATGAAGTGGCTACCTTAAAGAATTATAAGTTTGAAACTGCTAGACATTACTATGATTATTCTTCAGGCTCAACAATTCAATATAGAAGTAAGAGCAATTTCTATTCTTTCCAAAATACAGATGATAACACAAACCAAGATGTCACTTTCTTAGAGATAGGGAATAGCGGTTTATTTGGACTTGGTGACCCTAAAGAATATTTAGTTGTAAGAGTTCTTAATAGGGCAGGAGATTTGCAAATAGTTATGCTTGTGCCTTGCGTTGTTTCAAGAATTGGAACTGTCCATGCTTATTATGATAAGTTTGATGAAGAGGGTGCACAAATTGAGCATGAATATGTTGAGGCAACTCTTCAAGACTTGTTGACAACAAATGCCAAAACACTTATAGATGAAAACAAATTTAAAGCAGTAGATGCAGGACAATATTATGTTATTGCTTCTCCTTATGCAAGCGAAAGCGAAACTAAGGATGGAGCAAAATTATACTATTACTCAACACAATTTAAACAAAGCAATATCGCTATTGAAGAAATCAAAAATGATTATTCAAGAAATAATCTTGCAACTATTCTTTCATATGACATGTTAACAAAACTAGAAATTGGAGCTTCAGGTGCAAGAGAGGGTGATGTTGTATTAAAATTAAATCATCTTGTTGGTGATGCTACAGATTATGCTTATGTGACATTAAAGGCAACAATATCAGGTGAAGGGTTCTCTCAAGAGATATATTATATAGTTCGTGTAAAACCAAATGCGACTTTAGGGAATATTGTTTACCCTTATGGAGATGATGCAGAATACATTATTTCAGCAAAACGCCAGGATGGTTCATACACACCAGTTGAGATTAAACTTGATGAAGCTCATGATAAAACAACATGCAACTTTGATAGTTTTAGATTTAATGTATATAAGAATGATGATAGACTTTCTGCTCTTCCAGTTGTTGACACAATAAAGAGTGTTAGTGACGGTGTTAACACTTATGAAAATCAAGCAGATTATGCAAATCTTGTTGAAATTACATTTAACACGAGAGAAAATAATACAGACAATTCAATTGTAACAATAACACCTAAAACAGATCGTAAATTAACTATAATACTTTCAAGAGAATATCAAACTGTTGTTGGTGGCGAATTTGAATATACTATTATAGTTAATGACGAAGAATCAAATCTTCAACTTGAATTTGAAGACTTGAATATAGCAGGCAAAGACTTAACTTTTGAGAATGGTGTTTATAAATGGAAAGTTAAGAGAGAAAAGACTGTTAATAATTATATAAGCACAAAGATTAATTTGAGAGATAGAAATGCACAAGGTGAAGGTTCATCAAGTACTCTTAAATATGGTCTTTTAAGCATTAATCCAAAAGGTGTAGTTGCTAATAATTCATGTGAAATTTATTATAACAACCAAAGTTATGAACAAATTTTCAACAATGAAGGGGAAATTGATGTAACAGGTGAAACAATTAATAGTAATACCTTAACCTTAATTTTAGATGAATATATTGAAAAGGATAAGTTGTTTGAGGTTTACCTCTATTCACAATTTGGGCTTTTAGGAACCCTTCAAATCGAAATTGAAGGAAGTGTAACATATGAACAAATTCAAGAAAGTGTAAAAGCAGGTACTTCGACAGATTTATTAAATTTAATTGAGAATGTTAAAATTAATGGTAATATAGGTGTTAAGAATGGTGCCGAAACTGCTGATTATAGTTTTGGTTTAACAAAGGCAACCATTCAAAATCAAGGAAAATATTCATTTGTCACAATAGAAAATGGCAAGATTAAAGCACTTCCCAATATTGAAGATGTTGAAATCAAATTAGATATTGAACTCTGGGTTGTTGTGGATGGAAAAACTGAAAAGTTTACATTTACTTTGCCTTTGGCAATAACTAAAAATATCACTAATCTTGATTCTTCAAATGTGACAACCGATAGGAATAATCCTTTCACATTGCCAAGATCAACAGATGGAAGTGATGAAATTTTTGCAGAAGACACAAAAGAATTGTTGCAGGCAGATATCTTTAATGTTGCAAATTCAACAGATATCCCATCATCACAAAATATCAAATATACTTGGACAGCTATTTCAGGGGGGAATGCTTTTGAAAGTGGCAATAACAATGAAAAAGTTTTAATTCAAACTAAAGAAGTTGGATTAATCCAAAATTGTTCAGCCTTGCTTGAAGTTTCATTAATGGCAGGAGGAGCTGCGTATAATACCTTCTATGCAAGATATAACTTTACTGTAAAACCTAATGTTGTTGTCGAAACTAATGCATCAGCACCTCAGGGCACAGAACTTTATGAAAGTGATGCTCAGGGAAGAAAGATTGGTTATGAATATCTTCAAGATGGAGTTAGCTTTGTAAATGTACTAGATAACTTTATCAATACTCAACCTGTATTTGTTGGTGGAAATGATATTGTTGGTTTAAATAATGACGGAACAATTATTACAAGAAGTTCAAACAAGAACATTTCAGGTAAATATAATAGATTTGTTGTTTATAAAGCAACAGTTGATGAAAGTTTAATTTCTACTGTAACAAACAACTTTACATTAAATATTATCTCAATGCAAAATGCAGATGTTTATGCAGGCGATTATACAATTTTGAATAACCACTTTACATCTGTTGGCGGAAGCAATACAGTTTATGGAAAAGATATTAATGTATCAAACTTAACTTTCAAAATTGGAACATGGAGATTAAAAGAAGGCTCACAAAGTGAATATGAATGGAATGATGACGGAAATCAATCACGCATTACATTCCAGTTAACATGCAATAGTGTTGTTGCTGAATATACAATTATACTTGTTAAAGATTTGTATGGAATAACTTTTAATAGAGTTAACAATAATCTTGATTCGTCTGGTTCGGTTGAATCATTCTATGCAGATAGGATGACAGAATCTCCACAAATTTTTGAAAATGAAAGAATGTTAAATCTTTCGGTTGTAAGACAATCTGAAAATGATAATATTTCTTCTCTTGTTTCAGACAAATTTGAAATGTTGTTTGAAAAATTCGAAGATGAAAAATATTATTACTCAACAAAACCATTAACTCTTTCAAGAAATGATATTGGGCAAATTATTAATATAGATCTTGGTAAAGGCTTGGCTGGCTATAGATATATTGGAACTTTCCTTGAAGGCAAGATTTTAGATATAGGTGGCAATACTCCTTCTACAGAACAAGAAGGAAAAGCTGAACAATTTAAACCTGCTACAAAAGACTTTACAACAGAACTTTTCAATAAAACTCCACAACTTGTTTCAAGAGTTCAGTTAACTTACAATCAAATTAATGTTGATTTTGATAAATTTGCAGGAGAATTGAGATTTGAAAACAATTCGGGCAATGGTGCAACTCTTGATAGTTATCAGTTAGAGCAAACAGGGTCTGATCTTGATAAAGTATTTACAGTAAAAGATTTTAAATTCTCACCAAATGATGGTAGTACTGTAAAATATTTAGAGCAGGTTGAAGGTAGTGAAGCAACCACAGAGCGAATTTCAAATATTTATGAAATCAGTGGTGTTGCATATTCATATAAATTGACCCTTGATATTCAAGTTCGTCAAGCACTTGAGTTTACTGAAGTTCAAGATGAAGATGGAAAGATAACTCCTACTAAAGTAAATGAAAAGACAAATAATATTGAGGCTTATACTCAACAAAATCTTATATCAACAATGGGTGTTTATCATCCAAGCACAGGCAATGCAGAACTTTTCAAAGATAGCGAATTTATGGATGATAACATAAACCTTAATCTTTATGTTGTTGGGCTTGATAAAGCTTTAGATGAAAGTGATGAATATATTAAGAGAATTCGAGAGGTTTATACTTCATTTAATGCAACAGTAGACAATAATGGAATTGATAGATATCTTGCTATCTCAGCAATTCAAAAGAGAGAAAATGGAGAATTAGTTTCGCCAGAAACTGTAGCTTTAGCTAGTGATAAAATTTACACAACAGACTATTATATTCGTGGCTTAGGTGCAGAAAATAAAGGGAATTATGTTCTTCTTTATATGACTTATTCTGTTAAACTCCAAATTGGAGAAGGCGATGCTACAACATATTCAAAAGGTTTCTACATCATGATGAAGGTAATGCCAGACTATAAGATTGTTTATGAAAAAGCAGGGGCTGTTGAACCTGACGAAAATGGCATAATTTCAAATCAAGGTGAAAATAGAATTTATACACTCAATGAAGTAGTTAACAATGGAAGTACTTACCTTCCAACAATATTGGCTGGTAATAATAACTCAACAAATCCTATTGTTTCAGTTAAGCATAAAAATGACACAACAGGCAATGAAATTGCAGCTCAAGACTTTAAGTATGAAATGCAAATTGATGATGAGCGAGATGGAACGCTATATAACATTGAATTGAATGTAAAAAATAAGTTGAAAGATAATGTCCTTACTACAGGTAAACACTGGGCAGAAAGAACGGAAGCGAACACGACTTATTATACTTGGGAAAACTCTGCTGACAATGGAGAGATATCATTGGCAGGAGCAAAAGAAGTTAAATTTGGTGTTCAATATTATAGATTAGAGGCACAAGATAAATTTGGTTATAAATTTGTAGTTTGCTTCGCATTGTCTAATAAAAACCTTATCAGTCCAACTCTTTCGGCTGATAATTATATAACTGAAGGTGCAGGCTTTGATGTTGGTGTTAAAAACTATCAATTGAATATAACTCCAGGTGAAACCGAAGGGGAAAGTCCTAATACGACAACAATTCTTGATATCTTTGGGGATGATAATCTTAGAGGTGCACAAGGTCAAGGAGTTACAATCTTGAACCTAGAAGGTATTGAAGCATTTGGTTTTGATAAACCATTCTGGGAGATAGATGATATGACCACCTATGAAAATTATTTTGATAAAACTAAAATAGGATCTTCAGGTGGCGGTACTGCAAAAACAGGCTATAAACTTCGTGAAAATACAGGAAAACAATCTTATTTAGAGCATTTCCCAGAATTTATGTATTTGCGTGTACTTGATATAGATTTCTTATATGAAGGAAAGTCTGTTGTTAAAGAAGGTATTGATATTATTTCAGAAGGTAACAATAATGAAAATCAAGTTTTAGCAAGTGATAGTAATTTGTATTTAACTGAGAATACTACTTCATACAACTTATATCGTCAAGCTAGTTCTAAGTATATAATGCCATCACTCCCAGGTTATATCTATGATGATAACGATGAGGTTGAAGTTGAAATTGTTATTACTCTAGGTTATGGAAATGGTTTGTATAATAAAGGTACAAATCTTGCAGACAATGATATTGAAGAAAAACATGAGGTTCATGCTAAAGTTGCAGTTCGAAAGTCTACAAACTTTATCTCATATCCAAACAATGTTGTTCAAGATGGAAAGGAATTTAATGTAAAAGATTATGTATACATCACAAGAAATAATCCTGATGGTGGTGCGGCAACTATTGTTAATGACTATTCTGTCTATGATGACACATTGGCAGTTGTAGTTCCTGCTAATTCAAGCGTCACATTCTCTTATGAAGCATTTAAGATGAATGGAACTTCTAAGGAAGATAATACATCACTACCAGCAAGTGGTTATACTGTTGAAGGACAATATATTCCTCAAACATATACAATTCAAAATACTGCTTCTTATGATTATGTTGAATATCGTTCACTTTCAAGCCTTTCAGGCCGAACTCTTGAGAAAGATTATTTCTTCACTATAAACGTGACAAGAGGCGATATTAGCAAAGTTAAATTTATGTATAATAATATTGAAATTGCTGTTGGCAACAAGATCGAAGGTACTGGCGGAAGCGATGGAGATAATATTGCTCTTCAACCTGTTTCAATTGGAAGTGAAGCTAATAAAATGATTGGTTATGATCGTATCAATATTGAAAATCCATTAAGGTTTACTTCTAATAAAATAGATAGTTTAACTCAATATTATCTAATCAGCATTCCACAAGGTGATAAACCTGAAACAGGTGTAGACAATAGAGAAACAGTTGAATATAGATTTACGCAAAACTATACTGTTACAGGCTATTTCTACTCACTTAAATACAATTATTCAGGTCAAGAGAAACAAATTAAAGATTATATTCAAATTAATAATGATGAGAAGTCAACTTATGTAATTCCTTTGGCAAATTGGACTCAAGGAATGTATTTGACCAAAGCTACTCGTTCATCTTCTGGAGGAGTTTCTGAGGCAAATGGAATGTATGACACATTCAGCAATGATTGTTTGAATAAACTTGATTTCCAAATCACAACATCAACAACTTCTGGTGGTCAGGCATCAGGTGCTGCTACAATTGATGAATATGGGAATATTACTACTAATAAAGACTTTAATATCAGTTCTCACTATATTACAGTGGTAATTAGACAAAAAATCTCAGGTATTTCAGGTGATTGGGCAGATATAACAGATTTCAATCGTTCAAACTATTACAACCACACAAATAGCAAAACATTGATGCTTCGTTTGATGCCAAGAGGTACAAGTGATACAGAAATTTCACTTGATGCTTTGAAATATAACACAACTCAAGTTGTATTAACTCAAAGAGTTTATAATTCTGGCGAGATTGCTTATGAAGAACAAATTGTAAATCTTCCAGAAGGTACAGACTTAAGTCAAGCAACAGTAATTCCAAAAGCAACAACTTTATGGAAAAATGAAGTGGTGGAAAAACAACAAACTTCTACATTTAATCTAAAAGAATTTAGTGCAGTTAAATTTAATCAATCAGGTGTTTCAATAACCGATGCAGATGTTAAATTTATGAAAGGAATGCCTCTATTTAAAAAATCTTTTGAATATCAAGCGGGCAGTCCTCCTGAAGGAACAGAGGTTGACACATCAGCTATAGATTATTATGAAGAAAAGGTTGGGGATGAAACTTATGTGAGATTTAATGATGTCACATCTCAATATAACGGATATTTCTTTAAGGCAAGTGCCGCAAGTTTTGAAAATGGAATTTATAAATTCCCAGTTACTGCAGATTTCTATTATCATAAATTAACTCTTGTTGAAAATACATTCTTAAATGAAGATTTGAAAGTTGAAAAGTCAAATCTTGTTAAAGATCAAGTTGCTTTCATAGGAGAAGATAAGATAAAAGCTTCTTGGTATAAACATACCATTGATGGCGAGGATTATTGGTTATTAACTTCTGCTAAGACAACAGCAGGAGCGGATTATATGTTCAGTGGTTTTACATTATCTAACTATTACGAAGAGCCTGAAGATAGCATACTATTAAATAATGTTGATGATGTATATTTCAGTGATAGAAGTAGTGAATCTCTAAATGAGGAATATATACTTATGTCAAATTATAAAGGAACACGACTTAATTTTATTGTTGATACAAGTGGGCAAGTCTTTACAATCTTATCTAACTTTGCTTTTCAATTAGTTAAAAGTAGTTAAGGGAGGAAGGCATGCATTGGATTTTAATCGTTATTTGTGTGATTGCAAGCATGAATTTTCTGCTCCTTATTGGTATGGTGTTTCTTGAAAAACGCAAACCTCAAACTATAATTTCATGGCTTACCGTTTTAACTTTTCTTCCCGTTATTGGTTTCTTGTTATATATTATTTTTGGCAGTGGGCTTAGTGTTCGAACTCGCCGAATGATAAAGAAAAAGGCTATTTCTGAAAGAGATATAATCAAAAACATTGACGGGATACAAAATCTTAATAATGCTAAACTTGATGGACTGACAGAAAAGGATAGGCAGGTTATAACTTATTGCTATAATTATGGTGCCTATCCTTGTCCTGGCAGTGATGTTCAAATTTTTAATAATGGAATAGAAAAGTTAGCTTCATTAAAAGAGGATCTGTTAAAAGCTAAAAAGTCGATAAATATTGAATATTATATCTTTGCCAAAGATGAAACTGGCAGACAGATTATGGATATTCTTTGTCAAAAAGCAAGAGAGGGTGTTGATGTTAGACTGATTTATGATTCTATTGGTTCTCGAAAAGCTCCGCGTAGGTTTTTTAAAAAGTTGACCAAAGCGGGAGGGCAAGTCGCAGAATTTTTTCCTCCTTTTATGCATATTCGTTTGATCAATCTTAAATTAAATTATCGCAATCACAGGAAAATTGTAGTAATTGATGGAAAGATTGGCTATACTGGTGGAGTTAATATTCGTGATGACCATATGGGCTTAAATAAAAAATTAAACCCTTGGAGAGATACACATATCCGTATTGAAGGTGCAGGGGTTTATGGCTTGCAAAATATTTTTATTGATGATTGGAGATATTGTAAAAAAGACAACACTCCACCAAAGGTGTATTTGGAAAAAGGCTATTTCCCAACTCCAGAACTTAAAGGAGATATAACTGTGCAGGTTTTATCTTCTGGCCCAGATAGCCAAGTTCAAAAAATTAAAGAGGCTTTTATCAAGTTGATTGCAACTGCTGAAAAGCGAATCTGGATTCAAACACCATATTTTGTTCCTGATGATAGTTTTCTTTCTGCACTTCGAATTGCAATAAAAAGTGGAGTTGATGTTAGAGTAATGGTTCCATACAAACCAGATAAAAAGTCTGTTTACTATGTGACTATATCTTATCTTAAAGAAATAGTCGAGATGGGTGGTAGAGTTTATTTGTATCAAGGCTTCTTGCATAGTAAAACAATGCTTATTGATGATAATAAACTTTCTATAGGGACCTGCAATATGGACAATCGTTCCTTTGGTTTAAATTTTGAGGACACTGCAATAATATATTCTTCAAAACTTAACGCAACCTATCAAAAAACATTTTTAGATGATGTAAATAATTCTTATGAAGTGAATTTAGTTTACTTTAAAAGAAAGCGTTGGTTGACCAAATTTTTACAGGCTATATTTAGACTGCTTGCTCCTCTATTTTAGAGTGGTATAAAAACATTATAATGTTCAATGAACTTTATAATGTTTTTTATTTTTAATAATGTAGAAATTTAAAATAAAATAGTAAAAAAGCACTAAAAAGCAGGATTTTTGTTGAAAAAATATAAATTTTTCATAAAATCAAAAGGATTAGCCATGATAATAGCGGAGGTATTTATGAAAAAATTTTATATTTTTGGATTGACAATTTTAATTGCAATCTGTTCTTGCTTTGGTGTGCTTTCTATTGCTACAAATGTAGAAAATGTTAGTGGTGAAGCTTTGGCAGATGATAATTTTGCATCTGTTAGTGTTATTGGTGAAGCGTCAACAGAGGTGGCTCCAGACAGGGCTAAAATTACTGCAAGTATTCAAACTCTTTCTAGTGATATGAAGGAATCAAAAGAAAAGAATTTTGATATTTTGGATTGTGCTATTAAAGCATTGGTAGACTTTGGCGTTGACCGCGAAGGTATAAGAACAGAATATTTTACCTGCTATCCTAGTTATGATAATAGTTATGCTATAGAGATTCAGGGTTATTATGCTACAACAAATTTCAGCTTTTATATCGAAAATCTTGAAAACATTAAAGGTGCAATTGATGTGATTACCGACTGCGGCGTGACTACTGTTAGGAATATTAACTATGAAGTTTCTAATTATGAAGAGATTTATAACCAAACCATGATTGATGCTTTAGAAAATGCTAAATTAAAAGCTAGCAAACTTGTTGAAGGTGAGGGCGAACTTCCAGTACTTTCAATTAGCGAAGAATATGTTTATTGCTGTGGCACGCTTTATAAAGATTATACAGATGCTATGGTTGAAAATGATTTGGTTGGTAAGATTACTATTCAAGCTAAACTCAAAGTTGAATTTGCTTTAAATTAATAAATAGTGTGAAAATATTTTGTTTTTTCTGCCAATAATAGTATAATGTTATTGGAGGTTTATAAATGGAAAAAATAAAAATGGTTCAATATGGTTGCGGAAAGATGAGTGCATATACAATGCGTTATGCAATCGAAAAGGGCGTTAAAGTTGTAGGAGCGTTTGATATTAATCCTGCAATTATTGGGAAGGACATTGCTGAGGTTATTGGAAGCGATAAAAAATTTGGAGTTAAAATCCAAGACGCAAAAGAATTTGAGCAATTTCTTCAAAATAATGATGTAGATGTTGCTATTATTACAACTACAAGCGTGTTTGCTGAAAATTATCCAGCTTATGAAATTTGTGCTAAAAATGGTGTTAATGCAATTTCTACATGTGAAGAGGCATTTTTCCCTCAAAACAGCAATCCAAAGTTATTCAAAAAATTGGATAAACTTTGTCAAGAAACTGGCTGTACTATTTGCGGAAGCGGTTATCAAGATGTTTTCTGGGGAAATCTTATCAGCGTTCTTGCAGGTGCAACTCACAAGATAACTAAGATTAGAGGAAAGAGCAGTTATAATGTTGAAGACTATGGTATTTCTTTAGCTCAAGTTCATGGTGCTGGACTTACAGTTGAAGAGTTTGAAAAAGAGGTTGCATCAGCAGATAACATTTCTGATGAAGAAAGAAAGAAAATTATCAATGCTGGTCAATTTGCTCCTAGTTATATGTGGAATGTTAATGGATGGCTCTGTGAAAAACTTGGGCTTCATGTGACAAGACAAACTCAAAAATGTGTTCCACAAATTGCTAATAAGAATATTAAAAGTTCAACGCTTGGCATGACAATTCCAAAAGGCAATTGTACAGGTATGAGTGCTGTAGTCACAACTGAAACTAAGGAAGGAATTATCATTGAAGCTGAAGCAATTGGTAAGGTTTACGATAAGAACGAATTTGACTGCAATGACTGGACTATTGAAGGTGAGCCTAACACAAGAGTGGTTATTGAACGTCCTAGCACAGTAGAACTTACTTGTGCAACAGTTATCAATCGTATTCCAGAAGTTATGTGTGCTCCAGCAGGTTTCACAACAACTGATTGGATGCCTGAAAACTTTTATAAAGCACAACCACTTCATAAATATATGGAAGAGGTTGCTTGTGAACATGGTTGCGATTGTGATGATTGCCATGGCCATTGTTAAAATTAATTAAATAAAAAAAACACCAATTTAGGTGTTTTTTTATTTAATTTAATAGATTTCTCATAATTTTGTCAACGCATAAAAATTTCTTAAAGGGCAATAATACACAAGAATAATTGGAGCAAAATGACAAGTCGAAATGAAAAGGTAGTTATGAGTTATCTTTGCAAGGTGTGCACTGGTAAAAAGACACATCTTGTTTCTCCACACGATATAGCATTGAACTCAAGTAAAAAAGCGGTTTTATCGGTGGCGGAAATTGATGAAATTATGACATCTCTTAGTTTAGAAAATTATATTGATTTTGTGGTAAGTGATTCAAAAAATGGCTATTATTACTGCGTCACATTAAAGAAAAAAGGTCAGACTTTTTTAGAAGATGCCAAACGCCAGAGAAAAACTTTGGGGTTATTAGTTTTACGCAGTATGTTTTTGGCTACTGTTTCTTTTGTTTTTGGTTTGATTTTGAAAGCAATATTTAAGTGATAATGTTGATTTATATTAGTGAATTTGATATAATGTTTTTATTAAATAAAAGTCGTGCAACATTTGGTTGCCTTTTCTTTAAAAGAAAAGAAGAGAAGAGGTTAAAAATGGCAGAGTTTGATTTGCAATCTAAATATAAGCCTGCTGGTGATCAGCCAGAGGCAATAGAAAAATTAACAGAAGGCTTGCAGGATGGTTTAAAAGAACAGGTTCTTTTAGGTGTGACTGGTAGTGGAAAAACTTTCACTATGGCAAACATAATAAAAAATAATAAAAAACCAACCTTGGTTATTGCACATAATAAAACGCTTGCCGCTCAACTCTGCAATGAATTTAGAGAGTTTTTCCCGAACAATCGAGTAGAGTTTTTTGTTTCATACTATGATTATTATCAACCAGAGGCATATATTGTTTCTTCGGATACATATATCGAAAAAGATATGTCTATCAATGAAGAGATTGATAAACTTCGCTCTTCAGCCACTGCTTCGGTTTTGGAGCGTGATGATGTTATAATTGTAGCATCAGTTTCTTGTATATATGGCTTGGGTTGCCCAGAAGAATATGAAAGATTACACATCTCTCTTCGTGAGGGTGATTTGGTAGATCGAGATGAAATTATATCTCGGCTCATTTCAATTCAATATATGCGAAATGATATAGATTTTAAACGTTCTACTTTTAGAGTTAAAGGTGATACTTTAGATATTTTCCCTTCAAACCAGAGTGAAATGGCTATTCGAGTTCTTTTCTTTGGTGATGAGATTGAAAAAATATATGAATTTGAACCTGTATCTGGCAACCTTATAAATCAACTGAAAGTTGTGTCAATCTATCCTGCTACTCACTATGTAGTTGGCCGAGAGAGAATGGAGAATGTACTTGAGAAAATAGAAAATGATAGAGTAAAGGCTGCAAAAGATTTTGAAAAGCAGGGTAAATATATAGAAAGTGAGCGTATTGCTCAACGCGTTTCTTATGACCTTGAAATGATGAGAGAGATTGGCTATTGTAGTGGAATAGAAAATTATTCTAGATATTTTGATGGGCGTAGACCAGGTGAGCCACCTTTTACACTTATAGATTATTTCCCAAAAGACTTTTTAACTATCATTGATGAAAGCCATATGACGCTTCCACAAGTTAGAGCAATGTTTAATGGAGATAAAGCAAGAAAAACATCTCTTGTCGATTATGGTTTTCGTTTGGAGGCTGCGCGAGATAATAGGCCTCTTACTTTTGAAGAGTTTAATTCTAAATTAGGGCAAGTTGTCTATGTTTCGGCAACTCCTGGCAAGTATGAACTTGAAAGGGCTGGACAGGTTGTTGAGCAGGTTATTCGTCCAACAGGGCTTTTAGATCCTATGATTGAAGTTAAGCCGATTGAGAATCAGATTGAACAACTTATGGTTGAAATTAATAAAACTGTCGACAGTGGGGCAAGAGTTCTTGTCACGACATTAACTAAAAAGATGGCTGAAAGTTTAACAACCTATTTAACCGAGCATAAAATTAAAGCAAAATATATGCATAGTGAGATAGACACCATGGAACGCGTCGAGATTATCAATGGTTTACGTTCGGGTGAGTTTGATGTGTTAGTTGGTATCAATTTGTTGCGTGAAGGTTTGGACATGCCAGAGGTTGAACTGGTGGCGATCCTTGATGCCGACAAAGAGGGCTTTCTTAGGAGCGAAGGTGCATTGATCCAAACTATAGGTCGTGCTGCTAGAAATGCTAATGGCAGAGTTATCATGTTTGCCGACAATATAACCGATAGTATGAAGAGGGCAATTGGCGAAACCGAGCGTAGGCGTGCAATTCAAGAGAAGTTTAATGAGGAGCATGGAATTATTCCAAAGACTATTATCAAAGAGATAAACAACACTCTTGAAATTACCAAGAAGGTTGATGACGGCAAGTTGAAGAGAGAAGACATTCCACGCGAGATTGAAAAGTTGACGGCTATGATGAAGATTGCGTCCAATTCATTAGAGTTTGAGCGTGCCATGGAATTCCGCGACAAAATCGCAAAACTTAAAAAACAACTTGATAAGAAAAGATAAGTGTACTTGCGTACTTACTTTTTTATCTTTCTTTACTTTTAAAGAAAAGAAACAAAAGAAAACTATAAAAAGCATTCCTTCTTTCTTTATAGAAAGTTCGAAATGCTTTTTATTATTTATTTTTTTAATCGTCTAAATTAATAAATAAGTCGCTGGCAAAAAACTCTTCCAAAGTTATGCCAAGGCCAATACAAAGATTGTAAATCGTTTCAAGTTTAGGATTTTTACTTCTTCCAGAAAAAATACTGTTTACTGTGGATTGTATTATACCCGATTTTGTACAAAGTTTGTTTGGAGTTATGTCTTGTTCTTTGCAATATTCCAAAATTCTTTTGCCGACTGCTTCATGCAATTTCATAATTTACCTCACAAGTTGTCGATGTATTCACATTTTAAACTTTTTACATTTTTAATGTTGTTAATACATTCACAACTTCAATCTTCGAGGTCAATAAAATATTTGCAGTCAAAAAATTCTGCAAGTGTTATGTTTAAACCTGTACACAAGTCATTAATTGTCCCTATTTTTGGGTTTTTACTTCTTCCAGAAAAAATGCTGTTAACTGTAGATTGAATAACGCCCGACATTGTACAAAGTTTGTTAGGTGTAAGATCTCTTTCGTTGCAATAATCAAGAATTCTTCTTGCAACAGCCTCATGTAATTTCATGTTCCCTCCTTGTGGATGTATTCACAAGAAAAGACTAGCATTTTTAAAAAAAATATGTTGTGAATGTATTCACAGATTGTGAATATGTTGACAACTATTGTAAAAAACGCTTATAATAGTTGTGAATGTATCGTTAAGGAGGGCGTAAATGACATTAGGAATTTTAGGTCATAGAGATTTTGATGATAAAGAGAAACTAGAAGAAGTAAAAAAGATTGTTGTTGATTTAATTGAAAACCAATATGTAGATAGAATATTATTTGGTTCTCGTAGTGAATTTACTCATGCATGCTATTGGGCAATAGTTGATATTTTAGCCAGATATCCACATGTTGAAATATATAAATATTGCACTCGCTCAGAAACTGCTTATTTGAAAGAGGAGTCTGAGCTTGCAAACAAGTTAGAAGCTATTGATCATAAGGATAATAATTTTCGAATTGCATTTTTTGACGGTGTCTATTACAATGAAAAATTCAATGCAGGTAAAGTTTCTTATTTAATGAGAGATAAACAAATTGTTAAAGATAGTCAATTTTTGATTATGTATTACAATAAAGATAAAGCTGGTTTGACAAGAAGTGGAACTTCTATTATGTTTAGGTATGCAAAAAATAGAGGGAAAACAATATTTAATGTTGCCGACAAATTAGATGAAGAGTTAAAATAATAAACTTTTTCATATTTTTTTCTTTACTTCCTTGAAAAATGCATTTGTTTGTGGTAAAATAAAGTGTTAGAAATATAAAAGGATAGAAAGAAAAATGAAAAACGAAAAGATTAGAAATATTGCGATTATTGCCCATGTAGACCATGGTAAGACAAGTTTGGTTGACGCACTTTTAAAACAAGGAAGTGTTTTTAGAGAAAACCAAGTGGTTGAAGACAGAGTTATGGATTCAAACGCCATTGAAAGAGAAAGAGGAATTACTATTTTATCTAAAAATTGCTCTTGCCTTTATAATGGTGTAAAAATCAATGTTATCGACACTCCGGGACACGCCGACTTTGGTGGGGAAGTTGAACGCGTACTTAAAATGGTTGACGGTGTTTTGCTTGTTGTTGATGCTTATGAAGGTCCAATGCCTCAAACTCGTTTTGTACTTGAAAGAGCGCTTGCATTAAAACTTAAAGTTGTGGTTGTTGTAAACAAGATTGACAAACCTGATGCAAGACTTAGCGAAGTTGTAGACGAAGTACTCGAACTTTTCCTTGAGCTTGATGCCGATGAAGAACAATTAAATTCTCCATTTGTTTTTGCATCTGCTCGTCAAGGTATTGCTTCAACAGATATAAACAAAGTTGGAACTGATATGACTCCACTTTTTGATACAATTATTTCACATATTCCAGCACCAGAAGGTGACGCTGAAAAGTCTGCACAAATGCTTATTTCTTCTGCCGAACATAACGACTATGTTGGTAAACTTGCCGTTGGTAAACTTACACAAGGTAAATTGAGTGTTGGGCAAAGTGTTGTGCTTTGCAACTATCACGATAAGGCAAAACAAGTTAGATCTAAAATCGTTTCTTTGTTTGTTTTTGAAGGTGTTAAGCGTGTGCCAGTAAACGAAGTTCCTATCGGTGAAATTGTTTGTGTTGCAGGGCTTGAAGATGTCCAAATTGGTGATACAATTTGTGATGCAAGCAAAGTAGAGCCTCTAGAATTTGTAAAAATCGCAGAGCCTTCTGTTGAAATGACATTTATGGTTAACGATAGTCCATTTGCTGGCAAGGAAGGCAAATATGTGACAAGCCGTCATCTTAGAGATAGATTATATAAAGAGGCTGTTAAGGACCTTTCTTTAAAAGTGACCGATGGCGATACTGCCGAAAGATTTCAAGTTTGTGGGCGTGGTGAAATGCACCTTTCAATTTTGATTGAAAACATGCGTAGAGATGGCTATGAATTTCAAGTTTCAATGCCTAAGGTATTGATTAAAAATATAGACGGAGTTAAATGTGAGCCTATTGATAGACTTTTCCTTGATGTCCCAGAAGATTGTACTGGTACTGTAATGATGAAAATGGGAGTTAGAAAGGGTGAACTTGTTGGGATGACTCCTCACGGTTCTCGTATGAAAATGGAGTTTTTAATTCCTGAGAGAGGGCTTTTTGGTTTTAAGAGCGAACTTTTAACTGACACTAAGGGTGAAGGTGTTATTAACACAAGTTATGAAGGTTATCAACCTTGGAAGGGGGAAATTAACCGCCGTGAATATGGTTCTTTGATTGCTCACGAAAGTGGCGAGGCTATCATTTATGGACTTTTCAATGCTCAAGAGCGAGGGGACCTTTTCATTGGAGCAGGTGTGCCAGTTTATGCGGGAATGGTTGTTGGACAAAATCCTAAAGGTGATGATATTGTTGTAAATGTTTGCAAGAAAAAGCATCTTTCAAATTGCCGTGCATCAGGCTCTGATGAAGCTCTTAGATTAACTCCTCCAAAGAGATTAAGTCTTGAAGATGCTATCGAATTTCTTGCTGATGACGAGATTTTGGAAGTGACTCCTAAGAGTATGAGAATTAGAAAGATTATTCTTGATCATAACATGCGACTTCGTGAGAAGGGTAAGATTATGAGAGGGGAAATATAAGAGAGCGAATTATTAACCAGCATCAATTCCTTGTTGGTTGCAAGCAAAGACTACGGAATTGATGCTGGTTGATAATTTTAAAAGATTGTAGCATAAATAAGGATGTTTTAAGTAAAAAATAAATTTTATTTTATATTTAGTTTAAAAAGAAGGAGGGAAAAGCATGATTGCTCCAAAAGAAAGCAGAAATTTAAAGAAAAGTTTGAAGCGAACTATGTGGTTTATTGTTGGCATATTTATTTTTTGTTTAATTGAATGTTATATTTTGGATTATTATGCTAAAATTCCTGCTGTTTGGAATGGATTTATAATTATCGTCACAGCGGGGGTTTTCTATTTGTTATTTCTCTTGATTTGTGCTAAAATTGATAAAAAGAAGGAAAGAGAAGCGGTCGAAAATCAAACAAAAGACCCTTTTTCACACTAGGAGGAATTTATGGCAGATTATAAAATGCTTCCACACAATTTAGAGGCCGAGCAGGCAGTGCTTGGCTGTATTTTGCTTGATAATATTGCTCAAGCAGATATTTTTCCTATTATGAGTGATGACGATTTTTACTCAGATGCTCACAGAGAGATTTATAATTGTATGCTTAAAATTTATCAACGCTCTGTTCCTGTTGATTTTGTCACACTTGCTGCTCAACTTGAAACAGATAAACTTCTTGAAAAAGTTGGTGGAATTGAATATATTACATTCTTGACAAACGCAGTTCCTTCTGCTGCAAATTTTACTTATTATTGCGATATTGTTAAAAGCAATTCGATAAGAAGAAAACTTATCAAGTCTGGACAAGAAATTATTGAAGAAAGTTTTAAGAATGAAGATAAAGACAAAGATCTTCAATTTGCAGAACAAGTTGTTTTTGATATTGCCGAAAAACAATCTCGTTCTTCTCTTGAACATGTGGGGAAACCAGGTGGAGCAATCAAAAAAGTACTTGATAAATTTGATACTATTGCAAAAGACCCTACCTCAATAAAAGGTATTCCAACAGGCTTTAGAGATTTTGATGCGATAACTAATGGTCTTCAAAATTCAGACTTGATTTTGCTCGCTGCTCGTCCTGGTGTTGGTAAAACTTCTTTCTCAATGAATATTATTACTCACGCCGCTGTCGAACTTGGTAAAAAATGTGCGGTGTTCTCACTTGAAATGTCTAGAGAGCAACTTATGCAAAGAGCAATTTGCTCACTTGCTAAAGTACCTATGGGAAAGGCTTTAAAGGGAACTATGAGTGCTGAAGAGTGGCAACGCATTTGGACAGCCACAAAAAAACTAGAATCAAGTGGTCTTTATGTAGATGATTCTGCAATGACAAGTCCAACTGACCTTATTTCAAAATGTAGAAGATTAAAGGCTAAAGATAATATAGATCTTATCATGGTTGACTATATTCAACTTATGAGTTCGGGAAAGAAGTCTACAGAAAATAGAACCAACGAAGTGAGTGAGATTTCAAGAACTTTAAAAATTGCGGCCAAAGAGTTAAATGTTCCTATCATAGTGCTTTCTCAATTATCTCGTGCGGTTGAATCTCGTCAAGATCACAGACCAATGCTTAGTGACCTTCGTGATTCAGGTGCAATTGAGCAAGATGCTGATATTGTTCTTTTCTTATTTAATCCAGAAAAATATAACGATACACCTCAAGAGGATGAGCCAGGTACAATTGAACTTATTATTGCAAAGCACAGAAATGGTGGAACTGGAACTGTTAAACTTCGTTGGATTGGCGAATATACAACCTTTGTTAATTATGGTGATAAAACCAAGGTTCAAAAAACTGAAACTGTGAGTGCAACCGATATTGAAGAAGCGCCTTTAGAAGCTAATCAAAGCGTCGACGTATTTGGTGATGACGAATAAAAGGAGGGGAAATGAGCGGAGAAAAAGTTAAAGGCAAAAAGTGGATTATTGTTTTAAGTGTTGTCATTTTAGTGGCAATCGCTGTCACACTTATAATAGTCTTTCTACCAAAGAATGTTAACAATGCAATTGAGAGAACAAATACTCAAGTTGAAACAATGTTTTTAAAGAAAGATAAAAATAAAAAGATGTATAAAGATTTCCAAACTAAAATCACTAGTATTGAGGCTATCAATAAAGAGTATGGTCAAGAAACGCGTGATGTTTATGCTTTAACATTGGCAATAAATGATATTATGGACTTTTACAATGAGTATATTGTTTTTTCTCAAGATAAATCAACTTTCCAAGCAAATTATGGTTTGATTATGAAAAATTATGATGTTGCTAATGCTGAACAAAAGAAAATGGAAGATGTTATTGTTAAGGTAATTCAAGAACTGGGCAATCAAGACAACACCTTCTTTGAAAGTTATTGGAAGGAATTTAAAGGCTATTACTTAAATTATCTTAATAGTTATGTTGTTGTTATAAACAGTCTTTGCGAAATTTATAAGGACTGTGTTCCAAATGGAATTTTAGCAAATGAGCTTACAAATTTAGTTCTCGATAACATTGATAATTATTTAAATGTTATCAATAAGGATTTTGAGAAAGCAACTTATAAAATACAATATCTAGATAAGTTTAGAGTCTATTTAAATACAAAAGACAATAGAGTTTTGATTAAATATAATTTTAGCGAAATTTTACAAGAAGATTTTGCTCTTATATCAACATTCTCAAAAGTTTATGGTGAAGACAAAAATCTTGTTAATGTTATAGAAAGTATTAATGAAGATGGTTTTGCGTTTGAGGGTAGTGACAGTAAGGGCGTTCTTGAAAAAACAAAAACCTTCTTACAAGGAGGGCTAACAATATGAAAAAAATTTTAACAGGAATTTTAACTTGCTTAGTAGTTTTAGTTTCCGCTATAACAATGGTGGCATGTGGAGATGGTGGAAATAATTTGCAAAAATTTGACTCACTTTCAAGTGCCTTGGAAACGATTAATAAAGAAGATAAAAATTACAACATGTTTACAACGTCTAATATTAATCAAGTGCATAGTGATTATGTGTTGTCGTATTATAAAAATAATGCAAAATATAATTATTATAATCAAATTTTAGCACTTCCTATGAATTTTATTCAAAATTATATGAGCGACCTTGAAAGAATTAAAGATTTAGAGAATATATCTGGTGAAAAACAGAGTGTAATTAATAATTTAACAAATTCTTTGCCCGCTTGGGTTGAAGCTTATAGGGTTAGTGCGAGGGAGTATGACGCCTTAAGAAATGTTGGGACAGCACCAGTTGTTATAGAAGGAATGCTTGAGGTTTATAATCGTACCTTGTTCAACTTATTCAAATCAACATATCAAGTGGCTTTAAACTTGGCAAAAGTTAAACATGAAGTTTTCAATGATTATCTTTCTTTAAGTGAAACTAATAGAGCTTTAAATGAAAATGATACAATAGCTCTTCGTGACTATTTTCTTTTGCAATTGGGCTACGATTATTTTAATTGCCTTATCGTGAATCTTGATATGGAAGACTATTCTTCTTTAGCAGGAGATGAAAAGGTGCAAGAATTTACAACCTTGATATATAATGTTAAATTTGGATTAGTAAATGTTTATAATTTATTAGCTAAGCAAGACAATCAGCTTAATGTATTAACAGGAAAGGCTATTGAGGAAAATGTGGGCGAAGATAAACCAGTTGTTATTAAGTATGTAAATACAAGCGTAAATAACCTTTTCAAAACGCTTGAAGCTTTAGATAATGAAAGAATTATGTTAAACAAGTCTTTTGAAAAATTTAGTTTAAATAAATATTATGTAAATTATTCTTGCAATATGAAAGCTTATATAGAAAATGAAACTTTTGCAGAAAATTATTATAAAGAAATAGGTAATTATTTCACAGTGTATTCCAGTGAATATATTGCCTATTTAAATCAAATTATGACAAAATAGGAGATTGTTATGACCTATCAAGATTTGGCAAATGTGCTTTATCCAAATGTAAAAATTTCGGTCGAAGATATCTTTAAAAAATATCCACCACGCAAACTTGAGGGAGGGGCAGAGGTGACACGCTTTGCTCCTAGCCCTACAGGCTATATGCATATTGGTGGATTTTTCCAAGTTTTAATCGATCGTGCTTTGGCAAAAAATAGCAATGGTGTTTTTTATCTTAGAAACGAAGATACTGATAAAAAACGCGAAGTTGAAGGTGCAATGGAAATTATTTTTGATATTCTAGAGCGCTTTCAACAAAAACCTGATGAATATCAAATTTTAGGGCGTGAAACTGTTGGGGAGTATGGCCCATATATTCAAAGTAAAAGGCTTGAGATATACCATGCTTTTGCAAAATATCTTGTAGCTCAAGGTAAGGCTTTTCCATGCTTTTGTAAGAAAACGGAAGGGCTGGAAGATATTTTAAAGGATAGAGAAGAACGATACAGCGAAAGTAGTAGTAATGCATTTTTTGACCCATGTAGAGATATGCCAATAGAAGAAGCTATAAAGCGTGTTCAAAATGGTGAAAAATTTGCAATACGCCTAAAAACGCCTAATGATGGAAGTAAACGCATAAAATTTTTTGATATAATTAAGGGAGATGTGGAACTTCCAGAGAATGCTCGAGATGTGATTTTGATTAAAGATGACGGAATTCCTCCATATGCTTTTGCTCATGCAATTGATGATACTTTAATGGGGACAACAATTGTAGTGCGTGGTGAAGAATGGTTTAGTTCAACCCCTTCGCATTTAGATATTTTTAATGCTCTAGGTTTTAAGCCTGTAAAATATTGCCATACACCAGTTATTTGCAAGATTGATAAAAATGGAAATAAGAGAAAACTTTCCAAGCGTAAAGACCCTGAAAGTAATATGCAATATTTTGCTGAACAAGGTTATCCTATTTATGCTGTTGTTGAATATTTATTAAATCTTATCAATTCTGGCTTTGAACCATGGCGAGCTAAAAATCCTGAAGCTCATTATAGCGAATTTAAGTTTGGAATTACAGATATCACCGCAGGGTCACCACTTTTTGATTTTGTTAAACTTGATGATGTTGGGAAGAATATTGTTGCTAAGATGTCAGCAGAAGAAGTTTATGCTAATTGGCTGTCTTGGGCGGAAGAATTTAATCTAACGCTTGCCGATACTCTTAAAGATAAAAAAGAATTGGCACTCAAAGTTTGTGGAATTGGTCGTGGCGGTGCTAAGCCTAGAAAAGATATATATAAATGGAGTATGATTGAAGGACTTTATTCATATATGTTTAATAAACCTGAACTTGTTGATGAGATTGAGAATAAAGAGAACTATAAAGAATTTTTAAATGAATATAGTAAAAACTTTGTTTTGCCAGAAGATAAAGATACTTGGTTTGTGGGTGTTAAAGAGGTGGCGGAAAGACTTGGCTACGCTGTTGACAATAAACTTTATAAGGCAAATCCAGAGGGCTATAAAGGCAATACTGCTAAGGTATGTGAGTATATTCGTTTAGCTTTAACGGGAAGAAAAGATAGCCCAGATTTATATGAACTTATGACTATTTTGGGCGAGCAAGAGGTTTTAAATCGTCTTAAAGAGGCGGGAGAATGTTAAAAGTTGTTAACCTTAAAGAGTTTTCACCAACTGTGGATATTGCGATTGCGTCAGTTCAAATAGCGATAGAAAATGCGTGGCGAGAGGGGGTATCGGCAATTAAGGTCTTGCATGGCTATGGTTCGCATGGCAGGGGTGGTGCAATTTTGGTAGAACTTAGAAAAATGTTAAGACAATATAAAAAACAGGGTAAAATTTACGACTATTTTGGTGGGGAAAGTTGGGATGTATTTAATAAAAAGACATTATATTTATTAAATAAAGACAAAAGTATCACCGATGAAGATTTAAATAAAGTTAATCCTGGAATTACAATTATAGTTTTAAATTAAAAAACAACCTTTAATAGGTTGTTTTTTATAATACAATAATAAAGAATTTGTCCAAAACGATTAAAATTAAAAGGGTGAGTGTGCAAAGATAGAGAAGGCTTGCGATTACTCTAGAAAACCTTGCAAATCCTTTTCTTAATTTAATATCTTGATATTGAGCAAACAATGTGAAAAGTATGCCACAACTATAAAGAATTGAAACGCAGTTCCAAATACTGTCTAGTAATTTAAACTGTTGAATTGCAAGTAGTCCTAAAATCATCAAAGAAACAAAAAGACTGGTATAACGAATAGTGTTTAACCTTGTTTTTAAATATTTTTTGTATTGAACTCTTATATTTTGTTGTGAATTTGTCTTAATCATATAAAAAGAATATCAGTCTCAAACAAAAAAGTCAAATGTTTGACTAAAATTTTGGTATAAATTCTGTTGAAGAACTTGATAAATCTTGGAAATAACCTTTGTCAAGCCCAATTTTTCTTGCATGAGATAAAACAATTTTGAATTCTATAGGGGTTAATTTGTTTTTAATTGGGCTTTCTTTTGTTGGGGTGAATTGACTCATAATTGCAATAATAGGATTGTTTACATTGTCTTTTATAAAGTCTAGAATTTTTAAACTATCTTTGTAATTATTTGGTAAAACTAAATGGCGAATTATCATGCCTTCTACCATTAAATCGCCTTTAAATTTGTTGGCTTTTAAATTTGAGATGTGTTTTATGCAGGCAGAGGTATATTTAAAATAGTCATCGGCGCACGAAAGATTTTTAGAAAGTTGGCAATCAAAATATTTAAAATCAACAAGAAATATATCTACAAAACTTGCAACTTTGTTTATTGTTTCAAGCTTTTCATACCCGCTAGAATTCCAAACAATAGGGATAGGGGGTTGGAAGCCTTTTAAAGCATCATGAAGGAGGCTAGAAAAGTGCGTTGGGGTGATAAGATCAATGCATGAAAAATCTCTAAGGTTAAAGGAGTTTAATAAATCTTTAAATTCTTGAGGTGTGTACTCATTGCCTTTGCCAATATGAGAGATCTCATAATTTTGGCAAAACTTGCATCTTAAATTGCAACCAGAAAAAAATATAGCAAGAGCCCCTTTCTTGCCTGTTAGGCATGGCTCTTCCCACATAAAATTTGGAATTATTTTTGCTATGCGAATTTTGTTGCTTTCTCGACAAAAGCCTTTATTCAACTCTTTATCAACACCGCAATTTCTAGGACAGTCAAAACATTTCATAAAAATATTATATAACTTTATTCAATTTTTTCAAACAAAAATATTGTTAATTTATAGAAAATAATTTTGTATAAAATAGTATCAATTTTGCCATTATTTTTCAAAATTCGACACAATCCCCTATAAGAAAATTGTCGAATAATGCATGTTTTTATCTTTTTTGGTGGATTTTTGTATTTTTTGTGTCGATTATTTGTGTTTTTTGTACAAAAGTGATATATTATTTTCAATAAAGGAGTAGAAAATGGAGCAAAGTTTCTTTCAAAAAGTTTATATTATTGTAAAAAAAATTCCTAAAGGGAAAGTTGCTACTTATGGACAAATTTCTGCTTTGCTGGGTGGGGATCGTCTTTCTATGCAAATAGGTTGGGCTTTGCGATCGAATCAGCAACCAACTCTTATCCCTTGTCATAGAGTAGTTAATAAGTATGGAGATCTTGCAGAGGATGATGCTTTTGGAGGGAGAGATAGACAAAAAGAATTATTGATTGCGGAAGGAGTTGTTTTTCGAAAAGAATATACAGTGAGTTTGCCAAAGAGTGGGTGCAAATTGGAAGATTTAAAATAGATACATAAAAATAAAAACGGAAAATTATTTCCGTTTTTATTTTTTTAAAAATTTTTGTATTCTTTCGAGGCAGTTTTCAAGATTCAAATTTTCCTGTACGCCTTCAAACATATTTTTAAGCGTATAAATTTGAGATAAAACTTCGTTTTCCCCAACAACCATAACAAATGGTATATCTTTCTTATTGGCGTCTTTCAACTTGGCTTTAAATGAACGATTATCATAATTGACTTCACAACGAATTTTGTTTTTTCGGAAGAAGGTAGAAAGTTCTAGACACTTATCTAAGGTGTCGCCAAGAGGGATAATTTCAAGTTGTGCTGGAGAGAGGGGGAAATTCCCTAGCATTTCATTATTATCTAGCAAGTCAAATAGTCTTGTAAATCCAATGCTCATTCCAACGCCTGGCAATTTTTTATCTGTAAAATAACCTGCAAGATTATCGTAGCGTCCGCCTGCGCATATTGTTCCAAACTCTGGATGGCTTGGAAGAAGGGTTTCAAATATTGTGCCAGTATAATAGTTTTGTCCGCGAATTATACCTAAGTTTAAAATATATTTATCTTTTGGAATATTGTAAGCTTCAAGGTTATTTGATAGTGTTAACAGGTCATTAACTCCTTGTTGAAAAAGAATGTTATCGCTAAGACCTTTAATTTCTTCTATAATGTCTTTAAAGTCGCCTTTAAGGGCAGAAAGTTTGATAAGCCTGTCACAATCCTCTCTATCTATTTCAAGGCTCTCAAGCTCTTTAAACGCGTTTTCTTTTCCTATCTTAGGAAGTTTGTCTAATATTGTTAAGACGTTCTGTGTTTTATCTTTGTAGCCAAGAGAATCAATATAACCAAACAAGATGTTTCTATTTGAAATGCTTATTAAAATATCTAAGTTTAAAGCCTCAAAGGTTTCATGTATAAGATTGATACATTCAGCATCGGCAGTGATTGGAAGGCTATCAATACCAATAATATCTGCATCGCATTGGATAAACTCGCGGAAACGACCTTTTTGAGGTCTTTCGCCACGGAAAACCTTGCCAACTTGATAACGCTTAAAAGGAAAAGAAATTGTATCTGTATTCATGGCAACAAATCTAGCAAGTGGAACTGTAAGGTCATAACGCATACAAAGGTCGTTATCGCCTTTTGAAAAGTGATAAACTTCTTTGTCTATCTCGCCACCGCTTTTTGCCATAAGAATATCTGTATATTCAAGAATAGGGGTGTTGAGAGGCATAAAGCAATTGTTTTTATATACATTTATTATTTTGCCAACCATATTGTCAAAGATAATTTGTTTATATGGAGGCAATTCCATAAAACCTGACAATTTTCGCGGTGTTATAAGGTTGTTGTTTGACATAATCTCTCCTTTGAATTAATAATTTATAAATGTAAGCCTGTCCAATAAAATTGACGCATATTTTAATGCTTTTTAAGATAAAAGTCAAGCGTTTTGTATAAGTTTTTTAGGATAATTTAATAAAAGTTTACCACAAACAGTTATCCACATTTCCACAAGTAAATATTTATACATTTGTGCTAATTTTTATACATTTTGTTGAATATTAACCCTAAATAGGGTGTTTTTTTGGTAGTTATCCACATTTCCACATGAATTTTTGCAAAAATTGTCTTAAATCATAACTTTTAGTCCCATATATTGTGGTAAAAAATTACCTCATTTTGCTTGACAAAATTGCTTTGATTTTTGCGTGTAATATTTTATGCATAAATAACTATAAAATTACCTTGGTTTATGCATAATTATTTGTTTTTTAAAAAAGTGATATTATTTAAGATTTCTTAAGAACTCGCTAGGCTCTTCGGTTGCAATAAAGAATAATTTATGCAAAGCTCTTGTTGATGAAACATACATTATGTTTTTATCAAGATTGTTTTTGTAGTTTTCTTTGTTAGCATAAGGGATTATAACTGCGTCAAACTCAATGCCTTTAGCTGTGGCACAAGTAGTTAAAAGAACTTTATTATTATAATCTTCTGGATTTTCGATATATTTGAAATTAATCTTTCCTTTAAGTAGTTTTGCTAGAGTTTTTGCTTCTTGTTTGCATTTGCATATGATAGCAACATGTTCAAATTCAGCACATTCTTTATCTATAAGGTCAGCAATATCGTTTTGTATGTTTTTAACACTAGATTTAATAATTTTTGGCTCTTGACCATCACGATTTACATATTCAATATTTTTTAAGCCAAGCATGTTATGAGCAAACTGAGCAATTTGCTTGGTTGAACGATATGTTTTGCTAAGTTCAACATATTCGCTCCCCCAAAGTTTGGCAACGCGTGAGTTATAATCCTCTGGAAGGCATTTCTCTATACATTGATTTATATCGCCTAGGAGAATACTTGGACAAGGCCAAAGTTTTTTGAACATATAAAGGTCAACAGGTGTGAAGTCTTGACATTCATCTATAATAAGGTATTTTGCCGAGAAATCATGATTAAATCCATATAAGAAATGTTTTATGAGCAGCATTGCGCCTTTGTCCATATAAAGTACTCTATCTTTTTTATTTATTCTTAAGCCCATTCGGGTTAAAAAGATTTCAAATATTTTATCAACATCATTGATAGGTAGAAAATTATATAGGATTTTGGTAAAACGGGCTTTAAGGCCTCGATTTTGGTCTTTATTATAATGTCGTTGAGTTGTGAACACCATTGCGTATTGCCAAGCTATTTTGTTAATTCGATCGAATATAGAATAAGTTTTAAATGTATCAAAGAAAAGCTTTCTTGTTTGTTCTTCAGGAAATTCAATCTTTTCTAAGATATTGCCTTCATCATCAATTTTAGTCACAAATCTTAAAGTTTGAGGAGTGAAGGTGTCTGCAAGGTCGCCGTTTAAGAAGTTAAGAAGTTCATCTAAATATTCAAAACTAGATTTAAAAGATATTTCATTCAAGGTTTCTTGCTTAGGGTTTGTAGCAATTTCGTCTAGCATTTCTTCTCGTGTTTGCATTGGTTTTTTAAGCTCTGCAGATGCAATTTGTGCAAAAGTGGTTTCAACTAAGTTGTCCTCACCAAGCTCTGGTAAAACATCACTTATATAACTTGAAAAAATATTATTAGGCGAGATGATAAGAATATCTTCACTCTTTAAAGTTTTTCTGTGTCTATAAAGTAAGTAAGCAGCACGGTGGAGGGCAATTGAAGTTTTTCCAGAACCTGCCACGCCTTGAACAAGAAGATGATCATATTCTTCGCTACGAACGATTTTGTTTTGTTCTTTTTGTATAGTTGAAACAATTTGTTTCATTTTGACAGAGGTGTTTTTGCTTAAAATGTCACGTAAAATTTCGTCTTCAATTGCAAGGTTGGTATCGAAATAAGATTTTAAGACTCCGTTTTCGATTTTATATTGGCGTTTTAAGGTTATTTCGCCAGCCGTTGCCTTGCGGTCAACATAATAAAAACCCCTACCAAGCCCAAAGTCGTAATACATAGAGGAAATAGGAGCACGCCAGTCATATACATAAATTTCATCTTTGTCGACAATGGTAGCAAGTCCAAGATAAATCTTTTCGGCTTCTGTTTGTCCATCAGGAGTAAAATCAAAGCGTGCAAAATATGGAGTTTGTCGCTGTTTTCGCAGTTTTGAAAATTCTTTTTCTTGATTAGTTAAAGTATCATCAAGTTCGCTAAGTTCTGTATAATAGCGAATTAGATTATCACCTTTAGAAAGTTCATAATAATTATCTGCAATATAAGTTCTATCTTTTTCAACAGTTTGTTTATTTTTTTGAATTTTTTGAGCTAACTCGTTTGAAGTATTGTCTAAACCTTGTAAGGTTCTACTCAAATGTTCTAATTCTTTCTTGTCCATATTTTTCCTCCTTATTCTTTGGTGCAAGTGTTAGGGGATAAGAGGTTGGCAACCCTCAAAGTTTTGAGAGTTGCCTTTAAAATCTTATTATTCTTTTTTGTCGTCATCAACTTCAGTTGTGTTAACATTTACAGTTATTTCGTTTTCGTCAATTTCATCGTTTCCAACAGAAGTCGCTTCGCTGTTATTAGTTTCAGCTTCGCTGTCTTCCTCTTCTTTGGCGGTGATTGCAACTGAAACAATCTTGGCTTCGTTTTTAAGTTTCATTATGCGTACACCTTGGCTAACTCTTGAAAGCCAGCTGATGTCATCAAGAGGGGTGCGGATGATTACGCCATTGTCTGCTATAAGCATTATGTCGCTGTCATCAACAACTTGTTTTAGTGCAACAAGTCTGCCGGTTTTTTCATTGAATATGCCGGCCTTGACGCCCATTCCGCCACGAGATTGTAGTCTATATTCATTTACACTGCTGCGCTTGCCGTAGCCATTGTCAGTGATTGTGATGATTTGTGCGTCTTTTTCTGCATTATCTCCGGCCTTTACAACACACATTTCAACAATATAATCGTTTTTGCCAAGTTTCAAACTGCGAACGCCTTGGCTGTCACGACCCATTTCTCTCACATCTTTTTCACTGAAACGAATACATTTTCCTTCGCGGCTTGCAACAAGGATATCGTCATCGCCGTCACTTTGAGCAACGCCAATAAGACTATCGCCTTCCACAAGTTTGATTGCAATCTTTCCAACTTTTCTAATAGAAGAGAATTCTGAGAATTTAGTCTTTTTAATAAGTCCATATTTTGTAGCCATAACAAGGTTGCCACAAATATGTTCTCCGACTGGAATAATAGTGGTAACTTTTTCTTCAGGGGAAAGTTGAAGAAGATTGATAATCGCTCTTCCCTTAGCTGTGCGTTGAGCCTCAGGAACTTCATATGCTTTTATATTGTAAACTTTTCCAAAAGTTGTAAAGAAGAGTAAGTCATCATGAGTGTTTGTGATAAACATTTGCTCGATAAAGTCCTCTTCCTTGGTTTTATGAGCGGTTATTCCAACACCACCACGATGTTGAGCTTTATATTCACTAGTAGACATACGCTTAATATAGCCTTCATGAGTCATTGAAATAACAACATCTTCCTTTTCGATAAGGTCGGCAATATCTATGCCGCCAGCGTCAAGTGAGATTTCAGTTTTTCTAGCATCACCATAATTTTTCTTAATTTCTTCAAAGCCTTCTTTAAGAATTTGTAAAATGCGTTCTGGTTTAGCTAAAATGTCAGTGAGGTCTGCAATTAGTGCTTCAAGTTCGCGTAATTCTTCGTTAAGTTTTTCAACCTCAAGTTTTGCAAGTTTAGAAAGCTTCATTTCTAGAATAGCATTAGCTTGGATTTCATCAAGTTCAAAGTTTTCACAAAGTTTTACGCAGGCATCAGCTTTATCGTCAGCAGATTTGATTACGCGAATAACTTCATCTATGTTTGCGAGTGCGATAACTAGACCTTTAACAATGTGTTCACGCTCTTGAGCTTTAGCAAGATCAAATTCAGTCTTACGGCGTAAAACTTCTTTTTGATGTTCAAGATAGTAATAAAGCATTTCCTTCAAATTGCAAATTTTTGGAGTTTTATCTACGATTGCAAGGAAAATAATACCAGAACCTTTTTGAAGTTGGGTATGCTTATATAATGCATTTAAAACAACTTGTGCATTTGCGTCTTTCTTAATGTCAACAACAACACGCATTCCGTCACGGTCAGACTCTTCTTTGATATCTGCAATTCCTTCAACGCGTTTGTTTTTAACAAGGTCAACCATTTGCAAGATGAACTGTTCCTTATTTACCTGATAAGGAAGTTCTGTGATAATAATTCTTTGTCTACCAGAAGAAGTTTCTTCGATTTCGGCACGACCACGAACAACAATACCACCACGACCTGTTTTGTATGCATGTTTAACTGCAGTTCTACCCATAATGATACCGCCAGTAGGGTAGTCAGGAGCTGGAATATATTTGATAAGTTCGTCAATGTCGATATCAGGGTTATCAATTAAAGCCTCTAACCCATTTAAAACTTCTGTTAAGTTATGAGGTGGAATATTTGTAGCCATACCAACTGCGATACCATCCGCACCGTTTACAAGGAGGTTAGGGAACTTTGCAGGAAGAACATCAGGCTCTTCCAAAGTATTATCAAAGTTAGGAGAAAAGTTTACTGTATTTTTATCTATATCCTCAAGCATAAGGCCTGCAATTTTAGCAAGTCTTGCTTCTGTATAACGAGAAGCAGCAGGAGGGTCACCATCAACAGATCCAAAGTTACCTTGACCATCCACGAGTGGATAACGAATAGAAAAGTCTTGAGCAAGTCTTACGAGAGCATCATAAACAGAGCTGTCGCCATGAGGGTGGAATTTACCCATAACTTCACCCACAATTCTTGCCGACTTCTTAGTTGGTTTATCGTAAAAATTGTTCATTTCACCCATACCAAAAAGGATACGTCTATGAACTGGTTTTAAGCCATCTCTAACATCTGGGATGGCACGCGAGATATTAACTGCCATTGCGTAGGAAATAAACGACCTCTTAAGGTTGTCCACAGTGTCTATCTTTTCAATTTTGGTTTCATGAAACATTTCGCTAAGCGGTTTCTTTTCGTTTTTGTCCATAATATACTCCGTTTTTATCTTCTTTTCTTTTAAAGAAAAGAAGCAAAAGAAATTTATTAACATTTCTTTTTGCTTTCGCAAAAGAAAAGATTAATCAAATATTATTTTCTTTATTATCTGCATCTTGTTGAGGCGCTTTCTTTTTTCTAAAAACAATAGAGCAAATCAAAATTATAACGCAGAATAACAGTTCCATTGAAGTTTCAAAAATAAGCATGATTGTGTTTGTGCAAAGCACTGCGTAAAGGGTGTAAGAAAGCGAACTGACAACCCACAATACCCAAGACCAAATACTTAAATCTTGTGCTTTTTTAGTGCGTAAATATTTAACGATTTGTGGAAAGAAAGAAATAAATGTGCAGATTGAAACTATTGCAAGTAGAACATTTCCTAATGTCTCCATTTTTTCTCCTTTGTTTTATAGCCATGACCAAATAAAGTTTGACTTTTAAATTTGCTTTAAGACAGTCGCCCAGCATTTGCCTGACCAAGACCGAATAAATCTTGCTTTTGTTGTCTGTTTATAAGACACTGATGCAAACTAAGTTTGCCTAAATGTCAAGGTCATCAACAAGGGTTGCGTTTTCTTCAATAAATTGTCTACGAAGCTCTACATCTTCACCCATAAGGCTGTTAAACATTTTTTCGGCTTCAATAGCATCTTCCATTGTTAGTTGCTGTAAGATTCGTTTTTCTGGATTCATAGTTGTTTCCCAAAGTTGTTCAGCGTTCATTTCGCCAAGACCTTTGTAGCGTTGTTGAGCACAGCCTTTTCGACCATTAACTTCATACCAAGCCTCTAACTCTTGGTCAGAATAGAAGTAGAAATCTTCTTTATTTTTTGTTACCTTGTATAGTGGTGGCTTTGCTGCATATACATGACCTTTTTCTATAAGTGGTCGCATAAAGCGGAAGAAGAAGGTGAGGAGAAGTATTCTAATATGTGCACCGTCTACATCGGCATCGCTCATACAAATAATTTTGTCATAACGAAGTTTATCCTCATTAAATTCATCGCCAATTCCACAACCAAAAGCAGTTATCATGGCTTTGATTTCGTTGTTTTCTAAAATTCTGTTAAGTCTAGCCTTTTCTACATTCAATATTTTTCCACGAAGAGGCAAGATTGCTTGGAAGCGTCGGTCACGACCAGATTTGGCAGTACCACCAGCCGAATCTCCCTCAACGATATATATCTCGCAGAAACGGCGATCTTTTTCACTGCAGTCGGCAAGCTTCCCAGGAAGTGTAGTGCTTTCTAAAACTCCCTTTCTTCTTGTCAATTCTCGAGCGTTTCTAGCAGCATCTCTTGCACGCTGTGCATTGATAGATTTTAATATAAGGTTTTTAGCTTCGTTAGGGTGTTGGTCAAGATAATCTGCAAATTCTTGTTGCATTGCCTTAGAAACGATGGTTCTCATTTCGCTGTTGCCAAGTTTGGTTTTAGTTTGCCCTTCAAATTGAGGATTGCGTAATTTAACAGAAATAACAGCGGTGATACCTTCACGACAATCTTCACCAGAAAGTTTTTCACTATCTTTGATAATCTTGTTTGCTACGGCATAATCATTGATAACTTTTGTTAATCCATTTTTGAAACCATCAAGATGAGTTCCACCTTCCTCAGTGTTAATATTATTAGCATAGGCGTTTATTGTTTCGCTGTAGCCGTCATTAAATTGAAAACAAACTTCAATCTCGTTTGCAATTTCGCCTTTCTCGTCGCGATTAAATTTGTTAAAGTAAACAGGGTAAGAAAGTAAGGTTTCACGATTTTTATTTAAGTAATCTACAAATTCAACAATTCCACCTTTAAATTCAAATGTTTCTTTTCTTTCTTGTCCTTCACGCTTATCTTCTAATGTTATAACAAGACCTTTGTTCAAAAATGCGATTTCACGGAATCTATTTTTCATTGTGTCAAAATTGAACACGACAGTTTCAAATATTTCAGGATCAGGAAGGAAGGTGATTGTTGTTCCTCTCTTTTCAGTCTTGCCAATAACTTCAAGTGGAGTTGTTGCACGACCGCGAGAAAATTCAATATGGTGATGCAAGCCATTTTGATAAACATCGGCTGACATTTTGACTGACAAAGCATTAACACAACTTACACCAACGCCGTGAAGACCTCCAGAAATTTTGTAGCCTTCGCCACCAAACTTACCGCCCGCATGCAATTTTGTTAAAACAACTTCAACAGCACTCTTGCCTTCTTTTTTAATAATTCCAGTTGGAATACCACGACCATTATCGGCAACAGAGCAAGAGCCGTCTGCATTGATTGTTACATCAATTTGACTGCAGTAGCCGGCAAGAGCCTCGTCGATAGAGTTGTCCACAACTTCGGTTACAAGGTGATGAAGACCGTGTTCGTCAGTTGAGCCAATATACATACCAGGACGCTTTCTAACAGGCTCTAAGCCTTCTAAAACTTGAATATCGCCGGCATCGTATTTCACAGATTTACCAATCTCTTTTTCCTCTTGGCTTATGCTGGCATTTTCAACTTTTACATCTTCAGAGTTTTTAATTTCGTCCATATTTCACCCCATATATATTAATATAATATATTATATATAATTATATAGGAAAAAGCAAGCATTTAAACCTTTTTCTTGAAATTTAAGCAATAAAAAAGACTGCTATAAAGCAATCTTTTAATAATTAATTTTGTTTTTCAAAAATTTTAAAGCACTCATCACAAATATCTGTATATTTATTTGCATCAGGTTTTGTGTCGTATGGATTGTAAAGATAGGTTGGTATTCCTTCAGGGTTACAGTTTAATTTCAAAACTGGTGTTAAACTAACACTTGAATAACCTGAAGCCTCTTTTTCTACCACAAGGTTTCCTTTGTGAAGCGTTGCAGTTTTATTTTCATAATGCACGATATAAATATCTTTTTTAATTGTATAATAATATCTTTCGGTTTCAGAAATATCTATATTTTTGCTACATCCAGCCAAACCTACAACACCACCAAGCATAATGCCTGCGAGTCCAATAGTCATCAATTTTTTAGTAAATCCTTTCATTTTCTTTTCCTCTCTAATTATTTTCCGAAATCCATTCGTGGGCACATTCACAAACTTCATTATATTTGCTTGCGTCTGGGCGAGTTTGAGGGTAAAAATTGAATGTTGTAGATCCAATTTCTTTACCGCAATTAAATCTCAAAAGAGCATAGGCTGAATCACTTGAACCACTGCCACTTGGATGTTCAGTGCAAATATCTCCTTTATGAAGCGTTGAAACATCATTTTCCTTTACAACGATATATACATTTTTGTGTAATGTAGAAATTGTTTTTTTACTATCACTAGAATAATCGTATTCATAGTGTCTATCACATCCACTCATTCCTACAACTGCACCAATCATAACCCCAGCCAAACCTAAACAAGTTAAACCTTTTACTAATCCTTTTTTCATTTTCTTTCCCTCCTTTTATGAAATAAGATTTTTCATGCCAGAAGGGTAAAATAAAAACAAGACCTTCTGGATTTCTCCAAAAAGTCTTGTCAATGTTTTTGTAAACACTTTATAAAGCGAGCAAACGCCGTACTGACGCCTTATAAACAATAGGACTACTCCCTTTTTGTATAAATGTATTTTAGCATAAAATACAATGATTGTCAATACCTTTTTTATGAAATTTTTTAAGCACTAATAGATACATCTGCAATTTTTTGTGGATGGCCTTCTGTCAATGATTGAAATAATTGATTTTTTTTCATGAATTTTTCGATTACATCAAATTGGCTGGAAGTTTCAGTGTTAGCATTTTGGCTAGTTGTCATTTCAAAGTAAGTTTCATCATGAATTTTTTGAATAGTTGCTAAAGAAAGATATTTCAAAACGCTTCTAGGTGCTGATAAAATTACTTCTGATAAGTCTTTAACAGAAGTGACATTCTTTTCACTAAGAACAGGGTCAAAATCTTTATCAATATAATAAAAAGTTGTATCAAAAGATTTTAAAACATAAGCATAACCTTGATTATTATAATTATCAGCAGCAACATATAAAGGCGATTTGCGTTTTCCAGAAACATATCTAAATTTTTTTGAGAATTTTATTCTTCTTAAATTATCTTCTTGATAAACGCATGGTTTATATGCCCTAATTTCATCAACTGTTTTTGCTGTGTATTTTAATAATGTTAGTAATGGATTTTTAAAAGTAGTTTTTGTTTTCATAATTTTTCTTCCTTATATACTTATAATTTTTGTGCTAGAATATATTATCACGACTTGAGCAAGATGTCAATAATTAAATAAAAATTTTTTGCAAAATTTTGTAGTTTTTTTTGGATTTTTGCGTAACTTGTGTTATTATATTCTAGGTGATTGGTATGGAAGAAAAAGAAGATAGAAAGAAAAACAATAATCAAATTATGATTGTAAATAATGTGGATGTTAATAAAGAAAATTTAAATGTTAAAACTCAAAAATCTGCTGCAAAAGAAAGTTTATGGCAGGTTGTTAAGTTTACACTTTTTTCAATATCGGCTGGGGTTATTCAACTTGGCTTAACTTACATTCTTGAACTTATTGGGCTTAATAATAAAGGAGAATTCCCACTTTATTGGCTTGCTTATTTAATTGGTTTAGTTGCTTCGGTTGTTTGGAATTTCACTTTTAATAGAAAATACACTTTCAAATCTGCCGAGAATGTGCCAATTGCAATGACTTTAGTATTTTTCTTTTATTTAATTTTCACACCAATGTCGCTTGCAGGGGCACACTTACTTTCTACTAGAGCAGGTTGGCCAGAACTTGTTGTTACACCATTTATAATGATTATCAATTTTGTAACTGAATTTTTATACGATAGATTTATTGTGTTTGGTAATTCAATCAATACGAATAATTTGGCAAAGGCTAAGACTAAAAACGATAAGTTTAATCAAGTTGACAAAGCTGGCGGAAATGCTGAAGAAGCAGTAATTACAAAAAAAGATAAAAACTAAAACTTATCTTTTTTTATATTTGGTTTTTTATCTATAAAAGCAAAGTTGATATTTTTTAGTTTTACCCAATATGTTTTGTTTTCAAGAATAAGTGTTCCACGATAAAAAATCTTGGCAGTTCGCTGTTCATTGCTGTCTTTTTCGCGGTAGGTAATTGTATAAAAGTTATAACCCAAAATGTTTAGAAGGGGATTTATATAGTAAAGTGAGTTATTAATATAAACAATTCCTATTAAAATTAAAATAGCAACATAGATACAGTAATTGCTCATATTGGCAAGATCAAGTGGAATAGCAAAAAAGACAAATAGCGAAAAATAACCTAAAAAATGTTGGTCAGTGATGTTTTTCTTTTCTAAAATAATGATTTCTTTTGATTTTTCTTTTTCAAAGTGAATGTTCCAAATAAGCCCAATAACGCCAAGAGAGATAAGCGAAATAAGTGTAACAAGATTAAGAGTGTTCAAAACATTAAAATGAAGATTGTCGTTAAATATCTCAACAATCAGTTTAATCAAAATTAAAATATACATAGGCATAAACGCCGATATATATAAAAGTAAATTTTTAATAAAGGTCATAAATTATTATTGACTTTTAAATAAAATTTATAAATAAAAAACCTAAATTAAACAAAAGTTCAATTTAGGTTCAATCTGGTTGCGGGAGTAGGATTTGAACCTACGACCTTCGGGTTATGAGCCCGACGAGCTTCCGAGCTGCTCTATCCCGCGATATTTGATACTTTGTTAGTATACGCTACAAAAACCCGTTTGTCAACACTTTTTTGCAAACAATTTTAAATATATGTAACATTTTGTGATTTATTACTAAAAAAGTTGGCGATGTTTGAGAAAAATGATATAATTTATTCAAGGAGAAAAATTATGTTTAAAGATAAAGTTGTTTTAATCACGGGTGCTAGCCGAGGAATTGGAAGGGCAACAGCACTTGAATTTGGAAGACAAGGTGCTACTGTTGTTGTTAATTATAACCACAGCAAGAAGGAAGCAGATAAAGTTGTTAAGGAGATAAATGCGGGTGGGGGAGTTGGCTTCGCCATTCAAGCAGATATTTCAAATGTAGACAATTTAAAACCTATGGTGGATAAGATTGTAAAGAAATTTGGCAAAATAGATATATTGGTTAATAACGCTGGAATTGTTTATGATCGCGAGTTTGAAGACATAAAATATGAACAAGTTTTGGAGGTTTTTAAAACTAACGCAATTGCACCTTTGTTTTTATCTAAACTTGTTGCTCCAATTATGGTCAAAAATGGCTATGGCAAAATTGTTAATGTGAGTTCAACAAGTGGAATGAAAGACTTTTGTCCAGGAACGGCAGATTATTGCATGTCTAAACTTGCATTGCAATCCTTAACAAAAGATTTATCTATGCAATTTTCACCAATAATAAATGTTAACGCAGTTGCACCTAGTTGGGTGGATACAGATATGAATGTCGATTTGCCAAAAGAGTATTTAGACGAAGAAATGCAAAAATATCACATTAAACGACTTGCTAAGGCACAAGAAATAGCCGATGCAATAGTGTATTTAGCCAGTGACAAGGCAAGTTATATAACAGGTCATGTTTTAGTTGTTGATGGCGGGCATTGTTAAAAAATAAAAAAGAGTGAATTATCACTCTTTTTTAAATAAAATAAATTGAACATGAAATTGAAATTAAACCTAAAATGTATAACGCATTCGCTATTATTCTAGCAATATTATCACCTTGTTTTTTTAGGACTTTTGCCATAGTTCCAGCAAGTGCAAATATTCCGCCTACAAGGAAGAAAAGGCCTGTTAAAAGGTGAGTGCCTAAAAGTAGATTTATTCCTTGGCTTAAAAACAAACTTAAAATTGAGATGAGTATGCTTTGTGATATAATTTCTGCCTTAGTCTTTTCTTGGCGTTTAAGGGCAAAATTAAGACAAATTAGACCTATTGCTATAAATATTCCACAAAGAAGTGCAAAAATCTTAAAATCACCATAAATAAGTCCCGATACAAAGAAACAAGTAAAACCTAGAGCAAGAGTTATATTTTTAAAATAGAAATAGGCAGATGTTTTTTCAAAATTGCTTAAATTAAAAAATTCGTAAATGAGAATGAATATTAGACCAATTATAACAAATATAGAATAACCGCCAATTGCAGAAGTAAGGTTTGCAGTGACTATTGCAAGAATACAACAAGAAAGTATGGCAGAAAATTTTACTACCGCATTGACAACTGTATATTTGTTTGAATATATGCTATAGAAAGTGCCAGTGATAAGGCAAACCAATAGTAAGCATATAAAAGCAATCATTAACATAATAACATTTTAACACAAAAATTTATTTTTCAAAAATAAATTTGATAATATTTTTATATTATCTTCTTTTCTTTATAGAAAAGAAGCAAAAGAATAGTAAAACAAAAGCATTTGATTATTGTCAAATGCTTTGATTTAAATAATTTTACTTATTTTATAAAGAAAATAAATAAAGTTTGTTTGCAATGCGAAGATAAATTTTGTCAAGCATTGTAAATTAGCTTTCTTTTGTTTACTTTTCTTTAAAAGAAAAGTAAAGTGAAAATTATTTTTTGAAGCCGTCTTTAAGAGAAATAGTAGAGTTGAAAATATAGTTTTCTTTTGTACTGTCCTTATCCATGCAGAAATAACCTTTTCGCATAAATTGGAACTTGTCTTCCACTTTGGCAGATTTCAAAAAGTTTTCAGCATAAGCAACATGGTCTGTTAATGAATTTGGCTCTAAGATGTCACTGATTGCCACGCCTTCAGCAAGTGCTTTTGCAGGGAATGGATATTCTGGTTTTACAAGGTTTTTGATTTCTCTAATTGTAATAGGGAAATAGTTGTCAGCGGAAACGAAATGAATAGTTCCTTTGCACTTAATTCCGCTTGTATCATTTCCAGACTTGCTTTCTGGAATGTATTCACATTCAAGATGGTCAATTTCGCCATTATCTTTATATATAACTTTGTTGCAACGAATAATGTAAGCCCCTTTAAGTCTTACAACTCCGCCTTCAACCAAACGATTGTATTTTGGTGGCGGATTGGTTGAAAAGTCTTCTTGTTCAATAAATATCTCTTTTGAAAATCTTGCTTTGTGTTTGCCAGCATTTTCATCATTAGGATTGTTTTCAATCTCGACATCTTCGCCATCACCAACATAATTTGTAATTACAACTTTAAGTGGCTCAATTACAACCATGGCACGAGTTGCAATCTTATTGAGATCTTCACGGACATAATATTCGAGGGCGGAGTATGGAACAGTCACTTCAATAGTGCTTCCCCAACCAACTGAGCGAACAAAATCTTTAACCGCTTTTGCAGTATAACCTCTTCTTCTTAAACCTACAAGAGTAGGGAAACGAGGGTCATCCCAACCATTAACAAGTCCGCTGTTTACAACTTGTTTAAGCCAGCGTTTGCCAGTCAAAACATTTTCGATAGTCAAACGGCTGAATTCTCTTTGTTTAGGTGCATAAGGCTTGCCCCAACCATGTTCAACAAACCATTCATAAACAATTCGGTGGTCTTGGAAACCTTTATCGCAAAGGGAATAGGTTGTGCCTTCAAGACAGTCTTCCATAGGATGAACAAAGTCATATTGAGGCCAAATACACCACTTGTCGCCAACACGATAGTGGTGAAGTCTTGCAATCTTGTACATAACAGGGTCACGCATGTTGATATTAGGGTGAGCCATATCTATTTTTGCCCTTAATGTCTTGCTCCCGTCTGGGAATTTGCCATCTCGCATATCGCGGAAAAGTTGTAAGTTTTCTTCAGGAGTTCTATTTCTATAAGGGCTATTCTTCCCAGGAGTAGTCAATGTGCCACGTGTTGCTGAAACTTCTTCAGCAGAAAGATCGCAAACATATGCGTCACCATTCATTATCATCTTTTCGGCAATATTATAAATTTCGTCAAAATAACTTTCACTTGCATAAACAAGAGCCTCTGGTTTGAAACCAAGCCATTCAAGATCTGCTAAATAACTGTTTGCAAATTCGCCATCTTCTTTTGTAGGGTTAGAGTCATCCATACGAAGATAAGTTTTACCTCCAAACTTTTGAGCGGTTTCAAAATTGATAGTCCATGCTTTAACATGACCGATGTACCAATAACCACTTGGTTCTGGCGGACAACGAGTGATAACCTCTTTGCTTCGACCAGACTTTAAATCTGCAATAATTTCTTCTTCCAAATCATTCTCTGGAATAATATTATTTAAATCCATATTTTCTCCTTTATTTTTCCTTTACAAAATCTAAGATTGCTTTTGCTAGTTCAAACTCTTTTCCGTTCTTAAATGTATGCCCGCAATTTTCTATTACTTTTACCACATTATCTTTGTATTTAGTGTTTTTGTTTATGGTTGAAAGATGGTTTAGGGTGTTGCCATAAGCAAATCCATCTTTTTCACCCATAACAAATAAGCCCTTTTGATTTATCTGTTTTAATTGTTTAAAATTACCATTTTTTGAATAAATTGGCAAGTTTTTTGCATTTTTGTTTTCAATAAAATCTAGAAATGCTCTGGCAGTGTACAAATTGTAATCGTCAAAAGGAATTGGTAAAATTTCATCAAGTCGTTTTTCTTTTTTATATTGTAATGCAATAGGCATAAGTTTTTGTGCTGATAAAACTTCATGTTCTTTTAAATTGCTTGTATCGGTTGGTGAAATAAGAATATATTTATCTATTTTTTCTTTTTGATTTTTTGAAAGATAATAAACTACTTTATTTGCACCATAACTATAACCTCCTAAAATTATTTGTTTATATCCCTTTTGTTTTGCGAAATCCACATAGGTTTGTAAATCTTCTAGACAATTATCAAAAAGCTCATAAGTATTGCCAATCGGGTTACCTGTTTTTGTAGGGGTGTCAATTCTATGAAATGCACCACTATTGTGAGCATATATAAAAGAAATTTTGTTTTTTTCTAATTCTTCGCCGACAACTTGAAGAAATTTGTTTTCAAATATGTTGCCACAATTTCCATTTGTGACAACAACACAAATATCTTTGTAGTTTTCGCCATAAAGGCAACCATAAAGTTTATTTCCTCGTTTTGTTTCGACTTCAATTATTTCCATATTTTCTCCTTATACTATCTTTTTGTTGTTTTCTTCTTTTAGGAAGGATAGTTTGCTTTTTATTCGTGTTAGGGCGTTGTCAATTGTCTTTTTGTTGACTTCGCCTAAATGTGCAATTTCAGTGTAGTTGTAGCCTCGCAAGTATAACGACAAAATTTTGCGTTCGAGTGATGAAAGTTTTTCGTTAACTTTTTGATTTAACTCTTTTGCATTTTCTTTTGCTATCACTTGGTCGTCAGGGGAAGGCAAGTTGCTCATAATAATTATTTCACCGCTATCTTCCTCTTCGTCATATAATTGTTCAAGAATAGGGAGGGCAGAGGAAAGAATTTTATTTTTTTCACTACTTGCTTTTTTAACTTCGTTTTGAATTTGATGTCTTATGCAGATGTTTGCAAAGGTCTTGAAAGATGCCTTTTTGTCTGCTGTGTATGAGCGAATTGCTTTATAGAGACCAATCATGCCTTCTTGCACAATATCTTCAATGTCGCCACCAATAAGGAAATAACTTCTTGCAATGGCATTAACAAGGTTTTTGTATCTTGCAAACAATTCGTTTATTGCTTCTTCGTCAAAATTTTTGGCTAAGATGGCAAGTTGTTCGTCTGTTAAAGACGCAATTTCTTCTTGCTTTACATTTTCTTTTTGCATGGCGACCTCCTTTGTGTGCCAATGGCACTTTTTCTTTTGACTTTCCATCTACAGAACGAATGGGTATGGGTGTGAATTAGAAATAATTTTTATAGCCCTTTCCTTTTTCAAGTTTAATTCCAAGGCGGGTGAGGGCATCATATAGATGTTCACCTCTATGGATGTATGCTTTTTCATATTTATTATTTGCAGTTAAGTCATGAAATTTTGAAAAATCATTTCTTCGATCTTCAATAAATTTTTCTTTATTTCCTCTTTTTCTATAAGTTTCAAGCACTTCGTCAAGACAATCTCTGTCTTGAATGGCAAAGATCACTCTTACCCCCCCCCGCTGCGAGGTGGTCAAGTATTGGGAAAAGCGAGGTTGCCATTGGCACTAATACAAGTTTAGTTTTCTTTGTTTCTTCTTCCAAAACTTTAAAGAAATTGTCTGGCCACTGCGGTTTAACGGATTTTTGTTCGCAACCTTTCAACTGTTCAAGTGGCAAATTTTTGTTTTCGCCATAATCCCAGCGATAATGTTGAAATTCCAAATCGCTTACATCTTTAAAGTTTTCCGCCAAGTATGTTTTGCCCGAACCAGGGTAGGCGAGGACTAATATATGTTCCTGCATAATTTTCTCCTTAAATTTTACACAATGGTCTTCGGAAATATTGTGTAGAGGTTTGAATAGGTTACTACTTTTAATATGGCTTAAAGTCCACGCTGTCTTAATACTTCAAAGACTACAATTCCACAGGCAACGGAAGCGTTGAGTGAATTGACTTTGCCTTGAAGGGGAAGGGTTAGCACGCCGTCACAGTAAGAACGAAGCGATTGCTTTACACCATTACCTTCACTGCCAATTACAACTGCTATTCCTCGATTAGATAGTTTTTGTTTGTAAATGTTTGCGCCACCTGTTTCGGCTACATAAACCCAAACGTCGTTTTCGCGGAGGGTGTCAATGGCTTCCTTAAGATTTGTCACCTTTGCTATTGGCATATTTGCAATTGCGCCTGTGCTTGTGCGAATAACTGTTTCATTAACCTGACATGCACGATTTTTTGGAATTATAATTCCATGTACACCGGCACACTCACAAGAACGAATGATTGCACCAAAATTGTGAGGGTCTTCAATGCCGTCTAATAAAACTATGAAAGGCAATTCATCTTTGCTTTTTGCGTTTGCCAAAATATCTTCGACAGAAGAATATTCAAACTCAACTGCTTCAGCGATATAGCCTTGATGGTGAGCTGTAAGTGACTTTTTATCTAAAATTTGCCTTGGCACATATTCAATTTTAACACGCTTTTGTGAAGCGAGAGAAATTATTTCATCTTTTCTGCTTGCAAAGTTTTTATCAATCAAAATTTTATTGATTGTAATTTCACTGTTTAACGCCTCTCTAATTGCGTTTTTACCTTCAATTAACATTTGTCCTCCTTTATGCAAGAAACTAACAAAATTTCTTGCAATCTTTTTTGGTCATCTTTTAAGTATAGATAGCCAACAAGTGCTTCAAATGCTGTTGCGTAAGAGTAATCTGCACTTGTCGCATTTTTAGCGGTATGTTTTGGTTTTGCATTTCTTGCCCTTCGCACAATGTCGGCTTCTTCCTCTGTTAGGGTAGGCATAATTTCTTTTAATGTTTGTGCTTGCGATGAAGCTTTACAAACTTTGCTTGCCAGTGTATGATAGTTGTTCATTTTAAAATTGCTGTTTTGCAAAACTTTTTCACGTATAAACAAAGTATGTACGCTGTCACCTAAGAACGCCAGCGTCAGTATATTTCCATTTGTTAAAATTTGCTGTAAAATTTCTTGATTTTTCATATTTCCCTTATATTTAAAGATAAGTTTTAAAAACATTATCAAATGCTTCTTTGTTTTGTTGTGAGTAATTTTCTAGTGACTTGAAAGGGCTATTATGTTCTAGTCCTACTTCATCACAAATTGCTTTAATATTTGAAAATATCATTCTTATTGAACCTTGGCTTTGAGGTTATCCTTTTGCTTTAGCAAGAAGTATGCACTCGTTTTTAATATTATCAGAATATGTTGCGCTTTTGATAAATTTGTCTAAGTAAATTTGACAACAAATTTTATCGTGTTCCATTGTCCATTTCATAATTAAACCTCCATATTAAACCTCCATATATAGAAATTAGATATATATTAATTTTCTTTTAAAAATAATTTACTGACAGTCGTGCAACATTTAGTTTTCTTTTGTTTCTTTTCTTGAAAAGAAAAGAAAGGGAAAAACTAGACATTAAAGCGGAAGAGGATTATATCGCCATCTTGAACAACATACTCTTTGCCTTCCATGCGAACCTTGCCGTTTTCGCGAGCTTTTAAATATGAACCTGCTTCAATAAGGTCGTTGTAGGAAACTATTTCTGCCTTGATAAAACCTTTTTCGAAATCTGTATGAATCTTGCCGGCTGCTTGTGGAGCTTTAGTGCCTTTCACAATCGTCCAAGCACGAACTTCTTTCTCGCCAGCTGTAAGATAACTCATAAGTCCCAAAAGATCATAACTTGCAGTCACAAGTTTTTCAAGACCTGATTCTTTGATGCCTAATTCCTCTTTGAAAATTGAACGCTCTTCTTTATCTAAACCTGTCAACTCTTCTTCAATCTTTGCACATAGTGTGATAACCTTTGCATTTTCTTTTAAAGCATGATTTTTTACTTGTTGTACATAAGAATTATTTTCGGCGGATGAGATTTCGTTCTCGCCAACATTTGCAACATAAATAACAGGTTTGGCGGTGAGGAGTTGTAATCCTTTCAAAATCTTTTGTTCGTCCTCATTTAGGTCGAGAACTCTAACCATGACATTGTTTTCGAGGGTGTTTTTAAGTTTTAATAATAAGTCCACACCACCTATAAGACTTTTATCTCCTGTTTTGGCGAGTTTAGCATCACGCTCATATTTTTTTGTTATAACATCAAGGTCGGCAAGAGCAAGTTCGAGATTGATAACTTCAATATCTCGAATTGGATCAACAGAACCTGAAACATGAATAATGTTAGAGTCGTCAAAACAACGCACTACATGAACGATTGCGTCAACTTCACGAATATGGCTTAAAAATTTATTGCCAAGCCCTTCACCATGGCTTGCTCCAGCAACTAATCCTGCAATGTCTACAAATTCAATAGAGGCAGGAATAATTTTTTGTGTGTTATACATTTTGCCTAAAACTTCAAGACGCTCATCAGGGACATCTACGATTCCAACATTAGGTTCAATTGTGCAAAAAGGGTAGTTTGCACTTTCTGCACCTGCTTCAGTGATTGCATTAAATAATGTACTTTTCCCAACATTAGGAAGTCCAACAACTCCAATTTTCATAATTAAATAAGTTCCTTCTTTTATTTAGAATATATATTTATATAAATATAACATATTTTTATAAGTTTTTAAAACGATTTTAAGGCACTAAGTAAAATTTCTTAGTGCCTTAAATAAATTTTATTTAATTTTATTACCTATCTTCCGCTCTCGGCGTTTTGACTGCTTGCTTGAGGTGCAGGTGAAGAAGCTTGAGAGGAAGAAGTTTCTTTATTGCTTTCAATATTATTTCTAGCCTCAACATTTTGAATAGCCAAATTGGTGGACTCATTATTGTTTGCAATATCTTGTCCATTTTTAGCCTTGTTTTTAGTCTTGCCTTTTGCGTTATTTTTATTAGCCTTTTCTTTCCTCTTCTTTAGTTTATTGTTCAATTTCTTTTCTTTTTTCTTGATAAGTTTCTTTATCTTTTCAATCAATACTTTGAATTCTTGCTCCGATAACTTTCCGCTCTTAAGTTTTTCCCAAGAAATAGCATCTGGCCCTTTTTCATCATCAAATAGGTCTTTCATAGCCTTTGTTCCAAAAGTCTTTTCAATAGAGTCTTGAAGATTTTGAATATTATTTTTCATGATGGTTTTAGAAGAGGTAGGGTCTTTCATATCTTTGCCAATAGTTTTCATGCTCTCTAAAACTTTGGTTGAATCTGCATTAAATATGCTTTTTTCTTTCTTCACATTGGCAAGTTTAATTTCGGCACGAGTAGGAGTGTAAGTTCCTTTTTGAATTGAAATATCAATTGGATTACCTTTAACACTAGAATTAAATACTTTTTCAACTTGTTCGCGACCAGCTATTTGTTCTTTTGCTCTAAGTTTGCGTTTAGTTCTTGCAAGCTGTTTTTGTTGCATTTCTTCAATTAACGCTTTTGCCTTAGCAAATTTTTCGCGATCAGAAACATCAATTTTTTCTTGATTCTCATAAATTTCAGCAAATATTTCTTTTAAATATGCAGATTTTTCTTGTGGAAGTCTACAGTCAGATAAATCTATGTTAGAGGTGTTGAAAATTGCTTGAGCAAGCATATCTCTTGTAAAAATTAAAGGACCGGCTAAACGAGAAGCTTCTTCTAGCACCATTTTGCGTTTAATGCCAGTTGTAATTCCAAAGTCTTTTAACAAATTATTAAAAGATTTAACATTTGCACGAGCTTCATCACGAGAGGTGATTTTCTTTGGCTTAATAGTAGATTCATCAAAAGCCTTTCTTTCAATTCTGGCAAGTTCATCTTGGGCAAGGTTGCCACTTGCAATTTTATCTAGAGTTTGAACAAATTCCTCTTTGGCTTTTTCTTTAGATTTAGTATCATCAATTTTGTTGAAAACATTTTCTTTATTAATATACATTTTGGCAATCAATTCTTGAGTTTTTTCTGAATAGCCATTGAAGGCAGGGAATTGATTTTTAAGTTGAGAGATTTGTTCATTTAAAAACTCTTTTGTAGGTTCTTCAAATATTTCACCGTTGTCTTTAGAATAATATAATTGTTCAGCCATGCCGCCAGTTATATTGTTTAAAGCTTCAATACGAGAGTTATCTAAATTTAAAACAGTTTCTATATCTTTCTTGAGAGAACCATTGGTTTGATTGCTAATTTGTTGCAATATTGCATTTATGCTACTTTGACCAGCTTGACCATAAGCAATATTGCTTAATATTGTTGCATTATCATTGAATAAAACTATCTCTTCACCAAGTATTTTCTTAATTCTAGGATCGGCAATAATTTGTTGTTGTAATTTTATAAGATTTGTGAAATTTTCTGAATACTTTTCAACATCTTTATATAATGAGTCAACATTAACTCTTTCAGTAGTCCCTTCAGGTTTTGTTGTGCGTTTTACATCTTCTGCATAAATGGCCCATAAAAGTGCCTCAGTATCGTCTTCAATTTGTGATTTCTTTTTAAGCGCTGGAACAACAGATTCATTTATTAAAGTATATACATTGTTTATTGACTCAAGTGATTTTATAGCAGAAACAAATTTGTCGTCTTTACCTTTTGCAATTATTCCAGTTGTGCTTGTAAAAGCAATTGCTGAGCTTACTTCTTCGCTAGCCTTTTTGAGCATGTCAATTTGTTCAGGTTTAAATTTAGAAATTAATTCTTCTTTTTGAGAAGCCGTGATATCATTTCTAAACATAAAGCGTCTTGCTATATCAAGTGCATGTTCTTCAATAAACCTATCAAAGTTAACGCCTTTTTGTGACATGATTTTTTGCAAAGTATTGCCACTGCAATTTTCAATGATGTCTCCAACTTTGTCGTGAGCCTTGAACATTTTATCTTCTTGACCATTAAATTCTTTTAAGTAAGCAATGCTTCCTTTAATAAGAGCATCAGCAGGAATTTCCATAGGTTCGCCAGTTTCAGGATTTTGTGCTTGAAGAGGGGTGTTGAAAATTTTTAATACCTCCTCAATTTCTGTTGAGGTTGCATTGTCTTTTAAAATACCAAACTTTTTTAAAAATTCGGTTTGCTTTGTCGTTTTTGCATTAATTTCATCTTGAGTGTTTGCTTGCATCGCATAAAGATTTTGTAAGTCTTCTAAGAAAACTTCACGCTTTTCGGTGCTGTCTTGACTCCAAAACTCTTTAAATTCTCTTTCAGTCCATAATCCGCTTTCAATAAAACGATTGAATAAAGCACCTTGAAGGCTGTTTTTAAAATCTTCTCCTGAAATTTGAGCTAAAAATTCTTGATATCTATCATAAGCATTTCCGCGTTCTGTTTCTGCTTCCCAGAACTTGCCAGCTTCGCTTTCTGCTTCGCGTTCTGTTTTAGTTAATGTTTGAACATATTTGTTATAGGCTTGATTTACTGGGTTATTATTGATTGCTTTAGCATTATTTGCAAGTACAGTTGAACCTGCCAGTACTCCAACTGCTAAGAACCCAAATAAAGGAGCAACAGCAACTGGCATGATGAATGCTAAAACAATCATTAGTATGGTTAGTGCAAAACCACCATAACGAACAGCGTCCTCATTGATTTTGATAGGAGGCTTTTTGATTGTTTTTAAAGGTGTTTTTTGGAAAGGGTTGACTCTAGGACCTTTAGAAGCAGAAGGTTTTTTAGGTTGGTCAGGTTTTTCATCTGGTTTAGGGTCATCATGATCAATTATTTTCCCTTTACCTGCATTAGCAGAAATAGTTGAAAGCCCAGTTTGTTTAACAATATGTTTTGCTGAGTCTATATCTGCATGTTGGAATGCAATTTGATTTTTATCATTTAAGTCAACAGGCTTGCCATCCAAACCAACAGTTTCTCCTTTTCCTCTTGAAGGTTCTTGTTCGGCAAAAGCTTGTATTGCTTGTGCAAATCTTGGGTCTGGTTTGCCATCGGCATTTAGAGGAATTTGAACAAATCTATTTTGTTCATGTCCTTTATTTTTGTTAAATAACACGAAAGGCTTGTCCTTGCTTTCATTTGCAGTATGCCCAATAATAAAATTAAACTTTTCAAATGGAACAAAATTTTGTCCATCACGAATATATTTGTGACCATCTTTATCTTTCACGAGATAGTAAAATTCTGGACTTTTTTCACTTGACTTAGGAGTTGGGAGTGCCATAATTTGAAAACTATCTTCACTGCCTAAATATAATGCATTGTTTTCATCTTTCTTTAATCTTGGCTGGGTTGCTGGGGGAGTTGGAATAACTCCATTTTTGAAATAAAGGTCAAGTAGTTGTGGAGAAAGATCTTTTATATTTTTTGGAGATTTTAAAGGACCTTTTCCTGCCATAATCATTTCAACAAGTTCAGGTGAAAAATCTGCATCTAATATTTGCTCTTGAGTTATATTTTCAAAACTAGCTCTTTTTTCTGCAACAACAATTCCATTCAAATCTTTAATTGTTACGCCAAGAGGGTCGATAAAACAAGTGTATTTTACACCTTGTTCATTTGTAATAGTCACTTCAAAAACGCCACCATCTGGTTCATCTTCACCGCTAGAGTCACGAGAGTAAACTTCCACATGACCTTCTTCAGGTGGTTGCATAGGAAGAGTGATTGTTTGTTCACTTTCATTATAGTTTAGGTTAGGGAATTTGGCTTTTAATGCGTCAAGATTATCTTTGCCTAAAAATTCCGCATTTAAAACAACACTATCTCTTTTTAAAGTTGCTACATTTGTATTAGAAGTTTTAAAAATAGCAAGTATATCTTCTGGAGAAGATACCATAGATAGTGTATGTTTAAAACTCTTAATAAAAGCTTCGGCATCAGCTTTGGAAAGAGTCCTTGTTTCCTTGTCTTTAAAAACTTTTAAATTATTGGTTATTTTTTTATTAGTCATTCCTTTCCCCTTAAACTTAGTTAATATATAAATATATAATAACACCAAAAGTAGCGAAAGTCAAGAATACATAAAACAAAATATGTCAAATATTTTAGATAAAACGAAATGAGGTTGATGTAATAATTGCCCGAAAATTAAAGAAATTTGTCGGTTAGAGATATTGTTTTGGGTTTTAATAATAAAAAACCTTTGCAATTTTATAATTTTGTGTTAAAATCTAATATAAAAATGGAGGACTTTTGAAATGGGGCTTTTTGTTAGCGAAAATAAAACTCAGGTTAAAAAACTTAAAAAAATAGCAGACAAGGTTGTTGCTCTTGAGGATAAATATAAAGAATATACAAATGAACAACTAACTGCTTGCACACAGGAATTTAAAGATAGGCTAAAGGCTGGTGAAACTTTGAATGATATTTTGCCAGAGGCTTTTGCCGTTGCAAGAGAGGCATCTTGGAGAGTTTTGAATATGCGTCACTTTTATGTCCAAATTTTAGGTGGAATTGCTCTTCATCAAGGTCGTATTGCAGAAATGGCAACAGGTGAAGGTAAAACATTAGTTGCAACTCTTCCTGCATATTTAAACGCTCTTTCTGGGAATGGTGTTCATGTTGTTACAGTAAATGAATATCTTGCAAAGCGTGACGCAGAGTGGATGGGTAAGGTGTATAAATTTTTAGGGCTTACTGTTGGTGTCACTTTGAACAACATGAACGAACAACAAAAAAAGAAGGCGTATCAGGCAGATATAACCTATTGTACAAACAACGAACTTGGTTTTGATTATCTACGAGATAATATGGCTGTTAATAAAAATATGCGTGTACAACGCGGACTTAACTTTGCCATTGTCGACGAAGTAGATTCAATCTTGATTGATGAGGCTAGAACGCCACTTATCATAAGCGGAAGAGGTAATAAGTCAAGTGATGGATATATTTCAGCACAAAAGTTTGCTAAAACACTTAAAAAAGACCAAGATGTAGAAATTGATGAAAAAACCAAGCAAATCAACCTTACAGAAAGTGGTGTTGAAAAGGCTGAAAGATTTTTCCATCTCAACAATCTCTCAGACATAGAAAATATAGAGTTGAATCACTATATCAATAACGCTTTAAGAGCGAATTTTACCTATCACATAAATGATAACTATATCGTGACAAAAGAAGGTGAGGTTGTTATTGTTGATGAGTTTACAGGTCGTATAATGCCAGGTAGACGATTTAGTGCAGGATTGCATCAAGCAATAGAAGCCAAAGAGGGGGTTCAAATCAAAGACGAAAATCAAACTTTGGCTACAATAACCTTTCAAAATTTCTTTAGAATTTACAAGAAGTTGTCTGGAATGACAGGTACAGCCAAGACAGAAGAGGGCGAGTTTAGATCTATTTATAACCTTGATGTTGTCACAATCCCATCTAATAGAGATAAAAAACGAATTGATGAAGCAGATATTGTTTATGTGACTGAACAGGGAAAACTTAATGCTATTATTGAAGAAATCAAGGAATGTAAAGAAAAAGGACAACCTGTTCTTGTAGGAACTACAACAATAGATAAGAGTGAGTTGGTTTCAAAAGCACTTAAAAATGCAGGAATAAAACATGTTGTTTTGAACGCTAAAAACCACGAAAAAGAAAGTGAAATAGTGGCTCAGGCTGGTAGAAAGAATGCAATAACAATTGCTACTAACATGGCAGGTCGTGGAACAGATATCTTGCTTGGTGGCAATCCAGAATTTATGGCTAAAAAGAAGATGACAGATTTAGGTTATACAGAGGAAGAAATTTCCTATGCTACCGCTTATAACACTGTTGATGACAATAAACTTAATGAAGCAAGAGAAAAATATACATCTCTATATAATAAGTTTAAAGAAGAAACAGATAAAGAAAAGGAAGAGGTTAAAGCTCTTGGTGGACTTCATATCATTGGAACAGAGCGTCATGAAAGTCGTCGTATAGACAATCAATTGCGTGGTCGTGCAGGTCGTCAAGGTGACCCAGGCTCAAGTGTGTTTTTCCTTTCTTTTGAGGATGATTTAATTCGTAGGTTCGGTGGAGATTGGTTCAAAAGAATGGCAACTTTCTTGCGTCTTGACGATTCAACTCCAATTCAACTTAAAGTGCTTTCACGAAGAATTGAAGGTGCTCAAAAGAAAATTGAACTTCAAAATTTTGGAATTAGAAAAATGGTTCTTCAGTATGATGACGTGTTAAACAAACAACGCGAAATTATATATGCAGAACGCAATAAAGTGCTTGATGGAGAGCCTGTTCATGAGCAAATTTTAAATATGTTTCCAGAGCAGGTTTCAAAGATTTGCTATAAATACTTGAATGACGATAAGCCTTATTTTGAATGGGATTTGAGTGAGATTAATCAAGATCTAGAAAAGGGATTTTTTGAAAAAGGTAGCAATGTTGTCACAGAGGACTTTGTTGAAGACTGTGATGTAAATGATGTTGTTGAAAAATTAACTCAGTTAGTAGTGAAGAGATATGAAGACCGCGTTGCAGAGGCAAACGAGTATGGCTATAATTTTGGTGATATAGAAAGATTTATCTTACTCAAAATGGTTGATGTTAATTGGATGAGTCATATCGAAGACATGCAAACTATGAAAAATGAAATTTTTGCCCGTGGATTTGGTAATCAAGATCCAGTTCTTGCATATAAAAAGGACGGTGCAGAGTTGTTTGAGAAGATGATAGACAAGATTAGAAATATGACCTGTTTATTCGTACTCAACACTCAAATTGAGCGTCCAGAGCCAGTTCAACAAATGACACCTCAACCTCAATATACCGTTGTTATGACGGGCAAGGAGTTGACGCCAGAAGAGCGTGCCGAACAAGCAAAAAAGAAAAAACCTCATGTACAACAAACAATAGTTAATACTGAAAAACAAATAGGTAGAAATGACCCTTGTCCTTGTGGAAGTGGCAAGAAATATAAAAATTGTTGTGGAAAATAAAGTTGATTTTGCTTAAAAACCATAGAACTTTGCTATGTAAAGCTCTATGGTTTTTTGCAAGTTCTCGCTATTTGCGACCAAGCGAAATTGCACTTGCGTTGGCGATTTGTCGCAACTCTCATGGGGATATATTTAAAATTCACTTTTCAAATTGGTGAAAAGTGGACAAAAACCACCGAGAGCATTCAATTCCCTTGGGCTTACCAAACGCCTTACTCAAAAAAATAAGCAAAAATATTCTGATTGTTAATCAGATTTAAATTTATGTGTCTGTTTTTATGTTATTCTCCAGTTGAAAGGAGGAAAATATGAAAGAAACACGAATAAAAACTGAAATTTTTGAGGATTTTATAAAAAATAATGGTTTAAGTCGAACAAGATTTTGTAAAATTTGTGGTATTAATTACAAAACTTATTTAAAAATTCTTAATCAAGATTTCAATTTTGATGTTAGAGCATTATTTAAGATTGCTAGATATATTAAAATGGAAGTTTATCAATTGTTAGAAGAAGTTGAATAAAAAAGCCATAAATTAAAATCAAATAATGCTTGACATTAAATATTCATTATGTTAATATAAAGGAGCAGTAGTAAACTGCTTCTTTTGTTTTCTTTGAGATATAAGAAAACCAATAGTCCAAAAAGGAGGTCAGATATGAATAAGTATGAAGTTCTTTATATCATTTCTGCTGACGAAACCGAAGAAAAGCGTGAGGAGATTATCAAAAAGTTTTCTTCTTATGTTGAATCTAAAGGTGGAGTTGTTAGCGGCGTTGATAAATGGGGCATGAAAAAACTTGCTTACGACATTAACTTCAAGAGCGAAGGTTTTTATGTTCTTATGAATTTTGAACTCGCTGGAAATGAAGTTGACGGTTTGAAAAAACTTATGACAATCAACGAATCAGTTGTTCGCGTTCAAATTGTTAGAAAGTAAGGCAACCAAATGTTGCACGATAAAAAAATACAAGAGAGAATGTTTTTAGAGCATTCGTGGAGGAAATTATGAATAAAGTTATTTTAATAGGAAATTTGACTAAAGACCCTGAGCTCGCAACTACAAACAGTGGCGTTGCAGTTTGCAGATTTTCAATCGCTGTTCAAAGAAGATTTCAAAATGCTGACGGCGAGAGAGAAGCAGATTTCTTCAACATTGTTGTTTGGAGAGCTGCAGGTGAAAACTGTGCTAAGTTTTTAAAGAAGGGATCTAAGTGTGCCGTTGTTGGTCGTCTTCAAAATTCTAGTTATGAAGCAAGCGATGGCACTAAGAGATACACAACTGAAGTTGTTGCAGACGAAGTTGAATTTTTAGGTTCAAGAAGTAGTGACAACGGAGAAAGCACTCCAGTTTCCACTCCAAAGCCTGCTAAAAAGGAAACAAGTGAACTTGAGCCTATTGATGACGACGACAGTCTTCCATTCTAGCAACCAGATGTTGCACGGCTATCTTATAGCCTGATTTGACAAACATAGATTATTTGGTCAAGGTACCAAATATCCCACGACTATATTATTGGAAGTGAATTATAATTGCTATCAATTATAAAAAAGTAAAAAATTTAATGCTTTGCAAAATTTGCGAATTGGTAAAACGAAGCGTTTAACTTAATGCAAATTTAAAAAGCAGTAATATAGATTTCTTTTGCTTCTTTTCTTTGAAAGAAAAGAAGAGAAAAACATTAAAAGGAGAAAAATCATGAGCGAAGAAATCAAGGAAGTTGCAGTTAAAGAAGAGAAAACTCAAGTTGCTGCAATGCCTTCAAAGAAATTCCGTAAACCTGCAAAAAAGAAAGTTTGTGCTTTCTGTGTTGCTGGCGAAAAGGAAATTGATTATAAAGATGTTGCTAAAATCAAAAAGTACATCACTGAAAGAGGTAAGATTTTACCAAGACGCCAAACTGGAGTTTGTGCTAAACATCAAAGAGAACTTACTACCGCTATCAAGCGTGCAAGAAATGTAGCTCTTCTTCCATATGTTGGAGATTAATTTAAAAATTTAAATAAAAGGGGAAAGATTATGCAAAAGGAAATTCATCCAGATTATCATGAAATTACCGTTGTTTGTGCTTGCGGAAACACTTTCAAAACAAAGTCTAACGCTAAAGGTGACACAATGAGCATTGATATTTGCAACAAATGCCACCCATTCTTCACAGGTAAGAAGAAGGTTGTTGATGCCAGTGGTAATGTTGAAAAATTTAAAAATAAATATGGTGTATAAGTGGCAATGCCACTTTCTAAAAAAATATCCAAAATTTTGGATATTTTTTTATTTATTTATAATTAAAAATTTTCTTTAAAACACTCAGGACATTTTTTATCATAGTGTATTTGCTCTGGCATATTTAAAGTGAAATAGATTTCAATAGGTGAAATTCGTTCCTTGATTGGTAATTCGTAGTCTGGCATATAAACATTAGAGGTTTCGTATTTAATTAAACTGCTTATATTGTTATTTAGATTATAATCAACTCCAGTAAAACCGCATGAGGTTTTAATTGAATTGTAATAAATAGGCTTACCATCTTTAATTGCAGATCTAACGCCAGTATTAACAATGTGCAATATGTGTGCTTTTCCTTGTTTTAAAATTGCGTACATAAGTTCCCTCCTTATTCCATAATTATTTTAACACAAAAACATATAGGAGTCAATAGGGGAATTTTTATTTTTCTTTTGTTTACTTTTCTTTAAAAGAAAAGTGAAAATAATAAAAATATATGTCAATAATTTTGGTATGAAATATTATTTTCCTTCAAGTAATGGTATAAGTTGCTTCAATGGTAAGACACTTTCGACGGCGGTTATCGGGCTAGATGGCGGGAAAAAAGTTGTAAGTGACAAAACTAAAAATAAAATAATATATTTTAATTGGATTATGTTTCGTGGTATTCAATACTTTTTTTGCGGTTTAATAGCACTTTTTTCTGCTTTTAATATTTCATACAATATGCTCAATTTAGAGGAAAGTAAACTTTCTAAAACAATTTCTCAAAAATTTTATATTAGTGCAAGATATTTTTTTATTTTAATAAGTATCGCCTTGAGTTTTTTGATTTGTTATCTTGTTTTAGGTGTATTCCCTGCAAAATTATCTTTTGTCGTGTTGGGGAATTCTTTAAATTTTAGATTAAGGGCCTTTATTATAGCCTTATTTAAAGTATTTTTATTCTATTTGATTTTACTTGTATTAAGATTTCTTCCTTCTATGCAATATTTTTATAAGTTTAATGGTGCGTGTGCACGAAATTTTAATATAACAAAGCAAAAAGAGGTGGAAAATATTAAATTTAATTGGCATAGACCACTAAATTTTTTAAATTTCTTTGTTTTTACTTTATTGTTTAGCATTTTTATGGTATCATTGGTTGCAATAAACATAAATTGGTGGGCAAATCTGCTTGTAAATCTTGCAATTGTTGTGTTAAGTATGGGATTTTGTTATGAATTTCTGTTTTTTTTAGAAAAATATCCCAAACTTTCACGCATTTGTATAATAACTTCATGGTTTATTAGCATAAAACCCAATATTACTCAGGAGGAAATTGCTAAAGTGGCAGGACTTGAAAGCGAAATTTCAAAAGGCGAAAAATTATCAGTCAGTGAAGATGGCATGATAGCTCTTTCTGCTGTCTATACAGAAATGCAAACCAAACTTGAAAGTAAAGAGCGTTATGAAAAAAGCGATGTTGACTGGATTATTGCTACTGTTTTAAATAAAAATCGTGCAGAAATTAAACTTATACATTCTATAACGAACAAGCAATATCGTGAAATAATGTCTGCAACTGAGAGGCGTGCCAAAGGTGAACCACTTTCAAACATATTTGGATTTGTAGATTTTTATGGGCTTAGATTTGATATTAACAAAAAAGTTTTATCTCCAAGAGTGGAAACCGAGCAATTGGTTGAAGAGGCTATCAAGATTATTGTCAGTAATAAATTTAAGGATGTTTGTGACCTTTGTACAGGTAGTGGAGCGATTGGGGTTTCAATCGCAAAAAATACCAATGCTAGGGTGACAGCAATAGATATTTCTAAGTCGGCGTTGATAGTTGCAATGAATAATGCCAAAAAACATAATGTAAAGATAGATTTTGTTGAAAGTGATTTGTTTAAAGGCTTGAAAAAATCTCGTAAGTTTGATATAATAATTTCAAATCCACCTTACATTGAAAGCAAAGAGATAGAAAAACTTGACGAAGAGGTAAAAAAATATGATCCTCGGCTTGCACTAGATGGTGGCGAAGATGGGCTTGATTTTTATCGCAAGATAACACAAGATGCTTGTAGAAGATTAAATAAAAATGGTATATTGATGTTTGAAATCGGTTCAAAGCAAGGATCTAGCGTGCGAAAGATTATGAAAGAAAATGGCTTTGGTGAAACAAAGGTTTTAAAAGATTACGAAAAGAGAGAAAGGATAATATATGGAAAAATTGGGACATGATATTTTAGAGAAAACTGGCAGGATGAAAGCAAGGTTTGACGAACTCACAGACCTTGTTTTGAAGCCTGAAATTTTGTCGGATAACAAAGAGTATAAAAAATTAAGTAAGGAAAGAGCAAGGCTAGAAGATATAGCCTATGCTCATGATAAACTTCAAAAATTGGTTAGTGACTATGAATCTTGTCAAGCCGACTACGAAAAAGAAACCGATTCTGAACTTCGCAATATGTTTTATGAAGAAATTGGCGGTTTAAAGACTCAGATAGAAAATGAGATAGAAGAAGTTAAAATACTCCTGCTTCCTAAGGATGAAAATGATGATAATAATGTTATTATCGAAATTCGTTCTGCTGCAGGCGGTGAGGAGTCTGCACTTTTTTGCAGTGTTTTGACAAGAATGTACACATATTACGCCGAGAAAAACCGCTGGAAAGTTGAAATTATGGATGTAAACGAAACCGAACTTGGAGGCATAAAAGAAATTACTTTTATGGTTAAAGGTAAGGGAGCATATAGTAAACTTAAATACGAAAGTGGTGTGCATAGAGTTCAACGCGTTCCCGAAACAGAATCGCAAGGTCGTATACATACCTCAACTTCAACTGTGGCAGTTTTGCCAGAGGTAGAAGATGTTGATGTAGAGATAAACGAAGGCGATCTTCGCATAGATACCTATAGAGCATCTGGAGCAGGTGGGCAACACATCAACAAAACAGAATCTGCTATAAGAATAACACACATTCCTACTGGCATTGTTGTAAATTGCCAAGACGAGCGTTCTCAAATAAAAAACAAAGAGCGAGCAATGAGTATTCTTCGTTCTAAGTTATACGATTTATACAAAACCGAACGCGACAACGAGTACAAGCAAACGCGAAAAGATCAAGTGGGAACGGGTGACCGCAGTGAGCGAGTTCGCACTTACAATTATCCACAAGGTCGTGTGACAGACCACCGTGTTAATGTTTCATCTTACGACATTGAGGGAGTTTTAAATGGCAACATTGATCTCTTTATTGAAGCGTTAGAGCTTGCCGACAGAGCCGAAAAGCTTGCCAACGCATAATATTTTATTTTCTTTTTATCTTTCTTTTCTTTTAAAGAAAAGAAACAAAAGAAATCTAAAAAAGCCAGATTTTAACTAATCATAGTTAAAATCTGGCTTTTTTGTGTTGATTTCTTAAAAAAGAATAATTTGTAGTCCTAAAACTTTTTAATTTGCATGTTATTATAAATTTTTATTAAAAGGAGGAGTTATGCAAATGCATGAAAATATTGCAAATTTATTTAGAAATAAAATGCAAAAAGATGGATTGACAAAAAAACAAGTTTCAAAAATGTCAGGTTTGTCACAAAATACCATAATCTCAATACTTAAGGCTTGTAAAAGAAATTATCGAGCCATAACATTAATAAAAATGGCAGATTTTTTGCAGGTTAGAATTTATGATATGGTTGGACATTAAGTCGGTCAAGCATTTGGTTTTATTGTGGCACATTTAGTGCCTACTTTTCGAGATAGCTGACACAATATGGCTTTTCGCTTATTGAATTGACTGTTATTCCGTTTGAAACACACATTCCGTTTTTGTTGAATAAACAATTGGCTCGACAAACTATCTCAGCCGTTTTGCTGTCACGCTGAGGTGCATAAACTGGTGGCTTTTCAAATAAATGCTTGGTGCTGTCAATCTCTGGTTTTTTTGCTCCACGCTCATAACTACCGCAAACAACAGCTCTATTTATACTTATCTTTCTGGCTTTGCATGTGTATCTATCATTATGAATACATTTTGTTTTTCTGCATCGAATATCCATTTACCTTTCTCCTTAATCAAAATTATAGCCAAAAGATTGACAAAACAAACAATATCAATTAAAATAATATCAAAGGAGATGTTATGAAAGTTGTTTTATTAAAAGATGTTAAAGGTACAGGCAAAAAAGGGGAAATAAAGGAAGTTAGTGATGGTTATGCAAAAAACTTTTTGCTCAAAACAGGTGCGGCTAAACTTGCAGATAATAGTGCAATGAACGAGAATAAAAATAATCAATCAGCTCAAGCTTTCCATAAAGCAATAGAAATTGCTGAGGCAAGAGAGCTTGCTAAAAAGTTGGAAGGTAAAACTGTAGTTCTTTCAATTAAGTGTGGCGAAAACGGAAAAACCTTTGGTTCGGTTTCAAACAAGGAAGTTGCAGAAGGATTAGAAAAACAAGGCTTTAAGATAGATAAGAAAAAAATAGAAATTAAAGAGCCTATTAAAGCGTTAGGTTCATATCAAGTTGTTGTTCGTATTTATCCAGAAATAACCGCCAAAATCAATGTGAATATCGTGGGTGAGTAAATTAAACATTCAAAGTCTTTTATATAAAGATTTAGAATGTTTTTTATATCGAGTAAAATTTGATTTTTCTGTAAAAGAAAAATGTGGAAAGAACAAAATTAAAATAAAAAGTCCTTGATATTCTCTTTCAAATATAGTAAAATAAAACAAAGAGAGGTTTTTATGCCAAAGAAGGAAAGTAATAATATTGCATTTGGAATTAATACTCCTCAAACTACTTGCAGGGTATTTGATAGCAATGAAATTTTAACTTCACCAGAAGAAATTGATTATTATAAAACTTGTATTAAAGAATTTGAGGCTTACAATAGATTAGTTGGTGAAATCAATGATAATGGTGAGTATATTATTAGTGAAAAGATAAGACGCGATCTTGCACTTCTTCCTAAGGAATTGATACAAAACGGTTACAATCTTGTTGAAGCATTTTCTCATGTTTCAGGCAAGGATCTATATTTTTACATTGAAGTTGAAGAGGCCGAAGAAAGCCAAACAGCATATTTATACTTGGTTGAAAAGGTTGATGGTTATAGAGATGTACAAACTTTAAAAACCTTTATTGCAAAAATCACTCAGCCTAAAAGTGACGATTTCCAAGATAAAGCAAGAAGAGTTTTTAATGTGCAAGAAAGTTTCTCGACTATTGAAGAAGGCAGATTTATCAACTTAGTTATGCAAATTCAAGGTCGAATAGATTATTGGTCAGCACTTGAAGACATCGTGGATCTATCAAGCCAAATTTATGTGTTACGAATTTCAACCTTGCTTGAAAGTGAGGGGGAAATTGGTAAGAAAGTTATAGAGGAATATAATCGAAGAGTTAAAATTGAAGGTTTAGATGGCCCAAATAAGAAAAAGAAATATTTATCTTTAAGAAAAATCTTGGACGACAGCATTGAAATGTATGGTGGAAAGGAAAAGGTTTTTGTTAAAACTAAGGAAGAAGTTAAAACTATTAAAGCCGAATTTAGCACGCCAATCAAGAAGGTTGAAGAGATAAGAACTAAGCAAATGAATAGGCCTATAGTCAAAAGGGTAGATAAAAAAGCTCCAGTCAAATCTGAAGCAAAAACATCTAAAGCTGGCGATAAATCTGCAGGAAAGGCTAAGGCAGATAAAAAAGGTGGTGGAGACAAGAAGGACAAAAAGAAAGATAAGAAAAAGGACAAAGAAGAGAAAAAAGATGACGGCAAGAAAAAATCGTCAGGAGGAAGCAGTAAGGCTCCAAAAATTGAGGAGGCCAAACCTTTCAACAAGTTTGAAGGTGAAACTCCAAAACCAGCAGACAAAACTCTACCTAAACTAGATGTTTTTAAGCCATTAACGAAAGAGCAGCCTAGTGAGGAAGATAACAATGATGACGAAATGGACAGTTTTTTTGAAAGAATAGGAAATAAGGGCTTGGGTGAAAGAAGTCATAACAGCAATGTTGTTAAAACTAAAACTGTATACGAACGCCAAGTTTCAGTAGGGCCACCACCAACAATAAATGGAACTGGTGAACGAGAAATAGGAGAATAAAAAAATCGCTAATTAATTAGCGATTTTTTATTCTCCTTCTTGATTAGTTTGATTTTTTCGTTCAAGATATTTTTGATATTGGACATTGATTTCCGCTCTCCAGTCGGTAGCAAGTGAATAGTACTCGTCCTGTGTTTTATATATATCTGGGTTTATATTGCCATTTTCATCAACCTTGCTTAGTAATGTTTCAAGGTATTGATTAACATCCATATAAACAGGATATTCTTCATTATCGGCATATACATCAATAGCATCAACATATTCGTCCCAAGCAGTATGGAAAGCACCTAACATACCTGCAACTTTCGCACCAAGTCTAGGCTCTTTTTCGATAGCAGGCCAAACTTTGATAAGTTTTTTGAGGTTTTTTGCAAGAGCAACTGTGTTAGCACCTTTATTATAAGCAAATTTATCTCTTGATAAAAGATCTCTAATATCTGGGTCAAAGTCTTCGCTGTCAATATTGCCATGGTTTTTAGAAATCTCATACATCGCACGAAGAGCTTGAATATTATTTGCTTTATATCTTCTTGATGCAGGGTTGATATCTGTGTGAGTGCTTACTAATTTTTCATTATAAGGTTTGTTAAAAATTACCATATTTACACCTCTAGTTTGATTTTTCATCCACATTATAGCATAGTTTTTTGCATTTGTAAATACCCTTTTTGAAAATTTTCGAATATTTTTGTCCTTTTATCGCAAATTATTTCTATGTGTAAAGGTTTTGGGCGTGGTGCTATCGCTTTAATTATAAGCGGTTTTGTCTGCAAGTTCTTTGGTGCATTGTTTAGATTGCCATTAACTTCAATTCTCGGGATTCAGGGAATTGGCGTTTTTCAAATGGTTATGTCTTTATATTCCTTAGCTTTAGTTTTTGTGACTGGGGGTGTCACGAACAGTCTTTCTCAACTTGTTTCTTCGGCACGGGCAAGAGGAGAAGGCAACAAAATTGGTGATTATTTCAGACTTTCAATTATTTTGACAACTTCAATTGCTCTTTTGATAGGTCTTTCTTTTTTTGTATTTGCAGGCAATATTGCTCATGTCCAAGGCGTTAGTGAGGGGGCTTTATCTTACAAACTTTTTCTTGTCCTAATTCCTATTGGGGCTTTTATTGGTGTATTGCGAGGTATAATTCAAGGGTATGAAAATATGGTTCCAACAGCAGTTAGTCAAATTATAGAGCAGGTTTTTAAACTTGTTTTAGGTTTGGCTCTTGCATATATGTTTGCAAAGCGAAGTGTGGCAAGCGGTGTATTTGGTGGTTTTTTAGGGATTACTTTAAGTGAACTTTTAGCGTTTATATATCTTGGCATTGTGACACTTAAAAGAATTAAGTTTGACACTCCTGTTCAAAAGGGGAATTTCCCTGTTTTGATAGGAGCAATCGTACCTCTATCTTTGAGTGGTGCAGTTATTCCATTCACACATGCTTTTGATAGTTTGGTTATTGTTTCTAGGCTTATGAAAGCTGGTTTTTCTAAAGAACTTTCAACCTCTCTATTTGGTCTTCAAACAGGAGTTGTGGGAGCAATTTTAAATTTTCCTTTGATTATTTCTCTTGCCCTTGCAATGACGCTTCTTCCAAAAATTTCTTACCTTTCTTCAAAGAGAGATTATGAAGGACAGAAAGAGATAATTAAAAATTCTTTTATTGCTATGTGGGCTGTTGTTTTACCTTTAACTTTTGGAATAGTTGCTATAAGTCGCGATCTATATTTAACAATTTACCCAAATACTATAGGCTTATTACTTCCTCAGGCAATTGAGCTTACTATGCTTGGAGGTGTAAGTATAATTTTAACTGCGATAATGCAGTTTTTACTTTCAATTTTGCATGCAAGAGGATTTTTTATTTATTCCTTTATAGCTTCGGCTATTGGGGGGCTTGCTAAAATTATTTTAGTTTATACCTTGGCAGGTACAAGTACAATAAACATATTTGCTATTCCAATTTCAAATATAGTTTTAGCTGTGATAGTTTGCATAATGGTGTTATTCAAACTTGGTGGGCTTGTTAAAATTCCAGCTTTTTATATTTTGACACCTCTTCTTGCGTCAATAATTATGTTTTTATTAGTTAAACTTTTTGCAACTGCAAGTTTATCGCATTTATGGATTATGATTTTGGGTGTCTTGATTGGCGGAGTTAGTTATTTTATTTTTGCTTTTCCTGTGCTTCGAGGTTTGTTTTTAAGATTTTTCGGCAAAAACAAAGTAGAGGAGCAGGGAGATGAAAAAGAGTGAGATGTTTGAGATAATTTCCAAAAAGAGCAAGATTGATTTGGCTATAATTGATAAAGTTTTTATTGAGTTTAAAAATTTACTTATTGATGCCTTAAAAAAGGGAGAAGTTATCGAACTTCGAGGTTTTGGTAAATTTTATGTAAAAGATATGCCAAGTGTTAGGCGAGTTAATCCCATCACTCGGCGTTTTTATATGACAAAACCTCAAAAAGCAACTAAATTTAAGGCATATAAAAATTTTAAACATTGTGTTAATTAGTTTTGTTTTTATTTAGAAATTTGCTAAAATAGTTTTGTGTTAAAAAATCAATTAAATTTAAAGGATTATATAGTTCTTGCACCAATGGCGGGAGTTAGTGATGTTGGATTTAGAGCGTTGGCTTCAAAGTATGGTGCTGATGCTACTTGGAGTGAAATGTTATCTTGTAGGGCAATGATGCATAATCCTAAAAAAACAGAGTTTATGACTATTTGTGCAAAGGAAGAGAAGGAAAAGATTGCACAAATTTTTGGGCATGAGCCAGAAATAATGGCGTCTTCACTTTCTCTTGAATTGTTGAAAGATTATGATGTTTTTGATATTAATATGGGCTGTCCTGCCCCTAAAATTGTTAAGAATGGAGAGGGAAGTGCTTTAATGAAAAATTTACCTCTTGCAAGCAAGATAATTTCTTCATGTGCAAAGGCGACAGATAAACCATTGGGTGTTAAATTCAGGCTTGGCTTTGATAATGATATTTCAAGGGAGTTTGGCAGAATGTGTGAGGAGAGTGGGGCAGATTTTATCACCCTTCATGCTAGAACAACAGCCATGGGATATAGTGGCAGAGCAGATTATGAGGCGATTGCAAAATTGAAGGCAAGTGTAAAGATACCAGTTATAGGCAATGGTGATGTCGTTGACAAGACAAGTTTTGATAATATGAAAGCGACAGGTGTAGACTCTGTAATGATCGGTCGAGGAGCATGTGGACGACCTTGGATTTTTGACGAACTTAAAAACAATCCACTCCCAAAAGACAAGTTTGAAGTTGTTAGGCGTCATGTTGAGATTTTGCGTCAGCATTATGAAGAAAAGTGGTTAACGATGTATTTACGCAAACATTTTTTATGGTATGTGTATGGAATTGAGGGGGCAGCCGAAAAAAGGCTTCAACTTGCTACAAGCGAAAGCATAGACAAAAGTTTACAAATTCTGAAAGATATATTAAAGTAAAATTAATTTTAAAAGTGCAACAGTACGCCAAAAAGATTTTGAGAAAAATAAGTTTTGTAGTAAACTTAATGTAAATAGGAGGAGTTATGAAAAGAACGGTTAAAGATTTGGTTGGTCTTAAAGGGAAAGTTGTTTTAGTTAGAGTTGATTTTAATGTGCCAGTAGACGATAATGGCAGAATTTTGGATTATACAAGAGTTAACGAAGCTAAACCAACAATTAAGTATCTTTCAGAGCAAGGTGCAAAGGTTGTGCTTTTATCTCACCTTGGCAGACCTGAAGGATTTGACATTAGAAAATCACTTTGGCCAATTGCTTTATATCTTATGAAGTCATTTCCAAATAAAGTTTATTTTTCAAATCATGTTATAGGTCCTGAAGCCGAAGGCAGAGTAAAAGCAATGAATGATGGGGATATTCTTCTTCTTGAAAATGTTCGATTTTATGAGGAAGAAGAAAAGTGCGACATGAGTTTTGCAAGAAAAATTGCAAAACTTGGAGATATCTTTGTTAATGATGCATTTGGTGTTTCACATAGAAAACATGCTTCAATTTATGCTCTTGCAAGATTGTTGCCAAATGCAATCGGTCTTTTGATGGAAAAGGAGATAACTCATTTAACACAATGTCTTGAAAGCCCAAACCGTCCTTTTGTTGCAATTATTGGAGGGGCAAAGGTTAAAGATAAAATTAAAATGCTTAAAAAACTTCTTGATGTTGCAGATACAGTTTTGCTTGGTGGAGCAATGGCTTACACTTTCCTTGTTGCAAGTGGAACAGCAGTTGCCTCAAGTTTAACCAGTGTTGAATCAATTATGACTGCAAAAGAAGTGTTAGATTATGCTAAGAGTAAAAATAAAAAACTACTTCTTCCTGTTGACCATGTTGCAGTTCGTATGAGCGATAAAAAAGAGAAGAAAGAAATTGTAGATTTCATGATTGACGATATGGTGGGTTATGATATTGGACCAAAAACAGTCAAGTTATATAGTGAAGAGATTGCAATGGCTGGACAGATTTTATGGAATGGTCCTTTAGGCAAGTATGAAGATGAAAGATTTAAAGAAGGAACTTTTAAAATAGCTAAAGCGATAGCAGAAAGTAAAGCTTTTTCAATTGTTGGTGGAGGAGATAGTGTTAGTGCTGTTAAAAATAGTGGGCTTGCAGGGAAAATCAATTTTCTTTCAACTGGTGGCGGAGCAACTTTAAAATTTATTGAAGAGGGCAGTTTAAATTGTGTTGAAGTTATACAAGAGAAGATAAAATAAATAAGAGAGAATTAAATACTATTTTGAGTTTTAAATTTACTCAATAGAAAGTCGTGCAACGTTTGGTTGCCTTTTCTTTAAAAATAAAGAAGAGATAAAATGGAGAAGATAATATGAAACAGATTATTGCAAATTTCAAAATGAATGGAACAGTAGAAGACACTAAAGAATACATGATAGAGTTTCTTTCAAAAGTTGACCAAAATAAGGCAGAAATAACACTTTGTTTGCCTTATACCTCTTTGGCAGTTGGCAGATATTTTTTGAGTGATAGCAATATTAAATTAGGAGCACAAAACCTTTCTGATGAAGAAGAAGGTAAATTCACTGGTGAAATCAATGGTAAAATGTTGGTGTCGGCAGGTGTTCAGTCTGTTATTGTTGGACATAGTGAAAGACGCACAAAATTTAAAGAAAACAGCAAAATTATCAATAAAAAGATTAAAATTGCTTTAAAAAACCGCTTAAATGTTATTCTTTGCGTTGGTGAGAGTTTGACAGAAAAGAATACTTTAAAAACTTTAGAAACTATAAAAAACCAACTTGAAGAGGCTTTGAAAGGGCTTTATGAAAATGAACTTGAAAGAGTAACGATTGCTTATGAGCCTATTTGGGCGATTGGAAGTGGCAAGAGTGCAACAATTAAGGAAATTGAATATGCAGTTAAAGCAATCCGCAAAGTTTTGAGTGATGATTTTTCCCCAAAAGCAGGCAAAGAAACGCAAGTTTTGTATGGCGGAAGTATAACAAATAAAAATGTACAAAATATAATGCGTGCAAAGGAAATAAATGGAATATTAGTTGGTGGTGCATGTTTAGATGCAGGTGGTTTTGCAAGTTTGATCAATCTTTCTTAAAAACAACTTGCTTTAAATATAAAGTTATGTTAAAATAAACTATGATGATAATTTCAATAAAATTGAAATAATACAAAATTAAAAATTTTGTATCAAAAACAAAGTTTTTGTCATCATGTTTGAATAAACATCAGTTTTGCTTGTGAGTAAACTCCCAGACAAAACTTTCGTTAAAATAAAAACAGGAGAAAAAATGGAACATCAGGCATTATATAGAAAATATAGACCTAAAAATTTTGAAGATGTTATTGGACAAGAACATATAACCAAAGCACTTGCAAATCAAGTGGCTTCTGGGAAACTTGGTCATGCCTATCTTTTTACAGGCTCACGCGGGATAGGCAAAACTTCAATTGCCCGTATCTTTGCAAAGGCGGTTAATTGTGAGAACAATCATAACGGCTCACCTTGTGGAGAATGCGAAGTTTGCAAGCGACTTGATGGTGAAAGCGATATCAACATTATTGAAATTGATGCTGCTTCAAACAACCGTGTTGATGATGTGCGTGAAATTCGAGAAAAAGTAAAATTTATGCCGGTTGGTGCAAAGTATAAAGTTTATATTATTGATGAAGTGCATATGCTTACCGATTCCGCATTTAATGCTTTACTTAAAACTTTGGAAGAACCTCCAGCACATGTAATTTTTATACTTGCAACTACTGAAGTTCATAAACTTCCAGCAACAATTCTTTCTAGATGTGTAAGGTTTGACTTCAGGCTTGTCAGCGTTGTTGAACTAACTAAACTTCTTGCAAAGATTTTTAGTGAAGAGGGTGTAAAGTATGAAGAGGATGCCCTGCGTTTAATTGCTTCGGCAGGCGAAGGGAGTGTTCGTGATACACTTTCAATTGCCGACTGTGTTATTTCTTATTCTGAAAACATTGTGACAAAAGATAATGTTTTGAAAGTGCTTGGCACTACTGACTATGACCTCTTGTTAAGATTTTATGACCTGATGGCAGACAAAGACATCGGCGGAGTTTTAAGTTTTGTTGATGAACTTGACAAGACTGGCAAGAATTTGAGTGTTTTTGTAAGAGAACTTAGTAAGCACGCAAGAAACCTTCTTGTTGTATCATCTTGTGAAAGACCAAACGAGATTTTAAATCTTCCAGAAGAGGTGTTTGAAAAGTATAAAGTTCAAGCAAGCAAACTTGAAGAGAAAAAACTTTTATCATTCATGCAAGTGTTTGCAGGTGCTGAGAATGAACTTCGCTATACTTTAAGTCCAAGACTGCTTTTGGAAACACTTTCGCTTTCAGCCATGCTTGGTGACAGCGTTGAAAACGCAAAAAAAAACTAAAGTCGACAGTTAACGCTGGCACTTTAACTCCAAAAACGGTTTGGGGCAAAGTTGTTTTGTTTTTAAAGGAACATCATCAAGTTGCACTTCATGTTGCTTGTGGAGATATAACCGATGTTGCACTTGACGGACAAAATTTGATTGTTAAAGCGGGTGATGGTATGCTTGCAAATTTACTTGCGGACGGTAGGCGAGAGATAGAAAATGCACTTCGTTGGCAGGGCTTAGATTTAAGTTTGAAGGTTGAAATAATTGAGCATAAGTTGACTCCGCAAGAGGAAGATATACAAAAGTTACAAAAACTTGTTGGGGATTACTTGACTATAAAGGAGTAAAAAAAATAATGAATCACACAGGAACAATTAATATCGAAACTGAAAGACTAATTTTAAGACCAATTGTTGTGTTAGATGCTCAAGCTTTATACGAAATATTAATTGATAAAGATGTTATGAATTATCTTTCTGGAATTCCAGAATATACAGGACCAGAAATGGCAGTTGCTTACATTACAAATAAACTAAATAAAAAATATAAAGATAAAGATTTTTATGACTGGGCTGTTGCAACAAAAGACAATAACAAAATGATTGGTAGAATTAGTGTTTACAAGCAAGATGATGATAGACGCATGGCAGATTTAGTTTGGTTTTTGGATGCGAGATATAGACAGCATGGTTATATGAGTGAGGCTGTAAAGACTGTAATAGACCACTTGCAAAATATTGGTTTTGAAAGAATTGAAGCATTTGCAGATGTAGAGAATAAAGCAAGTGTTGGCGTTATGAAAAAAGTTGGTATGCAGTATGAAGGGACGTTGCGTAAATATGATTTAAGACGAGATGATTCACTATATGATGCAGAAATGTGGTCGATAGTAAAATAGGTTATTCTCTTGCGAATTTTATTTTTGAAGAAAATCAAATTCGTAATAGTAAAAAAGTTTCTTTTGCAACTTTTCTTTTCAAAGAAAAGTTGAGAGAATAAAAGGAGAAAGATTATGGCATATGGATTTGGAGGCGGATTTGGCGGAGGCAATATGCAAGCACTTATGCGCCAAGCACAAAAAATGCAGGAAGATATAGCAAGAAAAAAGGAAGAACTTGATAATACAGAGTTCAAGTCATCAGTTGGTGGCGGAATGGTTGAAATTACAATGCTTGGCAATAAAACATTGAAATCAATCAAAATCAAGCATGAAGTTGTTGACCCAGATGATGTTGAAATGCTTGAAGATTTAGTTGCAAGTGCAGTTAATGACTGTATTTCTCAAATTGCCAGGGCAGAAAAAGATGCAATGCCAGGCATGCCAGGTATGATGTAATGCAAGAAAAATCCATAGAACGACTTATAGAGCAGTTTCGCACTCTTCCAGGCGTTGGCTATAAAACGGCACAAAGATATGCCTACTCAATCATTGAGGGTAGCAAATCTCGTGCCGATGCTTTTGTTGACGCAATAAAAGATGTAAAAGAAAATGTTGGCTTTTGTGAAGTTTGTGGCAATTTCACTAATGAAAAGGTTTGTCCAATCTGTAAACATCGCAATCGAAAAATTATATGTGTTGTTAAAGACCCAAAGGACATCATCTCAATGGAACGCGTAAAAAGTTATAACGGAGTTTATCATGTATTGTTTGGCACAATAAGCCCGCTTGAAAATCGTGGCCCAGAAGACATTAAAATTCGAGAACTTTTGGCAAGAATAAACGAAGATGGCGTTGAAGAGGTGATTATGGCAACAAATCCAGATGTTGAAGGCGATGCAACAGCGATGTATATTGCAAAAATACTCAAACCGCTTGGCGTTAAGGTGACACGCCTTGCCCAAGGTGTTGCAATGGGCTCTGATATTGAATATGCAGACGAAGTGACATTAGAGCGGGCATTGGAAGCACGACGAAGTTTGAATTAGTGGGGTAATCAATGAAAATAGAGAATGTGATTTTTGATTTAGACGGAGTTATTCGAGGAATAAAGAATACGCCGATAAATGATATCCTGGCAACAGATTTGAAGCAAAAAAATTCAAAAAACTATGAAGGGATTGGACTTTGTGACTTTGTTGCAAAGTATTTACCATTACAAATTTTTAAGGAATGGGATAAAGGATTTGTTACAAAAGACGAGGTTTTACAAGAAGTCTTAAAAGTTGCGGATGAACCTGATGAAATCGTTGAGGTTTTGTTTAATAGTGCTTTAAAGGAACAGCATAATTTTCTTTATCAAGAAACTATAGAATTTGTAGATAAATTGATTAAAGAAGGTTTTAATGTTTACATTCTTTCAAATATGTGTAAAGAAGTTGTTGAAGCTTTATCTTTAATATTAAATTTTGAAAAATTTAATGATTGTGTATTTTCCTGTAATGCTGGATTAAGAAAACCAGATATAAATTTTTATAAGTATGCTTTAAATAAGTGGGGTATTAAAGCCGAAGATAGTATTTTTATAGATGACAATTTAAAAAACTTGCAACCATTTGAAAGTTTAAATGGAAAAACATATTGCTTTGATACAAAAAATATAAATAAAAGTATAAATGAAGTTCGGGATTTAATTCACGATGAAGTGGAGAAAAAATGATTAAAGAAGAAATTGAAATTTTATTGAATGAGGCGTGTAAAAAGGCAGGGATTCAAGATGCTGAAATGAAGGTATCTTTTTCTAATCTGCCCGAAATTTGTGATTATCAATGCAATAACGCTTTTGCACTTGCTAAAAAAGTTGGCAAAAATCCACTTGAAATAGCAGAAACAATTGTCAACAATATTGAAGTAAACGAAATTATAACTGTTGAGGCTGTTAAACCTGCGTTTATCAATATAAAACTTTCACAAAAAGCACTCGAGAAGGTGGCTAATGAATGTTTAGTTACAGAGCTTGGTGGGCTTGAAAAGCATCAAAATACTAAAAAAATCATTATGGATTATGGTGGTGCGAATGTTGCAAAGGCATTACATATGGGGCATTTGCGTAGCCCTATTATTGGTGAAGGTTTAAAGCGTCTTTATCGCATTTTTGGGGATGAGGTAATTTCAGATGTTCATCTTGGTGATTGGGGCTTACAAATGGGACTTACTGAACTTCAACTTAAAGAAGATGGAGTTTTGGACTATTATTTTACTGGGAAAGGAAAAGAGCCAGAAATTACTTTAGATATGCTTAATGAAGCCTATCCAAAAGCAAGTGCAAGAAAGAACGAAGATAAAGAGTTTTTAGCACAAGCCGAAGAAGTTACATTAAAAATTCAAAAGAAAGAAGAGCCATATTTTACAATTTACAAGAAAATTCGTGAAGTTTCAGTTTCAAAAATTAAACAACATTATGGTGAGTTAGGAGCAACTTTTGATCTTTGGTATGGCGAAAGCGATGCAAGTGAATATATTGACAGGGCAGTTAATCTTTTTGTTGAAAAAGGTTTGACTCGTGAAAGCGAAGGGGCTTTAATTGTTGATGTAGCCAGAGAGGGGGAACATATCCCGCTTCCTAAAAAGACCCCAGATGAGCCACAACGCTATAAAAATCCAATGCCACCTGCAATACTAAAAAAACATAATGGTGCAGACCTTTATGCGACAACTGATATTGCAACAATTTTGATGCGTAATGAGAATCATAACAATGTTGATGAAATTCAATATATTGTTGATAATCGTCAATCACAACATTTCACTCAAGTTTTCCGTTGTTGCAAACTTTCTGGCATTTCACCAGAAGGACAATCTCTTACTCATATAGGCTATGGCACAATGAATGGTGCTGATGGTAAACCTTTCAAAACGCGCAGTGGTGATACAATTAAACTAGAGGATATCATCAATATGCTTGTTGAAAAGGCGAGTGAAAAACTTAAATCAAATGGTGTTGAAGTTAGCCGTGACCTTGCACTTAAAATAGGTGTAGGTGCAATGAAGTTTGGAGACCTTTCAAATACAATTGCCAAAGATTATGTTTTTGATCTAGATAAATTCCTTGCTTTTGAAGGTAAGACTGGGCCATATATACAATACACAGTTGCTCGTATTAACTCAATTTTAAACAAAGTTGGCGTTGAAGGTGGAAAGATTCAAATTCAAGACAAAGATGAACATGACATTGTTATGGCAATACTCAAGCTTTTGAACGCTTATGAAATTTGTTATCAAGACCGTTCACTTAATGCTCTTTGTTTGGCGTCTTATGATTTGGCATCCGCTTTTTCAACTTTCTATAACAATCACCATATTTTAAATGAACAAGATAAAGAGAAAAAAGCAAGTTATGTTTTACTTCTCAAACTTGTCAAGAAAGAACTTGCTCAAGCGCTTAATGTTTTGGGAATTGAACTTCCTGAACGCATGTAACGAACCAGATGTTCGACGATTTTCAATGGGGTGTATTTGAAACTCAAGCCATAATTAATTCACCCTCGAACTAGATGATGCACGACTAAAAAGGTGCATAATGCACCAAAAAACACGGAAATCTCCGTGTTTTTTATTGTTGTTGACTATTTGATGCTTCAATTGTATCATATTTTGCAAGCATAATTTCTTTTAAGTGATTAAATTCATCTTCATCTAAGTTTGTAAACGTATATGAACAATCTCTGCTACAATTCGACACAAAATAGTTGGTCAAACAATTATTTTCGTCAATTGTAAATGAAAAGGTTTGGCGTTGAAGGTTTGGAGATCCTCGATCTATTGGGCACGTGGTTGAAATAGTTAAAGTTTCATTTTCGTTTGAGAGTGAGATAGTTTCAGTGTCGTCCACTACAAAATCGGGCAGGAAGTTGTAAATGTTGGTCTTATAACTCATAGTATTTGTATAACGGCCATATAACTCACCTTCACTTGTTATTGTTTGAGTGTCAAATCTTATTGGAGTTCCAGTTTGAGCTATAAACGCAGTTGCAGGCTTGCTTGCTGCTTGATAAAATTTTTTATCTGAAATGCTTTCATAAACGCTATAATAGTCTTTATTTCCTTCCTTGGCTTTTATTTCTGTTTTAGTCCATGAATAGCCATCTCCATATTTTTCAACACCTGAAGACCCAAGTTTTAAAAAGTTTGAAGATTCAAGAGTGTTGTCGAATGCGATATACAGAATTTTATTAACGGCAGCTTGTTGAACATCAAACAATCTTTCTTCTACATGTTCTTTTGCACGAGAGTTGTATGGCTTTATTAATTTATTAACCTTTGTTTTGATTTGGTCAGCAGCTTCTACAAATTCAAAAATGTCATCAATTTCAGTTATAGTTTCTTTTTTATCAATTAATTCTTGGATAATCGCATAGGATTGTTCGTATGCTTTTGCTTCTTGTTTTTTGATTGCAGAATTAATGCCTACAAAAATAAAAATTCCGCCAATTATTGCTGTAGACAAGCCTAAACATAATCCTGTCGTTATTTTGTCTTTATCCATATTTTACCTCCTAAATTTAGATAAAAAAGTTGTCCACAATTCAAGTATACTCGGGGGGGGGATTTGTCAAGCCTTTTTTGAAATTTCTTTAAAAAATTTGAAGTTTTCATGTAAAATTATGGGAAAATAGACTGTTTTATCAACAAAAAAACCTTTTTATATTTCTAATTTTATAAGTTTGAAAATATTTTAAAAAATTTTTAAAAAAGGTATTTACAAATACTCAAAAGTGTGCTATAATACAGCCATAAACGGAGGACATAAATATGGTAAAGATTGAAGCAAAACTTCCTACAGTTGTTCTTGCTAAGGAAGCATATAAGAAATTTGGGTATAATGGAGTTGTTAAAGCTCAAGACACAAAAGATTATAAAGAAAAAAATATTGGGATTGAATTTGATTTATAATAAATTCAATTATTAAACACGAAAGGGGGATTTTCCCCTTTTTTTAAATTGTGGGGGATTTATGAAGTATTTGGATTTATTGGAAGAATTGTCCAATCAAACTGCAGATGTTTATACTTTAAAGCGTTTGGAAGAGGTTTTTAAAGAAAATAAGCCTGTTGTTAAAAACAAGACTCAAAAATTATATGATGTTATGACTACTTTAAAACATTTTAGTGCTCTTAGTTGGCGTAGAATCGAAAGAAGAATTCAAAACGAAGATGGCTTGAAAGAAGAAGCTTTTATCAGATTTTGTCAATTTCATACTATCTGTCGACAAACTAACCTTGTTGAGCAAATGCTTGGTGTATGTTCGGCTAGCGACAGAAATAAAGTTTTGCAAGAAAAATTACAAAAGTCTTTAAAGAATTCGCAAAAATTATTTGACAGAATTCCACATGAATTAAGAATATATGAAGAGAGTTTCTTGGCAGATGTCCGTATACTGAGACCACAAATCTTTACTAGTAGAATTATTTATCATCCTGGGTTTTTTATGCCGCCAAGAAGAGATATGAAAGATTTTATTCGAAGCAAAGATACTTCGAAAAGAGTTGTAGAACTTGATGATTTAATACCACATGCCTTTTATTATGGCGACAATATAAAGCGTTGTGCTTCAATTGGTGGGTTAATGAAAAACAATAAAAAGATAGAAGAGCTGGGATTAGAAAACGATTTTTAACAAAATTTCTTACAAATTTTAATAAAAAATATAAAAAATTCATAAATTATTTTGAATTTTGAAATTTTTATGCTAAAATCAAAATAATAGGAGTTCAAAAAATGCAAAGATTTTTATACCCTGCAGTTTTCTATAATGCCGATGACGAAGTTAAAGTTTTTTTCCCAGATATTGATATAACAACCGAAGGTAAGGTTATGGAAGAGGCTTATTTATATGCCGAAGAGTTTTTAAGATCTTATCTTGCATATGCTTTAAAATTTGATCTTGATTATAATCTTCCAACGGATTATGACAGTATTGTAAAAAAAATCAATAAAGATGAAACTTGTATGCTCATTTATGTGACAATTTCAGATAAAGAAGTTTCTATGGTTAAAGCATAGTTTCCAAAAAAATCAAAGCGGAAAGGATTGAGGGGAAATAAAAAATATTTTTATAAAGGTATTAAAAAGCCTTGACAAATTATGTTTATTATGTTAAAATCATGCTAACACTTCATTCGGGGTGTTAGTTTTTTGTTAGGAGATAAATTATGGCAGCACCAAAACGCAAAAACATCACACTTGCTTGCACTGAATGTCAAGAAAGAAATTATGCTACAAGCAAAAATAGTAGCAACAATTCTGAAAGAATTGAAATTACAAAATTCTGTCCAAAGTGTGGAAAGAGAACTGTTCACAAAGAAACAAAGTAATTTAGCGGAGGAACTATGACTAAAAGGAAAGACAAAAAAGCACCTGTTAAAATTTCTGCAGTAGAAAAAGAAGAGGTGAAACTTTCTGCAAATGAAGAAGTTGAAGCTATCACACCAGAAGAAGAAATCGTTATAGAAGAGGTTAATGCTGATTTAAACGCTGACGAAATGGTTGTTGAAGAAGTTAAGGAAGAGGCTAATATGGAAGAGGTAAAAACTCATACTGCTTCCAAAAAAGAAAAGCCTATTGTAGACAAGAAGAACAATAAAAAAGAAGATGACAAGAAAAAATCTAAAAAAGACAACAAGGACAAAAAGGAAAAGAAAGGTTTAAAACGCCGTAGCAAGGAAACTGTTAGTGAACTTAAAAAAGTTGTTTGGCCTAAATTCCCAGAAGTTGTTAAAAAGACAGGCGTTGTTATCACAGTTGTTCTTATTTTTGCAGTTGTATTGTTATGTCTTGACTTATTGTTTGGTTTCCTTTCAAGTGCTTTGATGGGCAAACCATTCATTCCATTCAAGTAAAAAGAGGTATATTATGGAAGAAAAAGAATTATTAGATCAAATCGTAAATGGTCAAGTTGAAAATACAGAAAATGAAGTTGAAGAAAAAGAGGTTATTCCTGAAAGACTTAAAATCAAGAAAACTAATGCTTTAACTGGTGAGGAAGTGGCTTATAGTGATGATTTGGCTGCTAAATGGTATGTTCTTCACACATTCTCAGGTTATGAAAATGTTGCAAAAGAAAACCTTGAAACAGTTATTGAAAAGTTTAATCTTCAAGACCGTATCTTTGATGTCGTTATTCCTATGGAAGATGTTGTTGAAGAGAAAAATGGTAAAAAAGTGCTTGTTCAACGCAAAGCAATGCCTTGCTATATCTTAGTTAAAATGAAATACGCTGATGACCTTTGGCATAATGTTACAAGGACAAGAGGTATCACTGGCTTTGTTGGACCAAAAGGTCGACCACTAGCTTTAAATGAGGAAGAAGTTATGAAACTTCGTCTTGAAAAGATTAAGGTTGAAACCGATCTTGCTGTAAATGATAAAATCGAAGTTATTGATGGTCCACTTAATGGAATGGTTGGGCAGGTTGTTGCTGTTAATCCTGAAGCAAACCTTTTAACTGTTAATGTTGAAATGTTTGGAAGAGAAACTTCTGTAGATTTGCAATTCAACCAAGTTAGAAAAATAAACTAACATATTGACTTTCTAAAATTTTGATTTATAATTATTGTTGGAGGAAATATGAAAAGTTTATCAAATGCTGAAAAGTTTAATCAAAAATATTTAAGTAAAACAGGAACAAGTCATGTTTCAAAAGGTTTTGAGAGATCTAAAAGTTTACATGGTGCTGACATTTTGCGTTTTGTAGATGCAAAAGGAGCCGAAAATATTGCAACATTATACACTCTTAGAGCAACAGCAGACCTTGTTGTAGACAGTATTGACGAAAATGGCAATAAAGGTGTTCTTGTAGGAAATTCAATTGCAGAAATTGTAGAAAAGGGAAGTGTTAATTATTATTTCTACCTGAAAGGTGAAAATAGAGAATTAAAGCTTGGATTAAATAAAAACGAAGATAAAAATCTTCTTTATAAAATCGATATTGATGCAACTATGCAAAATGGTGGACTTATTGCCAACGCTGTTTCAAAGCAAAATCAAGAACATATAATTGTTAGCCATATATTAAATAAATTATATATTGCTGAAACTGAGGCTGAATAAATTGGTATATCGCGGCATGACCGCTTGATATATAACGAAAGATAGTCGCTTTCGTTTTAATCGTGGGAGATGGGAACTGCAACCCGTCATAAAACCACTTAAAGGAGGAAAAAATGGCAGGAAAAGAAATCTCTGCGGTAGTTAAATTACAACTCCCTGCAGGTAAAGCCACTCCGGGACCTCCAGTTGGTTCATCTCTTGGACCTCATGGAATTAACATCGCGGGCTTTACAAAAGAATTTAATGAGAAGACTGCTTCTCAAGCTGGAATGATTATTCCAGTAGTGATCACTATCTATAAAGATAGAAGTTTCACATTTGTGCTTAAGACTCCACCAGCAGCTATACTTATTATGAAGGCTATTGGTCTTGAAAAAGGGTCTGCAACACCAAACAAAACAAAAGTCGGAAAAATTACAAAGGCTCAAATCAAGCAAATCGCTGAAACTAAGATGCCAGACCTTAACTGTACATCAATTGAGTCTGCTATGTCTATGATTGAAGGCGCTGCTAGAAGCATGGGCGTCACAGTTGTTGACTAAGGAGGACTTGTATGAAAAAGTTAGGTAAAAGATATCAAAAGGCTGTAGAAGTTGCTTCAAATCAAACTTCTTTTGATGTTGCTTCTGCAATGCAAACTCTTTTAGATATGCCAAAGGCTAAGTTTGACGAAACTGTTGAACTTCATGTTCGCCTTGGTGTTGATGGTAGACAAGCAGATCAACAAGTTCGTGGTGTTTGTGTACTTCCTCACGGAACTGGAAAAACTCTTAAAGTTTTGGTTATTGCTAAAGGTGATAAAGCAGATGATGCTGTTAAAGCAGGTGCAGACTTTGTTGGAGCAGAAGAAATTGTTTCTAAAATTCAAGGTGGATGGGTAGACTTTGACGTTTGTATCACAACTCCAGATATGATGGGACTTGTAGGTCGCGTTGCTAGAGTTTTAGGACCAAAAGGCTTAATGCCAAACCCTAAGAGTGGTACAGTAACAATGGATGTTGCTAAAGCCATCACAGAAGCAAAAGCAGGTAAGGTGGAATATAGACTTGATAAGAACAATATTGTACATGTTATCTTAGGAAAAGTAAGTTTTGGTAAAGATAAACTTGTAGATAACTTTAATACAGTTGTTGAAGCACTTGTTAAGGCTAAACCAGCAGCCGCAAAAGGAACTTATCTTAAGTCTGTGACTGTTGCAACAACAATGGGCCCTGGCGTTAAAGTTCAAGTTTCTATGTAATTAATCTATAAATAAAAACACGATTATTTAATCGTGTTTTTTTGTTTGTAAAATTTAAATCCTTGTATAATCACACATCTTTAATAGCAATACAATTAACACCAAGCGTCAATAAAAAATATTTGACTTTGCTGTCAATTTGCTTGACGCGGGGGGGGGATTTGCTATACTGATTTTGAAAACTAGAGATTTCCACAATTTTACTCAAAATTTGCGTGAAATATTTGGCTTTTACTCTAAAATTGGGTATAATATTTGAGTAAAAGTATTAATATTTCACATGATAAAGGAAAGAATGTTTGACTTTTAACTAATCGTGGCACATCTGGTGTCCACAACATAATCAAAGAAGATATTTTTCAACAAGTCGCAGAACATCTGATGTCAAAAGGAGAAGGGAATGAGGTCGTTAAAGAATACAATAATAACACTTTGTATGATAATCTTCGCTATGGTGGCTATAACAGTAGGCACTGCTTTTGCTTGTGTGGACATTTCATATATGAGTGAAGGAAGTAATGCGGCAGCACAACTTATGGTTTACATATACAAAGAGAGTGGCTACAAGACAGGAGAATATAGTACTGCTAATGATTCGATAGCAAAAGTGACAGCAACATATGTAAAAGGTGGAGCTTCTACACAATATACTACAGAAATCACAAAAACGGGAATGATGACATTTAGCGTAGATTCATTTTCAAGTATTAGTTGGAAAGTTACACCAACAACATCAGCATATACACTTAATACAAGTAAAACAAAATTCCCAACAGTGAGTAGTGCAGGCAATTTAAGTTCTAGTGTACTATTTGTATATTTAGATAGAACAGCAGAGCCATTATATGACATGTATTGGGATGAAGATTACGATGAACTTGATACAACTTGGGCAGGTAGTGGAACAGAAAGTGATCCATATTTAATTTCTTCAGCTGCTGAATTGGCAGGATTGTCGTATAGAATTTATTCAGGGACTGGCACTCATAACGCTTCAAACTATTATCAAGGCGTATATTTTAAACAAACTTGCAATATAAATGTCTCAAAATACTGGTGGCAACCTATTGGAGTAAGGACAACACGATCTGGAGCAAGTACTACAAAACATTTTACAGGACATTATGATGGGAATGGATATAATGTTTCAGGGATTTTTACAAAAACTGCTTATACACCGAACACAAGTAATTATGGGGATCACCAAGGATTGTTTGGTGCAGTAAGCACAGGAAGTGTAATAAAAAATGTAGGTGTAGAAAATTCTACCATAAATGGCATTTTTGATGTTGGAGGAATTGTTGCTTATGCTTTTGGTTCATGTACAATTAATTGTTGCTATATTCCCGAGTCTACAACGGTTACAAGTACTGGCTATTTGTATGCTGTAGGTACTGCGGGTGGAATAATTGGATCTACCTCCACTTTGGCGACAGTGACAATTCAAAATTGCTATAATGCTGGGGATGTGACTGGGGCAGCTGCTGGAGGAATAGTTGGAGAGATAAATAAGAATCTGACAATTGAACATTGTTATAATTCCTCTTCTATTATTAAAAATAATGGGTCGGGATTTGGATATACAGGTGGTATATTAGGTTATTGTAATAGTAAGGCATCTGTTACTATCATAGATAGCTTTAATTTTATGACTAGATTAGGTGGTAAAATTAATGGAGCTATCGTAGGATATAACCGAGAGGGAGTAACTTTAACGCTAAATCATTGTTATTATGATGGACGGGAGGGAGATGAGCCTGTTGGCTCAGGTACTTATTCTGGAGAAGCAATAGATGGTTGGGATGTTGATGTAACACTTTCTTGGTATACATCATCTTCAAATTGGAATATTGCATGGGATTTTGCAAATACATGGATGTTTAAGGACGGTAAAGATCGTGGATACCCAGTATTAAAAGCCTTCTATTATAGTACTTTAAAAATTTATCGCCCTGAAGGCATATTAGATATCATCAAGCCAAATTCTATATGGCAAAGTGATAGTGGCGGTAGTTATAAAACTGTGTCTATAG
>CARJLX010000003.1 GCA_949001935.1 uncultured Eubacteriales bacterium | reverse complement strand
ATTGCGAACCTGTATCTTCACTATCATAATAAATTTTCCTAGCACTATCTTGTGAATTTGATCCCGCTGCAAAGCCATAAAGTTGATCCCCAGCTGCAGTATTATAACAGAAATCTGGCACCATACTGCTTACAAACCACTCGAAGTACTTACTATTCAATATATCTTTTACCCAATTGAATTGCCCCCAATCTCCGTGCACAGCGCCCTTTTCAGTGTGAGGTGTTGAATAATAGATAAATCCTCCAAGACCACCTCTTCCATTTTGTGCAGGCTGAGAGATTTTATTATCGGTTTCACTATTTACTTCTGTTTGTTCAATATCAGCATTACCAACACCGCCTATAGTTTTACCATCTATTTGATCTCTATTTAATTTATTTTGGCTACTACCACCATAATGATAGAAATTCTGATAATAACTTACAATATTCAATTTAAATAAGTTTTTGTCAGCGCCATAGTCTTCATTATAAAATTTATAACTTTTACCTTGCAAATTATAAGTGCCTACCTCAAAGAAATCTGCTCCACGGCCACCATCACCATTATGTCCATCTGCACCAGGATTACCTGCCTTAGCCAAACCAGTAGAAACGAGAGTTGCATTAAAATCATTTGAGTCATTTTCTATATAAAAGATATTTACCTTTCCGCCACTTCCTCCAAGTTTAGCAGCCGTACCGTCTCCACCATTAGCGCTTAATGTTCCATTAGCATTTTTACCAGAATCAGACCAATGGCTACCCTTACGGCCATCTTCACCATAATCACCATTGCCACCTATAATTATTCCGCTAAATGAAATGTTACCTTCAGTTGATTTAGGCATCTTTTTAAACAATCCTACAACGCTATCACATTGTACCGGTCTTCCTTCGCCTAAATATTCCATATTCATCACATTTAATGAAACATTTGAATTTAAATTTTTAATCCTAATGCCTTGGTTGTCATTATCATTTTCACTAGTTTCATTAACTGATTTTAATACTCCACTTCTTACAGCTTCATCAGTTGCTTTAATATTTCGTAAATTACCATAAACAATTAAATTAGAAATATTAGCAGTCAAAGAATCAATAAATAATGTAGCCTCTTGTGAATTTAATTTATATCCATTCATTTGTCCAATAATAAACAGATCCTTAATTCCAACACCCAATTTATCATCTTTATAAGACGCAATAAAATTGTTGATATTTTCTTTCAAACTATATGAAATATAATATTTATTTCCAATAAGACTTCCATCATAAGATGAAATACTTATAGCATTATAGCCAAGGTTGTAATCTTTATTAAGAATAATACCTTCAAAAATTTCTCTATCATAATCAACTGCTTGATTAATACTTTTAATTATTATACTAGCATCTTGTTGAATATTAATACTTAACAAAATTTTCTCATAATCGTCAAGTTTATATTTAAATTCTGCGATATGTGAATTTCCATCTTTTATATCATAATGTTGCTCATATTTTTCATTCAACAAAGTATTTAAATTATAAGAATCATAAATGTTGATTATATCCTTATTTAAATTAATTTCAAATGGTAAATTCTCTTTTATGTTAAAATCTGGCAATTTCTTCTGCGCTTCATCTTCCCAAGATGATGTTTTTATATTTACATGTGAGCCACCATTTCCTAACTCATATGTGTTTTTATTTACAAAATTCAATAAACTTTCATCATCTAAGTACCATCTCCAAACTTTATCAAGGCTATTATTTTGAGAAAATTTAGTTTGAACAGCCAATTTTTGGATTTTTATCAAATCTTTAACATTATATACAATATCATTATCTCCTACTACATATTGGTTTTCTCCTGATGTTTGATAATTGTTATCATCTGTACTTGAAGTATATTTTCCTGTTTCTAAATTCAAGTTTATTTTTTCTGCAGCACCAGTATAATAAGGATCCTGACCAACGCTATAATATATTTTTTGATCATTCTGACCAGGGATGCTTATAGTTCTTTCTATCAAATAAACTTGATTATTATATAAATAAAATTTATAGCTATTTCCAGAAACTTTATTGACTTCATATTCAGGCAACAAAACAGGCTTAGAATCATCAAAAACAGGATCTCCATTCTCATCTAATATTATTTCGCCATTTTCATCTACTTTAGGCTCATAAACTATTTTATAACTTCCATCCGTATCTTTATAGATCTCGTTATAGCTTGAATTAATAACTTCTTCATTCTCATTTATTTTTGCACTAATCATAACTAAATCAGCATTGCCTACATCATTTTCACTAACTAAATGTTCAACAAGTTGAATTTTATTATCCGCTCCTACAAATGGTATGTAAACAATAGATGGTTTATAGGCTATTGTAGACATCCCGATTACCTTACTTTCATCTAACATTGCTCCAGCTTTACCATCTACTGTCTCTTTATAAAGATAACTATTTATAGATGTTCCATTATTTTGTGCAAAATAAATTGAAGTTGGCATTGATTTTAATGCACTATATTTATAATATTCCCATGTATTATCAGTTTGGTTGTAAGAATATGATAAAACCAATGATTTTCTTAAAGCAATGGTGCCGTCATTTAATACAGTTTCTCTTTCGGTATACCAATCAATTTCACCATTATCTTTAATTTCATATTTTAAACTATTAGCAATAGTCCCACCATTCCAAGTAGGAGACTTATTGTAATCATAAGTTAAGTTTACAGTAAAGTCATCTATATTTATTGTTGTATTATATTCATAATCTATATAAATTTCATTTGCATCATCATTAACAGACTTTTTCGCTATTAATTGTACATATTTGTTTATAAAAGTCGCGCTTTCCAATTCAAACGAAGTAAATTCATCTTTATAATGATAACTTAAACTATCGCCTCTTGCGAGTTCTATATTAGTATTCCCGTCAACATCTTCAAATTTAGTTACAGAATTATTAACTTTAAAATTTGTATATGAAACAAGTGAATAATCAGAGGTAGTATTTGTTAATTCAACATTCAAGTTTGTCGTAATTGGAGTTTTATCTATTGTATAATTTAACCTTATCGCTTGCACCTCTCCTATCATAATGCCAAAGCCATCCCATGTATATGTTGGGCTCATGGTTGTTGTCACTTGTAATTGTTTATTTCCATCTCCTAGCGTTTTCAATTCACCTGAAACAACTACCCCTTTGCCATTGTCATAATTTAAGTTTGTGTTTTCATTATTCAAAGTATAATCATACTTCAAGTTATATGAATAAGATAAGCCATTGCTTCCTCCTCCCATAGTATGGATAGAGGTATCTAATACTTCTCCTGTATAACTAAAGCCTGAATAATTAATTAATTGTTTATACAATTTTGCTAGGCCTAATATTTCTTTAATCTTATTCAACTGAACTTGACTTAGATTCTTTGCCGAAATATTTAAGAGTGGATCTGCTCCATCAACTAACAATGAAACAGTTGCTCCATTTATTGTTATCGTATTATTTTGAAGTGACCAATTTCCATTCTCATACTTTGCAAGTAGATAGCCATCTGCTACTATTGCTGCTTTATATGGAGAATTTGAAACATATGTTGAAAGATTAATTTCTGTTTGTATATCTGCACTTGCAAACTCTTTCTCAAATGCATCAAATTCTACTGTCGCCTTAGCAAAATCTCCTACAACAAACGCATTTTCAAATGCATTTATTATTTGAGAATCTTCGTTTACTGTATCTGGTACTGTGAAGGTTAAATCTATATAGTTCAAATTTGTATTTGAAAGTGTTGCAGTTAAAGCCTTGTCTCCAATTAAAACATTTAACTCTGTTGTTTTAATTTCTACTGCATTAATTATATATTCATTATTTTCATCTTTCACATATTTCAAATCTACAATGGCATCTGTACCGCTCATTATATGGCCTATTCTTGTATCTACCTCGGTTTCACTTTCTTCATAATACATATCTTCGGTAAGTTTTTGAGGTATTAAAATCTTTCCTGTCGATCTTGTATATTGATATTTAGTTTTAGTTGTTAAACTAGATAATAGATCTGTATTATTCTCTACATTCCCTATCTCTGTGTAAGGAATATTAATGTCTTCCTTCAATTGTGATAAATTATATTCTACTTTTGATATAGAAGTTGTAGTGTTTGCAACATTATTTATGGATATTAAATTTGCTTCTGTTTGGCTTTCATTTATTGTTGTTACATAGAAAGTATAAATATGTCCAGCAAAATCATTTGGCGTTTTATCTAATCCATCTCCATTTTGATCAATATTAACCTGTTTTTTAGAAGTCGTTCCATTTTCATACTCGTCAATATATAAAGAACCATCATTATAATAAGTAAATGTAGACGCTAAAGAATTGAAAACTAAATAAATTTCATTCTTATTTTCATCTCTTGTTTTCCAAATACTTAAATTATCTATATTAGGGCTATGTTTTATATACACACCATTTTCATATGTGTAGAAAATTTTTGATTCTTCATCATCGTTTCTTGGAAGTTCAAAATCTTGTCCCATCTTTATAACTATATTGCCTGTAGAGGTGTATAAAGCATAAATAGAATCTGAAAAATCTATTTCTCTTTCTGCTTCATATTTATAATCAACTTTAAATGGAACATTTGACCAGTTAATATCTCCACCATTCAAACTTTTTCTATTAACGGCAATATTTAAAGAAAGGATCAACTTATTATCTACTTTTGAATAACTTTCAATATTGATATTCTCTATTCCAAGCTCTTTTGCTCTTTCGCATGTAACTAAATATTTATTAGCATTACCTAAATCCATAATTTCATTTGAATTTGTTGGGTTATTTGAAATATTAAATTCTAACTCAACACTAACCTCTTCAATATCTTGCATTAAAACTTTATATAACCCCTCATTATCGCCATCTGCTAAATAATATCGAGTTCCATTTACATAGATGCTTGTTTGCGTTTTATCTTTAACAAGTTCTCCTGAACTATTTTTAATATATTTTGCAGTTTCAGAATTTGTAATGCTTGATTTTAGCGTCTCCCAAGAAGAAACTTGACTTGGTTTAACACTTGATAAAGTCCCAACATTTGAAAGAAGTTTGGTAGTATTATAGTCTTTGTTATAATTATTTTGATAAGTTATACTATTCTGTAGTGTTATATCTGTATACCCAGTATCATCATATTTCTTTTGTGAAAGATGTTGAATATTATCCCAGAAATAATAATAAACAGTATTTACTTCTTTATTAAAATTTCTTTCACCTCCATCATTCTTATTAATTACATTAATATTTTGATAAATAGTATAAGGAATCTTTAAAGATCTAGGGAACCCATTATTATCATAACTTGTTATTTCTATTTTATAGTCCCCCGCTGGTGACCCTGCAACTTTTTTCAACGTGCCATCTGTTTCATAATTGTTAATAGCTCCACTAGAATAGTAACCAACATAATTCTTCTGATCTACACTATATTCTTCGTTGAAAGGATTATCTCTAGCTGCTTTTCTAAGAATCGCTGTGGTAGCAAGTGCAATGTAACTCCAAGGCTTAGGAACCCAAAATGTAGCTATATCTCCTATAAAAGCTGTAAGAAAGAGTTCCCTATTTGGGCCATTATCATTCCATCCATCAGGTTTTACATCTTGTTTATAATAACCAAGTCCTGCTACTTTAAGTTCATACTTAGTATCATCTCCTATCGTCACTTCTTTAACTACATCTTCACCTATTGTTTTAGACCAAGCATTTATTATTGTATAATCATCAAGAGAATTACCATTTGCAACAATTTGAGCTTCTTCTGCTATTGAACAATTATTTATTTGCCCATCACCATCTACAAACCCAATTCCATAAACATATAAATGTCTTTGGCCTTGTTTCATTAATAAGCCATCATCTTTGACTCCATTTATTGTCACATTTTCGAATGTCCAGCTAGATTTACTTCTTCCTTCAATAGAGGCTTCATTTATACAGTTCTCTATGTTCGATTGGGTTGAACCTACGATTCCGCCAACATATGCTTTTCCTGTTGATTCTTTGGTTCCTGCTCGCAAGAGTCCTGTATTATAACAATTTGTTATTTTACTCTCTATTATTTCTGTTATACCTTCTGTTTCTGTTGTTTTTTCATATTTCTCTGTTCTTCCTACAATTCCGCCGACATAATAAGTATTTGTAGTTTCTGTTGTATAATTCACGGCTATTCCTGCTGTATTATAACAATTATCTATACTTGTTGCTTGAGCAAGGCCTACAATACCGCCAACTGCATCTTCGCTCCCTGCTGCTTTTAGTATTATTGTTGCATTATTATTACAATACTGAATTTGGCTGTTCTTAGCCCATCCTACAATTCCGCCGACTGGATTTGCTAAATTATCTGTACTTGTTAAATTGTTTATTATCAACAAGCTTGAAACATTTTGTATTGCACTATTTTTTGCGGTCCCAATTACGCCTGCACTGATTGTATTTCCTTGTGCAGTTATATTATTTACTGTCACATTATCTATAGAATTTGCAAGGACACCATTATTTGCATTATTTAATTTAACATCAATCAAGCGTATATTTTCCAGCTTAATATTTGCTTTTAATGAATTGAACAAAGCATTAGTTAAATTCTTTATTGCTTTACCATTTCCATCAAGATTAAATTGGTTTTCACTTGATAAAAGACTTAATCCTCCAGCTTTAGATATATTTAAATTGTTTAGAATAACAAGATTATTTCTTAAAACTGAAACTTCCGCTTCCCCTGTTTCTTGATTTGCTGGAGTAACAGTGCTTTTTGAAGTACTAATAGCGTTAATTTTTCCCAACACATCTACATTAGGAATACCGAAATAGTAGATATTTCCTGTGCTAGTATTAAGATTTTTATTAAATACTTTAAGAGAAACTCGAGTATATTCATAACGAGCTATTCCTCTGCCTCTATCATATTCCAATATTTCATCTGTATTTCTTGTATAATAACTTGTTGCATGAGAATAAAGATTTTTACGGATTGGATAATTATAGTTTTGGTCATAAGTTTGTGACCATGCAAAAGTGTTTGAGCCTAAATTATTTTTATTAACATTAATTAAAGATGAAATATCTTCAATTGAACTATTTGTGGTTTCAATTTCACTTGCTGCTCTAGTATTTCCAAATGATACTATGGTTGCATCCCCACACAAATCAGGTTGTATAGCAACATCTTCACTAATAGTAACATCTGTAATTTCCATATGCTCTATAGTATACGAATCTTCAATATTTGTTTCTTCGCTACCATTTGATATAGCAAATGTTTGTGCAGATGTATAAGTAAAGATATTTCCAGCTGAATAAGAATATCTTATCCATGTTTTTTCTGTTACACCAGCAATTCCACCAATAAGAGAAACTTTAGAATCATCATCCCCTACTGGCGTTATTCCAGCACCGCGATATACAATATTTACACTTGAATTGCTTTCCTCAATACTACCTTTTTCAATTTTTCCAACAATTCCACCAAGGAAGACATTTTGCGTTCCGCCAACTGAAATATTTCCAGTCACGCCAACAGAATAAACTTTTCCACTTTCTACTTTATTTACAAGACCACCATAAACATATTGCCCTGCACCACTATTTGTTATAGAATTCATTGTTTCCGAATTAACATTTACCTCAACATTCAAGCCACTAACAAAGGCATTGCCTTGCATTTCAGCAATCAATGGATTTAATTTTTTATCATTACTATCAGCATAAGCAATTTCTTGCTCATAGCTAATTGTAAAACTGTCACCAATAAGTGCAATATTTTTAATGATTCTTGTTGCTGAGTGATATGGACTATCGCTATCACCTACTTTAGAATGTTCAAACAAAGTACTTGTAGTGTTAAGTTGTATATCACCTTTTAATCTATAATACTTTATACCATTTGTAGTAAAGTAAATAACATCACTATCATCTGTTTTACTGAATACAGAATTAATATTATAGTAAGTAGTCATATCTTGCGAACTAGTAGATTTAACTTCAAATGGTCTTAGTTTACCTCCACCAAAATCCTTATCAGTTGTTCTAAGTTCTTCAGCAAGCAGAGTTGTAATATTTACGATTTGTTTTGGATAATCATTATCGCCATTACCTGTTTTACCGCCTCCAGTTGCAATATCTAATAATGAAAATTCATTAGTTTTATTTTCTCCATAGCCACGATAAATATCAGTATCATATTCCTCACCATACGCTATATCGCTGGCTTGATCATCAATTGCCATTGAAAGAGCATGGTTATAATAATTTTTATCTTTATCATTATTTGCAACCTGTACTCCATTGCCAAACATAGCACTTATAGTTTCAGCATTATCTCTTGTAAAATATGTTTGATTATGGTTTGTCACCAAGCTGAAGTTGTTTTGTGCTGTAATACCTGCAGCTGTACCTGTAGCACTACCAATAACACCACCAAAGTTATATCCATTATCGCCAAATTCTGTATCATTAATATTAAACACATCACCAAAATTGAAGTTGTCTTTTAATGAAATGGCTGTATTTGTTTGATATTCAAAAGCACCAATTGTACCACCAAAATTTACAGCATTTCCACCTAAAATTTTGTATGCACCACCAAAAGATGTACCTTGAATTTTGGCTTGAATTGAAGAACTGTTATTATTCCCTGGCAATTCGCCTACAATTCCACCAACAATAACATTAGCGTTAGTCAAGATTTGAGAGCGTGAAATCTGTGTTAACTTACTATCTGGATTTTCACCACTGGTTTTGAATTCTCCACATATTGATGTTTCTCCTTCTGCCTGACCAACAAAGCCTCCAATTGAGCCTGTCATATCTACTGATGAAGCATCTTTATATATTATAGTTGAATTTGAAATTATATAGTTTTTAGCGTATAAACTTCTATTGACCTGCCCTACCAGTCCACCAATATAAACTGGTTTTTGGGTATTTTCTGTATCACTGCTAATCGCAATTGGAAGTCTATTTGCGTTTACTTTGATTGGATAAGCACTATCATTTCCATCAATAGTCAATGTTGAGTTGGCACGCCCAATCAAACCACCAACATTTGCAGCTCCTGTAATCGCAAAAGTTAAATTGTCGCCTATTTTATTCAGTGAATCAGTTTCATCTGACTTAGACAAATCTTGAACAAGACTTAAATAATTTGCGTTATTATGATATGTTCCATAAGCTAGACCGCCAGCTATGGCAACCTCAACACTAGTATTAGTAAGGGTAATTTCTCCGCCTGCAAAACCAATAACACCGCCAATATTTGCAGAAGCAGCTTTTTGTCCGTTCACTGTTGTTATAAATCCCTCGACAAGATTTCTTGATGATTTACTTTGTCCTGAAATTGAGTATACCCCATTCGATTCACCAATCAACAAACCAGCATTAACAGCACCTAAGTTAGAATCTACTATTATCCCCATCCTAAACTGTGCACTTGATTGTTCTGAGCCTGTATCCAATTTTAATGAGTTCATTGCACCAGAAAGAAATCCTGCAAATCCACCTACATTGACAAGGGCTCCCTCTGTTATATTAACTAAGTTAATACCTGAAATATTTTTAGAATTTGCATCTCCATCAGGCGTATATATAGTTGTGCCAATTTCTATTGTCATGTCGCCTGGGATTTCTCCTGTATCTATTTCATCTACTTTTGATATAGAACCAAAGAATCCACCAACATTAAGATTTGATGTAGTTGCAGAAGTTGTAAATGTAATTATATCGTTTGCAGCATTTCTATTTTCTGCATTTGAAACATCTAATCTTAACCCTTCTACATGTATAGGTTTTACACTAGTTTGTGCATAACTACCAGCAACTAGGCCAACATTACTTATCACATCTCCTCCTACCATAAGAAGAGCTGTTCCGTCTGAAATTTGATTGCTTATAGTAAGATTATCAATACTTGATGAACTAATGCTAGATGAAAGTAAACCAACATTTCCAAGTAAATTAGAAGTTCCATATAAATGAATTGTATTTTTAACAATAATTTGAGTAGCGGTTATTGAACCTAATGCTATATCACCATTTACTATTGCTCCGCCATATACTGTATAAGATTCATTTTCGCCACCTTGTGGAGTATAGTAATAACTCTCTGGACCATTATAAACATTTACTGAATTTTCTTTATTTTGTGAAAGTTCAAAAGTGACATTACTAATAGCAAAACCCTCTCCTGCAGAGTTGATAAGAGGTCTATCAAGTATAATTCTTGGCTCTTCTCCATTAGGTTTATGAGCTCCATTCACCCAATCTGAACTATAAATTATTTGACCTTGGAATGAATCAATAATTGATAGGCTTTTGGCACGAGTATCTGTATTCATAAATTCTCTAATGTCTATATCTTGAATTATTTGTGTATTAGGACCTACATAACCACGAACTCTAACTTGCAAGTTTTTATTTTCTTGCATTGCTGCAAGCACTTCATAAATACTATCATTATAAGCATCAAGCCATTTAAAGTTTTCGTTTGCAACTGTATAACGGATTGATGGATAGAGATGGGCGTTTGTATGTGCCCAATTATCAGGGCTCCATAATCTTGACCCAATAAAGATTCCAAAAGTAGTGCCAAAGCCTGAAAGAATTGAATCAATTGAAGTGTAGCCACTTACATAGAAATCTTTATCTTCCTCAAGAGATTGTGTTTCTCTAAGTTGATAACCTTGATATGCAACAGCTATTATTGGCTTGCTTGGAACAATTGGAGTTCTGTTATATTTTGAAACAAAACCAATTGAAGCAAAAGGTTTTAATTTTGCATCTTCACCTGCACCTTCTACTCTTGTCTTTTTAACAAAGATGAGTGAGTTGTTTACATTTTCAACCTGACCAGCAATTGTATAAACATTAATATTTGAGAAAGTTTTTGTTGTCTGTTCGTCCCCTGATATATTAATTTTGCCATCAAAGTCGCTATCTAAAAGTTCTTCGTCTGTTGCGTAGTTATATGTTGAAAGCATATTCATAGCATTAACAGACATGAGTGCAAGACGTGTTTCATTTGAAATTCCACCAACAATTCCGCCTGCATAACCACTTTGATTATCTTGGCTTGGATTTCTAACAAATCTTGCTCGAACATCTCCTGTTGCATAAACTTCATGCATGAGATAACTTGCTTGTTCATCTGTTTGTCCATTATTAAAAGTGAAAGTTGAATTTGTTTGTGTATCAATGCGACCTACAATTCCTCCTGCATAATTTGTTGTGTTTGCTACAGCATTCAGTTTTGAATAACTGATAACCAAACTTCCACCATTTGCAAGTCCAACAAGACCACCGATTGCAATTTGAGTATAAGTTTCATTATCTCTACCCGTGCCAAAAAGGTCAAGGGCACCGCGTTCAATTCCTGTCGAACTTGTGCTATTGTAATAATTTGAAATATTGCTTTCAATAACATCTTGATTTGCATGTTCTGCAAAAATTTGACTTAAAGCAGAATTTGCTTGACCAATCACACCACCTGCATAGAACTTTGTTGCAACAATGTGTGAGTTGTTTGTTGTAGAGTTGCCATTGATAGTAAGGCCGGCATCCATAATCATTGTACGAACACCTTGATAACCTATAACACCACCGGCAACTTGCCCCATAACATAGATGTCTCCACTAGCTCTTAAGGTTGTGAAATCATAATCTTTAAGAGATCTTAAAGTTGAATATTGATAACTTTGAGTTGCGCCATCATTTGGAAGTTTATATACATCCGCATAACCTACAAGACCACCTGCATAAGAATATGAATATCTATCTACATAATCAAACAAATTGCTAATAACACCAGATGCTACTTGTGCGATTGTTGCACTGCCTACGCGTGAGATATATTCCATTCTCCAGCGTTGAGAAGATATCTTTGTGAACACGCTTTCATTTTCTGTGAGTTGGGTGTCATATCTAACTGCAACAACTCTTATATTTTCAATTGCTATATTTTTAATTTGGCTATCCCCGATAACCATTCCTGCAACGCCACCAACAAAGTTTCCACCTTCAATTGAGGCAGATTCATTGCCTGTTATCTTAACATTAACTATCTTAGAATTACGAACGATACCAGCAATTGCACCAGTAGAAGCTGATTCATTGTTGATAACTTGATTAACTGAAAGATTAAAGTTCAAGACAATAGCACTATTTTCTATTGACGCAAACATACCAAATGCAAAGCGTTTATCTCTTGCACCTATAGAAAGGTTTGAAATATTGAAACCATTTCCATAAAATTTACCTGTGAATGAATAATTTACACTAGAAAGATCAAATGTTGTTTCTGTGCTTGATGTTATAAGTTCGTTTAAGTCAATATCATCAACAAGTCTATATGAACCAAAAATTTGATTTGGTCTATCCACAGAATTATAATTTTTTGCAATATCTGAATCTTTTGAATTACCCATAACCTCATTGAATTCTTTAGCAGTTCTAATAATGATTGGGTTATCCTTGCTACCATATGAAGTGTCTACTCTCCCTCTATCTTGAGTCTCTATAGATGAGTATGGAAGAAGATAGGTTTTTCCTTCAACGGTTCCATTAGGATTTTCTATTTCATATCTATTTGAAAGAGCTATAATATTTGGCTCAACTAGTTTAACACCACCAAGATTTGTAATCTCCCAAACACCATCTTTTGAATAGGTATCACTAGCAAAAGCAAATCCATAGAAATAATTTTGGTCTGCCACTCTTTCAAGGCGAGTTGCACCTGTAGCAAAGTCTTCCTCTGTGATAGAACCTGAGCTACCTGAAATCTTAGTAGAGTAGTAGTAATAATTATTTATATACTTACCACTATTTTTAATTTCACCATCAATGCTGATTCCTGTAAAGTTCATTTGTGAATATTTTGATGATGTCACTTGAGAAGCCGAATAACTATTTTCAATAGTTCCGTCAGCTTCATTATTGTATACAAAACCAGAGGCAAGATATACATAATCATTTGCCCTATTATTTGTAATCAATATATTTGAATACGTGTCTTTGATGTTTCCTTGATTTGTATAAACAAAACCAGAAATAACACCAAGTGTAGAGGCAAGGCTTGTGCCAAGGCTACAGAATGAATCTGCACCATTTTCCTCTTTAACGCCTTCTACATAAGAAGACAAAATCTTTCCTGTATTCACACCAACAAAACCTGCAAGATATTTGTTTGTGCTATTTGATTTATTGTTCATTGCAATATTCTTTGCAAATGAACTTGAAATTGAACCACTATTATTTAATACAAAGCCAGCCATATCACCTTGAGCATTAATATTAAATATTTCAAGTGTTTGGTTGATTGAATTTACTACATCTGTACTTCTTCTATCTGTTAATCTAACGACACTATCGCCACCTACACGAGAGTTGGTGATATTACCCATATTGTCTATAACAAAACCTGCGATTTGAGTTTGACGCCATGTTGAATTATCATTTAAAAGACTTTCGCTTGTGTTCCCTTTACCATTGATAAACTTAATATTCAAGCCTGTATCACCAGAAAGTCTTGAAGGAGTTTTTCCAGATTGATAGAAAGAAACAACTTCGCAGTTTGTTATTACGCCCTGGTTTGTGATTGCAAATCCTGCAATTTGGGCTCCATTTGTAAATTTACTTATATCTACATCAATATTGCCACCATTATAAACATTAACTCTAATATTCTTTAAAGTCGTGCCTTCTTTAACCTCATTGAAAAGAGCAAGTCTTAATGAATTAGCATTTTCAATATTTGTATCAAAACTATTAATATAAATTGTATAGCCGTTACCATCAAGGCTTCTAATAGAGCCTGTTGAGAATGGAGTATAATCTTCAAGAACAATATCATTTGTTAAAATATAATCTTGAGGATCACCTTCTCTTAAAGCATCAAAATCCTCTTCATTTCTAACTATAATTGGAAGATACTCGCTTGAGTAAGTATCACAATCCATTTCAAAGAAATATTCTTTAAGAGCTACACTACTTTCTGTTCCACCATTTTGAATAAAGGTTTTAAGTTTAAATCTTGTAGGCGAAACTGTTTGACGAAGTCCTGTCACCATAAGATCGCAAGACTCTGGATTTATTATATCGCCATTTGAGTCATAGCTTGCACCATGTATTGTAAATTGATAATTTCCGCCTGCTGTGTTAAAAGTTTTACTTTCCTTATTATATATATCAACCCAGCCATTAGATAAATCTGACCAATAAGATAAGCGTTCCCAAAGAGGGATCTTAACTAACTGTCCATTTATATAGTTATAATTAATAGAATAGAAATTTCCTTCCTCTTGATAGAAACCTTCTTGATTAAATTTAATGCGTTTTTGGTTAAGTTCTGCAACTTTTTGAGCACTTGTCAAGTTACTAACATCATAACTGTATGTTTCTGGGAAAAGATTATAGTCAAATTTTAATGATCGTTCAATACCCAAATATGAAAGATATTTATTTCCATTTTGACCAAATATATTTACATTTTCACCATCAATCATAAAGTCAACAAGTTTAACATTAACTCGAGTTTCCTTCCATTCAACAGCGCCATTAATAACGCGTGAAATTCGTACAAACACATAGAATTCGGTAGCATCTTTACGAATGCTTGCATTTACAGTTGCTGTCAAAGTTGTAGAAAATACTTTTCTGCCTATTTCTGAATTAGTAGTTTCTTTCCAATTAGGAGAAAGAGTTATTCCCTCTTGAATATTTATCAATGAAGCACTTGAAAGATCTATTGACTGATCATAATTAACCTCAACTTCAACAGGAACTATTGTTCCTCTTGCAATCATAGCATCTGCTTCTTTACCATCCACCTTCAAACTTGGTTCTGCCAAATAACTTATAGAAAGGAAACAAGATGTATGATCTATATAACCATCAATCGCATGGTTAAAAGTTAATATAAGTTCTATATCTGCATCTTGTGCTAAATTTGGATCTACCCAAACCTTAAATACAAGAGTGGCAAGTTCTTTTTCAGTTGTAGGTTTATCTGTCACTCTAATTCCGCCAGTTATTGAACTATATTCACCATCAACAAAAACATTGTCAGAATTTTTAAATGGTTTCATATAACCAAGACCTATAGCATTTGCATTTGGGCTTCCTGAAACAACTAAATCAAAATAATCATAATACGCATAAGTAGGATTTACCTTAACTTCCAAGAGTGCAATATCCCCTGGTTTAAGAACACTTGTTGCTTTATTTTTATCTAAATTATATAAGGTTGCATTATCTACACTTGAATAACTTAATCTTGCCTCATAAGCCTTTATATCTATATTTGTAAACTCTTGTTTATTAATCTTTAAAGAGAAAGATTTGCTTTGTACATTAGAGAATGAACGCAAAGTGACAGTATAGTCTTCCACCTTTGAAACTTTATTTTTATAACTTGAAGCAACAGCAAAAGTGAAACGATATTTGAATGTTGTTCTTCCACTATTTTCGTCTAGAATGTTACTGATTTGTTCATATCTAACTTCAATTCTCTCTTCACTGCCTCTGCTGAAGATGCCTGATTTTGTTGCTGAATCAAGTGAACCACTTAATTTTTCTGTGTAGTTATTTTCGCCATTAAAAACAAGTTCAACATCAAGTTTATCACTAGCATTATTAGAAATTAATTCAACCTCTAAAACACCAACCTCGCTTGGAGTGATTGGAAGTTGATTTTGTGAAAGTAAAAGATTAATTGCACCTTCAAATAATTGTAAATCAAACGCATAAGCAAATTCATTAGCGATCGCTTCTCTATAATCTTTCATCGCTTCGCTTGCAAAAGAATTGATACTAATCCAAGCTGTAATATTGCTTAATTCAGCAGTTGAGTTTGTTGTTTGAACTGAAAGAACATTTCCTGCCATATTTGAAGTTAAATAATTATTAGGGAGTATTTTATAGTTATAAACAGTTACGTTTTCTACCATCTTATAAGATTTTTCAGAAACACCAAGATATATTTCGCTATTAGATAAAGTATATTGTATAGAAATATTTGATTCTTTTTGAATATTTACTATATCACCTTTAACATGGTTAGTAGGTTGTCCACCAGTCGCCCAAGAAACTTGAAGCGCAGACAACGCATAAACAACTTGAACTTCTATTGCTTTTGTATTTACATAATTTTGTTTTGAACTGATAGTCAAGTTTACAATTCCAGTTCTTTTTATAATCAATGAATCGTTTGTTACATCAACAATATTGATATTTGAACTTGTTATAACAAGCCTATCAGCAATATCGCCAAAAATTTCACTTAAATTTATTCTATTTAAATCTGCCAAGTAATTAATTTCACTAGAAGTTAAATCTTCACTATCATGTTCATTTGTAGTGTAATAGAATAAGATTGCTTTTTCTCCTGAATTTCCAACTTCAAGAGCTTGATAATATTTATCACTCTTAACAATTCTTTCGCTTATCTTAGCACCTTGAACCTCTTCCGCGGTCACCTCTTTTGCTTGATAAATATTTCTAAGATGTGCCTTTTCACCATTTACATATGCCAAGAAATCTTCACCGCTAGAAACCCAATTTGCTCCAGAACCATTTATTGAAGATTGATATGTTTGGCTAGCATCATAATATGAAACATAGGTATCAGTTAAATCAAGTGTTGCATTACTAGCTCTACCCGCGCTTGTTGATTGAATATTTACTACAGAGAAAGATTGAGAAATAGATGTATTGTTATTTACGAAACCAACAAATGCACCTGCTTGACCATCTAAATGTTTAGAAGTTTTATCGTTTACTAAACTATAGTCATATGCATAAGAAAGTTCTATGCGTCCACCATCAGCAAAGCCTACAAGACCGCCAACATAATCACCTTTCAAGGTGTTTACTTTATTGTCTTTAAAAGTATAAAACTCTACTCTTGCATTTGAAATATTTCCAGTATTATAACCCGCAATTCCGCCAACATGTGAGTTTTCGTTTTGACATTCAACACTTACACCTAAAACGCCAACATTGTTGATACTTCCATGATTTTCACCAACAAGTCCACCAGCAAATTCTCCATCACTTATAACCTTTGATGAAACAACATTAGCACCTACGCTAACATCAATTGTCACATTATCTATAAGCCCATAATTAACATTTGCTACAAAACCATTTCCATAAACCTGCCCAGCAAAAGTTAAATCTCGGACTTCACCACCATTATTTGAATTTTCTGTTTTCTTTAAAGTATTGATAAAGCTTGCACTTCCATCACTTAGAGTGATTGTGACTTCTTTATTTAAACCTTTTATTCCGCCTTGGAATTCATTTATACCCTTCCAGTTTTTAAGTACAACGCTATTCATTACAATATAGTAATTGAAAGAATTGATTTCTGCAAAACTTGCACTATTATAGAGTCTGTACGCTGTGTCCCAACTCTTTCCATCTGCAACAGTCACAGGAATTTGTACTAAAATATCTCCAAACTTAATTTCTTGATTTTGATTGTTTTTAAAGTATGCATTATCTCTTAAATATTCAAACCATGTTGTACTATTATCTTTGATTCTTCCAATCATAGCTGTTGAAACAGAACCTTGTTTTTCTTCACTTCCTTCTTTAAAGAAATATGAAATTGTGTTTCCATTATATGCATCTTTTGGCATCACATAAATATACCCAGCCGCACCAGCAGTTGCATTCATATTTACAATGCCACGGCGAGAAATTTCATTAATTCTAACAAAGTTTGCAGGATTTCCAATTAAATCTGTGACGAAATATGATAAAGATTGATCTTTTGCATTGCTTGGAGATGTAGACATAACAAGAACAGCGCTTTGATTTACAAGTGAATTGAGTTCAAAGTAAAGACCTTGCTCACTTTGATTAACCCATTCAACCTTTTCAATTCTATCTGCATTTAATACTTTAATATCAAGTACAAGACGACGATAGATATTTGCATATTCATATTCTATAATTAAATTATCATTAAACTCAGGGTTGCCCAAAGTTGTATTCCCCACCAAAGTGAAAGTCATGGTTTTACCATTCACTATGATGTTTGAAAGGCTATAATAATTATTACCTTGTGACCAAGAAATGTTTTGTTGTCCTTTTACGCTCTCTTTTAATATTGTAGAAGTAAAATTGAATTTCTCCAATTCGTCATATGTAACAGGTTCTACAAGCCTATCACCAAGAGAAATAGAAACTTCCAAATTAGCAAGTTCTGTACTATTAACACTATCCCCTGCATAAACAGTTAAAGATGTTTGACTTGAACTTAAGATTCCCATTGCAACATGCACTTCAACTTCAATAATTCTAACAATTGATATTTGTCTTAAATTACCATCTTCGTCAAGTTCTCTTCCTGTAAAAGTTGCAACAATGTAGGTATGACCTGCTAAAGAATTTGTTATAATTGTTCCATTTCTTCCTATTCCTAGGTAGGCACTTACACTTCCGTTAACTTTGTTTGCCTCATTGTAAATTGTATTAGCTGACAAATCATGGAACGTATCTTCATTTTCTTTTGTTTTATCTAAGAAGGTATATTTAACTTCTGCTTCTGCTTCAAATCTTCCAACCTTGTTTTTCGCAACTTCAAGAGGAATTGAAGAATTTGTTTGAAGCAACATTTTTGAAAGACTTTGTCCCTTTCCTGCAACCTCTCTCAATCCATTTGTTCCATTCACAACATAATGAATATCATTATTTTCAAAACTGTTAACACTAGTATTCCCTGTGCCTAAATCATAATTAATAGTAGCGTCTGTAAGTGGCAAGAAAAGTGAAACTCCAAACTCTGCACTTGCTATGCCATTTTCATGTACAATTCTATAACTGCCCTTTTCTGTCACACCCGCGCTAGTCACTGTTAATTTGATATTGAAAGTGATGCTATTGGCACTTGCAACAGCATTGTAAGGATTGCTAACGATAAATCCATTGCCAAATGTTTGAGTGCTAAGCCCAACAATACTAGATTGCCCTTCCAACTTTACTCTCTTAACGAATTCTCTTTGTTCGCCAAGTGCAGTTGATGCTACAAAATCAAGCCCGTTTTTATCTTCGCTTGTAAAATTAAGAGAAGATGCTGAGCGATAAAGATTTGTAGTCAATGTAGAACTAACATTAGGATTATCAACTGAGGTGAATGTGATTTTCACATTTTGTATTGAAGTTTTTACTTGGTCACTGCCAGCAACAACATAAATTTGATTAACGCCAAGAGGTATTGAATCCTCAACACTAACAAATTGATTGAAACCATTTTCTTTCATTTGAACTAAAATATTGTTGCCTTGTCTTGACTTATAATAGAATTTCACAGTTTGAGTGTCTATTCTATTATTTTCATCTTCGTCATAAGTTGCATCACTATAATTAACACTTATTGTAAACTTTCCTTCTTTGCTTACAACTGTGGTTGGCAATAGTTCAACATTCAAAAGCTTTCCATAACCATTTTGATAAGATGTATAGATAAGTTGAGTTGAATTTGAAATATCAATCTTATTCTCATCTAGAATATTTAAAGCGTTTATTTTTTCGTAACTTTGAACTTCTACAAAATCTGTATCCACAGAATAATCATAATCGCTATACTTAATATTGAAAGATAACTTGCTATCTCCATTTACTTGCTCATTTAAAGCAAAAACACGATAGGTATAAATAATGCTATCGTTTGTTATTTCAGGCTCTTTTGTTCTATCAACCCTAATAATTTGTCTTCCTTCAAAAGTTGTGCCAGTTATAACAGGAACAACATCAAGCAAACTATTGCCTTTAAAAGAAAGTTGTATGTATCCATCATAATTATCATCTGCAGGCAAGTTTGGCACAATTCTAAAAGTTTTATCTTTCAAATCATTTATATTTTCCCAAGCAGAATTTTCTGTTGGACGATAAGATATTTGCACACTCTCCTTGTCGATTTTGTTAATTACATTAAGTTCAACTTCTGCGGTGATATTTCTATCGTGTTGTGAAACTGCTCTAATTTTAATTTTATTTCCAAGATAAGCTGATTCAACAAACAATTTATTTCCGTCAATATTTGCACTCGCCCCATCTTCAACAAGCTCCCAAGAAATATCTTTCCTAGAATTTGGTCTTGTGTTATTAGTAAATGATAAAAGTTTTGAATAATCAAGAGTGACCTCTTCTCCACGAATTGCATAGAAAGGATTTTTGCCTTGTTCAAAATCTTCCTTTTTTTGCTCCATGCCAAGAATGTCACTATACACATTAACTGTTATTGTTTGAGTTTTGGTGCTGTCATCCAAACTTGTGATAATAACTTGAGTTGTACCCTCATTGCCAACAATCTTTCCATCATTGTCGGTAGGCACTCTCAAGGTTACAGTATTGAGCTTGGTCGCTGAGTTATAAACAACGGTAGCAATAACAATACCTGTATTGCTAGAAGTTGCACTCACCCTTCCTTCACTTACACCTTTAACCTCGGCTGTCACAACTTTATCTTCTGGATCATCAATGCTGATTTCAACAAATGATGATGACAAAGAAAGAGAAACCTCTTGCTTAGTACAAGCAGAAAGTATAACTCCTCCTAGAAGAACAAAAATAGACATCATAGCAACCCAAAACTTTTTCATTATTCCTCCTCGTTTAATATTTGTAAAAACAACAAAATTAAACATGCAAATAAATATTTAAAAATTATTTTAAATATATTTTTAATTATATATATTTTTAATTAAATAGTCAAATAAATCACTTATTAATTAATTTATTTTATATATAATATAAGCAAAATAAAAATAAAGCGAAAATTATTTTTGGCCTAATTTTATTTACAAAAAAACATAAAATAAATAATTAAAAAATTAATTTGTTTTTAATTTTTTATTATTTTTTATTATTTTTTAATTTTTTATTGATTTTTTTATTATTTTTTGCTATATTTTCAAAAAAGGAAAATTATGCAAAAATTATTGGGGCATTTAAGACATGCTTGCGAAGAATATAATTTAATAGAAAACAACGACAAAATAGCCGTTGGTCTTTCTGGCGGGAAAGACAGCATAACGCTACTAACTCTATTAAAACGCTTTCAATTATTTAGCCCAAACAAATTTGAGCTTGTTGGAATCGCTGTTGATTTAAGTGGTGGAAAAATGGATTATTCTCCACTTGAGGAATATTGCAAACAAATAAATGTACCATTTTACCTTGTCCCTTCACAAGTTTTTGAGATAATATTTGAAGTTAGAAAGGAAAAAAATCCATGTTCTTTATGTGCAAACATGCGTAGAGGACTATTAAATAGCAAAGCTAAAGAACTTGGTTGCAACAAAGTTGCATTAGGTCATCACAAAGATGATTTAATTGAAACATTTATTTTATCTTTATTTTTTGAAGGGCGACTTTCAACATTTAAACCTAAATCATTTTTATCTAGAATAGAACTTGAAGTTATAAGGCCAATGTTATTTATAAATGAGGAAGACATTTTAAGAATTTCTAAAGAATTTCCAGTTATAAATAATATTTGTAAGGTAGACCATACAACCGAAAGAGAAAAAGCTAAAAAAATAATTCAAGAATTAAATAAATTATATCCTGACGCAAAAGAAAAAATATTCAATGCAATAATTCATAAAGAAAGATATAATTTATTTGATAAATAATTAAAAATTATTTAATTAAATAAAAAATAGCAATAAATTAATTATTTTTTCAATTTTTTGCTATTTTTTCTTATTTTTATTAATTATTTTTTTAATTTAATTTTTTATTTTATTTTTTGAAAATAAATAAAATTATGCAAACACGCAAAAGTTAATTTTTTATATATAAGGCTTGAATGCGTAATCCTGTTAAATAATCATTTTGAATAGATAAAGCATTTTCAATCAAATTAAATTGCCTATTAAATTTGTCTACCGAAAAAATCTTTGTTAATCGCAAATTCACATCTCTCATGCCTTTTACATAAGCAGAAGCAACTTCAACAATTTCATCAAACCTGCTTGATAAAACAGGGACTCTTTCATCTAGTACTGGTGGAAGATTTTGTCCGCTAACAGAATAGTATATGTTTAACAATCCGCCCTGCAAAGCAATATTCTCGCTTATAAAATCACTGAATGTATCTGCCGACACCTGATTAACATCTCTAAGATTTTGATAAATCATATTTAAAATTCTAAAATTATTATATAAACCCGCCAATAATTGCACTCCTTCGCCTACACTTATATTGTTGCTAGGCGATGGAGAAGGCTGACTAGGTATTGGCTGTACAGGCGATGGAGAATTATTAGTTGGAGTTGGTGTTACTGGAGTTTGTGAAGACTGTTGTTCTTCTTGCTCGGCTTCAATATTTAACTTATTTTTGTTAAAGTTTATATCAGATAAACCTTTTGCAAGTTCACCCTTTTCATGTTTGTCTACATTCATTTTTTCATCTAAACTACTTAAAAAACCAACATTTTTATCTTTTTCTTCAGTTTTTTCTATACTGTCGTTGGGCTTTTTGAAATTCTTAAAAAAACTTTTACCAAAAAACAACCCCCTTTTTTCTTGTTGTAAATTTTTGACCATACAATCTTCCTCCACAATCACATAATCACCCTGCACATGATCAAATTTTAAAATGTAAGATTTTTTCATTTTCCCTCCTTTATTATGATTTTATATATTCCTTGAATATATAAAATGTGAAAAAGCATCTTTCATTTGACTTTTTTTTGTTAATAATATATATTAAAATTACTATAGGAGTTAAAAAATGGTTACACTTATAATTTTAGACGGTTTTGGAATTAGAAAGGAAAGTTTTGGTAATGCAATCAAAAGTGCAGGAACTCCAAACCTAGATAAATTGTTAAAAAAATACCCAAACACCCAACTCGAAGCAAGCGGACTTGCCGTTGGGCTACCTGAGGGACAAATGGGCAATAGTGAGGTAGGGCATTTAACATTAGGAAGCGGAAGAATTTCCTGGCAAGATCTTATGAAAATTAATAAAGATATTGAAAATAACACTTTTAAAGACAATAAAAACCTTATCAAAGCCTTTAAACATGCAGAGAAAAACAAATCGAATCTACATTTAATAGGTTTATTGTCGGATGGTGGAGTTCATTCTCATATCAATCATTTGTATGCAATTTTAGAAGCTGCCAAAAAATACAACATAAAAAACGTCTATATTCATGTTATAACTGATGGACGCGACACCCCCATAAACTCTGGAATTGAATATATTAAACAACTTGAAAGCAAAATTGAAAATACAAATGCCAAAATTGCCTCTATTTCTGGCCGAGTTTACGCTATGGATAGAGAAAAGCGTTATGAAAGAATTAAAAAGTATTATGATGTTGTCGTTTTTGGCAATAACGAAAGTAAAACAACTGCTAACGATGTAATTCTTAAAAATTATAACAATAATGTTTATGACGAATTTATAGAGCCAACTTTACTTAACAAAAACGCAGTTATCAAAGACAATGATAGCGTTATTTTCTACAATTACCGCTCCGACAGAGCAAGAGAACTTTCTTTTTCTTTGACAAATGAAAATTTTAAAGAATTTAAAACACAAAAATTTAAAAATTTATTGTTCTCTCCTATGGAAGAATACGCAAAAGAACTTTCATCTACAAATGTTATATATCCCCCAATAAAAATAACTGATAATTTATCGTCTGTTATCTCAAGTGCAGGATTGAAACAATTTCATATTGCTGAAACAACAAAGTACGCTCATGTGACTTTCTACTTTAATGGTGGAATTGAGAAACCATACAAAAATGAAGAACGCAAACTTATTGAAAGCATAGACACAGAAGACTTTTCTTATTACCCTAAAATGAGAGCTTACGAAATAACCGAAAGCACCTTAGAAGCAATAGCATCTCAAAAATATGACTTTATTTTAGTTAATTACTCAAACCCAGACATGATTGGACATACAGGAAATTTCCAAGCAGCTAAAGAAGCTATTGTATGTGTAGAAAAACAGGCATACGCTTTAGCACTTGCAACTCTTATGGCAGGAGGAGACTGTATTATAACTGCCGACCACGGCAATGCAGAATTAATGATTGATAAAAACGGCGATAAGGTGACTTCTCACACCACAAATCCCGTCCCTTGCATTCTTGTTAGCGAAAAACACAAAAAAGTTAAACTGCTTAAAAAGGCAAGCATTGCAAACATTGCCCCAACAGTACTCAAACTTTTAAATTTAAATATTCCTTCCACAATGGAAAAACCCTTGTTTTAAATAAAAAAGTGGCCTATGCCACTTTTTTATTTGTTTCTTTGCACTTCAATCATAAATGCGGTTGGGACATCTCCCACTTTGACTTTATCTGAAATCTCTAAACCTGCAATAGCATAAACTTCGTTGCCTTCAGCCAAAACAGGAATCGAATTACGGAGTCTAACAGGGACTTTTTTATCTATAAGAAAACTTTTCAATTTTTTTGTGCCACCGCCAAATTTTGTAAACACATCTCCGTCTTCTCTAAAACGCCAAACTGCTGTTTTAGGAACAAGGCGATAATCTAAATACAAGACATTCTCTTTAGGCTCAAAATTTTTTACACGCTTTACAATAACCTTTCCAAAGCCTTCAACTTCAAATTCCCCACACTTGAAAGGTTGATTTAGAACTTCTTCCTCTTCATGGCGATTATAAATCGTTAAATAATCATACTCTCTAATTGCTATCGCTTCAAAAGGAAGATATATTCTAGCTCCATTTTGTCCATTCAAAGCAAGTTCTTTGATAGCTTCAATATGTTTTCTTTCAATATCCTGCATTATACCTATGCGTTTAACTGCTTTAAAAATAATTCTTGAAACAATTGAATTTGCATATAGGAAATAGCTTGTTGGTATTTTCACTTCTTTATCATGTACCATTATTGCATCACTATGAATAAGACTGTTGATATATTCGTCATCTTCAGTTATTGCTTGACTGAATGCAGAGATTGCATTAACCGCATTAGGCCAACGCTTTAAAATTTCTGGCATTAACACATTTCTAACATAGTTTCTATTATATGAATTGTCTGCATTAGAATAATCTTCAACATTATCTATCTGTTTTTCTATTAAATATTCCTTAATTTGTTCTTTGCTAGTAGTTAAGAAAGGTCTAATATAAACCCCATCACGAATCGCTTCCATACCCTTCGCACCAGCAACACCACTACCTCTAAATATATGCATCAGAATAGTTTCGGCCTGATCCTTTGTGTGATGTGCAAGAGCGATTTTATCTACAACCCCCTTTTTTAAAAGAGTTGAAAAAACACCATAACGAGCATCACGAGCTGCAGTTTCCAAACTGATATTTCTTTCCTTTGCAAGTTTAGGAGCGTCAATTCTAAATTTATAAAATCTTATTCCTAACTCTTTAGCCTTTTGCTTAACAAAATCTGCGTCCTCATAGCTATTTTCCCTGATACCATGATCTACATGAATTGCAACAACTTCAATATCATAATCTTCTGCATTCTCAACCAAAAAGTTAAGAAGAGCCATGGAGTCCTCGCCCCCACTAACACCTACACCAATAACATCTCCGCGTTTTATCATTTTTGTTTTTTTGATAAATTCTTTAGCTGATTTCATAATTTCCTCTTTCAATTTTTCTTCTAACAAGATAACATTATACACCTTTAATTTGCGTTGTGCAATAAAAAATTTTATTTTTTATAAAATTTTATATAAATTTTTAATAAAAACCCCTGTTTTTTATCCATTTTTTTGAATTTATAGCAAAAATATTTTTTCTCACCATAACTTTATTTGATTAAAATTTTAAAATATGTTATTATATCTAAGTAAAAGTGATTAAGTTATAAAAACTTGGCAAATATATTTAAGGAGAAAATTATGGAACAAATAATAAAAAACATGAACTTTAAACCTATTTTAGAAAAGATAGATTATACCCGCCTTGCTCCACCTAGCAACAACTCTACTATCAATATGCGAACATGGGACGAGATTAAGGTTGAAAGATTACGCTCTGACGCTGTTAAAGTTTGCTTAACTCGAAACATCAAGCCTGAACCTGAATTTCTTTTTTCAATTAAAGTGACTATGGGTATGGAGGTTTTAGTTAATACAAATGCCTATGAAAATCTTGATGACGCTGAAGAATATTTTAAAAACACTCAAGTTATGCAAGTTTTAACAACCCACATTGCAACAGTAATCGCAAACTTAACAATGCATGGACCAATCGGCCCTATGGTGACAGCACCAGCTCCTTTAATGCCTAAATAATTAGGCATTTTTTTATTGCTAAAAATAGGGACTTGCAGTTTATCACTTTAACATACTCTTACTTCATAAAAAATGTTAGGGTGCAATATGAATTATAATGATGAAGAACTTTTATCTCCAAATTCTTATCAAGAAGTAGCAAAGGCATATCAAAAAAGCCTGCAAAACAAAGGCTTTGTTTTTGTCAGTCTAGATAATAGTAAAGAAGAGGCTTTTTTACATGAGGTCATGGAATTATTTTATTTAATTAAGTCCAATCTATTTGCTTTGGGCGGTTTTTTGGGAACTGGGGCATTATACAATCTTAATGAAAAAGAGATTGCCAAAATGCAATCTCTATATACGCAAGAGTTTAACTTCCCTTCCAAAAGTTTTTCTCACGATAAAGTTAAATGCTTTCTTAGCCTTCTTAGCTCTGAGAACAAATTAATAAACAAACTAATCTGTCTTGCCGAGCAATCAACTTATAGCACTGAAATACTAGAAATTATCAAAGAGAGAACTCAACTTTCTTCCAGTTTATTTAAAGCAAACAGTTTAATATCTTAGTTATTTTGGAACAATTATTTGAATTCCATTCTTAATAACACAAAACTTAAATTTTCCACTTCCCATACCTTCACCATCAAGATTTATTACTGCACTATCAGGGGCAGTTAAAACAAATTCTTTTAAATGCAATCTTGTAGCGTTTTTAGGAAGACGATTTCCAATACCCAACATAAAAACCTTTGCTATAGTTATTAAACTTCTAATCCTAACATATTTCTTTTTTTCTTGGACAAGCATTATATCTACATAACCATCGTTATATGCAAAATTTCTATTTATCTTAAAACTAGCAACATATCTAGAATTAACTGCTAACAGAAGTGCAAACCTATCCTCTATCTTCCCGCCAGAAAACTCTAAGGTCATAGGAATAGGTTTATATCTAAATATTCTTTTGAATGCGTAGAAAAAATATGCAAGTTTGCCAAGGGTCTTTTTAGCTATTTGTTTTGTTGCATAACTTGTATCTGTTGCAACCCCCATAGCACAAACATAAACGCCATAATGATCTCCCGCCTTGAAAATTTCGTGTGAAAGCATTTTACCATTACAAATAGTATCTACTGCTTTATTTATATTTCTAGGAATTCCTACTGAATGTGCAAAGTCATTGACTGTCCCAAGAGGAATGTAACCTATTATAGGTTGGTTCTCCTTTTCAGCAACACCATTAATCACCTCATTCAAGGTCCCATCACCACCAGCAACTACAAGATATTCATACTTGCCACAAGCATTTGAGGCAAGTTCTTTCGCATGCCCAGAAAACTTTGTTTGCACAACCTCTAAATTATCAAAAACTGTAGAGAGTTTTTCAACAATCTTTTTTTTATTTTTTTCAGCCTTCCCTTTCCCACTTTTTGGATTATATATATATAAACATTTCATACTTTATTATATCACAAAATATTAAAATGTTTGTCAAAATACAACAAATTTCTTTATTTTTTGACACAACACTTAAAAATTGTTTTTCTCTTTTTTTATTTTGTGTTATAATGCCCTCATGAGAACTACAAATTTTACAAAAAAAATCAGTTTAAAAAGTCAATATAGAAGAAACCAAAAGTTTAGATTTGTTATTGAAACATTGGGAGTTATTATCGGCTCAATTGTTGCTGGGCTTGCTTTCCCTACCTTTTTCCTACCTGCAAATATTATTCCAAGTGGACTTAGTGGTATCGCATTACTTATAGCAGAAGGTTTTGGCTCCGCAGACTATACTTCTATAATTTATTTAGTCATGAACCTTGTTCTGTTTTTGATTGCTTTGAAGCTGTTTGGCTGGAAATTTATCTTCTTCACTCTTATAGGGATAGGTTTCTATACACTTTCCCTTGAATATTTTGCTATTCCTGGTTTAAGTGGAGGTGCAAGTCCAGATCCATTATTGTATAGCCTTATCGGCGGAGGTGTAGCTGGTGTTGGACAGGGCCTGGCTTTCCGTATGGGAGGTTCTACTGGAGGGAGCGATATTGCGGCAAAAATAATCAATAAATTCTTCCCAAGAATAAAAACTGGTGTTGCCGTTCTTATCATTAATTTTATTGTTATCACAACAACTGTTATTATCAAGGGTTGGCAAACAGGTTTATATGCCATAGTAGTTTCTGTTATAAGCACTATCACTTGCGACATGGTCCTTGATGGAGCTAAAACGGTGCGAGCATTCTACATAATTTGCGATAAGGATGATGAAATCGCTCATGGAATTTTACAACGCTTTAATCGCGGTGTTACAGTTATTCCAGCTCAAGGTAAGTTCTCTGGGAAAGATAAAAAAATGTTGCTCTGCCTTGTTGCAACACATCAAGCAAAAGAAATGAAAGAAATTGTTAAAGATATTGACAAAAACGCATTTGTATTCTCAACTTCAGTCAATGAAACCTTGGGCGATGGTTATTTTATGAAAGAGGTCTCTATTCGTAAAAATAAGGTTGCAAATGCTCCAGTAATAAGAAAGGGTAATAATAAATACAATTGGCTTAAAACTCGCCCTAAAAAGAATATTGGCAGAAAGTTTAAACAGCCAAAAATTGAGATTTCTAACCAAACACAAAATCAACAATAAAAAAGCACGATTTAAAATCGTGTTTTTTATTAAAACTTAATTTTAACATTTTTACGCATTTCGACATCTTCAACTTCAAAAAGAGTTGATTGTTCAAACTTAAACCATTTAGCAACTAAGTTACTAGGGAATTTTAAACACAAATCGTTGTATTCTTTAACAACAGCGTTATAGTATTTCCTAGCATTCATAATTTCATCTTCAATTCGGCTTAAATTAGACATTAAATCTGTGAAGTGACTATCTGCTTTCAAATTTGGATAATTTTCTGTCACCTTAAATAAAGATTTAAGTGTTCTAGATAAGTTGTTTTCTTTTTCAAACTTATCCACCTTACCAAGAGAATTCATTGCCGCATATCTAGCCTGCATAACATTTTCCAAAGTTTCTTTTTCATGCTTTGCATACCCCTTTACTGTTTCCACAAGGTTAGGAATAAGATCATATCTTTTGTTAAGATAAACATCAATGTTAGAAAATCCTTCTTTTATATTATTGCCTCGACTAATAAATTTATTATAAACAGCAATCATCCAAATTACAAAAATAATTCCTAACAACAAAAGCCCTCCAGCTACCGAAAGTCCAACAATCAATCCCAAACTGCTTGCTAATAGTAAACTATTCATAAAACCCTCCACATAAATATTATAGCATAAACTTTAAAAACTTGCAAGTAATCATTTATTCCTTGGTTTTAAAAACTTTAATCGCAAACCAAATCGCATTTTAAAATTAAAATCATCCAATTTAAACCAGCAATATCTCAAACCATGTTTCCATCTTTTAAACATAAAACCAACTCTAGCAAAGTTATCAAAATGGCAATCCTCAGCTTGAGTAATCCAAGTATAATCTGCCTTTGAAGTCTTTTTTAACATTTTCCAAAAACTTTTTATCGCAGTCACTTCCATCAATGAATAATAATTTTTATCCAACTCACAAATCTTTTTAAACTTAACTATTATCTGTCTTTGAAGCGGTTCAATAAGTTCTCGATAAACTTTATTATCATCAACTTCATCACCATAAACAATTTTAGGCTTCCCCTCAACAATTTTATAACCTGCCACTCGATTGTGATCGGCTCGGCATACTTGCTCATACGCAAACATTCTATGATGAAAAATTATATTCCCCATCATTTTGTTTGAAGGGTTAGAATATAGTAATCCAGTTTTTTGACTATAAAGTCCCCCCCCCGCAATCTTGCAGCCTAAATAATATCCAAAGGTTTTAACCTTTCCATTAAAAAATTTAGTTATATAGTCTTGTATAGTACCTTTCCAACCTACATCAACAACATGTATTCCTTCATTAGCAAAATTTACATTATAAGATTTTAGATATTCTGCAAAAGCATTTTGCTGTTCAAGCCTTTTTTCTTCATAAAGTCTTCTAAATGTTTGCGAACTTATAAGTCCTTTATACTCTTTAGACTTTATAAAATTGCTTGATCTAGCATTAATATTAACTTTTAATTTTTGGGCAATTTTTTCAATTTCATCATATGTAAAGTTTAAAGATATTAAAAATCTTTTTATATTTAAATTTATCGCTTCCTTTATCAACCCCCCAAAATCTTCCTCTTCCAAAGGTTTTAAACTTGCCACTAAAACAGAGTTTCGCGACACCTGCAAATAATGTGATTTAATTTTACATCCCCTGATTTCACAGTATTCATCAAACAACTTTTTTAAAAATTGACCTTCTCTTGCCAAAAAGAAAACATTTTTTGCTCCTGCATTTTCCAACGCAGTAAATAGCCTTTTCTCAAAGAGAAAAAGTGGGAAAGCGTAGTTTGAATAATTGTAATTATCGCCAAACTCAGCAAATATTTCTTGATATTTTAAGAAATTTTCACCTTTCTTAGATAGAATTTTTATATCCTTATTCATTTTTACAGGGAGAGTTTTAATTTGTTCTGCTTTTAATCCACAACTTTTTGCCTTAACAAAATCCGCATGACGATTGTCACCTATCATTAAAATTTCTTTTTTATTTAAATTCAAAGTTTTAATTATTTGTTTATAAAGCCTTCCTGTACGCTTAGATTTTTGATACTCACAACTTACAAAAATATCATCAAATAAGTTGTTTATTCCTAGATTTTTAAGCCATCGCTCTAAAATATTTTTTCCACAATAAAAATCAGAAACAACATAAAGTTTTTTATCTTGGCTCTTAAATTCTTCCAATCTATTTACAACTTCTACATTCAAAAATTGTACATTCTCCTCAGCTTCCACATACAACTCAAGCATTTCTTTTTTTAAGGTTTCTAAATTCTTATTTTTTAAAAATTCACTATTTTTAAGCTTACTTAAAACGCCAATTAAAATTTCATCAATTGAATATTCAGCTTCCCCTGTTTTCAATTTTTTCTTAATTGCAAGTTTCCTTTTAACTTCATTAAACCAGTTATAAAAATAACTAGACTCAAAAGAATACTTCTCTCCAACTTTTTTAGCCCAATTAAAAATTACTTCTTCTGGCGATACTCGCCTACAAATAATTGTATTAAAACAATCCACAAATATAACACTATTTTTCATGATTATTATTTTAACACAATAAAAACCAAAAAGCAAACAATTATCAATTGTTTGCTTTTTAAAATAGACTTTATGTGTCAACAATGAGCAAAGTCTTTTTTTTGATTTCTTCGTTTTGATTTTGCGACAGCTAAATTTTAGCATAAAAATCAAAATAAATCAAACTTTGATTTCGCGACGAAGTTTTGATTTTGCGAAAATCAAATTTTATCAAAACTTATTAACTCCACTTCATCAAACAATCCGCTTTCTTTTGCTTCTGTAAGTATTAGCAATTCTTTATCCCTATCAATATAACTAGTAACTGTCTTTGTATAATCATCTACCCAACCTGGGTGTGTCATTATTTCAAAAGTTTGTTTTTTGATTTTATTTCTATTGATGAATTTTTTTAATGTATCAATATTAACATTCTCAATAGTAAAATCATGGTAAAGATGATCTGGCATTTTTACTTGAATATCACTATCTCTTCTTGCTGGCAAACCATATCTTTTACAGATATCGACGAATACCTTTTTGATTATTGGATTATCCAATAAATGATGATGCGTATCTAAATGGTCTAATTGAAGTTTACCTTTGCTATATTCTTTTATAATTTCAATTTGAGCGATAATTTCATTATAGACATCATCATAAGTCAAACGCTTATTTTGGTCAATTTGTTTTCTATTGTACAAGAAAACACCATTTTTATCTGTTAAATTTTTATTTTCTAAAATAGGTTTTCCTACTGTCAAGTTTATATGAAGCCCGACACATGTTAACTTGTTTTTAATTGCTTGCTCAACAGCATATTTCGCATAAGGCATATTTGCCATGATTGTTGTACTGGTTATGCAACCAATTTTTATACCATTTATTATCCCATCTGTTATGCTTTTACTCAAGCCAAAATCATCTGCATTAATAATTAGTTTCATACCCCCCCCATTTTTATTTTCAAAGAAAGACACCAAATCTCCAATTTCTTCAAAATGTCCTACTTTTCTTTTATTACGACTCTGCATCCAGTGCCAAAATCAATCTAACACCACTGCATACGGCATGCATTTATCTGTCTAAAAAAAGACTTTTTATACAATATAGTTGGAGCGGATGATGGGAGTCGAACCCACCTCTCAAGCTTGGGAAGCTCGCATACTACCGATGTACTACACCCGCATAATATTATTATAGCTTATAGTAAAATTTTTGTCAATTTGATTTTAAAATTTTTAAAATTATTCCTTTTTATCCAGATTTAGACTCATCTTCCAGTATAAAGTTTAAATAAATTTTATCAAATTTTGCAAAAACAGTTGACATATTGTTTAATTTCTTATATAATGCTATTGCGTTTTTAAATTAATTGTAAGTGTTTATGATTTAAAGTCCCTCTCAAATCACAAAACACAACTAATTGCAAACGCAGATTAAAGGCTGAAATTTTCAGCATTTATTAATGGGATGTAGCTCAGTCGGTTAGAGCACCACCCTGATAAGGTGGGGGTCGGTGGTTCGAGTCCACTCATCCCAACCATAAAAAAGAGAGTTATTTAAACTCTCTTTTTTGTTTTAATATTAATTTTGTATTAATTTTTCAACAAATAATAATTCAAAAATTTAATTTGATGAGTTTGGTTTATCATTAATTTTTCGATATGTCACTTTATGATTAACCAAATCAAGATTTCCCAACTTTGATTGATTTTTACTATCAATATTTTGTTGTTTCCCAGTTGCTATGCCTAATAAATAATAATGATGTCTGAATGGAGCATCAAATATATCATATAGATTTTCATAAGTATCAAATAATGTTTCTGATTCGTCCTCATGTTCAATCTGCTTCAAACTGTTCAATTCAATATAGAAAGTTTTGATAATTGCATAACGATTTTGATTTTTATGAGCAGCATAATAGACATTATCCATTTCAAAATCTAATTTTGTTATACTCTTAATATCATAATAGCCCGTTTCCTCTGTCATTTCTCGAATAGCAGAAATAAAAGCATTCTCGCCCTCTTCAATTCCACCTTGAACCAAAACATTCCAGCCGAACTTTTTATTATGCAAGTATAAAAATTTATTCTCAATTGCATGTTTAATAACAAGCATAATACAATCTCTATAAACAGTTTTTGCAGTAGCAACCAATTTATTATCGTCAATACTTTCTATAATTGGAACAAGTTCATTATTCATAATTATTTCCTCCTACTTATCATCCTCAATCAAAATGGTGCGGATAACAGGAGTTGAACCTGCACCCTTTCGGACTGGAACCTAAATCCAGCGTGTCTGCCATTCCACCATATCCGCACATACTTTTTTGTTATGTGAGTATTATACTATAGGTCGTCCACAATTGCAAGCGTTTTTTACTCAATTGATATTTTAAACTTTAACTCCTTCTATATGTAAACCCAATGCCTGCAAGAATGAATAACTTGACAATGGTTTATCTAAAGCATCATTTGAGTGGGCACAAACATATATTTGATTTCCCATTTTTCTTGTTATTATCACTGTATGATTGAAATGCGAAGGATTTTGTCTAAGTTGGATTAAATCACCTTCTTGCAAATTATTTAAATTTTCTATTTTTGCAAAAGGACCTATGCTTTTGTTATTCAACAAAAAATTTTGAAGATAGGCAACCGATGTCCAGCTTGGCGAACGGTTGTCTACATCAACATAATACCAACCTTTTATTTTGTCAAAATTCATTTTTCCACCACCGGCTAAAAGACATTGTGAGATAAAATTTGTACAATCTCCGCCTATCCCACCGAAATGATAGAAATCTGGATTTGATGATAATGCCCATTTTCTTGCATACTCTATTGCTTCTTGTCTGTTATATTCTTTTATCATAATATCTTTTATGCTAAGACAAATATTTTTGCTAAAAACTAAATTGTATAAAAGTATCAAAATAAGTTTAAAATTGGGTTGGAGGTATTTATGGCATTTAACCCATTCAAAGAAAAACCAAAGAAGATGGAAAGCATTATTATGAATTGGAAAACTTTATCCCCAAAGCCTTACAACAAAAATGAAGTTGATCCTTTCACACGAGTGCGTTGTATATTAATGAATGGAACCGAATATGAAGCTGTTTGGAGCAAGCATCATTTTAATCGACATGCAGACAACAATGATGTTAGACGAGAGGTTGCATTAATTAGAAGAAGCGAACAGCAACAACAAAAGCTTATTGCAGGGTTAAAACCTATTGATGAAAACTTACTAGAAACTACAATTGGGTATGAACAATTAGCCGTTGACTTAACTGCAATTTTGGCTCAACGTGCAAAAGATAAACATGTTAAAGAAGCATTAAATTTTGCTCTATTGGAAGACTTTGACCACCTTTATCGTTATGCAAATTTACTTGAAACAGATATGGGTGAGCATGCAGAAAAGTATGTTGGTGATTATACAGAAATTATGCCTGGACGACCTACAATAGCTCATCACCGCCACCCTTATGACAGCATAAAAAATTCTATTGACAATCACAAAGCCGACCCAATAACAAAATGTGATGTAATGATTATAACTGCGGCTGAGCAACAAACTATGAACTACTATATGAATTTAGGAGCATTTTATAAGAATGCTAAAGGTAGAGAATTATACACGGAAATAGCTATGGTGGAAGAACAACATGTTTCACATTATGGTTCATTAATAGATCCTAACGCTTCGATGTGCGAGGACATGCTTATGCACGAATATGTGGAATGTTATCTTTACTACTCAATGCTTAATGATGAAACAGACAAAAATATTAAACAAATATGGGAAATGCTTTTTGAACAAGAACTTGCACATCTTCATCAAGCTGTAAAAATGTTAAGAACTTATGAAAATAAGGATTGGAACGATATTATACCTGGTGGAGAATTCCCAGACCTTATATCTTTCCACAATAACAAGGAATATGTTAGAAGCGTGTTGGGTAGAACAGTCACCTTAACAGCAGATAGAGAAGGTTATATTGATATAGCAAAAGTCCCAGACAATGCAAATTTCTTTAAGTATCAAAACAAGGTCAATGCAAAGCCAGAGGAAGAATCTGGACATAAAGTTATTGTTGAACATATAGATCGGTTTAAAGAAGATTATCGCGTACAAGATAAAGAGCATCCAGTAAAAACTCTTCGAAGTCGAACGGAAGATAATTTTATTTTAGGAAGAAAAAAATAAAACAGGCTCATGCCTGTTTTTTCATATTTTCAATAACTTGTGGTAAAGCATTATCTACAGCTTTACGTAAATCCCTAAAATGCTCTGGTCTATATGGATTGTATCTGTCCCTTTCTTCAACAAGATTTTGAGCTGAAATGTTTAAATTTTTAACAATTTCTTCACAAATTTTTTGACCGATAACAAATATATAATTATATTCGTCTATTTTACACCTATATTTCATAAGTCCAAAGTCGTTATCATTTACAATAGTGTCATAAGCATACCCCATAAAAAACTGAAGCTTATCTATTGCAAACATGTTGCCATTCGCCCCTGCTAAAATTTCCCAGTACATATATTTGATGTAATCCTCTTGCAGTTGACGCCCTGCTCCATCACGATAAAAATATGCAAGCACATCTTGAGCCACAACATCACCATTAACAGCCTGTTTTTTTAACCCTTCAAATAAACTTGAAAAACTTTCACCTCTTGGATTATCTATAGCATCATTCAATTTATTACGGAATATCTTAAACTCCTCCATAGCTTTCTTTCTATCATAAAAATCCTTGTACTCCATTTTATTCTCCTATAAATAGTATACATAATTTGTTTGATTTTTTCAAATAAACTAACTTCATTTTTAAATTATCTTGGCTCTAACACGCACAAAACTTCTATACTGCCAGTTCGTGGGAACATATCAAACAACTTCGCAGATTTGATTTTATAATTACTCATTCTCAAAATATCTCGCACTAAAGTTGAACTTTCGCAAGAAATATATATCACTCTTTGTATATTAGACTCATTAATTGCTTGGCATACGCGTTTATCTACACCTGCTCGTGGTGGGTCGATAATAAGTGTTTTAAGATCACTTGAAATTAAATTCCCAATGACCTCCGCACAATCGCCCTTGATATTATATAACTTTGAAAGTTGATTTCTCTCTTTTAATCTTTCTGCACTTCTGTGTTCTGCCTCGCCAAGTTCTATTCCATAAACAGTTTTGCCTTGCTTAGCAATAATGCCACTCAATACACCTGCTCCTGAATATGCATTTATCACCTTATTACCAAGTATATTCAGTATTGCTTCTTTATACAATGCCTCACATATTTGATTGTTAACCTGATGAAAAGCGTCAACTTCAAACTCACACTCTAGCCCAAATTCATTTGCTCTTAAAATCTTTATTCCACTTTCATGCTTAGGTTTAGCTTTTCCAACAGATGAATAAATTCCACTTCTTGCACCAAGCATTATTTGAAGTCCTGCGAAATCTAACTTGAAAGGCTTGAAAAATTTAAACCAAACAAGCAAATTATATCCCTGTCTTCTTATATAAACATTCTCCAAATTGTTACTAATTTTTTTTGCAGTTATAAAAGTTTGCACTTTTTTTATGGCTTCATTTAACTCATCTTCCACCAACAAACATCTATCTATTGAAACCAAATTTTTACTTCCCTCTTCAAATAATGCTAGACTTTCATCTTTGCAAAATAATTTGATTTTGTTTCGATAGCCATAGAAATTTGTTGATTCAATAATTTCAAAATTGCTAGAAAACCCAACTTTTTCTAATTGTTTTTTTATTATATCTTTTTTTATTTCCAGTTCGTCTTCATATGCAAGATTTTGAAATGCACAGCCTCCACATTTAGAAAAATTTGGACATGGTGCATTAATTCGTTTAGGAGAAGGTGACAAAACCTTTGTTAATTTAAGTCTACAAAAAGATGAGGTATTTTTAATCACTTCTCCTTCGACCATTTCCCCCTTTAAAGTGTAGGGAACAAAACAAACTTTATTTTTATTTCTACCTACACCCTCTCCACTATAACCATAATCTGTTATCTCTAACCTGATTTTATCTTTCATTATTTATTAGCCTCGAGCACAGCATCCATATATTCCAAAAGTTTATCAACACCTTGTCTGTTTGAACTGCTTGTAGGAATTATAATTTCTTTCCTAACATTAAGCTCTTTTGCAATAATATCTATCGCTTTATTTAATGCACTTTTAGAAAGTTTATCACATTTTGTTGCAATAAGCCTAAATGGAATGTTATGATAAATCAAATATGTTATCATATCTTTATCTAAATTGGTTGGCACTATTCGGCAATCTAATAAAATAAAAACTGTCAATAAACTTTGTGAACCCTCCAAATATTCTGCCATAAGAGATGCCCAAACATCAAGACGGCCTTTGCCAACTTTTGCAAAACCATAGCCTGGAAGATCAACAAAACGAAAGTTATCATTTATTTCAAAATAATTTACCATCTTTGTTAAGCCTGCCGTTGATGAGGTTTTGGCAAGGCGTTTTTGTCCTACTAAAGAATTGATCAAAGAGGATTTGCCAACATTACTTCGTCCAACAAAAGCAAACTCTGGCAAACCATCATTTAAAAGCCCTTTTTTATCAACCGCACTGGTTTTATATACCGCTTTAATAATTTTCATAAACTTATGATAGCAAAGTTTTATATTTTTGTAAAGAAAAAAGGGGCTATCCCCTTTTTATTTTATATATTTTAGCTCCAGCCAAGCAAATTACAAATATTATAATTACTCCCACCAGTAGACTTAAATACCACCAGCCCGTATAAATTACTGTGCTTGTTAATTTGATTGTTGCATCTTTAAAGTTACTTAAATCTCTAATCCAAACATTGTGATACAATCCATTGGTTTGTACCTTTAAATCAGCATTACTGTCTAGGTTGGCAAATGGTGTTGCATAATCATAAACAAAACTTGGAGTATCAAGCTTATTGACAACATCATTTGGCAAAGTTAAATTATATGCATTTTTGTATAACTTTTGATAACGCTCGCCTATGGTTGTGACGCTTTCATCTGCCTGAATAAAGTCCACAGAAAATGGAAACTTTCCTTCTGAGGAGGTTTGAGTAAAAAAGTTTATTTTTGTTTTTTGTGAATCTCCATCATTTTCTTCCTCACTTTTTCCACCATTTTGATAAAATTGCCATGTATCAAAATCTCTATATTCAATAACAAATCCTATACTATCACTTTTTTCATAATATCGTGTCTGCGAAACAACAACCGCCTCGCTGATTTTATAAGCCGGATTTGGATTTAATGAATAAGTGACTAAAAGTGTTAAATAGAATTCATTACGCACAACATTGACAGCAGAAAGCAAATTACCTTTGGCTTCTTCTATTAAATTAGGCTTTACATTTTGATTCTTAAGATTTTCGGTCTGAAAAGAAAAGTCTAATTCTTGTGTTATGCTTCCATCATTATTCATTGCCATGCCAAGTGTTATAGCCGAAGAGGGCAAAATAACCTTCTCGCGACATGCTGAGAAGGTTATTAAACTGCAGATTGTCATCAGCAAAATCAATACTAAGCTAGAAAATCTTTTCATGTTCTTATATATGATTTTATCTATCGAAAAATGACATTTTTTGTATTTTAACTATTTTTAATTATAGAAGCTTTTAAGTCTTGCGAAACAACTAAACGATAGCCATTATAAGCTGCTATGTCTAAAGGTATAGGCGTAACAGAAGTTAAACCATCTACTCCTTCAACTGCATAACAGTTTTCACTAGTCACAGAACTTGCCCTATATACCAAAGCAAGACCAGAAGTTTCTACTAAGCCTTTAGCCGAGCCACCTTCTATAATATATGCAATCCCGCCAACATTTTGAGAAGTGGTTGAATTATTAAGTCGTGCATTATTATAACAATATTGTAAATTTGAATTATTGCTATACAAGACAACGCCTGCTAGATAAGATGTGCAACTTATCGTTCCTCTACGCCCAATTGTTATGTTTCCATCCACACCGCAATTGTAAATTCTGCTGTTTGTAGACGTTCCAACAATTCCGCTTGCCCAAATTATTGTGCTAAGCTTTAAGGCTGTTAATTCAATTTCTCCAGTTGAAAAACAGTTTGCTATCAAACCTGTGTTATTGCCTAATTTTAAATTTCTAAGAGCGATTCCGCTGTAGAATAGATATGGAATATTATTTCTAGGCGCATCTACAAGAAGTTCAAAACTAGCATTATTTTGACACTCGCTTATAGTTCCATAGTTGTCACCAACAAGCCCTGCAAAAGCAACTGGAACTCTTGAAACATCCCCTAGTGATAAATTGCTTGTTATTGAAATTATGTTTATATTTGTAATTTTACCAAAATTTGTCTGCGTGATAGGAGCTATCAAGGTTCCCTCTTGAATTGAAATTAATTCAACATCAATATTAAGATTTAAATTTTGTATTGTTGCAGAATTTGCCACACTTTTAAATAAACTTACCCCCTTTGTAAAATCACATTGCGTTTCGGTTGCATTTCTTGAACCAGGTAGATAGTGAGAAATCATTGTCATATCCCCTGAATTTCTTATTTCAAATAAAATAGAATGCCCCCGTCCATCAAGATTGCCATAAAAAGCATCATTGATTACAAAACCTTGTTCATCATTTTGTTCTATAACTATTTTTATATCTTGTGTTAAAACAAAATAATATTCTTGCTCGCTTGTGTTTCTAAGTTGAATATTTTTAAATTGTTCACCTTCGCTGATTTGATAAGGGTTTTCTCTTGTACCCTCTCCACCTGCAAAAAGATTAAACTTGAATTCTCCCGTCATTTCAAGTGCTGATGAGAACAATGCAAAACTTTCACTTCTAACAAAAACTTCTACCTTTTCTATAGTCCCCATCTTTTGAGGTTGGTAATTTAAAAGCTCAAGCTTGTCAACAGTTATAATATTAGAAACCTCTGTGCTTTTATCTTGATATGTCAACTTTATAATATAATTATTGTTTGGTTCAAATCCTGTGTCATTCCACTTAAAGATTTTATTTTCATTATCCCATTCTACAGAGCTATCTTTACCAAAGGAAGAAAGTTTAAACTCTATATTTTCACTTCCATCACTTATACTATCAATATAAGTATATGGACTTGAAAAACTTGTATTATGAATAGTTTTAAAACTAACACTTTCTTCGCCTGTTAAAATTAAAATGCCATTGTTATATGCAAGCTCCTCACCTTTAACTATAGTTAAAATAGGGTTTTCGTTTGTTATTTCAACTTGTAAATTGTTTTCTTCGGTTTTTGCAACAGACATTTGAATTTTTACATAAGCAGAAGTATAAGAAATTTCACTATTTCTAAAATATCTACTAAAATCTAAAGTATAATTATTTGAATCTACATTATAAGTAAAAACTAAATCATTTTTATAAACTCTTCTAAGTTTATAAATCTCTTGGTCTAAACTTATTTCATTAGACGCTATAACATTATCTTCATTTCCAGGAATTGTCCACCAATTTTGACTATCTTTTTTATAAGCATAGATTGTAAATCTATATGGACCATGTTCAAACGAAAGACCTTTTTCATCTGGTTTAAACCATATGCGTGAGTATTCAGCTTTTGCCTCGCCTTCTGTGTAATGATAATAATCATCTTTTAAAACATTAGACTCGTCTTTTCCAAAGAACTCACCTTTAATCTCAGTGCCATCTCTATCAACAACTTTAAAATTAATTGCACTTTTTGAAATCCAACCAGTATACTTAATCAAAATTCCTTGTTCATCTATTCTTGCCTCAGCTATATCAGCAAGTTTAACAATATGTTTATTTCCATAAACGCGTTCTATGCTTGACAATGCATAACTATTTGCATCATCTGCATATCTAGAATTTGATAATGCAATATATTTTCCATCAATAGTTTTTATTGCATTAGGATTATCTTGACTAACTTCACTGCAACCAACTGTTGTTATTGAAATTGAATAGTATGGATAATTTTCTTGGAATGGAACTAATTTTGTTGGGAATAGTGAACTTGTCGTATAGAAAGTTCCTAAATTCATAAAAGCAGATACTTCCTCTTGATTTTGATATGCCATAACTTTAACACTATAAACAATTGTATATCCTTCTGCAAGCTCTGGCAAGTTTTGATTATTTATATTCCAAATAATCTTATCTTCATCTATTATTGCGTCTTCAATTGTTGGCAACATTTTTGCGTCAACATTCAAAATAGAAGAAGTTAAAATCATTCGCGTATCATTATCGCCCAATGTTAAAATATAGTCGCCATCAACATTTACAATATTTTCTCCAGCATCTTGATTGTACTCATCTTTAGCTATTGCTTGGAATTTAACATCATCTGAAATTGTATTTCCAATAGATTTGAAATAGAAGATACTTGCGTCTTTTTCACCTTCTAGTTCACCAGGAAGATATTCAAGCAAACTTGCATTTGAAGTTGAAGTTCTTTCCAGCGATTTATATAATTTTGACATGTTGTTTGATATATCAAATTCAAGATAATCAATAATATTTCTATCTTCATAAATATCGTTTGAAATCGCAAATCCGCCATTAACAACTGAAACTGATGGAAGGTATCTCTTATAAACATTTTGCAAAATATATCTTTCGCTATCAACCACAACGCTATTGTTAGATATTCCACCTAAAGCCATGAATATAACATATTCATAACGTCCTGATGCACTTAAATTTAAAGTCCTTGACCTTGTTGTTATTGCTTGAATTTCTGGAGAACTATTAGCATGTTTAAACCCAACTAAAGTACCTTGATCTCCAGAGGTTGCATTCCATTTCATCTCTCCGCGTTTAAGTTTAATAGAACTATAATCAAAAGATAATATAGTCATTGAAATTGTATCAGTTTTGCTATTTAAGGAATAATCATCACCCACAGCATAAATAGCAACATCTCTTGGAGTTTCATCTAAATCGGGCACCTTTCGAGCAAAGTCATTCGAAAGATTGATTGTAATATAACCATCCTTAATATTTGTTTGTAAAGCAAATGATTTGCCTTCCTCATAATATAACTGCCAATTATCTTCCTCTTCTCCAATATTGCGAATTGAATATTCTTTAACTGTATTTTTAAATCTAAGATTTATAACATAATGTCTTGCTGGCAAGCCATTTATATCAATTGGTTTGAAAGAAAGATAATAAATATTGGAATTATTGCTACTTGTTCTATGAAGTTGAATATTTGGTGTTTGAAGAACTTGCAAAGATGTTGAAGTTGAATAATTTGAAGGAATCATTCCTTCATTATTTACTTCATCAAAGCCTGAACCTTCTTGACGAATTGAAACTTTATAGTTTCCTGATGGCACTTGCTCACCATGATCGTCAAATAAGGTAATACTTCCTGCAAGTCCAAAACTTGAGTTAAGTATACTTGAAGCCAAGTTAACCATTTGTCCAGCATATGCATGTGCATTGTTAGAAAAATAATCTCTAATTCTTTCTAATGCATTATAATAAGTAACGCGTATAGAGCCTGACTCAAAATCCAAATTCTTAAAAGAGGAAGCTAAAAGATCAACGCCCTTCATAGTCACATAGTAAGTTCTTCCACCTTGTGTAATATCCTCAAATGCTAAACTAACTATAATTTTATCAATATTATTTGCAGTAAAGTTAAAAGGCGTCTTATAAACTTTACCCGCTATTTTTTCTGCTAAATTATTAAAACTACCATAGTTTTCACTTATATCATTAAGTAGTTCCATATTTGCTATAGATTCTTTAGCGTATTGTAAAACTCCTTCTTGAACCTCTAAAGTACTTGGTGTTTCATATCTTCCAACAATGTATCTAGGCGTTTCTTTAGAAGCAAGTTTACCTTCTGTTAGAGATATTGCAGTTAAAGTTATATAATTACCTGAACTTGCAGTTTTAATAATCTCAGTCAAATTATAGCTTGTAGCTGAATTAATTTCTACTTTGTTTACTAAGGTATAGTTTTCATTATCTCTTGAATAGAAATTGATATAATAACCAGTTGCATCTTTATCGTCAACCCCAATCCATAAAAGGCTTTCATCAACAAGTCGAATAGAGTTTGTGTTTACTTCTTGAAGTTTATAAAATACTCTTTCAGCCCTACCATATTGAGTGATTTCTCCATTTGCATCTTTTGCAATCCTTGAGATATAGAAAGTATATGTTCCTGCTCCCAAATTTTTTAAAACCTCAGTCACATCTAAAGCGAAACAAGATTCTGCATCTGTTAAAGAAGGCAATATCTTAGAGAAATAAGAACTTCCATCTTGTTTCTCAATCCAATAACCACGAATATCGTCACCACTTATTGCGAGTTTTTCAATTACCTCTTCATATTCAGGTTGAGCTTCCTCACCTTCAGGAGTTTCTGGAATAACCTCTCTCATATATCGCAGTTCAATCCAAAGACCTGTTGTATTTTCTACATCACCCAAAACCACTAAATAATCTCTATCTTTTTGGGTCTTTAACTCGCCGTTTACAATCATTTTTTCACGCTTAGCAAATAATGTATTTTCATTTTCAAGACTATAATTGAATGAGAAAGTTTTTCCTGCCGAATTGACACACTCGGCATTCTTCACTATAATCTCAAACTCTAACCTTCCATTGCTAGCATTTTTCATTTCATCTTCAAACAATTCAATAAACTCGTTTGTAGAAAAAATGTAAACATCTTCTTTATCATCATATCTAGGCTCAAATGATTTTTGAACGCCTTGATATATTGCATCAAAGGTTAGCCCAGACAAAATATATTGCTTGTCGGCTTCTGTTATATAAATTTTAATATTCCCGTTGTTTTCAACATAAACCTGACTTGCTCCAATCATACGATAACCATCTATTTGGAACTTATCTTTATCTTCATCTGCCATATTTGCAGGGATTGCTCCACTCTCTGCATCGGCTAGAACTTTGATAGAGTATCTACCTGTGAAGTTTTTAATACCTTCAAAACTATCAATATTATCCCAAAGATTAATAGAAGTTTGATTAGTTTGAATATATTGTGTTTTACCTCCCATAGTTAGTTCAATAACATAATTGGTTGCCATATAAGAATAATAAGATAACACTCCGTCAGGGGCAAGTCTTAAATTCTCTACATTTGCGAGTCTTCTTAATGAAAGGTTTGTTGTATTAGAAGGGATATTTTCACCGCTATGAACTATCACTGGAATATTAACAACTCCTGCTGTAAAAAATTGATTTACAACATAATTTGTCAATGTGAATTCATAAAAAGTATTATTTTCCACAAGTTGTAGACTTGCAATTTTGACTATAAGTACATAGATATTATCTCCTGCCTTGATATTTGTAAGTTTTTTATCTATACTATCATCGCCAGTTTTAACATCTATATCAAAGAGAGGCCTTTCATTTCCCCAAATATTTTCCCATCTAATTTTAAGGTCACCCTTAATTCTTTTATCAATTGGATTTGATGAATTTGTGCTTTCAAGATAATAAGTATAATCTGTTGGAAGTTGTTTTTCCTTTGTTATGTTCAATGTTCCAAAGTTTTTTTGCCCAAAATACCCAACCGCACCATCTTTATCAGCAGTGATTGAATAAGAAACGAGTTCGCTTAAAATTTCCAAATTATAACTATTTGGCTCTAAATCAAACAATCTAGGGTCTGTTAAAGAAATTGTATTATCTCTTAACCCTTGTAAAACTTGCAAATCTAAGCCCTCACTATTTTTTATAACCATTTTATAAGATAATGGTTGACCTGCTTGACCTTTAAACTCTTCACCCAAACTATTCCAAGAGATTATCTGGTCTTGATTTGTTAAGTTAGAATCAAAATAACTTAGGTCATAGAACTTAAAGTTTCTAATGTCTGAAGATATAAAATATTTTATTATTCCACCTTCTTTATAAGGCCTTTTTCCTATAAGTTTGATAGAATAATCAACAACGCTTGAATTTAAATCTAAGATAATCTCTCCGCTTTGACTTGGTGATTTTTGTTCACCATTTATAACTATATATTCAACCTCATCTAAATCGATTGAAGGAATTTTTGACATAATTTTTAATGTGTCATTTGAAAGATTGAAGGTAGAAATTGCGTCAAACTTTCTAATTTCAATTTTTTCTGAACCTGCCGAAGAAAGATAGGCAGAATTTTCAGCAAATACAACAATTTGTTTTGCCGTTGAGAAATCTAAACTAGAAAGAGAATATATATTTGCAGTTATTCCCTCTGCAAGTTTATTACCATTAACATATATTGAGTAAGTAGTATTTCCTGCTTCTCCAACATTGTTCCAAGAAAGTATTAAATTTTCTATATCAAATTCAACCTTAGGGCTGTCAAGTTTTGTCAAATTTAAAACTGTAGAATAAGCAGACGGAAGATAGAAAACTCCACCATTATCAATATAGCCAAGTCTATACGCCATTACAGAAACTTGAATAGCCTCACACTGAGCATAAAGAGAATAGAATTCTTCATCATCACGCATATTTTCGAGATAATCGTTAAGATTAAAGTTTAATTGGTTTATAGGCTCAATTACAATTTCTTTATTGCCAAGCCCAGAATTGACTAAAACAATTTTTATACAATATTTTTCAACATTGCTATGGCTTGCATTTTGATAAGAAATCTCGCCATTGTTGAACGATAAATTTGTTGAAACATCAAGTCTTTGGAAAGTGTAGATTTTTTCTGCACTATCAAGATAGACTATATTCTCTTGACGCTCAATCGCCCTGTAAATAAATGAGGTTTGTTTTAAACCAGCCACATCTTTAAGGCTAATTTCAAAACTACCATTTTCATTAACTATGCCACCTGCTTGTCTAATTTCAACACTTGAAACACCTTCTGTCTTGTTTACTGTTAATGTTTCATCATCACTAACATTGAATGTAGGCTTTTCTAGACGAATTACTTTCAATTCGCTTGCTCGTGACTGTGGATGAAGTGTACTATCGCCAGTAGCGTTCACTCTTGCTATAACTTGAATATTAAATTCTTTTCTATTATCATCTTGGCTCTCAAACCTGCTTGCAAATCTATAAACAAAATTTTCTTTTGTAAGATCTGGTGGAGAAATCACCGCAATTGATTCTCCATCTAAAAATATTTCATAAGTAGTTGCATGTTCAACATTTTCAATAGTCAACTTGTATGAATCATCTAAATCATCATAATTAAGTTCAAGCTCTGGCGTTTGAATTTGTTCGTAAACATAAAAGTTTGATTGAAGATAATTATTTGCTATTTTATCACCAAAATCGCCATCCAAATATTGATTAGTATCTGTAGAGATTCCCCAAACTTTTATTATATAATATCCAAAAGGAAGTTTTTGCGTTTTGCATTCTTGCGTTAAAACATTTTCAGCATAAATTGAGCCTTGGTTGTATTCCTTGTCTGCATTATAAATTGTATATCTATATTCAATACCTTCTTCGCCCAAACTATTCCAAATGAAAAATCCGTTTTCTTGTTGTTCAGCCTTAACAGGTTTATCCAAAATTGAAATAGTCTTGTTTATGCTAACCTCACATGCACTACCATCTTTTCTATAAGCAGTGATAACAAAGTTATAATTATTATCTACAGGATTATAATCTTCAAGATTTTTAACCCTCATCTCAATCTTGCCGTCTAAGGTTTCTATGAAGTTTTCTTCTATCACAACACCCTTTAAACTGATTTTATAAGCATCTGCATCTTCAACTTTGTCAAAAAGAAATTTACTATCTGTTGAAACCAGAGAATGTGTTAAGTTGGAAATTTCTTTTAGTTTGAAAATTTTATATTCAACAAAGTCAGAACTTACAACTTTATTTGTTGTATAATTGCCAATTGTCACTTGATAATCTTCATTTTCCAAATCTGGAAGATTTTTCACTTTAACAATATTTTCACCATAATTTAATTCACTTAAATTGGTTTGATAGATAAGACCATTTTCAGATTTTGTGTTGTTTACCTTCCCGTTAATATTTATTGCATATGTATTTGAATAAGAATTATTACGAATGTTTAAGATAAGACTATCATTCTCAAAAGAATATGTATAACTTGTTTTATCTAATTTTGCAATTTGCGAGATACTGGCAATATTCCCATCACATGAAAAATTGCCTAAGTTATTTCCTCCTTTCGCCTGAACTCTAAGATCATAAATTCCGCCATTTAACCCCTCTAGAGAAGAGTATACAAAACCATTTTTTTTAAAAAGTGTTTGACTATCTAAATAACCAGAATTGTTTGAGTTGTTGAGGTCAGTATATGAAACAACATAGTTTATTGCACCCACGCCATCTCTCCATCTAATATAACCTTCACCATTTTCTGTTATGTATTCAATATCTAAATCTGTTGGTTTAACAATTGAGAATGTGTATGAAGATGAAAAATATTTGTTTTCTTCAGCAACTATTCTACTATCATTGGCTACTATTTGAACCTCAACACTTCTTCCTCCGCCAAGATTTGCGAAATTCACACCAACACTTGTCGTGGTGATATTAGTTGCAATTCTAATTCCTGAAACATATACATCATAATTAGCATTTTCTACACCCGTCCATGAAAGTGTCATTGCCCCACCAGAAAGATAATTCTCTCCAACTAGCTGGACATTGCTTACCCTTGCCATAACACCATACTCAAATGTTTGCACAAGAGAATATTCACTATCATCGCAATATCCATTGCCTAAAGCCTTAACCTTTACACTGTAACTTCCAAAAGCTGGCAAAATGAAAGAATTTGTTATAAGTGGAATTTCTACTTCTCCCACCATAATTTTATAACCACCAGCTTTAACAACCTCTCCATCAAAGATTGCATAAGTTTCATCCCAGGTTATTACCCCATTTTCGTTGAGGGTTATTTTTTGTGGAATTGTGAATTGATTTTTAACAACCACCCTAGCAGAAGCTATTGTTTGGTTGTCTTTTTTTGCAGTTAATAATCCTCTACCTGAAGATGTCATTTTAAATATATTATCTGTCCTAGTTGCAATGTCGCCAGTCAATGTTAAAATAACTTCATCCTTTTCAACTCCATTCAATGTGAGGTGATTATAAAAGTCAACTTCTTGACCTATTGAATACACAAACTCTTCCTGCGTAAAAGCCCCTGAATAATTAGGCTTTTTTGCGCAAGAAGTAAAAACAAATATAGACAAAATCATTAAAAAGAGCGAAAAAACTGAAGCTTTTTTCATTTGCAACTCCTTATTTATTTATGTCTTTATTTTAACACTTTTATTATTTAATTAACAAATAATTTTTAAATAAATATATATTATTTTAATAAATATTTTTTATATATATAAACCAACTAAATTTCATTTTTTATTATTTATTAAATAAATTCAATAAAAAATATTTATTCGCCTTTAAAAATAAGGCAGATAAATATCCTGAAAATATTTTTATTTTTCAATATTTTCAATAAAAATCATGTTTTTTGTATATTTTTTTGTAAATTTTGGTTAATTTTCTTAAATTATTAATTTTAATATTTTTCAAATTATTTAAATAAATAAAAAAAATATATTTATTTTTTCAATTATTTTTAATTAATTTTAAAAATAAATATATTTTATTATTTTAACCTTGAATTGAGCCAACTGTTCTTGGGAAAAGCTCAACATCGCGAATATTTGAAACTCCTGTTAGGTACATAACTAGTCTTTCAAAACCAAGTCCATAACCAGAATGAACATTTGTGCCATATCTGCGAGTATCTAAATACCAAGAATAATCTTCTTCTCTTAATCCTAGTTCACGAATACGAGCAAGCAATTTTTCAAGACGCTCCTCTCTTTGGCTTCCACCGCAAAGCTCGCCAATCCCAGGAACAAGCATGTCAACTGCAGCAACAGTTTTTCCATCATCGTTCTGACGCATATAGAAAGCTTTGATTTCCTTAGGATAGTTTTTGAGGAAAACGGGCTTTTTATAAACCTCCTCTGTCAAGTACCTTTCATGCTCTGATTGAAGATCAATACCCCATTTAACAGGAAAAACAAATTTGTCTTTAACCTTTTCTAAAATTGAAATTGCCTCAGTATAATCAAGTCTTACAAAATCGTTTTCAACAATATTATTTAAGCGTTCTAATAAACCAGTATCAACAAATTTATTTAAGAAAGTTAGTTCATCAAAACATTCTTGCATAACATATTTAATTACATATTTAATCATTTCCTCTTCATTGTCCATAAGTTCTTCAAGTTCGCAGAAGCATATTTCTGGCTCCATCATCCAAAATTCTGCAGCATGACGAGAGGTATTTGAATTCTCTGCTCTAAAGGTTGGCCCAAAGGTATAAGTTTTCCCAAAAGCATGAGTAATTGTTTCTTCATGAAGTTGACCTGAAACAGTTAAAGAAACTTTTTTACCAAAAAAATCTTTACTGTAATCTATTTCGCCATCTATCTTTTCAGGTTTTTCCATGTCTAGAGTTGTCACTTGAAACATTTCACCAGCACCTTCGCAGTCATTAGCTGTGATAATTGGTGTGTGGACATATACAAAGTTCTTTTCATTGAAAAACTTATGAATTGCAAATGCAGCAACCGAACGAATACGAAAAACAGCATTAAATAGATTGCCTCGGCATCTTATTGTTGGAATCGTACGCAAAAATTCGATAGTGTGACGCTTTTTTTGAAGTGGATAATCCCTATCACACTCACCTAAAACCTCAACTTCACTAGCATTAACCTCAAAAGCCTGTTGAGCATTTGGCGTTAAAAGAAGTCTGCCCTTTACTTTGAAAGATGCACCTACATTTTGCTTAACCACTTCATCAAAGTTTTTTATCTTATCTTTTTCAACAACAATTTGCACACTTTTAAATGCCCCATCATTAAGTTCAACAAAAGCAATATTCTTGCTATCTCTAACTGTTCTTGCCCACCCGCAAAGGGTTATTTCTTTATTGGCAAATTTATCATAAGTTTTATATAAATCTCTTATTTCAATTCTTTTCATAATAATCTCCTATTTTTGATTTTTCCTCCAACTACGGGTCAAGTCTATCTGGTCCTCTAAATATAAATTGCGTTTCTTTCAAACTTGGCAAATTAAGCAATAGCATTGTCAATCTATCTACACCAATTGCAAATCCGCCATGTGGTGGCATTCCATATTTGAAAGACTCTAGATAAAATCTAACATCATCTGCCAAACCTTTTTCTAATGCATTTTTCTTGATTTCCTCATAACGATGTTCGCGTTGAGCCCCAGAAGTGATTTCTATTCCCTTCCAAATAAGGTCATATCCTTGCAAAATGCCATTTTCTCTCATATGATAAAAGGCTCTTTTGGCTGGTGGATAGTCGGTCACAAACAAGAATTCATGCCCAAACTTATCTTGCGCAAGTCTTGCACACAATCTTTCTGCTTCAGTTGTAAGGTCGGTTTTTTCTTCCTCTGGAACTGTAAAGCCATATCGTTTTTCAAGTTCGTTATACACATCTGAAAGTTTCATTTGTGGGAATGGAAGATTTGGTACTACTATATCAACTCCAAACACCTCTTTTACCTTTTCACCATATTTTTCTTTGGTTTTTTCTAAACCATAGGCAAGCATTTCTGCCTCCAAATTCATAACATCTTGGAAGGAGTTTATATAGCAAAATTCAACATCAAAACTTGTAAACTCTGTTGCATGCTTTTTAGTATGAGATTTTTCTGCACGAAAACATGGTGCAATTTCAAACACACGCTCTAACCCACCTGCAATAGCCATTTGTTTATAAAATTGAGGACTTTGAGCCAAATATGCCTTGCGTCCAAAATATTTAACTTCAAAAACTTCTGAACCGCTTTCTGATGCTGTCGCAATAAATTTTGGAGTATGAATTTCTGTAAAATCCCTATTAATTAAATACTCACGCATAGCATTTACTAAATAACTTTGGAATTGAAAAATCAACTGATTTCTCTCTGTTCTAAGATCAATAAAACGATAATCCATTCTTTGATCAATTGAGCTTTCTGGTCCTATTGGGAAAGCCTCCGCATGAGAAGTTATTTCAACTTTCTCAGGCAAGATTTCAATTCCGCCAAGTTTTACAAACTCATTTGCAACTGCCTTACCTTTAATTTTTACAGTGCTTTCAAGTGTTGCATGCGAAAAAATTTCTGCTATTTCAGGATTTTCTTCCTTCACAACTGTCACTTGAATTTTGCCTGAAAGATCACGAATAACAATAAATTGCATACTTTTTTTATCACGCAAATTTTCAATCCAACCTTGTATTTCAACTTCACCCGGTTTCACTTCACAAATTTTCATTTTTCATTTCTCCTTTTAAATTTTTAATTAATAACTGGGCTGATAAAAAGTGCCATCTAGCACAAAAAATCGCCCAAATGTATTTCTACATTAGGACGAAAAAATTCCGCGGTGCCACCTAACTTGTCTAAAATAGACCTCTCTTTAAGTTTTTTCAAACTCCAAAGTGTTCTTCATTTTGATTGCCTTGATTGCACTTTCACCCCGACACAACCTCTCTATAAAAAGCAATTTGCCAAAACTACTCTCTTTTTCAACGCTTGATTATGCTTTATTCTAAACTATTTTAAACAAATTGTCAACAAAAATATCAACTTAGTGAAGATTTATTATTCTCTCGCCCTCTTAACTTGACTGCAAATTTTTAATATGTTAAAATATTGTCGAAAAATGGGGAATGATATGAAAAGAGTTTTGATATGTCTAATGCTTTGCCTTTCTTTTATTATGCTACCTCTTGCTTTTTCTGGTTGCGTGGAAAAACCGCCTCAAAAGGGTGAAATTGTTTTGCCAGACGACGATAAAAACCATACAGACCAAGAAGATAAAGACGAAAACCCTGAAGAAGATGAACTAAACGATAGAGTTTTAAAAGAAAGTTGCAAGGAAATTATAAATATATTGATTAAAAGTGGCTATTTTGATAATGAACACGATTTTTTGATTAAGGGAATCAAAAATGGAGCAAGGATCATTTGTCAAACAAAAACGTTTTCCCTTGAAGAGTTTGGAATTTTAAATGCGTTTCTTCAATCTAAACTAGACAAATTTGAGGAATACATGGTTAAACCTTTTATTGAAGATAACAAATTTATAATTACGTTAGTTTATAAATAACATTATCAAAAAAAGATAATTTATAAAATTATCTTTTTTTACTTATTTAAAAACCTTCTTAAAAAATGCCCTGTAAAACTTTCTGGAACTAAAGCCACCTCTTCTGGGGTTCCTTTTGCAACAATAGTTCCGCCACCTGAACCACCTTCTGGCCCTAGATCTATAATTTGATCGGCAGATTTAATAACATCAAGATTATGCTCTATCACCACAACACTATTACCGCCTTCAACTAGCCTATTCAATATTCCAATAAGTTTACGAACATCATACATATGAAGTCCTGTTGTAGGCTCGTCTAAAAGATAAATCGTTTTGCCTGTCGACTTTTTAGAAAGTTCTGTTGCAAGTTTAACGCGTTGAGCCTCACCACCTGACAGCGTTGTCGCAGACTGCCCAAGTTTGATATAATCAAGTCCAACATCATGAAGAGCCTGAACTTTTGCTTTTATTTGCGGTATATTCTCAAAAAAAGTTAAAGCTTCTTCTACCGTCATATCTAAAACATCAGAAATTGTCTTGCCTTTATATTTAACCTCCAAGGTCTCATGGTTATATCTATGACCTTTACAAACTTCGCAAGGGACAGTAATATCTGGCAAGAAAAACATTTCTATTTCCTTAACTCCAGCCCCTTCGCAAGCGTCACATCTTCCACCTTTAACATTAAAAGAAAATCTACCTGGCAAATACCCACGCATTTTTGCGTCAGGAGTTGAGGCAAAAAGTTCTCTAATTGCAGTAAACATTCCAACATAGGTTGCAGGATTAGATCTTGGAGTTCTGCCTATAGGCGACTGATCTATGCAAATAACTTTATCTAAAAGGTCAACATTCTCTATTTTCTTAAAAGCACCTAGTTCAAGTCTAGAATTATTGAGAGCGTTTGATAGATAAGGATAAACAATTTCATTAATCAAACTTGATTTTCCGCTTCCCGACACACCTGTCACAACTGTGAATACTCCTAAAGGAATATCTACATCAATATCACGAAGATTGTTTTCTTTTGCACCTCTAACTTTTAAATACTTAGTAGGCTTTCGGCGAACTTTAGGCGTTTCTATTTTTTCTTCACCTCGCAAAAACTTTGCTGTTATTGAATTTGAATTTTTCATAACCTCTTCAACAGTGCCATTACCTACAATTTCACCACCATGAACACCTGCATATGGCCCAACATCAACAAGCCAGTCGGCTGTTCGAATTGTGTCCTCGTCATGTTCAACAACAATTAAGGTGTTGCCAAGATCACGAAGGTTTTTCATAGTTTCAATAAGTCTATCGTTATCTCGTTGATGTAAACCAATACTAGGCTCATCCAAAATATATAATACTCCAGAAAGTCCGCTTCCTATTTGAGTAGCAAGACGTATTCTTTGTGCTTCGCCACCTGAAAGAGTGCTTGCCGAACGCGAAAGCGTTAAATAATTTAACCCTACATCACTTAAAAATTTAAGACGAGCATTTATTTCTTTCAAAATACTTTTAGCAATCTCCGCCTTAGATTTATCGAGTTTTAGCCCAACAAAATATGGCACAAGTTCCCCAACACTCATATCACAAGTGTCTGCAATATTTTTGTTATTTACTCTAACAGAAAGAGCGGCTTCATTTAATCGTTTACCTTTACAAACAGGACATGTTTGTTCTCTAACAAATTTGGCAATCTCAAGCTTAATAAACTCGCTCTTTCCTTCTGTTAATCTACGCTTAAGATTGTTAATTATCCCTTCAAAAGAAAGTGCTTTTTTACCATTATAATGTTCAAAAGTTTTATTGCGAGCTTCGCTGTCGTATAGATCTAGCTTTTCACCGTTATTGCCATAAAGCAAAATGTCAAGTTGTTTGCAAGGCAGATTTTTTACAGGTTTTTCTAGATCAATACTATATTTTTTAGAAAGAGCATTGAAATATCTCTGCGTCATTGAACCTTCATCATAACGCCAACCAGTTATATTAAATGCTCCCTCGCTAATTGAAAGATCGCCATTTTTCATAACTAACCCTTCGTCAATATCTGTGACAACACCAAGTCCAGAACAATTTGGACATGCTCCATAAGGTGCATTAAAAGAAAATAATCTTGGTGAAACCTCTTCCAAAGTCCACCCGCATTCAGCGCAGGCATAATTGGTTGAATAAAGTTGCTCCTCACCATCACAATCAACAATAACAAGACCTTCGGCAAGTTTTAGTGCAGTTTCAAGACTGTCATTCAAACGCGAACGAACACCATCTTTCAATACTATTCTGTCTACCACCGCTCTAATATTGTGTTTGAGATTTTTGTCCAAATTGATTTCTTCATCCAAACTGTATATGCTTCCATCAACTTGAACACGAACAAAACCGCTCTTTTTCAAACTTTCAAATTGTTTAGCAAATGCACCCTTTTGACCTCTAACTATTGGAGAAAGGATTGTCAATCTGCTACCCTCAGTTTTTTCAAGAACACTGTCAATAATTTGGTCAATTGTTTGTTGAGCAATTGGTTTATTGCAATGAGGACAATAGGGCGTCCCCACTCTAGCAAAAAGTAGACGCAAATAATCGTAAATTTCCGTCACCGTTCCAACAGTTGAACGAGGATTATGATTAGTCGTCTTTTGGTCAATAGAAATTGCAGGACTAAGCCCTTCAATTGACTCTACATCCGGTTTTTGAGCCTGTCCCAAAAATTGTCTAGCGTAAGAAGAAAGACTTTCGATATATCGTCTTTGCCCTTCAGCAAAAATAGTTCCAAAAGCAAGGCTGGTTTTGCCTGAACCACTCACCCCAGTAAACACAATCAATTTGTTTTTAGGTATTTCAAGAGAAACATTTTTTAAGTTATTCTCTCTTGCACCACTGATAAGAATAGAATTTTTCATAACTATATTATAGCCATTTTCTTGAACAATATCAAGTAAATTTATTTTTGGATTTTATTTTAACTTTCTTTTCTTTAAAAGAAAAGAAATCAAAGAAAAGCCAGTTTTCTTTTTTGTTTTTTTAAATCACTAGCCTAGCACCTGTATATAGAAAATAAGATATGTTGTTATGCCATAAAAGGAGGTAAAATGAAATTAGATAAAACAACACAGCAATTATATTGCCTAGTAGCGAATGTATTAAAATCAAAAATGCAAGATAAAAATCTAACCATAGCCCAACTTTGCAAATTGTCTGGCATTTCATATAAAACTATAACAAATTTGCTAAAAGTCAAAACTAAAAATGCCAGACTTTCTACCGTGCTACCATTATTTGACATTTTGAAAATATCCGTAGATAAAGATATAGCAGTTCAATTATATAAAAAATAAGCAAATTTACTCTAAAAAATTGCAAATAAAAGAGTTTTGTGTTATACTTTACTCACATGTTCTCGTGGCGTAATTGTATAACGCAGCGCCCTCCTAAGGCGAAGATTCCCGGTTAGACTCCGGGCGGGAACACCAAAAAAAACATGCAGTGCATGTTTTTTTATTTCAGCCATTCCGGCTTTTTAGTAAAAGTTTTGTTATTCAAATATTCCAGCTCGCCAGAGAGTCCATCAAGTTTTAGAAATGTGCAATAAAGTTGTTGGGTTTTCTTCTTAAACTTTTTATTATCTTCATTTTTTCCGTATTTTCCATCTCCTATAATTGGATGACCAAGATATGCAAGGTGTGCACGAATTTGATGAGTTTTACCTGTTAAAAGGTCACATTCAACTATACTACTTGTTGGATTTGACTTTATTGTTTTGAAACCTGTTTTAATTTCCTCTCGTCCTCGACCTGCGTTTGCATAAACTCGTACTAAGCTTGTTTCGCTATCTTTTCCTAAGTATGCTTTATATATTTTTCCATCAAAATCTGTTGCTCCTACAACTTCGGCGATATACTTTTTTGTTATTGCATGTTTTTTAAAAGCATTTAAAAATATTTCCTTAGTCACTTTATTTTTAGCCATAACCATAAGCCCTTCGGTGTTGCGATCAAGTCTATGCACAGCCATAGCTCCTGAGATTCTTCCTTCAAGTCCGTCCACTCCTTCAACTTCTATGCCTGTCTTTTTATCTAAAACAATTATGTTATTATCTTGGAAAACAATTTCATAGCCCTGGCTTAGTGCTCCCTTTTCATAAAAAACCGCTACATTACTGCCTTTTTCAACAACAACATTGTCTTTAGTTCGAATGTCATCTATTTTAACATCTTTATTTCTTAAAAGTTTGCATACATAATTGTACGAAAAACCTTTTTTACAGAGTATATCTGCAATCTTTTCTTGTCTATCATTCACAAAACTTAACTTTTCCATAAAAACAGTTTATCACAAAACGAAAAATTTGTGAAGAACTTTTCATAAAAATACTTTATTAATAATAAAATTGATTAGGAGAATATTTTTATGAACGAACTTATCACTATTGAAAACTCTTCCAGTATTTCAATACATGGAGCAACCAAAGTTGTTTCTTCTACACAAACCCAAGCTGTTGTTGAAACCAAAGACAACACCATTATTATAACAGGAACAGGGCTTGAAGTACGCAAACTTGACCTTGACAATAGCGAGGTTAGTTTTTTAGGCAAGATTACCAACATCAAGTTTACCGCTCTTGGTGGAAACAAAGTTCCTTTATTAAAACGCCTCTTCAAATAAAGCCAAATGCTTTACCGTTCATCAACACACATATTTGAATTTTAAAGAGTATCCGGTCAAGACGAACCAGATGTTCGACGATTATCAACAAGCATATTTATAATATAGGCGGTATTCGTTCAGGGCGAACCAAATGTTCGACGGCTTTTATCTCACTAATTTAAAAGGTCAAAATGTTATATCCAACTTTAAATCAACCTTATGTTTTTATTTTTATTATGCTTGCTGGGCTTATTAGTGGTTTCTTCTTTGACATCGCTAATTTTTTGAACATATTTTTCAATCGCAATAAGATTACTAAACAATTTTTATACTTTTTTGCAACAATCACAAGTGTCTTGATATTAATCTTAACTAATCTAATAACTAATTATGGTATTTTTAGAATTTTTATTTTACTAACCTTTCTAATAGCTTTCACTATTCAAAGGTTTACGCTTGGTTCTTTAATAACTAAAGTCATAGACAAATCTACAAATATAAAAATTCCCAAACTAAAATTTCACAAATTAAAAACAGCTTCTAAAGGGGCTGTTAAAGAGAAAAAGATTAAAAAAGACGCTAAGCAACCTCATCAAGAATAAACTCTTGTGTTGACTCCATAGGAATTTTATCTAAATCATCTTTTTTTTGCGTTATCAAAATACTTGTGACCAAAACAGCCACAAATAGAATAAGTATTATAATAAGGCTAATTATTGTAAATTTTTTATCTTTCATTAAATAGATTATACTACAAAACAAGGCTTTTTCAAACATATTTAAAGAAAAGGAAAAATTTAAGAAAAATTTTTTAATTTTTTGTTCATAATTTATTGACAATTATAAAAAAATTTGATATTATAGCCATGCATTAAAAAAATTAATGCATCCCTCTAATCCCCTATAGCTCAGTCGGTAGAGCACTCGGCTGTTAACCGAGTTGTCGTAGGTTCGAGTCCTACTGGGGGAGCCATATTGCTAAAAACTAGGATTTATTCCTAGTTTTTTATTTTTTTAAAGATTTCGCGACAACCAAAAAGCATGCACTCTTCCCTGTTCGCTTTTTATTTGTTCGTCTGCGACCTGAGCCTACTGGGGGAGCCATATTACTAAAAACTAGGTTTCATTCCTAGTTTTTCTTGTTTTAAAAATTAAAAAGAAGATAATTAAAAAAGTCTAGCAGATGCTAGATTTTTTATTACGCTTGTGGAGCAGGCTCTAAAGTAAATGCAGATTGATCAATTACAAACTTATATTTTACTTGTGTTTCGCTGTTCCAATTTATAGTTAAAGTAAAATCCTGGCTTTGATCACTTATAGATTTAATAAGCGTGAATGTATTTTCATTACCATTATCAAAAGGTTTAACCGTGTTTGAATTCACTAAATATGTAGGATTTTCTGGAACAACCCCACTTTCATGATCTACAGTTATCGCTACATAATGTTTTGTGTCAGCATTGCCATAATACAATGCTTTACCAGTATTATCATCATACTTAACAGTTCCAGTCAATTTCCAAACACCATTAAAGCCTTCCTCATCACTTTGTTTTTCCCATGTTGAAGCGGCAACTGAATAATTGTTGTTATCATATGTTCCGCTATATTGACCAAAGGAAACAAGCTCTCCCTTCCCACAGCCTACAAAACCAACTGCAGACAATGCACACATTCCTAAAGCTGTACATTTAACTAATGTTTTACTTTTCATTTATTTTCCTCCCGCTGTTATTGTGTGCAGAAGATAACATTTTATTCAAATAGCCATCAATAAAAAAGCCTCTTTTAATAAAAGAGGCTTTTATTTTAATCAATCCATAAAACTTTGTCACTTACAATTAATGTGATGATGTCGACTACCCATAAAATAACTGGACAGAAAATTATCATTAACACGGCAAGCACAATTCCTACAACAGAGTTCTTTGAAATAGATCTACAAAGACGATAGATTGCCCAGATAATATCTAAAACTGGAAGTGCAAGAATTACTTTCACGAGTTTTGGAAGACTATCCATACTTTTAACTAATTCGTTCATTTTTTATCTCCTTTTTTTGATTACATTACTATAGTATGCTCCCAAAGGAGAAAAAGTATAAACAATTTTGGCTTATTTTGTCACATTTAATTTTTAGGTTTTATGTAAACCACCTTTTTTGTCTGTCTATTTATGATCTGTTTTTTAACAGCCTTATATATAAGGTTATACAACACGCAAATCAAAATCATGGCTGAAATACCAATAACAAACAAAACAACATTATACCAAATTTGCCCTGCATATAATCTAAAATCTTCTAACGGTTGAAACTGACAAAATAATATATTTGCATAGTTAGAATTTAACATATAAGCACATGGGGTTGCATAACAAGCATAGAGAACCACACCTCCTGCAACATTTATACAATCTTTATATTTAGGTTTGTAATCATTTAAAGCAATTGAAAATATTACATAGGCTATCACCGCATGATGGAAAAAGAAGGTATGGAAATTATGGAAAGTGCCAAACACATCAGCAGTTGAATTTCCAATCAACCCTAAAGGATTTGCATAGGTCAAACACATAACAGCAATCGCATAACAAAATGCCATAGGTTTAAACACACTTCCAAACCTTTCACCAAAGAGTTGAGATAAAGGAATAAGAACTACGAATAGTGAACAAAAGTGAAGAGGAAGAACATAATAATTGAAATCAGGTTTTCCTGCATATAAAGCTTGTTTTGCAATTTCAAGACCTACTACCAAAATTGCAATTAAAATTAACGGGATTCGCTTAACCCAGCCCTTTTGTTTTCGCAATAAAAAACCAAGTGCCACTCCAATTAAAATCAACCCAAGAAGCACAAGAGGTAAAACTATTGCATCACTTTTTGTCCATTTAAACATGTTTTTAATATAACACATTAAAAAGCTAAAAACAACACATTTATAAAAATTTTGTCAAAATTTGCAAAATCCCAATAACGATTATTTATATAATATAAAGATGATATGACTGAATTCTATTATTTTCGACATAAATATTTATTTTTTTACAAAATATGACAACAAGCACTTTTAAAATACATAAAAAAACCTTTTTACAATCAAACCGACACTATTTTATAAGGCTAAACTCGCGAAAACATCTAATAAAATAGTGATTTTTATAGATTTTAGTCGAATTTTGTAAAATAGTATCAAATATTTTAAAATATTTTTAAAAAACGTTTTACTTTTTTGTTATTAGTCGCTATAATCTTTCTTGTAAAACAAAAAAGGAGTTTTTATTATGACAATTGATAAAGAGACTATGATTTATGACGAAATCACCGACCTACTTATTTCAACAGGCATGCCTTCGCATATTCAAGGATTTGATTATTTAAAGGAAGGGATATTTAAAGCTGTTATCAAACCTTCTATCATAAACAATATGACAAAAGAGTTTTATCCTGCTATCGCTCAACATTTTCATACTTCTGTTGAAAGCGCAGAAAGAAATATTCGTAACTGTATAACCAAAGCCTATGTTTCTGGCTCACTTTTCCAATCCCCAGACTTTAAAACCAGTAATTGCGTTGATTTAACTCAAAACCATTGCAATAGTTATGTCATCTCTGTTTACGCAAGAGCTATACAGAAACGCTTGACTGATAGAGAAGAACGCATTAAGGCTGTTGAGAATGGCATTGCCCGGGTTGAAAAAATTGAAGCCCTTGAAAGAGAACTTGCTAAGTATAAGCGTATTTATGGTGATTTAAAAAATTAAAATTTAAACACCTTTTATTCCTTCAACCCTTGTCACCCAAAACTTTTCTTGCATGGCTCCTGCCATAGTCCATGTACCTGCGGAAGTGTCTAATGTAAAGATATACCCTCTTCCAACAGAAAGTTTATTCTCATTGTTATACAACATACCTTTCCATGCATAAACAATTCTACCTGCCGCCGCCACCGAATAAATTGTAAAATCATCGGTTGGCCTGTTTGTTTTTGGTAGCTCTAAATAACCAAAGTTTGCTACACACTTTGCATAAATACGAATAGAATCATATTTTTCTGTCCAAGTAAAGTTTTTGCCGCCAATCATTCCTCCTGGGAAACCTTTGTTTAAATTTGGATCATCACTTGTGCTATCGTAGATAACTTCAAGCGTTCTACCTCCGCCTCCGCCTGAAGGTTTGTTTTCAAGATTAGTCACGCGAGTTGTTAAGTTGCTTAAATTGGAAGAGTTGGTTGAAATATTATTTTTATTTAAAGCAATATCTGCTTGATGCGTGGATATTGTTTTATTTATGTCAATAATGTTGTTTTCATTATTTACTATCTTAACACCATGCCCTGCAACATTTTGCTCCAAAATATCAATGCTTTCATTTATTGCATAAAGACTTTGAGCATTTTTTTGTATATCAACCTCATTGACTGAAATCTTATTGCTGTTTGTCTTAATACTAGATTCAAGTTTAGACATTTCTGTTGCTTGATTTGATATATCCTCTTGATGTTGATTAACACTTGTCTGCAAGGCTGATATTGTAGAACTAAAACCATCAACGCTCTCATTAATATTATTTATAATAGTTGCTTGGTTTTTCAATGTATTGCCCTGCTCATTTAAAATTTCTGTTTGTCCAGCTTGAATTGTTCCAAACTCACTTAACATACTCTCATGACTTTGAATAGTTGAAGCATGGTTTCTTAAAGTTGCTTGACAGGCTACTATATCTGTTTCTTGTCCTTCAACCATGCCATCAAGTGTGGTTAAACCTGATTTAATTTCAATTACTTGACTTTGTAAAGACTCCACATTTGTTATAGTATCATTTATCTTTTTTTCAAGCTCTTGGATTTTGGTTTTATTTCCACCCGCAGCCAAAAGTTCTTCCTTTAAAGAAGGGAGTGCTGTTTTAACTAAAAACCACATCTCCCTTTCAAGTTGCTCTAATTTATCTTTTATTTCATCTTGCTTTTGCATATTTCCTCCTAATAAGGAAATATTAAACCAACAAATTTACAAATTCAATATTTACTGCCACTTTTTTATAATTATTTTACTCTTTTTTGCTTTTTTGTCTTCTTCATAAATATCAGCAATAATATTATTGTTACACAAGAAATCGCCACCACAATTCCGGTAATAACCCCAGCATTAATCCCGTAAGGTGCAAGTTGCTTGGTTCTTATCTTACCATAAAATAAACTTCCATCTTCATCAACAAAACAAACAGCTGTGAATTCAGTTTTTTTTGTGTACCCTTCATATAGATACAATTCTTTCCCTTTATTTAAAATAATCTCTGCTAAACTGCCATCCAAATTATATACTTCTACATCATTTTCAATAACAGAAGCATTGAAAACAGGATATACTTCTTGTGAAAGATTATTATATGTCACATATCTGGCATATACAAAGCCTTGATATGTTTTTTCTTCAGTATACTCCACTTTTATAAAACTTTCTTGTTCCCCTTCCAAAACCTTTAATTTTTCACCATGCTTTATTATCAAATTTTCTTGGCTATTGTTTTTAATAGGATTGTCAAAACTTTTTTCTTCAAATAAAAAACATTGAGAGGCTACAACTTGAACAACATTATCTTCACCATAAACATTTCCCTGGTTGATAAACATAGGAAATATAAACAAAAAGCAAAGCATTAATGAAAAAAGTGCAAAATATTTGAACTTCATAATAAAAATATTAACATAAAAAAATTTTTAAGTAAAGGTTTTAATAAAATTTATAAAATGTTTTATTTGTCAAGGCTGAAATTTAATGGGTAAATCATAAATTTTTGAATTTTTTAATAAAATACCTTGATGAAAACTACATTTTTGACTATAAAAAGAAAAACAATATTGCCGTATTGTTATGCGTTTTGGCGATAGGTGTTTTTTGCGGGGCGTATTTTCCTATCAAAGCCAGCACAACGCGCCAAAGCCAGTTCACACCATTGTGATTGATGCGGGGCATGGCGGGGCTATTGTCAAATTAGGACACATGGATTTTTGAAATGTAAAGAAAAAAGCAGAATAGTTATGTTCTGCTTTTATGATTTGTAATCATAAGGAATTTTATTTTTCTTTTCTCCAAGTAAGTTCATGATATATCCATCTTCAACTTTGCACCACCATTTGGGGTTGTTTTTTGGAAGCCCTTCTAAAATCATTTCATCTGTGTAATGGCCATCTTCAACAGTTTCAATATCTCCTACATACATTGGAATATATATATCTTCTTCGTCAGGAGAATATTTGTCTGAAAAAATTACCATAATTTCAGTGTCCCAAATTTCAGAATCTGTTAGCATTCCAACCATGCCTTTATGCACATAATTTTTTGCATACTCTTCTTTCTCAACTAGAACCTTAACCATGTCTCCACATTTCATTTTTTTAATCCTCCAATTAATGTATTGCATTTTAATTTTCCATTTGGGAAAATGCTCCAACCAGTTTTTAATTTATAGAATTTACCATAATCTTCATGTCTACCAGGAAAATTCAAAATAAAACCTATTTTAAAACCTGTTTTGTCATGTGCTCTAAAAATATAATTTCCTTTAGCAAATTCTTCTGCTGTCAAATTTTTTATTATATCTATTGCTTCCATAAATTCATTCTCTTTATATCCCATTTCTTTTAGGGTATGACCTTTATCTCTTATCATCCAGTCTGGTTTTCCTGGTGGGATTATAAACTTAATTTGACTTTCTTTTGGAGTTGGAATTTTTATTTTTTGGTCATGGCAGTTCGGGTGGTATAATCCTCGTTTAACAAGTGGAATGTCCACAAGAGAATATTTTGAATAATCAAATTCTTGCGGTCTTTTATCTTGTTTATCCACAAACCAACACTGATTTACCGTTACACATCTCCAACAATGTGGTCTTGTTAAATTTTCATCAACACCCGTGTCATAAGGAAAGTCTTCTATTGTCCACTTGGATTTTGGGTCATTTATTTTCACCCAATCACTAAAACTTGCCGTTACCTTTTCTATTATATCATCAAACACACTCATTTTAACATATCTCCTTTTATTTTCAAAAGACTTTTTATCTTTGGAGATAATTTATCATTTAAAAATTGGTAAAACAATATTTACTGCCAATTTCTTGTGATATTTAAGAAATTTGTCAAATAAAATACCTTGATGAAAACTACATTTTTAACAATAAAAAAGAAAACAATTATTGCTGTTTTGTTGTGTATTCTTGCAATTGGTGTGTTTTGCGGAGCGTATTTCCCAATTAAGACAAGCACAACGCCGAAGCCGATGCACACCATTGTGATTGATGCAGGGCATGGTGGAATTGATGGCGGTGCTGAAGGAAAAATAACTGGCGTGACAGAGAGTGCTTTAAACTTAGCTTATGCAAAATGCTTAAAAGATATCTGTGAAGATTTTGGAATAGGTGTTGTTTTAACGCGTAAAGATGAGAATGGTCTTTACTCTCCTACCGCTTCAAATAAAAAGAAAAGCGAAATGGAAAAGAGAAAACAAATTGTTGAAGAAAGCAACGCCGACCTTGTGATCAGCGTGCATATGAATAGTTTTAAATTGTCTTCTTGTAACGGGGCTCAAGTTTACTATGCGGCAGGAAATGATAATGGCAAAATCTTAGCTCAAAATGTTCAAACATCTCTTCACAACTCATTCTCTAACGCAAAAAAACTTCCTTCTGTTGGTGACTTTTTCGTTTTAAATTGCACTCCAAAGCCTGCAATTTTGGTTGAGTTTGGTTTCTTATCTAATCCCCAAGAAGAAAAGAACCTCCAAAACAAAGATTATATGAAAAGCATGTGCTTTGCTGTTGTTGGTGGCGTTTTAGAATTTTTTAAATAAAAAGCTTGCTTATACTCAATCCAATAAGTACAATTCCACTTAGATAACTTAAGTTAAACTTACTTTTCTTTGCAATTTTTTTACCTAAAATATTGCCTAATAAAATAGAAATTATTGAAAAAGCAAAACTTATCGCAAAAAGAGACCATTGCAATTGATTTTCAAGACCATAAGACAGCCCAACACCTAAACTGTCTATAGATAACACAAATCCTAGACCTAAACATTCAAGTGGCGAAAGGATTTTATTATTGTCACTGTCTGTTTTTGTCATATCAACAACTTTTTCAAACCTTATTTCTTTCTTTAAAATTTTAAGTTTAACAGGTTTATCTTTTTTAGCTCTATATTGGACATATGTTTTAAAAATTTCACTGATAAGTTTGTATAAACCAACAAATAAAAGCAAACTAAAAGATATGTACTTTATTGCTGTTGAAGATATAATATTCCCTGCTAAATCACCTATTAGGCAAGAAATAAAAAGCATAAACACTGCAGTTAAAGACATAACAAGTGAAGAAAAGAAAGATATTTTAATTTTAGTTGCACCATATGCAAAGGCAGACATAAAACTATCTAAAGAAATAGTTATAGATAAAATTAATATTTCAAGTAAAGTCGTCATTTGTAAAAAACTTCTCCACTTTTATATTATTAAAGCAAACAAAAAAATGCCATTAGGCATTTTTTATATTTCCATTTTCTACATGCAATAATTTTGCTTTCAAATTTAAAGCATACTCAGTACAGGTTATTATAGTTTGAGTTCGAGAAGTAAAAGCCAAAAGTCTTTTTTGCCGTTCATTGTCAAGCTCGCTGAAAACATCATCTAAAAGTAAGATTGGATATTCACCAGTTCTCTCTTTAATAATCTCAAGCTCTGCAAGTTTCATAGATAAAGCCGCTGTTCTCTGTTGTCCTTGAGAACCAAAACTTTTTACTTCTACGCCATTCAAAAAAATATCCAAATCATCTCTATGAATTCCTATTGAAGTGAATCCATGTTTGAAATCTTTTTCAAGATTTTTTTGAAGTGCCTTTAACATCTCTTCCTTAAAATCTTTACCTTTTGCATCAAAGCTATCATAAACAATTTCAAGTTTCTCATTTCCTCCAGAAATATATGAATGTGCCTTTTCGGCAAAAGGCGCAAGTTTACAAATAAAATCTTTTCTTTCCAAATATATTTTTTCTGCTAAGTCAACAAGTGCCCTATCCCAAATATCAATAGTTTCTTTTAAAACACTGAACTCCTTGGTTATCTTTAAAAGTTTGTTTCTATTTGCTAAAACCTTTTCATATCGATTTAATGCATAAAAATATCTTTTATTAGTTTGTGAAATATCTATATTCATAAACCTTCTTCTCTCATCAGGGCTTTCTTTCACAAGTTTTAATTCCTGCGGTGAAAAGAAAATAGCATTAACATTTCCCAATAATTCCCCAGTTTTTTTTATTGAAACTCCGTCTATTTTAATCGCCTTTTTTGAAGCCTTGTTAAATATAAGTTCAATATCAACATCTCTATATTCTCGTGAAAAATTAGATTTTATTGAAGCAATTTCTTCCCTCCACTTGATTGTTTCCTTTTCTTTATTAACCTTAAAACTCTTTCCAATAACAGCAAAAAAGATAGCCTCTAAAACATTGGTTTTTCCTTGAGCATTTTTGCCAACCAAAACATTAAGCCCTTCGTCAAACTTTACAATCTGTCTTCCATAATTTCTAAAATTTTTAAGTTCAAGAGTATTTATTTTCACTAAATTATTATATCACTTTGTATAGATAAAATCAAACTTCTTTTAATATAATTTGTTTGCTAAAAATTTTATTTTAAGATATAATTTTAATATAAGGAGTTGAAAATTATGAAAAAATGGTGGATCTTGGCTTTAACTTTATGCTTTATTTTGCCTTGTTTTACTTTTTTAGGTTGCACTTCACCTTTTAGTGAAAAAGCTATTTGCAAAATTAATGGAACAGCCTATACTTCTCTCGCAGAGGCTATTGATGCTTGCGAAGAAGGACAAACTATTTATATATATAATGATATTGAAGAAAAAATAGACAATCCTAGACTAGAGGAACTGGGACTCAATTTTGCAACTTCAAACAACAATGTTTACGTTGAATACAAAATTGATAAATCTATAACAATTATTGGTGTTGATAAAAATCATAAACAACCTAAAATATATGGCTCTTTAAAAATTCAAACAAACTCAACCGCCACCCTAAATAATCTTGAAATTATAAACGACTATATCTCGCTCGAAAATGATGAAGCGAATAAACCTTTTCAAGTTGCTGTTCAAATATTAAATGGAAACTTAGACATGAGATACTGTAATATTCACAAGTTTAAAGATATAGAAAACGAAGTTATTTTTAACAATAATTTATCTTGTCTAGGCGGAGTTGAAATTTTAAGAAAATCAGGCGAACTAGACGGAGAAGTCTTAAATTATACTTTAAGTAGCAATGAGATTTATGGTTTTAATAACTATACCGAAACTTCTCAATCTTTTGCTATTAGTTTTGTTTCTAATAGAGAAGGGTTTACTAGCCTTGAGCCATATACTATAAATCTTCAAAAAGACAATAGAATAAGTGTGTTAGAAAGCGTCAATAAAATTTATGAAAACAGCAATATTTTAATAAAAGTTGTAGACGAACAGACACAAATTTATGAATATCTAAAAACTTTCAACAGTGATTTAATAAAAGAATATTATTTTAATGAAGATAGCATGGTGTATTTTTTAGGAGATTCTTTCGGCGGTGATGAAAAAGTAGACTTTAATGTTTATGGACAAATGTCTTTCAAGTTTATAAAAAACCTCAATCTTATAATGAAAACTTCAAAAGCAAAAGTATTGCCTTGTCCAAGACAAAATGTGACAGTTGTTCCTTTCATAGAATTGCCTCAATAAAAAACACGGAAACCCGTGTTTTTTATTCTTGTTCTTCTTTATTATTTATTTTTCCCATAATGTATTCATCAACTGTTTCAAACATAAGTGTATCTAGATTTTTTTCACTTTTGCAGAATGCTAAAGTATAATCACAATATATACCATTTTTTTCTAAATCTTTTTCAGTGATTCCATTCTTTCTCATTGTCCAATTTATAAACCAGTTTTTATTTTCTAATTGTTTTTTTACTAAATCTTTCATGCAATAACACATTTCAATACTACTAGCATGTTCTTCTTTTTTTGTTAAAACAATTTCTTTTCCTTTATTTAAAAGTTTTAACTCTCCCCAAATATTAGAATTTGTAACACTTCCTGAATAATGAATATCTACTTTAAATTCATAATTTTCTCCAGTTTTATTTGAAAGCAAATTACACATATCATTATTTGAAATCACATTATTAAAACTTAAATTTTTTACAAGCCACATAAAATTTGCTAGCCTAATATTAGAATTATCTTCTTCTTGTTTTTTATGAAGTTTATACATTTTTTCAATTTTGCTTTGTTCTTCTTTCAATTCTTTTATTTTTTTTCTATAATTTCTATTCTTGTTTGTGCTTCAATCTGAATATTTTTTATATTTTTCTTTCCAGCTTTAAAAATTTGTGAAACTTTTTTCAATTCTTTGAAATTTTCTATGCTAAAAGCTAAAGAATAAGTTTTATCTGTTTTTGTTATTTCTTCCATAATATTGCTCCTTAAAATTATTATATCATATTAAAATTGTTTGTCAATGGTAAATTTTTATTTTCAAAACACTTATGCTTGACAAAAAATTGTTGTGCGTTTATACTTGTTTTTGTAAATTTAAAAGGTGGACAATATGCAAGAATTAAAAAATATCTGGGCAACTATACTTGAAAAACTTGAACTTACAGTTTCTAATGTTTCTTTCGTCATGTGGTTTAAACCTCTCAAAGTTGTAGATCTTGTTGACAACAAAAAACTTGTTATTGCTACAAATTCAAGTTCTGCTAAAAACCAAATTCTTAGAAATTATATGGATAAGTTGAGCGAAGTTGTCTGCGATGTTATTGGCGAAAATGTTGAAATAGAAGTTTTAGATCAAAATGAAGAGATAGCCTACATTGAAAAAAACGGCGAAAAAAATGAGAAAAAAGAGGTTGAACTTACTAAAAATCCATTTAACGCAAAATATACATTTGATAATTTTGTTGTAGGAAAAAGCAATCAATTTGTTTATGCTGCAGCGAGAGCGGTAGCTGAACATCCTGGTGAAAAATTTAATCCCCTCTTTATTTATGGTGGCGTTGGACTTGGAAAAACTCACCTTTTGCATGCTATCGGTAATTATTTGCGTGAATTTAATCCTAATTTAAAGGTTAGTTATATCACTTGTGAACAATTTGTAAACGCTTACACAGAAAGTTTGGGATCAAATGCTAAAATCAAGGCTACGCTTGAATTTAGATCTAAATATAGAAATCTTGATGTATTGATGGTTGACGATATGCAGGCAATTGCTAATAAAATGGGAACTCAAGAAGAGTTTTTTAACACTTATAATGAACTTTATCAAAATAATAAGCAAATTATTTTAACTTCAGACAGGCCCCCAAAAGATATTCCTACTTTAACAGATAGGCTTGTTTCTCGTTTTTCAAGTGGTATTTTACAAGATATTCAATCTCCAGACTTTGAAACTAAGGTTGCTATTTTAAGAAAAAAATGTCAACTTGAAAAATATGTTATAGATGATGATGTTATCAACTACATTGCCGAGCATGTAGACAGCAATATTCGTGAACTTGAAGGTATGCTTGCAAAAGTTTACTTTTTAGCAAATATATTAGGCAAAAAATCTGCAACTATGGAAGAAGCCTTAGAAGCCTTTAATGGTCAAGCAGAAGAAGATAAAAATGAAGGTTATACTCCAGAAACAATTATCAAAGGTGTTTGCGATTATTTTGGAGTTTCAAAAGAAGACATAATTGGCAAAAAGAAAAGCAAAGAAATAGTAGAGCCTCGTATGATTGCAATATATCTTATCAGCGAACTTCTTGAAATGCCTTTAGTTTCAATTGGAAAATTATTTGGTGGGCGTGATCACACAACAATTATGCACTCTCGTGATAAGATTGCAGACGGAATGAAGACATCTCATAAAACTCAAACGCTTGTAAATGAAATCAAAAAAATGTTGAAAGGTGGATAACTTCTATCTACTTATCCCCAGTTTATCCACCCTTTATCCACACAGGCACTCCTGTTTCTAATTCTATATATAGTGTAATTGAAGATAAAAAATTAAAAATAACAACAATATACATACAGTCACAAAAGTTGTCCACATTTACACACAGCCTAATAATATTACTACTACTAAATAAAAATATTAAAATATATAATCATCACGCGTGCAAAATAGAAGGCAAAATAAGTTGCTTTAATCTACAAAATGTGCTATAATAATTCTACGCTAAAAAAAGCAAATTTTATATTTATAGGAGAAAAAATTATGTTAATCACTTGCCAAGGATTGGAACTTTCTGACGCTTTTATACGAGTTAGCAAAGCAATTTCAAACAAAATAACAAACCCTATTTTGGAAGGAATTAAAATTATTGCAGAAGACGGAACTTTAACAATGTCTGCCACTGATACCGAACTTTCTATTGAAAAGAAAATTAAAGCAGAAGTTAAAGTTGAAGGAGAAACTGTAGTACCAGGCAGATTTATTACAGAGTTTGTAAAGAATTTAACTAACAGCCAAATTCAACTTGAAGTTAATGAAAAAAATCAATTAACTATTCGTTATGAAGATAGTGAAAGTGTTATTCAATGCTACAACCCTGTTGAATATCCAGGCTTTAAAAAAGTTAGAACAGAAGAATTTTTTGGTATTACTAAAAAAGATTTTAAGAGTGCTGTAAGTAAAAGTATCTTTTCTGTTGCAGTTGACGACTCTCGTCCAATCTTGAAAGGTGTTTTGTTTGATATTAACAATAAAGAACTTAGTGTTGTTGCTCTTGATGGATATAGACTTGCTAGAATAAACAAGAAGATAACTTCAAATATTAAAAAATCAATAGTTATTCCAGCAAGAAGTTTGAACGAAATAAGCAAGCTTATAGATGACAGTGACGAAATTATCAACATCTATATTGATGACTACACTATAATGATTGATCTTGGCGATACAAAAATAACATCTCGACTTCTTGAAGGAGATTATATCAATTACAAACAAATCATTCCAGTAAATTATGAAACTTTCGTTATTTTAAATACCGAACAATTCCAAGAAGCTTTAGAGAGAGCAACCTTACTTTCAAAAGCTTCACAAAACAACTTTGTTAAGTTTGATATTCGCGAAAACAATCTTTGTATTACTTCTAACTCAGAACTTGGAAACATTAAGGAAAATATTCCTGTCACAGTTACTGGAAAAGACCTTGTTATATCTTTCAACCCAAGATATTTCCTTGAAAGTTTAAGAGTAAATTCAAATGAGTTTGTAAAAGTTTGTTTTAACAAGTCTTCAACTCCTTGTGTTATTGTCCCAATTGAAGAAGACGAATTCTTATATCTAATTCTTCCAGTTCGTGTTATTGGTTAATAAGTCAAACGTTGCACAATTATCAACAAACAGACATAAAAATCAAACATTCTTCTTTCAACTAAAAAAGGTGGCATTGCCATCCTTTTTTTGTTTATTATTTATTAATATTGACTTTATAAAAATTTATGATATAATAAAAATATGAAAACGATTAAAGATGAAAATTTTATACAAGAAAAAGTTGACTTATTTTTAGATAATATAGAGAAAGTGTTAGAAAGTGATAAATATTCAATAGTTTGGCTTAGTAAAAATAAAGATAATCAACCAACACTTTCAGCACGCCTAAAAGGAAATCCAAAACTGGTTGTTGAATTAGGAGAATTGTCCTATGTGAAATTTTGTAAGACATTCTTTAAATCTGTTATAGATAAATATTTGACCAGTGAAAAAATAGGTTTTTCGCCTGTTATGAATAAAGTATATTCAGATGGAATTGATACTTGGATAGGATATCCATTACAATTTCAAAATATTGAAACTCATAATAACGTCTTTGTTTGTTTTATTCAAAATAAAGAAGTTGATAATGTCCTTAATTATTTTAAAACTCTATGTGATGAAAATAATATTGAACAATAATAGATTTATAATTCATGAATAAAAAAGTGGCATTGCCACTTTTTTTTGTTTTGTATTTGATAAAAACTTTGATATAATGAATTATAGAAAGGAAAATAATATGGAAAAGATACCTAAAGTAATTCATTATGTTTGGTTAGGAAAAGGTAAAAAGCCAGAACAATTTTATAAGTGTTTAGCAAGTTGGGAAAAATTTTGTCCAGATTATGAAATAAAGGAATGGAACGAAGACAATTTTGATTTTTCAGATAATAAATATTCTACTCAAGCTTATCAAGCAAAAAAATATGGTTTTGTGGCAGATTATATTAGAGTTATGGTTTTACATCAATATGGAGGTATATATTTAGATACAGATGTAGAAATCACAAAATCTTTAGACGATTTATTATTAAATGATTATGTTATTGGTTTTGAAAATAATATTCATTGTGAAACAGCGGTGATGGCTTCTATACCAAATCATAAATTGACTAAAATTTTAATTGATTATTATAATAAAAAGGAATTTATAGATAAAAAAGGAAAAATGGATTTAACAGCAAATACTCCATTATTCACATATTTTTTGAAAAAATATTATGGCTTAAAACTTAATAATAAAAACCAAGTGTTAGAATATAAATTTGATAATAATGAAAAACAAACGGTCAGCGTATATTCGCAAGAATATTTTAGCCCTATCAACTACACAACAAGAAAATTAAAACTTTCTCAAAATAGTTATTCAATTCATTATTTTAGTGCAACCTGGTTTACTAGAAAATTGAATTTGCAAGAAAAATTTTTAAGATGTGTGTATTATATCTTTACTCCAATTTTATTTACTCTTTTCACAAGAATTTGGGTACAAACAGTATTTAATAAAATAAAGAAGAATAATAAAATGTTAAAAACTGAAAAATCTTACCGGGGGGGGTGAAACTAACATTGACAATTTGTAATTTTTCAGGTTGTTAATAAAAAAAGTGGCACTGCCACTTTTTTTATTATGATTATATTTTTTTATTAAATAGTCGCCAAGCGTAAGGCTTGTTATTTATTTGTACTTCCAAAACCCCCTGCTTTGCGTGATGATGGAATTTGTGAAAGTTCTTCATAAGATATTTCTTGAACTTTCATTTTTGGAACTTTATGTATCACGCCCTGTGCTATTGATTTTTTACAGTTATAAATCATATATTTTTTATCATATTTTAATTCTGGGTACTTTTTGATAAGTTCATCATCTGCAAGATATGTAAATACTAAAATTTTGTTTGTAGCATTAAAGATAGCAATTTTAAATTCACCACGATAACCACTATCAATAACTCCACCACTATATTTTATTCCTTTTGAACCACAAGATGATTTTTCTTGAATTTGAATATAATACTTTTCACTACAAGCCCAAGCAATGCCTGTTGGCATAAGTTTTGTTTCTAATTTTTCTAGTTTAATATAATCTTCATCAAAGCATGCATAAATATCATAACCTGCATCTTCATTTTTCTTTGAAGGAATGACAGCCTTTTCATTCATTTTAGCAAAATAAACTTTTTTACCAAATACTTTTTTCATAATTATCTCCTTAACAAAATAAGTATATCAAAAATATTAAAATTTTCAAAACAAAAGTAAATATTATAAATGACAAAATTCTCTTATATTTTTATTTACATTAAAAAATATTTCAAATATTGCCCTTTCACTTAAAAATATTTATATTAATGCGGTTGACAAACAAAGTAAATTCAATTATAATAAAGTAGTTATATTAGAAAAGGAGGACCTTTGTCATGAAAAGAACATACCAACCTAAGAAGAGAACTAGAAGCAAAGTTCATGGTTTTAGAGAAAGAATGAGAACTAACGGTGGAAGAAATGTTTTAAAGAGAAGAAGAAATCGTGGAAGAAAAAAACTCTCTGCTTAAAAACAATGAAAAAAAGATTAATCATAGATTAACATTAAGAAAACATTTTGCTTACATTTATCGAAAAGGAAAAAGAGTTTCAAGCAAATATTTTACACTTTACACTGTTCAAAGCAAATTTAAGGTTTATAAAATAGGATTTTCTATAAGTAAAAAATTAGGAAAGGCAAACAAACGAAATTTATTAAAGCGTAGACTTAGAGAAATCACTAGGCTTGCCGATTATATCAAGCCATACAACAATTATGTCCTTATGGCGAGAGAAGGTGTAGAAGAGTTAAGTTTTGAAGAACTTAAAAAACAAGTTGAATATATTTTTACAAAACAAGGTTAGAATTTATGAAACTTAAAAAAATAATATCTTTTCCTTTTAAAATATTATTCTTAATTCCTGTATGGACTTATAAGTTTTGCATATCTCCACTACTTCCTCACACTTGCAGATTTACCCCCTCTTGCTCAAATTATTTTGTAGAAGCGGTTAAAGAGTTTGGAATAGTTAAAGGCGGAATTATTGGTGCAAAGCGTATAGCAAGATGTAAACCTAATGGACAGTATGGTTATGACCCAATTCCAATCAACTTAAAAGGAGAAAGCAAATGGCTATTTTAAGCACACTTCTTTCAGTTGCAAAGCCGACAGGCATGTGGGAATCTATTATTTGGGCGTTTGAAGGTTTTACAAACAATTATATTTGGGCAGTGGTTTTACTTACAGTTATTATAAGAATAATTTGGTCACCACTTGATACCTATAACAGACGCATAACAGCAAAGAACACCGCTATGCAAGCAAAAATGCAACCTGAACTTCAAAAGATACAAGAAAAGTACGGGCATGATAAACAACTTTTAAATCAAAAAACAAATGAAATTTATAAGAAAAACAACTATAACATGATGGGTTCTTGCGGTTTTATGCTTGTGTTTATGGTTTTAAATCTTGTTATATTCTTCACCCTTTTTACAGGACTAAATAATATAGCAAGTTATAAAATTTATGAAAACTATGATAACCTTAAAGAAAACTATGCAAATTGTTTAAACCTAGTAAATGAAAACACTGAGAATACTAATTTATATATAGACAATTTCAATCAAGAAAAAGATTTAGAGTTTAGGGTTTTTGTGGATGGAGATAATAAAGTTATTGGTTTGTTTGAAAAAACAACTGAGACTACAACAAGAGAATCCGCTTTGTTAGTTAACAATTATTTGACTCTTGAAGAGTTTAAAGAGAGAGATCAACTTGATGTTAATGAAGATGGCACTCCTATTGAAAATGATGTTAAACGTGCCAACGATGTTATCAAAGCCATTATAGATAATTTTTCTGCTAAGGTTTTAGTTGAAGAAGAAAAAGATGGTGAAACTATTGTTAAACAAAAAGTGACACTTCTTGACGCAGTGACAAAAACTTCAATGAGTTTAGTTGAAAGCGAATATAAGGCAACTCAAGAGAGTTTCTTATGGATACAAAATATCTGGATCGCAGATAGTCCATTCAAATCTTCTTTCCTTGAATACAAAGAGTTTGAAGGAATGGTGAGAGTAAATAATGTAGAAAAGCATGAAGATGTTATCTATAATTCATTTATGCCAAGTTTGGCAAACTCTCAAGGACGAGTTAACGGATATTTTATATTGCCAATAATCATTATTGCAATTTCATTCCTTTCAATGTGGCTATCTCAAAAAATGATGACCCCTAAAAAGAAAGAAGAAGACGGAAAGAAAAAGCCAAGACAAGGTCTTGCAATGCAAATCATTATGCCACTAATCATGGGTATATTTGCAATATTCTACAACTCAGTATTTGCAATATATATGTTGGCAAGCCAACTAATCAGCACGGCATTGTTGCCTTTGCAACAATTGATTGTAAAAAAACTTGAAGAGAGAGCCGAAAAGAAAGAGGCTCAAAAAGTTAACACTCAGGTAGATTATAGAAGAAAATAACAAAAGAATTAAGGGGGACAAAAAATGTTATCGGTTGAAGCAACTGGCAAAAATATTGAACAAGCAATTGAAAATGCATTACTTGAACTTAAAGCACCACGTGAAGATGTGGACATTAAAATTTTAAATGAAGGCGGACTTTTCAAGAAGGCTAAAGTGTTGGTTTCTATTTCTGAAGATGCAAAAGAAAGATATGAAAAAAGAAAAAAAATTATAGCAGATATTGAAGATGAAGAAATTAAACCACTTCCAAAGAAAGAAGAGATTAAGGAAAATATTTCTCAGGTAGAAGTTAAAGAAGAAGTTGAAGAAATGGTTCAAGAAGTTAAAAACTCAAAAAAATCAACCCAAGAAGAAAAAGTAATTGATCCGCTTGTTTTCTTGCAAGGCTATTTCAAAGCCATGGGTAAAAGTGTTGAAATCAAGGTTGAAGAAGATGATAAATATAAAACATTTTCTGTTGAGGGCGAAGATCTTGGAGAAGCAATTGGTCATAGAGGTGAAGCTTTCTATGCTCTTCACAATATTTTGCAAACTGTTGCAGGAAAACAAGAAAAAAGAATTTTGCTTGATGTAGATAATTATCGTGCAAAGCGAGAGGAAAGTTTGATTGCGACAGCACAACGCATAGCAAAGAAGGTTGCAAAGAGTGGCAGATATTATAAGTTAGAACCTATGAAACCTGCAGAACGCAGAGTTATTCATTCAGCTCTTGCTGATGATGATAGCGTAACAACTTTGAGTAAGGGAACTGAACCTCATAGATATGTTATTATTTTCCCTAAAGAATATAAAGATAGATAGCCTGCCAAATGCTGGGCGACTACTTTATAGAAGATTTTATAATTTGATTATATTTGGTCAAACAAAAAAGTGGCATTGCCACTTTTTTTGTTTATATTTTTTCTTCTGCATAAGGATTTGTGATTTTATAAACATTACGAAAATCATATCTTTGATAACAAGGATAAATAGTTTTTAGTAAACTACCATAGAATGATATATCTCTATCAAATCCCATTTTTTCTGACCAAAGGTCGTTATTTTCTTGTTTAATCATATGAGGCAAAGCAATCCCAGTTTGAGGATGAAACCCAAAATACAATGCGACTTTCCATTCATTGTTTTTTAATTTTTCGTCTGGTATACATGGAGTGATTTTAAGACCTGAATTTTTTATTAATTCTATTATTTCTTCTGCCATGTCTTCAGCACCCCAACTTTCAAAATCGCCAAACAAGTTTTCACTTTGATTTCTAGTAAAATTTTCTATCAAAAATCCATTTGAAAATCCAAAACCGGCATGTTCAATACAATTTGCTAGAGGTGTAGCATAAATATATCGAGAAACTCCTCGAGTTGGAATATGCCCAAGTTTAATCTTTTGTTGAATTTTTAATAAATCTAAATTTTTCATAATTAAGTATAGTTTAGTTTAAAATTCAGTAAATGTCAATAACCAATTTATTGATTTACTTAAAGTTTTGTGATATAATAACAACATGTCAAAAACGATAGCCTCAATATCCACGCCTTTAGGCAAAGGTGCAATATCTATTGTGCGTATGAGTGGGAAGGAAAGTTTACAAATTGCTAGAAAGGTTTTTTCTTGCAAAGCTTTTATAGATGAAAATATCACTCCCCGTTTTTTGTATCTAGGCAACTTTGAACTTGAAGATGGTTTAAAAGAAAAATGTTTATGTGTTTATTTTAAATCACCTTACTCTTATACTGGCGAAGATATGATTGAATTTCAAGTTCATGGCGGAAGTGTTATAACGCAAAAAGTTTTAGACAAATTGCTTTCAGTTGGAGCTGCTTTGTCCGAGCCAGGAGAGTTTTCGCGTAGAGCTTTTGAAAATGGAAAGATAAGTCTTGATGAGGCTGAAGCAATAATTGATGAAATAAATGCTGAAAGTGAAAGCGAGCTTAAAGCTTCACTCACTGTTGCAGAAGGAAGATTAAAAGGGAAGATTAAAGAACTGCAACATTCATTAACCGAAGAAATTGCAAGAATAGAAGCCACTTTAGATTATCCAGAAGAAGATTTTGAAAAATCTGCAAAGGACGCAATATTAATTAAGTTAGGAAAAATAAAAGAGCAAATTCAGGAATTTATGGAAGCGTCAAAAAATGCTAGATATATTCAAAAAGGAATTAATATAGCGATCGTTGGTTCTCCCAATGTTGGAAAGTCGAGTTTATTAAATGCTTTAGTTGGAAGTGATCGTGCAATAGTCACAGATATAGCAGGAACTACTCGAGATATTATAGAGGAACAATCTTCATATAAGGGATTAAAGTTCAACTATATTGACACGGCAGGAATTCGCGAGGCGACTGACAAAGTAGAAAAAATAGGAATAGAAAAAAGTAGGCAAAGCATAGAAAATGCAGACATAGTTCTTGCTGTTATAGATGCAAGCCGAGAATTGACAGAACAAGATAAAGAAATTTTAAAACTAGCTAAAAGTAAAACACATATTATTTTAGTAAATAAAATCGACCAACCAAGAAAGGTTGAAAAACAAAGACATGAAATTGAAATATCTGCTTTACAAGAAAAAAATATTGAAAAAATTAAACAAGAAATATATAATAAAGTTGTGAATGAAGAAATAGATTTTTCAGCTATAACTGTGACAAGTGAAAGACAGATTAAAATTTTAAAAGATTGTTTAGAGAGTATTGAAATAACTATTTCTCATTTCAATGCAAGTATGGATATTATTGCTATGGATATTAAAACTCTTTGGAACAATCTAGGTAAAATAACAGGAGAATGTGAAAATGAAGATATAATAGATATGATATTTTCAAAATTCTGTTTAGGTAAATAAAAAACAAGTCTTTTTGACTTGTTTTTTAATTCTCCACTTCTAAATTTTTAACAACATTGGTTTTATTATTATATTCATCTTGAACAAACTCGAAACCATTTCTTATATAGAAATCTTTTGCTCCTTCTTCAAACCTGCCATTAGGATAATACCAACCTTGAATTCTTTTACATCCGCTTGCTTTTGCATAATTTGAAAGATGTTTTATTATTGCACTTCCAAGCCCAACTTTATAATATTTATCATCACATATTTCAATGTTGTCAAGTCTGCAGAATGTGTCCTCAAGAATATAGGTATGATTATCCAAAGTTAATAAATTGTCATGTATATTGTTTTTGTATATTGAAAGAGTTTTGCTAGTTATGGTAAGGTTAAATTTATTATTTCTATATAGTTTATAAGATTTAAGTTTTTCAGTCAGTTCAAGTTCTTGGGTTGTTAAATTTCTTGAGAACTTTTTTACAATATCAAAATGACATTTAGCTACTATATAAGGATGATTATTTACAGCACAAATAAATTCACCATCAATCTGTTGTATTTTGCAGAGGGTTATGATTTCATCTTTAATTTTTACATATTTTTTATCAAACATACCTTATGTTAACATTGTTTTAACCTCATGTCAATACACAAATTAAAAATAAATAAAAAAATAAGCTTAAACCTATTGGAAATTGTAGGCTTTTGTTGTATAATAAATCGCGATGAAAGAATTTGATGCTATCGTTATTGGTGCAGGGCACGCTGGCTGTGAGGCTGGGCTTGCCTTGGCAAGAACAGGGAACAAAACACTTTTATTAACACTGAGTTTGGATGCAGTGGCTTTTTTGGCATGCAATCCTTCAATTGGCGGGACTGCAAAAGGTCAACTTGTTAGCGAAGTAGATGCATTAGGTGGCGAAATGGGTGTTAATATAGATAAAACTATGCTCCAAATTCGTATGCTTAATTCTGGTAAAGGGCCAGCAGTTCAATCACTACGGGCTCAGGCAGATAAAATTGAATATCATAATGAAATGAAAAAAACTCTTGAAAACACTCCTAATCTTTATCTCCGTCAAGGTGAAGTGATAGAGATTATTTGTAATGATGACACGCAAGAAAAAATTGTTAAAACTGCTGTTGGAGAGGAGTACAAAGCAAAGGCTGTTGTCTTAGCAACTGGCGTTTATCTAAAAAGCCGAATCATAATAGGTGACTACACAAAAGATGTTGGGCCAAATGGTTTTTGCAATGCGCAACTGCTTTCAGATAGTTTAAAACGACTTGGTATTAAGCTTTTGAGATTTAAAACTGGTACACCTGCAAGGGTAAATAGTCGAAGTATAGATTTTTCTAAACTTGAAATTCAAAAGGGAGAAGAAGATATACAAAACTTTTCTTTTATAACTCCAAAAGACAATAAGCGAAAAGGTGAACAGACCCCATGCTACCTCACCTATACTAATTTAGATACACATCAAATAATTAAAGACAATCTTGACAAAGCCCCAGTTTTTAGTGGATTAATTCAAGGTGTTGGACCTAGATATTGCCCTTCTATTGAAACTAAGATTGTACGTTTTTCAGATAAGGATCGCCATCAACTTTTCTTAGAACCAGAAAGTGCAAAAACCAATGAAATTTATATTCAAGGTTTTTCTACATCTATGCCAGTTGATGTACAAGAAGAGATGATTCATTCTTTGCAAGGACTGGAAAATGCGGAGATCATGCGAGATAGTTATGCTATTGAATATGATTGTATTGAGCCAACACAACTTTCGCCTACTCTTGAGATTAAAAATCATAAAGGACTTTTCTTTGCAGGTCAAATTAATGGAACGAGTGGTTATGAAGAGGCTGCGGGGCAAGGAATTGTTGCGGGAATAAATGCAAATCTTTATTTAAAAGGCAAAGAACAGCTGGTTCTTAAACGTAGTGATGGCTATATCGGAGTTTTGATTGACGACATCGTTACAAAAGGAACGAATGAACCATATAGAATGATGACATCTCGTGCTGAGTATAGATTGTTGCTTCGCCAAGATAATGCGGATTTGCGATTAACTCAAATTGGTCGAGATGTGGGGTTGGTGGATGATAATCGATATGCGGTCTACACTTGCAAACTTAAAGATATAAAAAAGGTTCAAGAACTTTTAAAAACGAAAGTTGTTGTTGATGAAAATATTAAGAATCTTTATATAGAAAATAGTGAAAATGTCCCAAAAGACAATCCAATTATAAAAGACATGCTTAAACGATCTAACTTAGATATCTTTAAAGTAAATGAAGTTCTTCACATTTTTGATGATTTTGATAAAGAAATTTTGAGAGAAGTCAACATAATGACAAAATATGAAGGCTATTTAAATCAACAACAAGACGATATTGAAAAGGCTCTTAAAAACGAAAAAATTGTAATTCCTTATGACTTTGATTATTTCCGTTATCATGGTCTAAGGACTGAGGCGGCGGAAAAACTTGCCGAGATAAAACCACTCAATATTGGGCAAGCTTCTCGAGTTTCAGGAGTTTCCCCTGCCGACATTGCAGTGTTAAGTGTTTTAGTAAAAAAGTTCAAAGAAGAAAATAAATGAAAGAAAAATTAAAACATGTATTTAAAAAATATGGAATAGAAGTAAGCCAAACTCAAGCGCAGCAATTTGAAACTTACTTTAAGTTTTTGGTGCAAGAAAACGAAAAGTTTAATCTCACAGCAATAACTCAAGAAGATGATGTAATTTTTAAACACTTTTTAGATAGTTGTTTAGCAGTAAAATACATTAAAAACAGTTCCGCTGTTGTTGATGTTGGCTCTGGAGCAGGCTTCCCAGGAATTCCACTAAAAATTATGCGACCAGACTTAAAAATTATCCTGCTTGACAGTCTTCAAAAACGTGTAAATTTTTTAAATCAAACAATCGAGCTTTTAGGCTTGAAAGATATAACGGCAATTCATATGCGAGTAGAAGATTTTGCAAAAATAAATTTTCAAAAATTTGATTATGCCACTTCGCGAGCAGTTGCTCAAATAAATACGTTAAGTGAATATCTTCTTCCCCTTGTAAAAGTTGGAGGACAAGCAATAATGTATAAATCACAACGCGTGAACGAAGAGTTGGAACAAGGTCAAAAAGCAATTTCAACTTTGGGAGGAAAAGTTGGCAACATTCAAGAAATCGCAATCCATGAAATTGACTCACAAAGAATACTTGTGTTTATAGATAAAATAAAAACAACACCAAAACAATACCCTCGTGGTAAAAATTTACCTAAAACAAAACCGATTATGTAAAATAAAAAACAAACTTATAAAGTCTGTTTTTTATTTATTGGATTGAAGTTTCTTTTTGATTAAATTTTAAAACTTCCTCATAAGTTTCGCGCGTTTCAATGAAGTCATCTAAATTTTTAATAGTTTTTGAAATTTGGTTTGCTTTTGATTTAGAATTTTTCGCATAGACAAAATGAGTGGTAGAAGTAATTGCTAAACCAGTTCCAGTTGTTAATAACAAGCCAGCACTTAAAAAATCACCTTTTAAAATAGATAAGATTCCACCCAAAATGCCTGCCGTCGATCCTAATAATTCTAAAGCACCCATTGCTAAAGAAAACTTTTTGTTTTTTAGCTCCTCTGTTTTTGCAAGAGTTAAGTCTGTTCTTTTGTTTTTTAGCATTCGATTATATTGTTGAGCCCCTTCTAATTCAAGGGTTGTTGCGAGATGCTCAAGCTCACCAATAGTTTTTTCAAAACCTTTTTTGGTATAATTTCCTTTAAGTATCGTTTTTTATTTTCTCCTTTTTTATAATAGCATTATATCATATCCCCCCCCCATGTCAATATCAATTTTTAAAAAATTAAATATTTAGATTGGTTTTGATGTTTTTTATTATAAAAACTTAAAAATCTCTTTATTTTTGCGTGGTTTTGTGTTATTATAGTGGTGTAAATTTACTTCTAGGAGAAATTATGGGAAAAATTATTGCGTTAGCCAACCAAAAAGGTGGCGTTGGCAAAACTACAACTTGTATCAATTTGGCATCTTATGTAGCGGTTATGGGTAAAAAGGTCTTGGTGTTGGATCTTGATCCTCAAGGTAATGCCACAAGTGGGCTTGGAATTGACAAAACCGATGACTTGAAAACGATTTATGATTTGATCTCTGGTGATACAACTACTGATGAAGTTATTCAGCAAACTTTGGTTGAAGGGCTTGATATATTGCCTTCAACTGTTGATTTGGCAGGTGCTGAACTTGATATGGTTCAAATGCCTCAAAGAGAGAAGATTATTAAAGGTATTTTAGATCCTTTAAAATCTATTTATGATTTTATCTTTATAGATTGCCCTCCTTCTTTAGGTCTTATTACTGTGAACGCTTTAACTGCCTGCGACAGTGTGATTATTCCAATGCAATGCGAATACTACCCTCTTATGGGTATAACACAACTTATGAACACTATTCGTCTTATAAAATTTCAACTTAATCCAAAGATTGATATTGAAGGTGTTGTTATGACAATGAAAGACAAGCGTTCAAATCTTACAAACCAAGTTAGTGATGAGATTTTAAAATTCTTTGGCAAAAAAGTTTTCTTTACTTACATCCCTAGAAATATTCGTCTAGCAGAAGCACCAAGCCATGGAGAGCCAATTGTTGTTTATGAACCTTCTTCTAAAGGTGCGGATGCTTATTTGAGTTTAGCAGAAGAATTTTTAGACAGAAACAAAGTTAGTTATAAAACTATAACAAAAGATACTAAAATTAAATTGAGGAGGACAGAAGAAGATGAGTAATAAAAAAGGTTTAGGAAGAGGGCTTGAAAGTCTTTTTGGTATGTATGATAGCGATATTGGTAATGAAAATATAACTACACAGCAAGAAGTAAATCCTGCAAAAAAGGCTAGCGGAGTGACAGAGGTTCAAGTTTCGAAAATAAGACCTAACCCAAATCAGCCTCGAAAATTCTTTGATGAAGAAGCGTTGCAAGAACTTGCGAGTTCAATTAGAATTCACGGAGTAATTCAACCTCTAGTTGTAAATGCTGAAGACGATGGCAATTATATGATTATTGCTGGAGAACGCCGTTGGAGAGCTTCTCAAATTGCAGGACTTAATGTTGTACCTGTTGTGATTAAAAACTATACAGAAAAGCAAGTAAAAGAAATATCGTTAATAGAAAACTTACAAAGGGAAGATCTTAACCCAATTGAAGCTGCTAAGGCAATTAAGCAATTGATGGATGAATATAAGTTAACTCAGGAAACAGTAGCGGAAAGAATTGGTAAAAGCCGTTCCAATGTGGCAAACACTCTCCGCTTACTTACTCTTGCTCCAGAAGTTTTAAAACTTGTCGAAAGCGGAAAGCTTTCAGCGGGTCATGCTAGAAGTCTTGTGGTGGTAGATGACGTGGCTACACAGACAAAACTGGCGTTATCTGCAGCTTCTGGGAAGTTGAGTGTGCGTGATTTAGAGAAAGCGGTTAAAAACTATACAAATCCAACTAAGCAACCTTCTCCTAAACCAGCAGAACAATCAATGGAATTAAAAGAGCTTATAAATGATATGCAAAGAGTATTTGCTACTAAAGTGTCTGCAATAGGGAATGATAATAAAGGAAGAATTTATATTGATTATTATTCTAGAGATGATTTAGATAGATTGGCAGACATGATTGAACTTTTAAAGAAAAAAGAATTAACACTTGAAGATTTAAAGAATTACAATAAGAGACATAAATAAAAAAGACCGATCAATGGTCTTTTTTTTGATAGTGCAGTTAATAAATACTGATAATTTTTAAATTTTTAACAATACTCAAATTGAAAATGTTTCACGTGAAACATTTTATAATAAGGAAAAAGACATGCAAGCAATTGTTTCACGTGAAACAATTGCTTGTATCAACTATAGGGCTGCTAATGCCATTATTGCTTGTTTGATGAAAATTTAATTCTTTGATTTTATTTGACTTGATTATAGCTTTGTTGTATAATGGTGTTGTATCTTTAAAAAATATTCAAGGAGGAATTTATGGAATTAAAAGGTTCAAAGACAGAAAAAAACTTACTAAAAGCATTTGCGGGAGAAAGTCAAGCGAGAAATAAGTATACTTACTTTGCATCGCAAGCAGATAAGGAAGGTTATAAGCAAATTGCTGAAATTTTCTTAGAAACAGCAAATAATGAAAAAGAACATGCTAAGATGTGGTTTAAGGCTTTAAATGGCGGTAAGGTGCCTTCAACACTCGAGAATTTGCTTGCTGCTGCAGCTGGAGAAAATGAAGAATGGACTTCTATGTATAAAGAAATGGCGGAAGAAGCTCGTGCAGAAGGTTTTGATGCGTTGGCTGTTGCTTTTGAAGGCGTTGCAAAGATTGAAAAGCATCATGAGGAAAGATATAGGAAACTTGCAGAAGCAGTTAAGAATGCTACAGTTTTTAAAAAGACTGAAAAAGTAATGTGGATTTGTAGAAATTGTGGACATATTCACGTTGGAGATAAAGCCCCAGAAGTTTGCCCGGTTTGTGCTCATCCTCAAGGCTATTTCCAAGTATTGACTGAAGAATAAATAAATTAAAAAAGTAGGCTTTGAAATAAGCCTGCTTTTTTATTGTTTTAATTTTGTAAACAAGATAATTATATTTGAACGCTTTAAATAAAGATATTAAAACATAACCAATATATCGTAAAATCTAATATTTTTAATAAACTTAGAATTTTAAGCAATATCATTATTGGTGAAAGAGCCGATCACCTCTTCAATTTCTTTAGCTAAAGATAATTTATCTGGAGTGTGTTGTTCTTCCAAGCTTGCTATCAATTCATACAAATTTTTTCTAACAATTTCAACAATCAATGCAATGAAGCAGCCATTACAAGGTCTTTCTTTTTCATTAAAATATTGTGCATTAAGCATATAGTTTATATTATAAATGCCGCCATTTTTAGATGCGCTATTTATGGTGTGTCGCATGCTACGTTCTACTATTGCAGAAGAAACTTTATGTATTTTTGCAACTTCTGGATAAAGCTTCTTTGTTAATTGATGTTGCATGTATGGATATTTCAAAACAAGGATGATAGAATCCTTTAGATATAAAAAACCAGAATGGTTTGCGTGTAATCCTGCAGCAAGTAGTGTGTTAGATACTTCAGTTTCGATAAGTCTAGTTGATTGTTTCATTGATTTTCTCCTTTTGTTTTTTAATTATAAAAGATAAAAAAGAAAAAGTAAAGCAAATTTTTAATATTTTAAAAATATATTTAAATTAATTTAATATTTTACAAAATTCGACAAAATAAAAACAAATACAACAAAAAATATCGCAGGAGCCTATTCATGCTAAAAATGGCTACTTACTATTAAAAATCATTGTAAATAGGCTTGCAAAATAAGGATTTGTGTCGAAATATAAGTAATAAGATTGAAAAAGGTCGATTTTTTTAAAATATTCGACAATGATTTATATTTTGAAAAACTTACAACAAAAAATGCTGTTAAAGTATAATAACAGCATTTATAGATTTCAATTGTTGGACTTAATAAAATTTACAACCAATAAAAAAGTGATTTTTTGGTAGCAGCTACTGGGATCGAACCAGTGACCTCACGAGTATGAATCGTGCGCTCTAGCCAGCTGAGCTAAGCTGCCATATTAAAATCACTCTCTTATTATATTTATTTTGTTTTAATTTGTCAATGATTTTTTAAATATTTTTGTGGGTTTTATTGTTTTAAGGAGAAGTTTAAATTTTCTGATTTAACATCTTTACTTAAAATTTTTCTATTTATTTTATTCTTGTTCATGTTTAAGAAGATTCTTATTTTCGTCCACTATTCCATTAAAGGTTATACACCCTTTTTGTGCCCAAACGCGTTCAATTTTTCTTAATTGCGCCACAGACATGTTGGATTTGCCTGTTGTTAATATTGGTAGTTCGAAAACAACACCAGCGTCATATTCTTTAATTATAAATTGTGATCCTTTGCGAAGATTATCTTCAGGGCTGTCGTCATAGTATTTATTTTTTGTTACAAGTCTATAAACATTTCTATCAGTAGATGGTATTTTTTCAGCAAAAAAAGCACCAGGTATAGATTTTGATTCATATTTTCCGCATTTATAGCAAGTTGGTTGTTTAATAAAAGTCATTTTTGCAAGGATTACTATAGACAATTCTTTAAGATCATAAACTTTTTTGCTCATTTGTTTCTCCTCGCTTATTATAAAATATTATTTAGCAAAAGTCAATAGTGGTTTTGAGAACTTTTGTGTTTTTTGTGATTTTGTTTTACAATTTTTTATTTATATATTAAAATATAAAGGAAGGAGTTAATTATGATTTTTGATGATATTAAAAAAGCTAATGTTCAAGCAATGAAAGATAAAGATGTTATTGCTAGAAGTATTTATAGTGTTGTTATGAATAAACTTAAGCTTGAAGAGATTAGAAAAAGAGAAAAAGGTGAAGAGTTGACTGATGCTGATTCTTCCAATATTTTGCAAAAGGCAATTAAAGAGCTTTGTGATGAAAAAGAAAATTATGCTAAGGTAGGAAATCAGGTTCAGGTTGATACAATTGAAAAACAAATTTTAATTATAGAAAAATATCTTCCTAAAATGCTTTCAAGAGAAGAGATTGCTTCTATTATTGCAGAGCTTGACGATAAAAGCATTCCAGCGGTTATGAAATATTTTAAGGCAAATTATAATGGTCAATGCGACATGCGCGTTGTTCAAGAGGTTTTAAGGCAGGGGTAATGAAAGTCTTTGCGATTAGCGATTTACATTTGTCTTTGAACAATCCTAAGCCTATGGATATATTTGGTCCTGCATGGGAGGGGTATTTAAACAAAGTTTTTTTAGACTGGCAGGATAAGGTGGGGGAAAACGACCTTGTTTTACTTGCTGGAGATTTTTCGTGGGCTATGAATTTGGCTGACACAAAAAAGGATTTTCAATTATTAGAAAACTTGCCGGGGAAAAAGATAATTATTCGCGGAAATCATGACTATTGGTGGAAATCAATTTCGGCGGTAAGAGATTTTTTACCTAAAGGCTTCTATGCAATTCAAAATGATGCGATAAGATTTGGGAAAGTTATTATATGCGGAACTCGTGGTTGGCAGGTGCCCGAAAACAATAGCGAAATGACGCCTGAAAATTTAAAGATTTTTAATCGTGAAGCAATAAGGCTTGAACTTACATTGCAGGCTGGAGATAAGTTGAGAAGTGATGAAAGCGACAGGCTTATCTGCATGATGCATTACCCCCCTGTAAATTTTAAACGCGAAGACAGTGAATATTCTTTACTTTTAGAGAAGTATAAGGTTGATGATGTTGTGTTTGGGCATTTGCATGGCTATAAAAGAGCAACACTTGCATTTATCAAAAAAAATATTAATTATTATTTAACTTCTTGTGATTTGGTTGACAACAAATTAACTTTAATATATGAGGATTAAAAGGTTTTAAACGATTAAAATTTGTTAATTATAATTAATAAAGATTGACAAATGAAGGCTTTTTGTTGTAGAATACAATATATTTGCGTTTAAAAGCCTTTATCACAGACTTTGGTAGGAGAAAATATGAAAAAACATCTTTTAAAAATTTTTACTTTTATATTTGGTTTTGCGATTTTGTTGACAGGTTGTGCAACTGTGAGCAATGTTAACAATGAAAGCAAGGATATTTTATATTATGGCGGAAGTGCTGTCACTGTTGGAGGATACACATACTTTGCAAATGCTTATACTCCTTATTCTAGTTCGACAGAATTTGATTACAAAACAAATAGTAATGTGTCTTATCTAGCAAGAATTGATAATAGCAATGTTAAAGCAGAGGGAAAGGATTTTAGTCCAAGTTTAGTAGAAAAGGTTGCTGGCAAGGTGACAGGTTTCCAAAATCAAGATATGTTTGTTTTAGGAGATTATATTTACTTTACTTCAATGAACACTCATCAAAATAGTTCTCTTGAAAACAACTATTCTCTTATAACTCTTTGGAGATGCAAACTTAATGGTGATGGTTTAAAAGAACTTTATACTACAGAATATTTTTCAAGTGGTAAGTTTGCCCCTGTTGGTGATGCTGAAAATGGTTATTATTGGATTTGCTATACTGGTGCATACACAGAGAGTTCTAAATTCTCTGGACAAGTTATTTCAATTAAACTTGGCAATAGTGTTGGAAAAGCAAAAATTATTGCAGAAGAAGTTTTAACTGCTGTGTTTGCAGATGTAAAGAAAGATGGCAGTTTAGATAAAGTTATTTATACAACAAGTGAAGAAGTTAATACACAAACTCAAACCTTGGTTTATGGAATTGATTATTCTGGAGAAAACAAGGTTAATTACAACAATAATGGAAAAACTATAAACCTTGTAGATAAAGTTAGAGATGATGTTTTCTACACATCAAGCGAAAATTCACTTTGCACTTATATAAGAAATGTTGAGGGAATTGAAAAGGACGAATTATTTGACAATGGACAAAAAATCTTCGTTTATAACAATTCAATCTCTGGACTTAAACTTATTAAAGATGGAGCTGGTGAGGGATATCTTTATGTAGGTGGCTCAAGTAAAAATCTTATGTATGTAAGAAAGGGCGCTTCAACTCCAACCGCTTTGTTAAAATCTAGCGATTATACAGATATTTTGTTTGTAGATGAAGAATATGTTTATTATTCAAACGCAACTTCTATTTCAAGAATTTCAGTGCTTCCAAGTCATGAAAGTGGTTTGGTTGAGGCTCAAACAATTGTTACTATGACAGATTTGCAATCTGGACAATATGGTTTTGATGGAAATTATTTATATTTCTTTGCAAAACTTGAGGATGTTGAACTTGAAGGCGATGACGAAGAAAATAGCGAAGAAAAAAGTGATGATAATTATTATATGTATCGTGTTGCAAAGGGTGGCGGAGATTATCAATTGATAGGTAAAACTCTTGAAACAAGAAAACCTAAAAAAGTGGAAGAAAATTAATCTTCCTTTTTTTATTTGATAAAAGTTTGTTTTTGTGATACAATAAATATATAATTTTGAGGTGAAACATGAGTATATTTTCTAAGCCAGGTATAAGAAAAACCCAATTTAAATGTCCTAATCCAGGATGCACGGATTATTTAGTTCCGGAAGAGTTGGCTGATAAGACCGAACTTACAAAAAGTATTGCGTTTAATGCAGCATATCAATCAATATTTTTAACCAGAGGAGAAAGATATGTTTGTAGGACATGCAAAAAAGAGGGGAGGCCATATAAATTTAAGTTGAACTTATTAGGCAAAATAAGAGATAACTGGTTTTTAACTGATGCAATGAGAAAAGCCCGTAAAAAATAAGGTATAAAAGTAAAATCATTTCGCAAACTAAAAATTAGAGGTGTGAAATGTTGAAATTATTTTTTATTTTTACTGCAATTGCAATGATGTTTACTTCTCAGGTTTGTTCTATGCCAGAAAAATTGAGTGAGGAAGTTATGTTTGGTGCGTATAAAAATGGTCATGAAATTATTATGACAAAAGAAGATGCTGAAAAGTTTGATGAAATTTTTTCGAGTTTATTGGAAGATTGTAGGCCTATGCCAGCATATGGTGTTAGTTTGCATGATGAAACCATGAAAGCTATCCAAGAGGGAATTTGGATTAGATTTGTTTTTGACGAGACATTGTCTGTGAATGAACTTCCTTTTGACGAACTTTTAATAAATTTAACAAAAGACATGTATGGTTTTAATGTGATCCGTGGCAACGAAGGAGTTTATGACGGTAGATGTTTTTATGTAGATGTTCCTCGCAATATGGATAAGCTTTATGAGTTTATGGTATCTCTTCCTGTAGGAGAAGGCGAGTTTGAAATTCGTGAAACTTTACAACAAACTATGACAGGTAATGATTCCTGTGAGGACTGCGAGTCTTGCAAAGATTGCGAAGCGGATAAAGGTCAAGAAAGTTCACTTACAAATCAAGATTTAAAAATTAAAGAAGTGGGCGTAATTGAAGATGTAGCAGTAGCGGAAAGTTTGCCGTCTATTAATAAGGAAAATAAGGAAAAGCCAAACACAGTTATTAATCAAACTGAAGACAATATAATAAAAACTTTAGTAAAATCATTAGAGTTCTAAGGTAAAATTATGAGTACAAAGGAAAAAATAATAAATTATATTCAAGAAAAATATGGTTCTAAGCCAGAATATCTTTGGTCAAAGTATCCAGAGTTTGCGGTGTTTAGGCATTTAAAAAACCGTAAATGGTTTGCTATCGTTATGAATGTAAAACGCTCTCAGCTAGGGCTTGAAGGTGATGATAAAGTAGATGTTATTAATATAAAAGGAGATCCTGTTATCAACGGCTCTTTAAGAATGACAAAGGGCGTTTTACCAGGTTATCATATGAATAAAGAGTATTGGTTGAGCTTGCTTTTAGATGGTAGTGTATCTTATGAACTTGTGCAAGATTTGATAGAAATGAGTTATAATAACACAAAAAATTTTAAAAAGAAAAAATCATTATAAAAAATCGCTATTCTCGTTAGAAATAAAGGGATGTAGCGATTTTTTCATGTCAAAATGTACTTGTCTAAATAAATCAACAAAAATCGCTATAAGGCTTATAAATAAATGGCAATAGCGATTTTTATATTATTTTATAAATTTATACCTATTTATTTTGAATTATTTTTATATTGTGCTATAATCGTGCTGTATTTTTGAGGTGATTTATGGAAAAGGTTGTAGTTATCACGGGTGCAAGCAGTGGTATAGGGCTTGCAACAGCAAGGTTGTTTTTACGAACAGGATTTAAGGTTTATGGTATCTCTAAAGGCGAGTATAGCGATGAGAATTTTGTAAATTACAGTGCTGATGTTAATGATGCAAAACGAATGGAAGAAATATTAAATGAGATTTTTGATAAGGAGGGCAGGATTGATATATTTTGCAATAATGCAGGCTTTGGTATAAGCGGAGAACTTGTTAACACTGATCCAAAAGTTATTCAAGCCTTGATGTCGACCAACTTAACAGCGTATGCAGTTAATATTTCATTGGTTGGACGGATTATGAAAAAGCAGGGGTTTGGGAATATAATAAACACGTCTTCACTTGCAAGTGTTTTCCCTTTGCCATATCAAAGTTGTTATTCGGCTTCCAAGGCAGGTGTTGACGCCTTAGCAAGAACTGCAAGAACAGAACTAAGACCATATAAAGTTTATGTTTCTTTAGTTGTTCCGGGAGATGTTAAAACAGGTTTTACTGATGCGAGAGTAAAGGCAAAAAACGATGATAAAAAAATAGACAAATCTATTGAGAAGATAGAAAGGTACGAACGCAAAGGAATGAGTCCAGAGGTCATTGCTAAAAAGATTGTTAAACTTGCATGCAAAAAGAAACCAAAGGTAAGAGTATGCGTTGGCTCTTTAAAATTGTTGATATTCTTACAAAAAATGTTGCCAATAAGAGTGCTAGACTATTTAATTAAAGTTTTATATTGTTAAAGGAGAGAAAAATGGGTGTTTTAGAATATATTAAAAGAGAGAATCCTGAAGGGAGAAAGGATTTATTTGATAAAACCGAAGGTGAACATATTTATGATAAAGCTAAAGAGGCTGGGATTTATCCATATTTTCATAAATTGACAACAGGTCAAGATACAGTGGTGGAAATGGAAGGTAGAGAAACTATTATGATAGGCTCAAACAACTATCTTGGCTTAACTTCTCATCCAGAAGTAATAAAGGCAGGCGTTGAGGCTCTTGAGAAATATGGAAGTGGATGTTCAGGTTCAAGATTTTTGAATGGAACGCTTGATATTCATGTAAAGCTTGAACAAGAACTTGCTAACTTTCTTCACAAAGAAGCAGTTATGACTTTTTCAACAGGATTTCAAAGTAATCTTGGAATAATCAGTGCGATAGTTGGCAGAAATGACTATATTTTGTGTGATAAAGAAAATCATGCTTCTATTTATGATGGATGCAAACTTTCATATGGTAAAATGATAAGATATAACCATAGCGATATGCAAGACCTTGAAAGAAAAATGCAAACTGTTCCAAAAGAAAGTGGAATTTTGATTGTGACAGATGGTGTATTTTCTATGAGTGGAGAGATCTGCAAGTTGCCAGAAATTGTAAAACTTGCCAATAAATATAATGCCCGCGTTATGGTGGATGACGCCCATGGACTTGGTGTTTTAGGCAAGCATGGACGGGGTACGGCTGAACACTTTAATCTTGAAAATCAAGTTGATATAATTATGGGTACTTTTTCTAAATCACTTGCATCTTTAGGTGGTTATATGGCCGCAAGTCAAAAGGTTATAGATTTTGTTAAACATTCTTCTCGCCCATACATTTTTTCTGCAAGCATAACACCAGCATCTGTTGCTTGTGCTTTGCAGGCACTCAAAATTTTGGAAAGAGAACCAGAGCGTGTTCAAGCTTTGGCAAATATTTCAAATTATATGCGTGAAGGACTTAAAAAACTTGGTGTTAAAATTATAGACAGCACAACACCAATAATTCCTATATATACTTATGATGATGAAAAAGCCTTTATGGCCTGCAAAATGCTGTTAGAGCGTGGCGTTTATGTAAATCCAGTTATCACGCCAGCAACTCCTCCAGGGATGGCCCTTCTTCGCACAAGCTATACAGCAACACATACAAAAGACCAGATGGATAGAGCGATGAAAGAAATCAAAGCGGTTTTAGACGAGCTTGGAATAAATTAGTTATAAATCATCAGCGTCTTGAATAGGCTCTTCTTCAACTAAACAATTGCCAGTATACGACCCAAGAGGGTCGTTTTTACTTTTAAATTTATTTTTTCGTTTATTTTTATTGTTTTTCATATTATTATAGTCCCATTTTTGAACAAAAATATGTCAAATAAAAGTTATCGTTTAAAAGATTTTGCCATCATACGACAAAATTCTCACAATTGTAAGATTAAGTTATATTTTCTTACACTTGTGAGAAAATATAACTATGGAAAATAATAATATATTTGGAGAAAGGTTAAAGGAACTTAGAAAAGAAAAAGGATTAGGTCAGGTAAAACTTGCCGAAGAATTGAAGGTTAGCAAATCTATTATATCCTTGTGGGAGAATGGATTGCGAGAACCTGGTATCTATGCGATAAAAGCAATTTGTGATTTCTTCAAAGTTTCAGCAGATTATATGCTTGGCAGGAGCGATTATTAAAGGTTATTAGTCAATTATAAAAATATCTTGCAATTTAGGGTTGCAAAATTTTTTGGTACTTTTAAGATTCCTCTTGACACCCCCCCCCGTATATAATAGAAATTATTGAATTGGAGGAGGGAGGTATGGGAGAGACAAAGCAAAAAACTAAAAAAGAAGATAAAGTTAGTGTAAAATATTTCTTCAAATCCCTTGCCTTTGTAAAACCTTATAAGGGTTTATTGTTTTCGATTACAATCGGTTGTGTTTTAGCAGTATTATTTACTGTTTTCACGCCATTTTTTACTCAAGGGCTGATGAATGCATTTACCCAGCAGGATTTGACAGGCTTATTAAAAAATGGTTTGTTTATTTGCTTAACATTGGTTGCTTCTCACTTTTCAGCAATGTTGTTTTATGGCACATTTTCACAGAAATTTCAATGCAAGGTGGCATTAAACATACAAAACAAACTTTTAAGGGCTACATTAAATTTAAAAACAAAAAACTTTGATTTGTATGGTAGCGGAAAACTGACGGGTACAATTAATGGTGAGCCTGGCAAACTTGCAGGTATTTATGTGACTATAATAGATTACATATGTGTTGTTCTTTCTCAGGTTGCTGTTTTTGCGTATATATTCTTTGCGAGCCCTTGGCTTGGTTTATATTGTTTAATTGAAGCTTTAATTATGTGTTTTTTCTGGACTTATAGGTCTAGGCAAAGAACAAAAAATAGGCAGGTTACTTACGAAAAGGCTGATATAAGCCGAAGTAATTTAACTGAACTTGTGAAAGGTGCTAGAGATATAAAAAGCTATAATATTCAAAATAATGTTATAGAAAAGATTGGCGAGTCGCTCAAAGATACAGCCGAAACTGACGCAAAATTCAATAGAAGGCAGTATTTTTTGAATAGAATTGCAAATGCATGTTCTTGTGTATTAGCTTTTGGCTTTATTGCTCTTTGCTTTCTTCTTATTAAGTTTGATATAACAACTTTTGCTGCGGCATTTACTGTGTATATTTTTAGAAGTAAGGTAAGCTCAATGTTTAATTGTATTTCTTACATTTTTGAAAAGGTTAATGATGGGGCAAGTTACGCTAAGCGAATTTACGAACTTTTAGATGGCTACTATGAAGGATTTGAAGAATTTCCAGAGAAAAGTTTATTCAAAAAAATGCCTAAATGCAAAGATATAATTATTAAAGATTTAAATTTTTCTTATAATGATAAAAATGAGGTTTTAAATGACTTTTCATTAAATGTAAAGCAGGGGCAAAAGATTGCTCTGGTTGGAGAAAGTGGAAGTGGGAAAAGTACAATTATAAAACTTTTAAATAAGACCTATGATGTTGGGCGAGAAAAAATATTTATAGGCGGTTATGATCTGGCGGATTTTTCTAAAAAAGACCTGCGTGATATGATAACTATTGTTCCGCAAGACCCGTATATATTCAATTTTACTGTAAAAGAAAATCTACTTCTAATAAAACCTGATGCCTCGCAAAAAGAATTAGATAAAGCATGTAAAAAGGCACAAATTTATGATTTTATAAAATCGCTCCCAGAGGGTTATGAAACAAAACTTGGCGAAGGTGGAGTTATGCTTTCTGGTGGACAAAAACAAAGAATGGCAATTGCGAGATCGTTTTTAAAAGATAGTGATATTTTAATCTTTGATGAAGCAACAAGTGCTTTAGATAATGAAAATCAGGCTAAAATAAAGGATGTTATTGATAACATAAGCAAAAATAAAACAGTAATTATTGTTGCACATAGATTGTCAACAATTGTGGATACTGATGTTATTTATTTTATGAAAAAGGGCGAAATTATTGCAAGTGGAAATCATAAAGAGTTGCTAAAAGACTGTGAAGAGTATAAAAATTTATATAAAATTGAAGGTTAGAGATAGGTTAAATAATTGTAAACCTATCTTTTTATATCTTAATAGTGACTGTTTTTTAATTTTACTATTGACAAAATCATATTTTAATGATATTATAACCAAAAAAGGAGGGAAACATGGTAGCTTCAGTATTTACCATAATTCTCGGCGTAATTGCCTTTGTTATGTTTTCTAAACCTGTATTTTGGTCGTATTCTGGCGAAGGTATGGCTGAAAATAACGAGGGGTTTAAACAATTAAATTGTTATGATATTTTAAACTTTGAGAACTTTGAAAATATATATCACCTTTTAGGAAAGATTTTATTATTAATCGCAATGGTTTTTGCAGGTCTTATGATTTTACTTGCTTTGGTAGATCTTATTGGTAGGGCTGCGGGAAATAAAACCCCAAGGGTAGAAGTTCGATTAATTGCTTGTGGATTTTTCTTCTTTATATTGTTGTCTTCTGTTATGTTTGTATTATATTGGCTTGGAAAAACAGGGGCAAATAATTTTATGAATTCTACATTGGGTTATGGCTTCTTATCTGCAATGGCTGCTGGATTATTATCAATTTTCTTTGCACCAAGCAGAAGAAAGGGTGTGAAAAGAGAAAAAACTAAAAAAGTAAAGACTGAAAAAGTTAAAGTTTCTAATCAAGAAAAGATTGAAAATAAAAAACCTGCTAAATAAAGCAGGTTTTTATTGTGTTTTTACATTAAAATTGTATTATTAATCATAATATTTATATGAAAAATAAATTAATTTGTTTTATTATGGTTTTATTAATGATTCTTCCATTAACATATTTTGTTGTAAATGTTGAGTGTTTTACTATTGCGGATGATGGTGACACAAGTCAAAGTTATGTTGTCTTTGACGAGGAAAATAATATTATAAGTGAAAGGAGCAGTATTGAGGAAGGAGACACCTTTATCACCAAAGATTTTTATGAATATGAAGTTTATAAGGTGGATGGCTTCAATGGTTATGCTAAAAAAATAGGAAGAATAAATATTCCTTCAATAAACAGAGATAACTTAGGCGATTTGCCAAATCAATTTTCAAAAGATGGCAGTAGAAAAACTAAAAAAATATGTTTATATATGACTCATAATGATGAAAGTTATCTTCCAAGTGATGGCTATGACAGTATTTATGGAGCAGGAGGTATTCATGATGTAGCAAAAAATCTAAAAACTGCGTTAGAGAAAAAAGGGATAAGTGTTGTTTTAGATCAAACTTTACATATTCCTCACAATTCTTCGGCTTATTCTCGCTCAAGCGTGACAGCAAACAAGTTGTTTTCTAATGAAAATCCTGATGCGATGTTTGATATTCATAGAGATGGTGTTGCAAAAAGTTATTATCTTGCGAAACAAGGAGAGCGAGAATTTAGTAAAGTTCGAATAGTTGTTGGAAAATCTAATCCAAACTTTAATGAAAATTATAAATTTGCTCAAAATCTTTTTGCGATAGGTAATAGTATGTATCCTTGGCTTTTTTTGGATATCTATTGCGGAAAGGGTCATTATAATCAGTCCTTACAATCGACAGACCTTTTATTTGAAATGGGAACACATATGATAGAAAAAGAAAGTGTTTTAAGTGCAGTTCCTTATCTTGCAGAGGTTGTAAACACAACTCTTTATGCAAGTAAAGAGGAAGAAAATGGAGATATAACTGTTGACAACAAGGCCCCATCCACTAATAGTAGCCCCGTTGTAGAAGAGGGGGACAAGACAAAAAATAACAATTCAGGCTGGGTTGCTTGGGTGGTTGTGCCTATCATTTTAGGTGTTGGCGGAGTGTCAGCGATTTTGATAATTAATTATAAAAACAAAAAAATCGCAAAAAATCGTAAAAAAAATAAAAAATAAATAAAAACATAAAAATAATTGGCTTGTTTTATTTATTTTTTTTTAAATTAAACAAAAAATAAATATTTGTTTTTTAATTGAAAAAGTATTTTTAAAAATAAGAACTTGAAAAATATTTTTTAAATAAATTAATAAAAAATCAAAAAATATAAATAAAAATGGAAAATATTCAAAAAATACATTAAAAATTCGATATTTTTTGTGTTTTTATTAAAGTTTTATTGAATTATTGGTTTTATAAAATTTTGATAAGCTTTTAAAAATATTCGAATATTTATTCGCTGGGAAAATAAAGGCAAAGAGGCTGATAAAGAATTTTAAATTTGTTGTAAATTCGTTTGCCTTTTTAAAGAGATTTTGATATGATATTCATGTATATAAATATTCTATTTGGGGACGAATGGAAGAAAAAGGAGTGAGATATGAAAAATAAAATTTTGAGAAGTTTTTACTGCTTCGCAATGATGCTCTTATCGGTAGGGGTGTTGTGCTTTGCTGGTGCAAATAAAACTTCAAAAATTGTCAGCGAAAATAGTGAGGCTATTGTTTCGGCCGAAGCTGATAAAAATGTCGGGGAAAATGAAGAAAATGCTGAAACAACATACGACCACATTTTGAATATGAACGAGGAATCTTGGTTCAAAGAAATTGAGGATAAAAGGGTAAGCGATCCAGACTCTGTTGTTAAGGCAGAACTTGCTTCTGTTAAAATCAATGGTGTAGATTTTTATCAAATCACATCAGCAACAGATCTTGCAACTGTGGCTTATCAAATTGTGACTAATTCTAATTCTGCTGCTAGAACTAGAAATTATGTTTTGACAGCGAATATAGATTTGAGTGGTAAGCTTTGGACTGCTATCGGAACTCCTACATATCCATACACCGGTGAATTTTATGGAAATGGCTACTACATTGATGGTATTACCACAATTGATATTTCATCTCCTTTGAGTGGCGGAAAATATTACGCCGGACTTTTTGGTTATACAAATGGTGCAAAACTTGTTGATATAACCGTTACTTCATATCAACACTCTTCAACTCACGCTGATTATTGCGGTGCACTTCTTGCTTATGGAACAAACACTCAAATTATTGGTTGTCAAGACGCTAGAAGTAATATAGCGAGCACGAGCTGTAAAACAGTAGGTTATTTGTCAACTTCAGGGGTTTATAATAAGAGTTCTTCAACAGTAACAGTTCAAAATCCAGCAGGATTGAATTCTGGAAGAGCTGTTGCTTTAAATGCTGGCGAAGGTAAATTTTATAAAAGGAAGGGCAAAGAAACAACATTAACTAATGCAACTGAAATCAATTCAAAAAGCTTCTATGCATTATTTAATGGCACAACTGCTGTGACAAGCGTGACATCAAGTTTTGTTGCTAATACAGGATTGCCAGGTCTTAGAACTGAAAGTTCAACAAGTCACTTTATGCTTAGAGAAGGTTATCAAGGCTCTTGGGAAAGTGTATCATCATCTACATATAGTTTAAATGTAACTTGGACGGCTAAAACTATTCCAACAACTGTAGATTATGGCTATGGCTCAACAGATAATGATGGCGAAGGAAAAAGAATAGAAGTTTATCAACTTCCTTATGATGCACTTTTGAAAGGTTCTACTGCAATTGGCATTATTAATCCATTAAGAATTGGTTATGATTTTGCTGGATTCTTTGCAGGAACATCAAACGCAAATAGGCTTGATGGTGATGATGCGGCTATCAAATATGTTGGCGATGCTCTTGTAGATGGTGGATCTTCAAGTGAATATACTATTTATGCGCAACACACAGTGTCTTCTAGCCTCCATACATTTACTCTTAAGCCAGTGGCATTAGAAGGTGAGAGTTTCACTGTTGGCAAAGCTTTGGAAGAAATTGGCACCTTAACTAATGCAGGCTGGGAAAATGATGATGGCTTTATACATGGAACAGCAAAAAATCATACACCTGACACAAATGTAAGTTTCTCATTTACTTTAAAATGGGGATATACATTAAATACTGTTGCTATTAGAACTGCAGGTCAAACAGGAGCTTCTGCTAATACTCCTTACAATCCAGTTGGTTATATGGCAAACACAAATAGTGAAGGTGGGGTTCGCAAGGGCGTTTTATATGCAGCAACTGGCTCAAGCTATCCATCAGCTAACCCTCCAGCAAACCATAATGATCCTTATAATAAGGTTGGGGTTTCAATAACAAATACTGGAAGAGAATATACAGTGACTATTTCTAATATGGTTGCTCAAGCAGAATTTGATGTTGTTATCAGCCGTGAAGAATTTGCTATTAGATTAGATAATGTTGAAGGAAATCTTGAATTGTCAGGTCACGAAACTGCATTTACTGGTGTTTCTGGAACATCTATTATAACTCCAGACAATCAAACTAGAGTGACTGGAACTTTATATACAAGATTGGGCGAAGACTTTATATTAAAAACTACAGCTAAATCAAATTTCTATTATATGATGAATCCAACTGTTGTTGGTGTGGCAGATAAACATTATTCAGTTTCTGGTGAAGGCGATATGATGAACCTTTTATATGCTGACAGTGTAACATTCACAACTAAATATGATAATGCTTATGTTGGAATTCAATTTGATAATGAAAACGAAGCTGAAGGGCGTTATATAAACTTCCACGCATCAACTTTAACAGTTAATGCAAACATTCTTGCTCCAGAATATTCAACAACTATAAATGGCGGAACATTGCTATCTATGGGTGTTTTAAATGGTAGTGATTGGAGTTCAACAACAAACGCAAATACATATACCGCAAGTCTTGGAAACCAAACAATAACTGTAGGCAATGAAGAGTTTACTAGATTTGGTTTCAAAGTTAAATATGATATAGGCAATCCATATTATACATTTGACTCTATTGTTCTTAATAGATATGAACAAATTGATGGAGAAAGTGTTTTAGTTTTGGATTATGCAATAGATGCTGCAACTGGAGAAATTATTATTTATAATAGTAAAGGGCAAATTCCTCCATTTGAACTTGATGGAACTTATGATATTAAATTTAATATCAAGCCTATTGAATATACAGTTAATGTAGATTTCTATATTGATGATGTAAAACTTGTTCCTGGAGAAGGTGAAACTCTTGAAAAATATTTTGATATTTCAAGCTCAGTTGCCGGCCAAACAAACAAACTTCTTAATGATAATGGACAAGTTGTTATTGGCGGAAGAGGTCAAGGTGTTTATGCTCTTTCCGACAACTATATAAGAGCATCTTTAACGGACCTTGGAAAAAGATTCTTAGTATATGCTGATACAACTGCTCACACAAGCGAGAAGGGTGGCATTTCAAATGCTAAAGTAGAAAATGGAGTTTATGATGCAACATTTAAAGTTGGAGCAACTAAAGATGCTCAAACTATTGAAGTTCGCTTCAGCTCTAAACAAGTTGTTTTCAAATTTACAGAAGATACATCAACACCTGCAGGGGCAACTGTTGGGGTGAATCCATTAGGCAGTGCGATTATGCCAACAATTGGTGGAAATGCAACTAGTAGCGTAACTGGTGGTTTGAATGTAGCTAATGGCACATTTGAGCTTAAAGGCAGTGATATTGATGGAGTTAATATCGTTAGTGGTTATTTCTTCCTTAACTGGTATATTAAAGATGGTAGCGTAATTGTAAATCCAGAAGGAAGCAGTAAATATAGTATTCAAGGTGCATTAACTAATAATGATGTTTTAAGTGCTGTTGGAGATAATGGAACAACTTCACTTACTATCAGTCTTGTTGCTGCACTTCAAGCTAAGACTATTTCTATAACCCTTGATGGCACAGGTGATGATAATAACCTCGTTGCTAGAAAGGTTGGAAGTGAATATGTATATGATGAAACATCATTAACTCAAGCTTATACTTTCACTCAAGACTTGCATTTAGCAGAGGCTGACAGAAAAACAATTGATTTTACACAAAATGATTTCTATAAAGTTGCATCACTTTGGACAGGCTGGACAACAGAAGTTGTTAATATTGCAGATAAATCTACAAATACTAGATTTACAGCTGATGAACTTGCTATCATTTGGGCTGAGGGTGAGGCAAAAACTTACGGAGCAGATCCAACTCCTTATTATATAGATAAGGAAGATAATGGAAGCATCATTTTCAAACCAGTTTTTGAGGCAAGAGAGCTTACTGTTGGAGTTATTTCTGCAACAGATGGAGAAAGTGCTGGTGAAAGAATTGGTGGACTTACAGTAAAAATTGGTTCAACTATCACTTTAACTGCAAATCAAAATGTTAACGCGGGTACATTCTCAAGCACAGTTAACAATGATTCAAAAGTTGACGCAACAATCCTTGACGGTTATCATGCAGTTGCTTTCAACTTAATTGGTGCTACAACAGAAACTCGCAATGCTGATCAAGAAGGCGAAAACGAAAATGTTAAACTAGCAACCTATACTTTTGAAGAATCTACTATCAAAACTTTATTGAACGAAGAGGATTGGTTCATTACTTCTAAAGAGGGTGATGAGTTGACAATTAGAGCAAAAGTTGCTCCAAACATTTATAATGTTTCAATTGAAGCAATCAATCTCAATAGAGATGGTGGTGAATTATATCCAGAAACTTTAACATGGAACAATGAAACTGGTGAAGCTCAAACAGGTCATACTTATGCATTCAATATTAGATATCAAGCAAACCTTGGCGAATACCTTAATAGTATACAATTCAATATGGAGAGAGAGGGTTATGATTTAGTTTCTCTTATTGATGCTTCTACTACAAACAATCCTGCAACCTTTGCAACAAGAGCAGGAAGTACTTGGGATGTTAACAATTCAATTTTCAATGTTTCAAAAAATGTTGTTTTAAAAGCTGTATGGAAGGTTAAAGAAGAGGGTAAGTTTATTCAACTTGGATTACAACAATTCACTCCTTTCTATAATGGTAATCAACAAACAGTTGCAACAGCATCTATAACTACAAAAGATGGCGGGGTTGCATTGAATTCTACACTAGCTAATGGTGAACAAGTTATTAGACAAGCTTGGAATAAAAATGGTTCTTCACTCAATGTTCTTTCAGGAACAAATGTGAATGAATTTGAAAACGAAGATGGTTCATATAAGACATATACATACACAATTCAAGTTAGAGATATGCTTTCAAACGACTCTAGCAATTACTATGAAATTTCAGTTTCAACCACAACTGCAAAAGTTCAAGCTAGCCATGTTCAAATGACAAAACCAGACATTCGTTCATACTATAGTGGTACAGATACTTTCTATGGTGTTAAAAATGAAACCGAAGATTTCACAACTTTAGGTAACCTTGTTTACAACGAAACAGGGCTTACAAGCGAAGTTGTCGGTGTAACAAACAAAACTATCACAATTGTTGATAGCAATAAAAAATTTATCGCAGATAATACAAATAAATATACAGCAAAATATGAAATTTCTATTCCAGACGATATTGCAAGCAACCTTATAGGTTTAAATAAGGTAAGTAATGGCCTTTACACAATCGAGGCTACTGAAGCAATTACAATAGTTGCAACTCCATTGACCGCAACAGCTTATGGAAATGGACTTTATATTGCTGATGGAGTAAAACAATATCCACTTTATAGAGTTGAAGATGCAACTGAGTATAGTATTTATAATACAGCAATATTCAACTTTGATGGACAACTTATCACTTCTTCAGGTGCTATTGGAACATATGATTATTCTACTGGAATAACATGGAACAAAATGCCAACTATTATGAAGGGTGAAGATGATGTGACATCTAACTTCACAATCTCACTTGCTGGAAGTTTTGAGATTGAAAATCCTAATGAAGAAAATGCATACAAGTTCAATTTCTCTGCAAGAGATATTCAAGCAGTTGAAGGAGCTTTAAATGCAACAGTAAATAGCAATGCTCAAATTACTGTTAGTCATATCGCAGTTAAAATCAAAGATGGCGCTGCTTTTGACGACATTGCAATTGATGGGACACTTTACACATATTACAAGAATGGCGTAGCAATTTTAACTATTTATGGAAATGGAACTAACAATCTTGTTGTAGTTGCAAGAAAACATGCTGAAATTGATGGAGTTGAAAGTGACCTTGAAATTTCATTAACAATTTCTGCAAGTGAAGGACAAGGCGATTACAAATTTAATGGCTTCTATTCAAGATTTGACATTACAGATTTCCCTTCTGTAAACAACGAAAATGTACAAGCTGTTTTAAACGGTGTACAAGCAGGAACAGCAGACGATGTTACTACAACTGCTACTTACACATCAACTTTTGATGGAGTGCTTGTTTACTCAAATGTAAAACCAATCGAACTTGGACTTTATGGAAGCGACAGCGAAATGGTTTATGTTTCAGTTGGTTCTCCACTTACTTACGCAAATCCAAGCCAAGCAGGTTTTGATTTTGCAGGATGGGCAGGCGAATTAACTGGCGTTAATGCAACTGTAAACGGAAAAAATACTGTTATTTCAGTTAGTGCAGACGCAAGCTTAACAAAAGAAAAATTAACTTCTACTTGGACTATAGCAGAGCCAGAAGTTGAAGTTGTAAATACCTTTGCAAGAGATGCAGATCCAGAAGGATTTACATTAAATCGTGAAGATGTTATTACAGCAATTAAAAATGAAAGCACCGACCTTAACTATAGTTATAGTTGGTTCAAAAAAGATGGAACTTTACTTGCAAGCAAGTCTAATAGTTTCAAATTTGATGGAACTTTGGCTTGTGATGGTGATTACTACATTCTAATCACAGTATCACGCAGTGGGTATACTGATGTTACTAAACAAGTTCCATTCACAATTCAAATGTCACCAATCACATTGTCTATGACAGAAGAAGATAAAGCTATTGTTTATAACAATACTAATCTTGCTCTTCAAATAATGGTAGATGTGATTAATACAAGAGTAAATGGAAGCGATACAACTTCTACAATCGCAGTTGGAAATTATTTAACAACCACAACAAAATCATTCTTCTTTACAATCAAGAAGGGTGACACAACTGTGACAGAAATCAAAGAAGCTGGCGACTACACAATCACTCTTGATTATGACAGCAATTACTTTGTTGGAACAAAAACAAGCTTCAATGTAAAAGTAAACCCTTATGCATATGAAGTTAAAAATAGCGATATTTCTTTAAGCAAGCCTTACGGAGATCCTGACCCAGCACTTATCGCAACATTAGTACTTAACAATGAAAATGTTGAAGTTGAGTTTACAAGAGTTCAAGGTAATGATGTTGGCTATTATGACTTAGCGACTGTTAATTGTGCAAACAAGAATTATGCTATCACACTTGCAAAAGGTGAAGATAGGCCACAATTCGAAATAACAAGAGCTGAGAGTACACTTGTTATCGAAATCGTTGACGAAAAAGTTTTAACTAAGGTATACAACGCTGAGAATACAGCAATAAGTGTTGCACCAGTTAAAGCTGAGGGAAGCGAAAATATTATTGGCTGGAGATTGGCTGTAAATACTGGAACTACAACTGTTTATAGCAATTTAAATCTTTCAGTTAGAAATTCTGCAGGTGAAGTTTCTACATTGACAGGTGAGGCTATTGCAAATGCCTTTACAGGTATCACATTCTCTGTAGTAGATGGCGGACTTAATGTTAAGGCTGATGGTCATGCAGTTGAAATTAATATTGCAAACACAGCAAATTATACTAGTGCAAAATTCTCAACAGAAGCAACAAAAGTTTATGTAACTCCATTTGTTTATGAAGTTTCAAAGACAGATGTTGCAACTTTAACAAAAGTTTATGGTGATGCAGATCCAGAACTTAAAATTGAAAAAACTATAGCAGAAACTGGCGAAACATTAACATTAACTTTTGAAAGAGCAGCAGGCATTGATGTTGGTGAGTATGCTTTAACATTAACTAATGCAGAAGCTTATACAAACTATACATTGTCAGTTGCAAGCGACGCAGTATTCACAATCACTAAGGCACAAAAACTTAGTGTTGAAATTGCAGACACTTCAATTTTAACAAAAGTATACAATACTAAAAATACAACAGTAGAAATCCAACCTGTTATCACTGATGGCAAAGTTTCTGGATGGAAACTTGTTGTACTTGATGGCGAAACAACAAAAGAAAGCGCTTTAACTTTTGCAGGTTTAAGTGTAGAAGCAATCGAAAATGCTCTTCGTGGCGTGACAATTTCAATCACTGACGAAGATGTAAATGTAGCTTCTTATAATCTTGCAATTACGATTGCAGATGGCAACTTTGAGAGCGTGGAATTCGCAACCACATATAATTACACAATCACAAAGAGAACATTTGTAGTTGAACAAAAATTGTTAGATAACGCTCGTAACCATGTATGGAAATACTATGGTCAAGCAGACCCTGAACTTTCAGCTACCGTGACAACTGATCTTGATGAAACTATCACAATCACTTTTGATAGAACTGCAGGGGAAGGAATCGGTTGGTATGACTTAACAGTTAAAAACGCTGACGCTAATCCAAATTATAATATTGTTCTTTCTACAGAAGAAGGCAAAGTTCCAAGATTTGAGATTAGAGAGGTTGAAGACCGTTTAACAATTGAAATTAGCGAAGCAGATATTGCTAAATTCACTAAAGTTTACAATACAGAAAAAACAACAATCACAGCAGTGCTTGAAGATGGCGTATGGTACTTGGTTGTTAGTGACACAACAAATGGTCAAATCGTTAAAGCTGAAATGACTTTGAGATTGGTTAACACTGACAATGTTGAAAATGTACTTGCAAGCATGGACGGCGTATTCAAGAACATAGATTTCTCATTGCCAGAAAACAATGAGAATGTTGGCGAATATCCAATCGCAGTTACATCTAGTGAAGGTGCAAACTATAAGAATGTTGCATTCAAAACAGTTCCTACCTTTACAGTAACAAAACTTGCTTACACAATCACTTCTGCTGATGTAGCAAGTTTAAATAAGGTTTATGGTTTGGCTGATACTGGTGCTTTTGACATAACAGTTTCACCAGTTGCTGGGCACCCAGAAACAATCTATCTTACAAGAGCAAGCGGTGAAGATGTTGGTTCTTATGAATTGACTTTAACCACAGGACATGAATATAAAAACTACGATTTAACAATTGCTAGTGATGCAAAATTTGTTATTAACGCTTTGAGCGATACACTTAAAATAACAATTGATAATCCAAGCGTATTCACAAAAGCTTATAACGGATTTGAAACTAAATTAGTTCTTGAAAAAGTGACAACAGAAGGAGTTGTTTCTTACAGGCTTGTTGCTAAGAATAGTAATGAAACAACTATTGCTAACAGCAACTTAACTCTTGAACTAACAGATGGAACTATTAGTGACGCAATTATTGAGAACGCTCTTCGTGGTGTTTCATTCACTTTAAATGCTTCTTCAGCAAATGTGGGTGACTACACAATTGACCTTAGCGTTGACGATAGCGAAAAGAATATTTCAAACTTTGAATTGCAAGGTACAAACAAGTTTGTAATCACACGATTCAATCATACAATCACATTGGCAGAACTTCAAGAGAAAAATATGTTCAAGTTCTTCGGTCAAGAAGATCCAACATTAGAAATATCTTACAATCTTGTTAGAGAAGAAGATGTGACAGTTAAATTCTCAAAAGCTACAGGCGAAGAAATTGGTTGGTATGATCTCACAATTACAAACAATGCAGAAAACCCTAACTACAATTTCACATTAGCTGAGAATGCTAAATTCGAAATCAAAAAGTCTACAGGCATTTTAAGAATTATTCTTAGTGACGATGGGGCTGAAGCATTCAAACAAGAAACAAAAAATAAATCTTACAATGGTAAAAATATTGGAATTGATTTTGAGTTCAACTCAACAACAAATAAATGGGAAATGTTTGCTTTTGATGTAGAGGCAGACGGAAGCAAGGGTGCAGAACTTGCAAGAAGTGCATTCAATATCTTTGTTAGAAATGCAAACGAAACAGAAGGTACTCCTCTTACAAGTGGCTATGCCTTTGAACATATTGACGAAGAATTTAGCCTTTACTTTACTAGAAAAGAAACTAAGAACGCTGATGCTTATCGCATTATGCGTGAAGTGACTGGCACAACGTACTCAGCAGTTGAATTTGGTGAGTGGAGATATGTGACAATTGGTAAGGCTGAAATTGAAGTTAAATCAGTTTCTAAGAAATTTAACAGAGATGTAAACTTCTCTTCAACAACAGACACTGTTTTATTTGCAGGTTATGTTGCAGGTGAAGAAGCAGACAATGCTATAGTAGTTTCTGGTGTGTTTGATGACGCAAATGTAGGAACAAGAAACATTGTTGCTGACTCACTTAAATTGACTGGAGCAAACTCTTCTAACTATGTTGTTAGTGCAGCAAGTGTAAAAACTGGAACAATTGAAAAGAGCGAAGCAAAAGTTTCAATCTCATTAGATATTAGTGGAAAAACATTTGTTTATGGAACATTCGCTCATGAAATGTTGGATGCTGATATCTTAGCAGAAGTTGGAACTCCTGTAGTTTCAATTGAAGGCGAAACAATTAATCCAATCGAACTTGGTCTTATCTCAATAGCTAAGGTTGAGTTTGTAGATTACACAGCAACAGGTGCAGGTTTAATACCTGTTGGCACAATAAAACTCAGAATTACATTATCTTCAGAAAGTTATGGAAATCTTCCTACAGGAGAAGAAAATGTATTTGAAGTTGTTATTACTCCAATGCTCCTTGACTTCTCTGATGTTAAGTTAGATAAGGAATATGACGGAAATACACTTCTTCCAACAAATGTAGATTTTGGAATTGAAGACTTAATCAAAAATGGCGACATTGTAACAGCATCAGCGACAGGTGCATTTACAAGCGAAATGCCTGGTGCAACAACCACTACTGACACTAAAGTAGTTCTTTCAGGAGCAGACGCTGGCAATTATGATATTGCTGAAAATGGACATTCAAGCGGAACAATCTCTCAAACTACATTGTCATTTAAAGTAAACTTCAATGAAGAAGCTATCGAAGTTGAAGATGGAAAAGAAATTAGCAACAAAATTGCTGATTTCACAGTTTCATATCCAACCGAGGATTATATAACAGAATTTGAAAAGTTTAACAAACTTCCTCGTAGAACAGGCTTTACAGCAGACGGCTGGTTCTATAAAGTGAATGAAGAGGTTGATGGCGTTGCTACAGAGGTAACTAAATATATTAGAACTTCAGCCGAAATGCAAACAACTCTTCTTGACGCTTTCAAGAACGGTAAAACTCTTGAAATCTTTGCAAATTGGGTTATCAACAAGGTTAACATCACATTTGAAAGTGTAGACAATATCCAAACTCTTGACGGAAAAGCCGTTGCAACAGTTCAGGTAGATTATTATTCTAATATCAACTTTGCAGTTGTTGCAAAAGAAGGTTACAAGTTTGCTGACGCAGAACTTAGAACTACTGGAACTGCAAAACTTTCAGTTACCTCAAGCGGAAGTAAAACAGGAGCATTCAAGCTTGAAAATGTGAATGCAAATACAACAATCAAATTTGTAACTCAAGCAATTAATGTAACAATCAATATTAGTGACGGTGTTCACAAATATGTTGGAGTTGAAGGCTTAACAAATTCTTGGGGAGAGAATGGCAGAAAAGTTGCTTACTCTACTCTTATTACAGGCTCATTAGCAAGCCACCTTCCAACTATGACTTTGACTGCAGGTACTTACACCTTTGATCATTGGACTTATGGAAGTGACAATAGAATTCTTGCTAGTGATGCAACAATCTCATCACTCTTTGCTAGCGAAGAAAATGACTTTATTCTTAACTTTACAGCAAATTGGGAAGCTGTTGAATACACTATTAAATTTAATGCTAATGGTGGAACATTTGTAGATGGAACTCCAAGCGACTTAACTGTTAAGTTTGGTCAAGCACTTTTTACAAATAAAGAAGGTGTTACAGAACTTCCAAAGGTTAACATGGACGGAAAAAATCAAACATGGAACTCAAGTGACCTTGGAACAGGAACAACTTATATCATTTCTACCGAGCTTCAAACTATTGGAAGAAAGGTGGGAGAAGGCTATGAATTAACACTTTATGCAAACTTTGCAAACGCTAAGTCTACATTGACAATTAAGGTGGAAGGAAGTGTTGGTGTTGGTAATGAATTTGCTTCAATCCTTGACGGAAATACTCCAGTAGTTGATGGCTTTACAAAAGACCTTATCTACGGAGAACAAACTCTTGTTATTGACATTAGAGTTAACCCAGGTTGGGATTATAAAGCAGTTGTGACAAATGGTCAATTTGATCTTGATACAACCACTCAAGGACAGATAACTATTGCAAATCTTGCTTCTAACTCTACATTAACAATTTCTGCAGTTGCTAGAACAAACAACTTGACACTTACTCTTAATAATGCAACCCTTGATGAAACATCTATCAAAGTAACAAGCAAAGATGGTGTTGAAACAAATGGTAGCGTAAAGGATGGAGTAATCCAAGTTAAGACAAGTGAAAAACTTAAATTTACAGTTAATCCAAATGCTGGTTATATCTTTGATGAAGAATCAACAGTTAGTATTGCTTCATCTGGTACATTTACAAAGACAATTAACGCAAATGGAACAATAACTATTGAGTGGGCTGGATTTACAGCAGACTCTCCAATCACAGTTTCAGCAAGTGCTAAAACAAATACTATAACTCTTAATGATTCTTCTAGTGTTCTTTCAAAAGTCTCATTTAATGAAGAGGAAATCAATGTAACTGGTGGTAGTATCAACTTTAAGACAGGAACTAAAGTAACTATTAAAGTGACATTGAAATATGGTTATAGAGATGCTCAAATCACATTGTCTGACGAGTCAATTACTCTTGTAAAAGAATCTGAAGACAAGAATGCTGATACAAATCTTTACTATGCAGTATTCACTCTTGAAGGCTTTACAGCAGATTTCAACTTAACTATCACTGCAAGTCCAAGAGAATATGGATTTACAGTTGTAAGTAGTGATAACACAATGGGTAGCGTAGCCCCTACAAGCGTTATGGTTAAATATACTCAAAGTGCAACTTTCACAGCTACTGCTAACACAGCTTCAGGATATGTATTTGCTTACTGGGCTGTAAATTATGGAACAGAAAATGAAATAATTCTTTCAGATGATGCTGTCTTTAATATGGTATTAGACGAAAAAGTTAGAGATGCTCTTGAAAGTGGAGATGGCAGTAAAGTGACAATCACTGGCGTATTCTCTCTTGCAGAAAAGGATGTTACAATCGCTGTTGGAGAATATGGAAGTTTAACTTATAAGCTTGGAGAAGGTGAAGAAAAGACTATCAATGCTGAAAGTCAAGAAACCTTCAAGGCTAGATATGATAATGTTCTTGTTATCACTTTAAGCCCAAGAAAACATTATGAAGTTGCTTCTATCAAATATTATGACTTGGCTGGCAATGAAATTTCAGGCAATTGGTATAATGCTGAAGAAGGGGTTATCTCATTCAATGTTGAACATGACACACCTTCTAAGGTTGAGATTTCATACAAACCAAGCAAGGCAATCGTAAATGTTAATGCAAGACTTAACATAAATGGTCAATTTACATTTGGTTCTACTCTTGGTGGAACAATCATGTTGACTGACAAAGATGGTAATGAATATAGAGATTTAATTATTGACGAAGAAATTCAGTATGTAACATATAAAGTTGATACTATTTCAGACAATATTCTCTACTTTGTTGCTAGAAATAATAAAGGTTATTCTATGGTAGTTAGTTCACCAAGCGAAGGCGTAATAATCGACCATAGTTATACAACAGACGGGTATGACTTATATACCGTTATGGGTGTTTATAATAATGCTCAAATCTATGCAACTTTCACTGCAAATACAAACACTATCAATGTTCAATTTGTAGATGAAAATGGCAATAGTATCAGTGCAGGAAAAATTATTGTTGAAGAAACAAATACAATTGTGGCAACAGGTAATTATTCTTCAAATACAAATATCTTTGCTGTGACTGGTGCAACAAATCAAATTAAACTTACAGCCAATGTTGGTCTTAGCCACAGCTTCATTATTGAAGGTGATAATAGACCTAGCGTTCAATCAAATCTTAATATAGAAGTAAAAGAAATTAACAAAGCTGATAAAGTATCAACAGGCTTTAATGAGTTTGTTGAAATTATTATCAATGAAGTAAATGCTGATGGAAATATTAAAATTAAAGTAGAACCAAAGAGATATAATATTGTATTTGTAAGTGACGGAAGAGAAATAGCTGGTTCTAGAATTCAAAATGTGACTTATGGAAGTGAACTTAACATTGATGAAAATGTTCGCAGAGCAATCACATTAACAAAGGATAAAAATGTTCTTCTTGGCTATTTCACTTATGAAATGGGCTTAGGTACACAATATATCGATAGAAATATGAATGCTACTAAGGTTTGGACTGAAGAAGGCTATACATGGAACGGTGCTCAATACATTGCAAGCGATAACTATGACGAAGATACTGATACTTTCAGACTTTATGCTTCATGGTTGTTTGAGAAAGAAAACTTCACAATTGATTTTATTCCAGATGCTCTCAAGGGTGTTAAGGAAGACTTAAGTGTTGTTGATGTATTTGCAAATCTTGACGCCAACACTTCTTGGACAAATGCAGACGATCTTCTCTATGCATCAGTTCAATCAGGTGTAGAACTTGTTATTAGACCTTATAACTTTGAAGGATATACATTCTCTCATTGGTTAATCGAAAGAGTTGATTTGGATGGAAAGGTTGAGAATATAACCGAACGCAGAGAAGAATTTACTTTAACCGCTATTAATGGCGACACCTTAATTAAGGCTGTTTACTTTGCTAACTTTGAACTTGCTATCTCAAAAGATGGTGGCGGTGTTGCAGAGTTAATTCAAAACAATGTTTCACTTGGAGCAATTGGTAGCTTTGATACAGGGTTAAAATTCTCAATTGTAGCTCATGCAAACGCAGGCTTTACATTCCTTGGATGGTATGATAAAGAAGGTAACCAAGTTATCTCAGCAGATGACACAAGCTTTAATTTATCAACAAGATCTTACTCTTATAACTTTGCTGAACCTAGAGAAATCCCTCTCTACTTAGAAGCAAGATTTGAAGGTGATATTGTTGGGGCGATGTTCGTTACAGATGGGCTTGGTGAAAATGCTAGAATTGATGAAATTATGCTCAGTGATGGAACGCAAATAACTGATTTCAACAAAGAGTTTACAACTAAAGTTGGTCAAGTTATAACTGTGACTCTTACAGCTGAATTTGGTCATGGAATTGATTGGGAAGGAAATGCTAAATTTACAAATCTTGAAAGCAGATATGACAGTTATTCAAAAACAACCACATATAAGTTTGAATATAGAATTCAAGCTGAAGATCTTGAAGAACTTGGAAATACAAGCAATAAGTATGTAGTTAGATTAATTCCTAAAGCAACTAAAAATGAAGTTATTTACAAATTCACTTTAGGAGTTCTCAATAGTGAAAGACCAAATGAGGCTTCTCTTGCAGGAACTTTCAGTTATAACGCTCCAGATGGACAGGTATATCCAATCAAATCTGGCGATTCAATCCCACCAGTTCCATACGGAACTTCAATATCTCTTAATGTGACACTTAATGCAAATTATGAGATTAGTGCTAATAGTCAACTAGAATCTGTAGTACTTATTACAGGCGAGGGAGAAACTGGTAGACACAATATCACATCATCTTCTTCAGTTGTTATTAATCCTAATGGAAGAAATGTAAACATTGTTATTGATTACAACTTCCTCAAAGAATTTGAAGCTGGAAAGAATGTTGAAGTTTTAATCAACTTCAAGCGTGCTTATTGGACAGAAGTTGCTTCTGAAAGTTTGAAAGGCACAGGCAGTGTTGAGAATCCTTATATTATCGAAAATGTTAAAGATATGGCTTATGTTGCCAAGATGGTTAATGATGAAAATTCTCAAGAATTTGCAAATGCTCACTATGTTGTGACTGGCGACCTTGACTTTAGTGGAAGATTCTGGGTTCCAATTGGAACAAGAGAAAATCCATTTAATGGAACTTTCGACTTTGGCAAGATTGTTGTTTCAAATGTTGAGCATGACCCTGATTTAACTTTAACATATAAAGATCCTTCTACAAGATTTAATGGGCTCTTCTGGGTATGTGGAGATAATGCTAAGTTTATTCAAGCAAACTCTAATCTTATCCTTGCCCTTTCAATTGTAGGTGGGGTACTTGTATTGCTTCTTCTTATTCTCCTTATTCTTCTCTTATTAAGACGCAAGAAAAAGAAGAGAATGGAACAACTTGCTAACGGCTAATAGCTAAATGCTGTGCGACTATCTATAAATAGACGGCAAATATCATGTTGTATTCGGTTATGACAATCTATTGCTTGACAGTTTACCGAAAAAAGAACACGAAAACTCGTGTTCTTTTTTGATGTGCTTAATTAATATTTAGAGAAATTTAAACTTAAAAAGTCTTTATTTATAAGGAATTTAGCTTTTTTACTATATAAAAATTTAATCAAATTACTAAACGCCCGCCATAGTATTGGGAGGTTTTTAGAGTTTGGTTAAAAATAATCGAAAATTGTTAAAAAAATATTAAAAATTTTGAAAAAAGTGTTGACACAGGGGGGGGTGATGTGATATTATATCAATGCTGACACGGAAATGTATCAGCATGAACTATGACAATTAAATAAACAAGTACAAGATTGAATTAAAAAAACAATTACAAAGTCAATTTACAAAGTTATGAGTCAAGGAACAAAATGTTGCAAAGTACATGCAACGAAATTATTGAAAGATAATTTAATTAACCTAACAATTACACTATGAAAATAGTGATGCAAACTAAGTTTGCTTTTAACGTTAGAGTTTGATCCTGGCTCAGGACGAACGCTGGCGGCGTGCTTAAAACATGCAAGTCGAACGGAGTTAAGAGAGCTTGCTCTCTTAACTTAGTGGCGGACGGGTGAGTAACGCGTGAGCAACCTGCCTATCACAGGGGGATAACAGTTGGAAACGACTGCTAATACCGCATAAGACCACAAGGTCGCATGATCAAGGGGTCAAAGGAGCAATCCGGTGATAGAGGGGCTTGCGTCTCATTAGCTAGTTGGTGGGGTAACGGCCTACCAAGGCGACGATGAGTAGCCGATCTGAGAGGATGAACGGCCACACTGGAACTGAGATACGGTCCAGACTCCTACGGGAGGCAGCAGTTAGGAATATTGGGCAATGGAGGAAACTCTGACCCAGCAACGCCGCGTGAAGGATGAAGGTTTTCGGATTGTAAACTTCTGATCTGAGGGAAAAAGAAAGTGATGGTACCTCAGGAGAAAGCCACGGCTAACTACGTGCCAGCAGCCGCGGTAATACGTAGGTGGCGAGCGTTGTCCGGAATAACTGGGCGTAAAGGGAGTGTAGGTTGCGATTTAAGTTAGATGTGAAAGCCCGGGGCTCAACTCCGGAATTGCATTTAAAACTGGATTGCTAGAGTGCAGGAGGGGTGAGCGGAATTCCTAGTGTAGCGGTGGAATGCGTAGATATTAGGAAGAACACCAGAGGCGAAGGCGG
>CARJLX010000002.1 GCA_949001935.1 uncultured Eubacteriales bacterium | reverse complement strand
TGAAATGCAAGTTTCTTTTCGCAACATACTCTCAATTTTGTCCTTGATAAAGGATTCAATAAATCAACAACTTCCTTAGAAACACTATTATAAAATGCCCATAGGAAACTTGTATCATTACAAATATAATCTATCATAGCATCAATACATTTAGCAAATATTTTAAGAGGTGCTGTGTTAGAGACACTTTCAAAAAGACAATAGTTTTTGTCTTTATTTTCTACTGGAATAAATTTTATCAAATTTTCCCAATCTTTTTCCGAAAATTTTGATAAGTGATTGTCTACTTCTTCGCTTAAGACATCATACCAAAAATCATCTGGTACCGCGTTTTCAATCATTTTCATTAAATTATTAACCATATTCTCTCCTTTTAAAAGACTCTTGTTTTATTTTATTATCTACTTTCTTTTGTTACATATTAAACTATTACTACATCTAGTAATTAAATTTAATTAAACTCCACTGCATACAGTATGTCAAAGCCTTTTCAAAAAAAGACTTTTTAGTTAGTATATTTGGTGCTGGTGGTGGGAGTCGAACCCACACGTCCTTTCGAACTCAGGATTTTAAGTTGTTCTCCCTCTGTTTTAGGCAGTGTTTTTTTTGACTTTTTAAGACTGTTTAAAACTGCCTAATCTTCCCATAAATAAAGACATTCAGCCGTTTTCGTTTTTCAAAATCGCTACATCCCTTTAAAATAGGGATTTTCTCATTTTAAGAAAGTTTTGCGACAAATTGTTAGAAAAATTAAGAATATCTCATAACAAATGACATCAAAATTGGAAACAAATTCAAAGCATTTGAAAGTAAAAAACAAAAAATTCTTAAAATTTAATACAAATCGAATAGATTTATGCTATAATACAGAATAGGATGATAAAATGATTTCAATTGACAGACAAAAACATATATTTGGAGTTGCAAATTTGCTCAAAGAATTTGCGATCAAAGAAAAAATGAAGGCCCAAGATGTGGAAGATCTTTTCACTCTTGGTCTTTTGCATGATATTGGCTATGAGTTTTTAGATGAAAAAGATTATAGCAAGCACCCTATTGTTGGCGGACTTATACTTAAAAAACAAAAATATAAATTTTGGAAAGAAGTTTATTATCATGGCGAAGCAAACTGCAAATACAAAAGTAAGTTTTTGGATTTGTTGAATTGGGCAGACATGCACATTGACGGAAAAGGAAATTATGTATCCTTTGAAGGCAGAATGCAAGATATTGACAAGAGATATGCTGGTTGCAAGAACAAGCCAGATATTAAGCCAATTGTGGACGAACTGAAAGCCAAAGGATTTGAATAAAGCACCCTTTACAAAACAAATTAAATGTGATACAATATATTTAAGGACAAAAATATGGATAACAAATATTATTTCAATTTAAGTGAAAGCAAATTAAGTTTGGAAGAAGCTATTGCAGATTATAAAAGCAAATCAGCTGAAACAGCAAACTTAAAATTTGTTGTTCTCATGAATGGGCGCGAACTTATTGCCACCGAAGATGAGAATATCCTTTCAATAATCAGCACTTTGCAAGACAATGGATTGAAAGCAAATGACATTACAGTTGCTGCATTGGACGAAGAAAGAAGATACACCCCTGATGAGTGGAAACAGTTTAAACTTGTTTCTGAACTTTTGAAGAAAGAGAATGTTTCTTTTGGCTTTGAAGATATGGCTAAAACTTGGACTATTGATGAGGCTGAAAATGCAAACAACCAAATCAGCGAAACATCAAGCAAGATAAAACAAAGAGGATTTTCGCCATACGAAAAACTATTGTCTGCATATTTCACAGTCACATCAAGACCATATATTGCCGAAGATGAGAACGATCATTCTTCTCAATCACGATCAGTTTATGGAGTTTTAAATAGCGAAAAAATTGTTTGTGTTGGATTTAGCGAACTTTTTAAAGCTATTATCGAAGATGTTGGAGATGAAAATATAAAACTTTTCAAAAATCATGTTGAAGTTTTAGATGATGACAACACAGCTACCAAAGGACACCAAAATTTAATTGTTTATTTGAAAGATGAAAAATATGGCATTGACGGATATTTTTATCTTGATCCGACTTGGGATTGTGCAGAAGTTAAAGGAAGAATAGGCTTTTTAAATCATTTCATGGTGCCACTTGAAGATATTTCAAAGATGAAGTCTCAAATTCTTGATCTCTATACTGCTGCCGAACGTTTAAGAGATAAAAAGCAATCCGTAGAACAAGAGACAAAAACAGAGTCAAAAGAAAAAAAGAAGGAAACTCTATATAACAAGCCTTCACAGAACAACTTGGCATTTGCAGGCTCTAAACTAAGATATTCAAAAGAATTTTTAATTTTTATGGCACAAAATCCAGAAGTAAAAAGAAAAATGGTCGATATAGCTTATGGCAATTCTGTATTGAACATTTTAAATTTTATTGCAGATGAACAAGCCGATTTAAAGACTTATAAACAAGCATTAGAATTTTTGTCAAAACAAGAGAAATTGCAACTTGACTATGATGATGTGCAAGCATATCAAAAGGCTTTAAGCGCAGCAAAAGAACATGATGACATTTCTTTGTTTATTAACGCAATTAAAGGAATATCTCAAAAAGAAAAACAAGAAGATCCAACTCAAACTTTTATTTCTCAAATCAATAAAAATCTTGAAAAATGTGTTTATGAATTTGATACGCAAGAACAAATTGAAGTAAAGAGAGAAAAAATTAAAGCAATCACAACTTCGCTTGAAAATCTGTTTTCAGACCCAGAAAATGCTTTAAGACTTGCACAAATGTCGCCTGCACACAAAGCATATTTATTTGACAGAGTTTATTTCACAATGCTTTATGGCGATAGTGAAGAATTTAGGGAAGACGTTTCTTATAGTTTAAGCAAAGTTAGATTGCTACAAGATCCTGTGGGAGATTTACAAACAAGAATTGAAAAAGGTAAGTCCAGCTTGGATAGAGTCATGGAAAGGCTTGATGAATTGGACAGCACACCTGCCGATGTTCTTGCCGACGAAATAATCGAATCCAAAGGATTGTCTTGCCAAGAAATAACTGATCTTTTATTAGAGCAAAGTAAGACAATTGATTTGCCACAAATTTCAACTGCATTGAGAAAGGTTTTGAGTGAAGATTATGATTTTGCTGATGAAGCTGAAATAGAAAAAACAGTGAAGCAACTGATTGAAATGAATTGTGAACTTGCCCCAGAGTTTTTTGCAGAAGGTGCAAGCAATGCCTTTTCACAAAATCCACCTGTCAAAACTGATGAAATCAGTTTGTAGTAAAGGAGTTTATTTATGTTGATTGATGTAAACAAAGTGAAAATTTTTGTGACGATCCCAATTGAAAATGTTGAAGAAGTGCGAAATGCAATTTGCGAAGCTGGCGCAGGGATTATTGGCAATTATTCTTACTGCACAACATCTATCAAAAGTGTTGGATCTTTTCTTCCAAATGACAAAGCACACCCACACATTGGCACGAAAAATAAATTAGAGTTTGTTGAGGAAGAAAAATTGGAAGTCATTTGTGATATTGACAAAGTCAAAAAAGTTGTTTCTGCACTCCGCAAAGCCCACCCTTATGAAGAGCCAGCAATTGACATTGTGCCGCTTATAGACGAAGCATTGTTTTTTGACAAATCAAAATAATCGGAGAAGAAATGAAAGTCAAAGTCATAAAGCGAAAGATGACGCATGAGATTATAGAGAAAATTATCGAGATAGATAAAAAATTTTATCTTGATTTTGACTATGACAATGAAAAATCTTGGTATTTCCAACGTTATTCAGACAAAAATGATATATTTTTGCTGATAGTCGAAGATAAAATCGTTGGTTATTTTCTGTTCTATTCTATTACAAAAAAACTATTTGACGAAATTTTAAGTTTAAAATATGACGGAGATTATGCTTTTTCTGAAAGCGAAGTTAATGTGAAATCAAATTTCTTTTATATCCCGTCGGTCTTAGTTTTAAAAGAATACCGAAAATATTGTGTTCCACTTTTGAAAGAATTGCTTAAAGAAAGCAGCAAAAAGAAAAATTTGGTTGCAATCACTGTCTCAAATGAAGGAAAACGCATGGCAGAAAGTGTGCTTTCATATATTGGCACAGCAAATAAAGAAAAGAATATTTGTGTTTATACAAAAAGGAGCCTGTAAAAATTTATGGTATCAAAGAAGATCGACTTTGAAGATAGAGATAAAGTCAAAGAAATATATATAGACAGTTTTCCACCCTGTGAACGCGTTGAACTTGAACAACTATGGAAAGGCGTTTTTAAAGATTTTAAAATGTTTGCTTTTTATGAACATGGCTCGTTATTGGGAATAGCACATTTATGTGACACAATGGATTTCGTGCACCTAAATTATCTTGCAGTTGTAAAAGAGAAGCGAGGCCAAGGTATTGGATCGGCAATCCTAAGCTGGATCAAGAAAAAGTTTTCAAACAAACCAATTGCTGTTGATGTTGAGAATGTGGATAAGAATGCAGCAAATGCTGAACAGAGAATTAAAAGACTCCGATTTTACAAAAAAAATGGATTTAATATCGGAAAATATAAATTTGTTTGGAATGGTGTCAAAATGTTTTATCTTGCATTTGGTGATGTTGACGGAAAAACTTTCATGGACTACATTCAAATTATTTTCCCCACAATAAAGAATATAGAACTAATTGACAATTAAAAACAATAACCTTTAAATTTTAATTTTTTGTGTAAATTATAATTTTTCACTTTGTTTGCAACCTAATTTTAAATATAATGAGATTAAGGAACACTATGAGAAAGTTTACAAATTCACTTATTGCCTTTTTTAAAAGTTTCAATCTCTTTGAAACTCTTTTTCTCACATTCAGTTTAATCACAATAATCACAGTTTCAATTGTTTTTAAAAGTGATTGGCTTTCAATCGTCTATTCTCTTTCTGCAATATTTGCTATGTTTTGCTTGTCAAAAAGTGTTTATCTTTATCCTATTTATCAAATTATTTCAGACGGAATATATGTGGTGCAATCTTATTTCAATGGACTGTATGGCGAAAGCATTTTAAATCTATTTATCTTAATCCCAATCCAAATTGTGACTGCGATAAGTTGGTTTCGCAACAAAAGAGAAAACTCAGAAATACAAGTCAATAAACTTGCTTGGAAAGAGTGGCTTGCAATATTCGCAACTGCTGCCGCTTTGATTGCGCCTGTATATTTTATGCTTAAAGCACTCAACACAAATTATTTGATTATAAGCGTTGCAACATTTATTATCCCGATCGTTTCATATTATTTAACTTTTAGGCGAAGTGTTTTTCAGTTTGCTGCTTACATAATTCAAAATCTCGTGATAATTGTGCTTTGGCTTATGCCAATAATCGAAGGTGGCGTTGGAGATATTGGATTGTTGCCTATGGCACTCACTTTTGCAATTTTTGGAATCAATAATGTTTATGGGATTGTAAACTGGGCACGAAAATATAAAAGGCAAAAGATGAGCATTGATAAATGCGATCTTAATTAAAATGAATATAAAATGGAGTTTAAAATGCAAAAAGCAAAGGATCTGATTTTATATCAAGTTGCAACCGACAGAAATTATAAGGTTGGCGATAAAATTCATTTTGGCGAAACACCTAACGGACAAATGAAAATTTTTGATTTTTCATTTAATCAAAATGGCAAGCCAATACACGAATTGGGATTTAAAACTGCCCAAAAAGGTATTTTTAAAAACAAACAACTGCAAATGGATATGTCAATAGCTTTGCAGAACTATGACTTGTTTATGCGAGAAATTGCTTTGGAAGAAGTCAGAAAAGAGAAATTTCCACAGCTGCCATCTCGTTTCAAATGTATGTTTTTATCAGAGTGCAAAGAAGATGTTTTTAAAAACATTGACATAATGGCAAAGAAAACATCTAACAAAACATATCAAGCTGTGGCAGTTAAACTTAATGGGCAAATCTTCTGTGTAAGAGATTTTGGAATCGGCAGACCGGGACTTTCTTTCAATGAATATAAAGAACTTGCTGAAAAGTTTTGGACGCAAGATCAAAATTCAAAGACAAAAGCAAAGGAAATTTTGTTTGTTGGAGAAGCAGAAATTGTTGAAATCTTAAAAGAAATAAAAGTTTGATAAAGTGTTTCAAAATAATTTGAAATATGATATAATAGGCATAAGGAGAATAGAAAATGAAAAATATTTATGTGCTTGAACATTTTGATTTTAGTGAAGAACAAATGAAAAGGCTTAAATCTCTTGGAAATGTTGTCTATTATGAAAAAGCAGATCAAAATCAAATTGATGACGCTGTTGCAAATGGCGGACCTATTCTTTTGGATTGGATAGACCCTACAAATATTTTATTGAATATGAAGAAAGGACAATTTATTTGCTTGCCATACACAGGTTTTGATTGGATAACAACTTTAAAGCAAGCACTGGATAATGGTGTTGTCATTTCCAACACTCCAAATTATTCGACAAACGCTGTTGCTGAACATCATTTAGGATTGATTTTGACAGCAACAAAACAAATCCCATATTTTAATAAATTTCTTTTGAATGATGAAAAGGTGCCATTTAAACGAAGCGTGGAAATAAGTGGCAAGACTATTGGAATTATTGGATTAGGGAATATTGGCAAAAGGCTTGCGGAATTACTTATGCCCTTTGGAGTGAGGATCCTTACTTACAACCCAACAAAGAAAAATCTTGAAAAGATCAAAGATGTTTCTTTGGACGAATTGTTAAAAACAAGTGATATTGTTTGTGTGACTTGCAGATTGACAGACACTACAAGAAACATGCTCAATAAAGAAAAACTTTCACTTATGAAAGATAACGCCATTCTAACCCAAACAACAGGTGGAATCATTGACTTAAATGATTTATACGAACTGGTAAAGGAAAACAAGTTTTTCGGAATTGGGCTTGATGATATTGACCAACTTTCATATCCAAAAGAATTGTTGAGAACAGAAAGAGTTTATTGTTCTTATCATAGAGCTTTTGATACAAACGAGTCTGAAAAGAACAGAATTGATATTTGTATTGATAACATTGAAGCCTACCTAAACAACAAATCTATAAATTTGATTAAAAAGTAAATTTGACAAGTCAAAATTGGCTTGTCTTTTTTAGTGAAATTTAACATTTTTTAAAAATTTTGCAAAAAGCCGGTAACTGATTTCAAAAAGTTGTCCCTATATAGTATAGAGGAGCAAAAAATTCTCGTTGTATCAGCCATTGATACCACGGATTTTTTATTATTTAAGTGAAAAATATTTTTTCAATGTTTTATACATTGAAACCTTGACATTGCTAAAATGTTGTTTGAAAAATTTTTAAATGTGTCAGACATTGAAACCTTTAAAAGTTTAGAAAAAAATCAAAAAACTTTTCCCGCTGTGACAAATGCTGTCCCAGCGAGAATGTTAAGATTTGACATAAAAGCAATGAAAAGCTTTTCCCGTATAACAACCCGTGTGTAACGCGGGAATGTTAATATATGCAACGAAAAGTTGAAAAATAAACGAAAAACTTCTTCCGCTGTCAAAGACGTGTTGACAGCGACTATGCTAAAATTTGACAATAAAATTCAAAACACTAATTTCAACTCGGACAAATGGTGTCCGAATTGAAGTTGTAGAATAGATAAAAAGGAGGTGTGAAATGTAAAATTTAAAAGTCAAAACAAAATCTAAACAAAAGGAGGTCAAAATTGAGCTTTTAAGACACGAAAGATAAACAGACAAGCAAACTATCAGAACAAGGAGAATGAGCCAAAATGAACGAAATTAAACAAGAAAACATTGTAAGAATTTATGACAAGAAACTGCTTGAAAGATTGAACAAAATGTATGCAGAAAGAAAAGGAATTGTTTACACATCAAAGAACAATTTTCTTAATGACATTCTTCAAGTTGGTATTCAGACTTATGAAAAGCAAGAAAAAGACAATTGGGCAATTCAACATGAAAAGCAAACACTCTTGGACGCAATTCACGCCCACACGAAGCGAATGAATTATTTTATCAAATTCTCAAAACCTTTCATCAAATCAACTTTTGCAAATTGTGAAATCACGCAAAAACTTTTGGCAATTTTATTCAATGAATTTTTCAAACACAAATCTTATGAAGAACGATCTCAATTTATGGACAGCATTGAAAAAGAAAGTAAACTGCTTGATTGCTTTGAAAAAATGAAAAAGGAACTTTTGGATGTGTATGACTATAGAGTTGAAGAAAATGAAAAGAAAAAAGCGAATGAAGTTGTGCAAGAAAAATCAGCGAACTCGGAAGATATGCAATTCTTAAATGATGAAATCCTACAATTGCAAAAAATGTTGGATGAAACTGAAAATTAAAAAAAGTTTAGAAAGGGCTCCCGAAAATGCTTGCCATTTTTGGGAAAAAGAAAAAGACAAACGAAAAGGCGAAGTTTTTGCTTTTTAAAGCAAAAATGAGCAATAGTGCAGTCTTTTTCGCAGTAAGCAGGATAAGGCATTGACTCAAAACGATCAAAAAAGCCCTAAATATCGGGCTTTTAGCGGCCTCAAAGCAAGCAGATCATGTATCGTTTTGTATCATGCCTCTTGTCTTGGCAAATGGGAAACCCATTTCCGCTTTTATCAACAAATAATAGAAATAAAAATAGAAAAGATTTTTAAAACTTGTAAGGGCTAAAGAAGCTCTTCTCAAAAATTTATAGAACGAATAATAGAACAATTATAAACTTGAAAAGATGATTTTTCCAAAATCAAAATGCTAACGCATTTCTTGCTGCTGCAAGTCTTTTCAGTTTTGAATTTTATCTATTTTGCTTGCAAGCTCTTTCAGAGTTTGCAGACAAAATAGATGTGCATTATAGAACTTAAAAATACAAAATTTTTGAGGAGTATTTAATGACAAATATACAATTAAACACACAAAACATTTTCACAAAATTTGATGATGTTGTGAAAGTAAAAGACTTACAAAAGATGTTAGGCATTGGAAGAAATTTGGCTTATGATTTGATTTCATCTGGACAAATAAAGTGCATTAAATTTGGGAACAAAATCTTAATTCCAAAGCAAAACGTGATTGACTTTTTAAACGCAAGCGAGGCTGAAGATGAAAGGTAGTTTGCAAGTCAAGAGCGGGAAATATTACGCTGTTTTATCTGTCAAAGATGAGAATGGGAAATTTAAAAAAGTTTGGATTTCAACAGGCTTGACAGAAAAAGGAAACAAAAGAAAAGCGGAAGAAAAATTGAATGAGATTATCGCGGAATATTCTGCAAAGGACAATGTATTTCAACAGAAGAAAGCAAAACATGAGAATGACATTTTGTTCAGTGATTTTCTTCAGCAATGGCTGACATCCATTAAAGGTAAAGTTGAGGAGATTTCATATAAAGGCTACTCCTACTCCATTAAAAATATGGCAAAATATTTTGAGAAGAAAAATCTTTATCTGAAAGAGTTGCAACCTTATCACATACAAGAATTTTATAACACACTATATCGCGAAGGCAAAAATGGAAACACTGCAATTCATTATCATGTGCTTATTCGAGAAGCTTTGCAGAGTGCTGTTAAACTTGGGCTTGTTGAAAAGAATGTTGCTGACTTTGTTGACAGACCGAAGAAAGATAAATATCAGGCAGAGTTTTACAACAAAAACGAGTTGATGAAATTGTTTGAAGTTATTAAAGGCGACCCGCTTGAACTTGTCATTCACATCACTGCTTACTATGGACTTAGACGAAGCGAAGTGCTTGGATTGAAATGGAGTGCTATTGACTTTGAGAACAAGATGATTAAAATCAATCACAAAGTTGTTGAGGTTGATAATAAACTAGTTGCCAAAAATAAAATGAAAAACAAGACAAGCAATAGGACTTTGCCGCTTATTCCGCAAATCGAACAAATGCTGAAAGCTGAAAAACAAAAGCAGGAACAAAACCGCAAACTATGTGGAAAGAATTATAACACAAAGTATTTGGACTATGTTTGTGTCAATCCATTGGGAGAACTATTGAAGCCAGATTTTGTATCTCATCATTTTAAAATCATCCAAAACAGGCACAAACTCAAACACATTCGCTTTCACGATTTGCGACATTCCTGTGCAAGTTTAATGCTTGCAAATGGAGTGCCAATGAAACAAATCCAAGAGTGGCTTGGACATTCCACCTTTCAAACAACAGCAGACATTTATGCTCATTTGGATTTTTCAAGTAAGCTTTCAAGCGCAAATGCGATTTCAACAGCTTTGGATTTCGAGGAGAAGAAAGAAGCTGATTTAGATAATGAGATTGAGGAACTTGAAAAGTTATTGGAAGAAAAGCGTAAACTAAAACGGAAACATGACTTTGAAATGTGAAAATGTTGCAGTTTTGATTAAAAAAAAGTAAGGCAAGAGTAAAATCCCGCCTTATTTTTTTGCTTATTTGGTATTAAATAACACTATATAAACCTAAACAAAACTAAACAAAACTAAACAATACAAAATAAATTGTTAGACGATTGTTAGAAAATTGTTAGAAAAATCAGTTTTTGCATAAATTCAAAAATAAGAAATCAGTGAACATATTGCAAAGCATAAATTGAAATTGTTAGAAAAATGTGAAGATTGTTAGAAAATTTTAAGTGACAAGTTAATTATTAAAAAATGCCTAAATGTTCGGTATTTAAGCACTTTCGGTGGTGCCGATGGTGGGAGTCGAACCCACACGGACTTTCATCCTCGGGATTTTAAGTCCCGTGCGTCTGCCATTCCGCCACATCGGCATATTAAGTTTTTGAGGTGTGGGACGCACACGATTTTAAGTCCTGTGCGTCTGCCATTCCGCCACACCGGCATGATGCGAAATTCTTGCTTTAAACTCTCAACTTTTTTTGCTCAAAAGTCTACGAGCTGGTCGCAACTTTTATGTTAAATGTTGCGATTTTTACTAACCTAACAATGTGCAATCTTCGCATGAGAGTCACCGCAAAATCGCCTTATAAGAGGATTTTTGTTTGGCGGTGAATGAGCGAACTTGGCGTTGAAATCAAAAGATTTTGCTTGCAAAATCTAGATCATTCAACCAAAGTTCGCAAATTGGAGGTACCACCCGGATTTGAACCGGGGAATAAAGGTTTTGCAGACCTTTGCCTTACCGCTTGGCGATGGTACCATAATAAAAGGCGGATAAATCAAAAATTGATAAAATTTGATTCCCCGCCTCCTTTCCGTAATGGAGCGGAAGACGAGATTCGAACTCGCGACATTTGCCTTGGCAAGGCAACGCTCTACCACTGAGCCACTCCCGCATTGTTTTAAGCAATCGCCTCTCCTAAAACATTATATGCAGGAAATCATGATTGCTCTATTACTATAGCAAAAACTTAAACAAAAATCAACTATTTTTCAAATATTTTTTTAATTTTTGTTTAAAAATTATACTTTTTACTACTTTTTTAATTTATTTTTCTTTCGTTTACCATAAACCTGAGCATACACATCTTCTGCTCCACAGCCATCACAAGCTTTTTCATTACATGTATCATCATGATTTGGTTGAGAAGGAATATTATTATTTTTTTCAGGCGAATATGCATTAAACCTTTTAACAAGTTCTTCCTCAATCTCTTCATCAGTTAAATCTTCATTGTTAAGTTGCTTATTTTCCCTTTCGATTTTATCAAAAATTTCTTTAAACTCATCACTATTTCTAATTCGCTTATTTGTTTTTGCAGATTTAATAGCAAAAACAACAAATGTAATAATAATCACAACTGGAACTATTGTAAACAAGATATCAAATATTATAAACATAAATTTTGCCTCGATAATATTATATACTAATCAAACGATTTTCGTCAAGAAAAAATTAAAAAGACAAAAATTTATTGACTAAATACGACAAAATTTGTTAAAATCAATAAAAGGAGTAGTTATGATTGATAGAGATGGCATTGAAAGACCAGATGATCCTCATGCTCACATGGTAGAAAATTCTATTGCCGCAAGAGATGAAGAAATTGATGAAAACTATAATTTTGTAAACAAAAATATTATATTTAGAGCCTTTAGTAGGTTTTTTAGACGAATTGTTATTATGTTTATGGGCCCTTGGTTGAAAAGGCGTTATAAATTAAAAATAGTTGGAAAAGAAAACATAAAAAAAGTTAGAAGAAAAGGAGTTATCGTCACAGTTAATCATGTGCATAATTTTGACAACCTGCTTGTCGGCACCAGGCTTTTGCATCATAGAAAATGCTACTTTATCACCCTGAAAGACAATATAAATATGCCTTTTGTTGGATTTCTACTCCGCTCTTTAGGCGGAATACCAATTCCAACAAGCATAAAAGCAATGCCACCTTTTGAGGCTTGTATAACCGAATTACTAAAAAAGAAGAAGGCTATACTAATTTGTCCAGAAGCCTCATTATGGCCATTTTATCGCGGTATTAGACCATTCAAAAAAGGAGCATTTAGATTTGCAGTGAAAAATGATGTTCCCATACTTCCAGTAGTAGTTTCTTTTAGACGCAAACTTAGAAAACGCCCTGCTAAGAAGGGAAAAGAGAAATATAAATACTACTTTACTGTACATGTTGGAGAGCCAATTTATCAAGATAAAAGTCTTGAAATTAGACGCCAAACTATCGAACTAACTGATAGAACTTATGCTTTTTATAAAAAGACAATAGACGAATTTTACGCTGATGAAGAAAGACTTGAACAAGAAGAACGAGAGGACTTAATTCGAAGCAACAAAAACATTGCAAAAAATTTAAAATCAAAACCCCTTTCACAAACACAAGAAGAAATTGTCGAAGCAGAGGAGAATTTAAAAGAGTTAATATAAAAAACAAGGTATTACCCTTGTTTTTTGTTTATTTTGGTTTCTTTTGAACTTTTAACAGACTCTTTCGGTTTCGTTAATTTAACTTTATTGATGTTTTTATCTTCATTACCATCAATCTTTTTCGTAAATCTTCGGCGAGTCATTGGCAGACATTCTTCCTCTTTCTTATTATTAAAAGAAACTTCACCTGCTTGTATTTTTCCTCCATTCATAGAAAGAAGAGTCACTTTTTTAGCCTTCAGTTTGTCACAATTTCTGAGTTCACAAATATCAATATAATCTGCCTTTATCTTGCCCGCTTCAATAACCAAACTGTTGATGATTTTTGCTTTAACTTTTCTTGCCTCAATATTCATACTTTCAATAGTTTGAGCTTTCACCTTATCTGCAAAGATATAAGTAGATACAATAGAGTTGGCTTTAATTTTATCGGCTTCAAGACGATCAACAATAATATTATTACCCTTTATAGAATGAGCCTTAAAAATCACCATTCCCCCATCCTGACCATTATCATGAACTCGCTTATTTCTTGTATCAAAAATATTACACTTGAATTTCACATTAACAAGTAACCCAAGGATTTTAAACTCATAAACAGAGTCAGCACCTTCCTTAAGATACTTTTTAATTTCACTTGGTTCTCTAATTGTTATAATATCCATAAAACACCTTCCAAAATTTATTTTAGCACACTCTAAATGGTTAAACAAAGATTTTCAGCCAAAAAATCAAACTTTACAACGCGAATGTGAACAAATATAAATAATTTGATAATTTTCGGCATAATTCGCCAAGATAGATTTGGCAACTTTTAATTTTTCATCATCTAGATTAACAAAAGGATCATCAAGCACAATAAAAGGTTTATTTTTAACAAAAACTTTATCTAATAAAGCAAACCGTCTACAAATTGATAATAAATCTTGAACACCTTGAGAAAGATATTCCCTTTCTTTCAAGCCCACCGAAGTTATTTGATTTACATTAAGATTTATATCTAATGACAACTTTTCATCTGTTTTAAAAAGAGTATAAAGATTTAAAAACGCCTCTTGCATAGGCTGTAAATATCTTTTTGAAACATTTTCTTTTGCTAAATTCAAGAATTCTTTAGTTTTATCTAAAATTTCAAGTTTTTTCAAACCTTCAGTCCTCTTTTCACTTAGGTTTAAAAGATTTTCCCTCAATTGGCAAAGCCTTTCTTCTTGAAAATCCATCTCCCTTTTAACTTGATTTATCTTAACCTCAAGTAGACTTTTCTCTTTGTCGATATTGTGAAATAGAGAAAGTGCATTATCATAATTGACCTCTTTAATCTCACCTATAAGTTTTTGTAAATCTTCCTCACCTTCCTCTATATCTCTTTCAAGATTTGATATAGATTTATTAATTTGGGAAAGTTTAATTTCACGCGTAATATGCTCTTGATTTTGTAAACTGTTTTTCTCGCTATTTCCTACATAATTGATTAAAGTTATCCCAAAAACAATTAAACACAAAACACTTAAAGATACACCTATAGTCAACAAGATTGTTTTATTTGGCAAGAAGAAACTTAAAATAATTCCAATCAAACCTAACAATAAAATAACCGAACTTAAAGAGCAACCTATAATCAATTTTTTGCCTTTATTTGATGTTGTATTATTTGATTTAAATTCGCTATCTTTCAACAAACTTATTTTTTCATTTTGAAGCCTTGTAAGGTCTGTTTTAAATGCTTCAATTTTAGCATTTAAAACTCCGAGATTTTCTTTTGCTGTCACAGATTTATTAAATTCCTGCTTTAATTTCTCTTGACTAGATAAAAGACTTTTATGTTTTTCTTCTAACTCTTTTAATTCATTTTGCATTGAAATAAGTTGTTGACGATTAAATTCCTGTAAATTTTCACCTTCTTTTATAGCATGCTTTATTTCCTCCAACTGAACTTGTTTAGGACATGAATTCTTCTCTTGAGTAACCGCTGAAGATATTATCTTTTGTGCTTGCGAGCAACTTGCAAGGTCATTTTCAAATTTATTCGCTCCCGTCAAAGTCGCCCTAACCTCATCATTCAAATTGCCGACTCCTCCTTCTTGAGAAAGAAAAGCTGTTATCTCAAAAGTTTCAACCCCAACGCCAAATATTTCAAGCCCCAAATCTTTGGTAAATGCATTTGAAACTAAACCAGTTTTCTCGTCTATAAGTTGAAAGGTGTCGCCCTCTGGGGTTTGAGCAAACTGTCTAATAATAGTATAAATTTTATTGCCAATTTCAAATGTTAAACTACCTCCATAAACCCCACCATTCCATGGCATATATTTGCTTCTCTCAACCGCATACGCCCTGTTATTTCCCTTTTTAGCCATTCCATAAAACATTGCTTTCAAAAAGATAGTAAAGGTAGTTTTGCCCTTACCATTGCTTTCAAAAAGCATATTAATTCCATTAGAAAAATTGTAATCATAATTTTCAAGCCTACCAAAGGAGTTTATATGACATTTAATTAATTTCATAAATCATCTCCTCTTAAAGCAGAAATTCCAAGCCTACAAATCTCGTTCTTTTCTTCCTCACTTAAACTTTTATCATCACAAACAAGTCTCAAAAATTCAGCTTTAAAAGATAAAATTTCTTTTTTTAATTTCTCGGCATCAAGTTTAATTTTGCTTTTATCTACAATCTCAAAATATGGATAAATATTGGAATATTTATTAGATAAGAACCCTAAATATTTATCTTGTTCTTCCTCATATTGCCCAATAAGCTCAATTCTAATAAAATCTCCATCGTAATTTTTTAATGCCTTTTGAATTTTTAAGTCAAGATCGTCATAATCTTTAAAACCTGTTATATCAACTCTTTTAATAACAAAACACTTTCCTTGAATTGGTACAAATTGAATTGTGGAACTTTGAGTTTCGATAACAACTAAACCTTTTTCTCCACATTCATCAAAACCATTTCCTGTTAAACATCCTGGATAAACATATTCTCCCTTTAGATCCAATTTGCCCTGCTCAAAAGTATGAATATGACCAAGTGCCAAATAGTTGATATTTTTATTTTTACAAAGAGAAATATCTATACAATCATTACCTTTAGAATGAATATCACCATGCAATAAAACGATATTAAATTTATTTTGATTTAAACTTGGCAAATCTAATTGATTCCCACTTTGTCCACCTATAACCACATTTTCACCAAGTTCAAAACTCGAGAAATCTTTGTCAAAAACCTTAAAATTTAAATTTTTAAAATTATCACTAAAAATAAACTCTTCATCATGGTTACCTTTAACATAAAATACAGGAATTTGACAAGAAGAAAGTATATCTACAAAAAACTTAACCAATTGATTGCTTGGATTTTTGCTATGAAAAAGGTCACCTGAGATAATAATAGCCTCGGCGTTAATTTTTTTAGCATAATCAAAAACATATTTAAGCCTATTTGCATTTTCAAGTTTCAAACTCTTTTGAAGAGGCATAGACAACTTTTTATTGGTTGCACCTAAATGCACATCAGCTATATGAACAATTTTCAAGCAAGACCTCCATTGAGGATATTTTAACATAAAATATCACTATTTAAAAAATGATTTTAAAGTTTTTTAAAAATAAAAATAGAGGGTTTGAAAACTGTTAAACCTCTATTTTTAATACTTTATGCAACTGTAGCTGAAGCAAAATGAGCATAAATTTTACCATTCGCAAATACATCAATTCTATTTGTTGTGTATTTAATATTATCTGAAGCGTCAACGTAATTAACTTTGAAAGGATATTCATATTGATCATTATCTACATTTTCAATAGTAGTTTTTCCGCCAAGCTTTTCAATTGATTTATTATCGTAAGTGTTCAAAGCAAGCAAGAATTTACTATCTTTTTGCATAAGAATTTCAACATCTCCTTGAGTTCTTATTTCATTTAAAGATTGAACAGTTGATTCAAATCTTAAAGTAATATTTCCTTTCTCACTTTCAACCAAATGTTTGCGTTCTGATAAATAATTAAACTCTGAATTTATTTTGCTATCATCAATTTTTAAGTCAACATTACCAGTTGTTGTTTGAATAATACAAGGTGCAGTCAATTTATCTTTAACTACAACACTACCTGAAGTTGTTCTGACAAAAGATTGCCCTGTTAAAGAGCCAATTTCAATTCGACTACTTTCACCATATGGAATAGACAAATCGCCAACAAGACCAAGTTTAATAGTAGAATTTCCAAGAGTATTGGTTTTATTTGTATCAAATGAGCCTGCATCAGTCTTCAGATTAGTTTTATAAATACCTTGAATATCAATAATTCCGTTATTTAAATTCAAAACTTTAACACTGCCAATAATGTCTTTTGCCTTAAAATTACCTTTATTAATAGCTAATTGAACACCACGATACCCTGTTACATCTTGCAAATCAAAATTTCCATTTCCATTGATAGAAAATTTAGCATCATTTGAAACAATTAAATTGCAAGGGGTTGAAACTCTACCATTATTTGTAGTTAAATAAAGTGAACTATATGCTAAACTCTTTATTGTTTCCCCTTCTTTAGCTTCATAATTTTCTGCCAAAACTATATTCCCACTATTTGTTGAAATATTAAGACCACTTACAAGATTTTCACCAATAGACACTTTGCCAGAATTAGTTGTAATTATAAAATCTGAGCCAAGAAAATTTATACCACCCTTTTTAGCACAAACATTTATAACTATATTTTTAGAAAAATATAAAAATCCCTTAGGCTCTGTCACAGAAACCGTCAACATCTTTTTGTCATCTTCTTCCTTTAAAGTTATTGAATAAGTAAAAGCAGTTGAATCAACAGTTCCATCACCTTCATCTTTAGCAAATCCTTTTGCTGTATTAATTATTCTTATACAATCTTGCGATTTATCAGCATCACTTCTTGAAACTACAATATTTGCATAATCTGCATTAATATTAAATTCGTCTATATTATTAAAATCCAGAGGAATTTTTTGCCCACCCTCTGTAGAAGCAGTAGTTTCGGTTAGAACAATTTCCTTGCCTTCACTATAATTAAAACTAAAATATTTATACCCTAAAATTGAAGTCCCTGGAGAAAATAGCATAACCATAACAATGACCAAAAAGGCTGCTAAAATAATAAGCAAAAGCATAAATAAATAAAAACCAAAACCTCTCTTAACTTTATCGCCTGCCATAAAGTTTCCTCCTTTTTTAAATATTATATATATAATTTTATCACAATTATTATATTTTTTCAATAGTAAACAAGAAAAATTAGCCAATTTTAAACAAAATTAATCCAATATCGCCTTAATTCTTCTTATTCCGCTTGAAGAACTTTCTTCTTTTACTATCTTCAAATGATGCAAATCACTTGTGTTTGATGCATGAGGGCCTCCACAAATTTCCTTTGAAACTTCACCTATAGTGTAAACCTTAACAACCTCACCATACTTACTTTCAAACACACCAACAGCCCCCTTAGCCTTTGCTTCGGCTACACTCATTTGATCACATGTAACTGGAATAGCTTTTGCAATGGCGTTGTTCACAAATTCTTCAAGTTCTTTTATTTCTTCTGGAAGCATTTTATGATCAAGATTGAAATCTAATCTCAATCTTTCAGGAGTTATATTTGAACCCTTTTGCATAACTTGAGGGCCAAACATTTTTCTAAGTCCTGCCATTAAGAGGTGTGTTGCCGTATGAAGATAAGCGCTTTCTTTTGACCCATCTGCAAGTCCACCCTTAAATTGTCCAGCTGAAGCTTGTCGTGATTTTTCTTGATGTTCTTCAAAAGCTTTTTTGAAGCCATCTTCGTCAACTTGATAACCTCTTTCTAAAGCGAGTTCTTTTGTAAGTTCAAATGGGAAACCAAAGGTATCATATAAACGGAAACAAGCTTTACCTGATATTATATTTTCAACTACTTCACCTTCTTTTGCAAATTGTTTGTGGCGTTCTATACCGTTAAGTACTTTTTCAAATTCCTTGTGTCCGTCATCAATAGCCTTAGCAAACTTGTTAACTTCTTTGATAAGTTCTTCTCTAACTCTTTCTCTGTTTGCCTTGATATCTGAGTAATCAATGCCATACTCATCAACATAAATGTCTGCTAAAGAAACAAGTTCATCAGTATTAAGATTTATATTTCTTGCACAATTAACAGCACGGCGAATAAATCTACGCAAGATATACCCTTGTCCAACATTAGAAGGAACAACACCTCTTGCGTCACCCAAAATGAAAGTTGCACTACGAATATGATCAGCGATAATGCGATAAGATCTTTTTGACTTTTCGCTTGCTAAATATGGTACTTCTGCCTTACACCCAATAAAATCAATGGCTCTTTTTAAACAACCACTATCATAAACACTTGTTGCTCCGTTGAGTACCATAACAGTTCTCTCTAAACCCATACCTGTATCAATATTAGGTCTATCAAGTTTTACAGCTCTTTCACCAGCATTCTCTACTTTGTATTGCATAAAAACATCATTCCAAATTTCAAGATATTTTCCGCAATCACAAGCTGGCGAGCATTCCTTTCCACAAGCCTGTTTGCCAGTATCATAAAACATTTCGGTGTCAGGTCCGCAAGGACCAACTCCACCACCTAATGCCCACCAGTTGTTTTCCTTTGGAAGATAAAAAACCTTCTTCATCCCGCATTCTTTCCAAGCCAAAGCGGCATCCTCATCACGAGGAGCAGTTTCGTCGCCCTCAAATACAGTTACAGCAAGTCGATCAACAGGTAAATTTAAATAATCCTTGCTAGTCAAAAATTCATAAGAAAGTTTGATCATGTCCTTTTTTGGACAATCACCCAAAAACCAATTGCCGAGCATTTCAAAACAAGTTAAGTGACTATTGTCACCAACTTCGTCAATGTCCCCAGTTCTTATACATCTTTGCACATCAAAAATCTTGTTCCCAGCAGGATGTTTCTCTCCCAAAAGATATGGAACAAGAGGATGCATACCCGCAGTTGTAAACAAAACAGTTGGGTCATTCTCTGGAATTATTGAAGCCCCAGGGATTCGTTTAAAACCATGCTTTTCAAAAAATTTAAACCATAAATCTTTCAATTCTCTGTCTGTCATAATACTCTCCAATTAACGAAACAATTTTAACATATGCCAACAATAAAATCAAGTGATTATATGCAAATGTTACATGAGTATAATAAAACATTAGGAAATTTTAAAAAAATACTATATAATAATCACATGAAAAGAATACTAATAAAAATAAGTTATGATGGTAGTCATTATTATGGCTGGCAAAAACAAGAGGGAAAAGCAACTATACAAGGTGAAATCGAAAAAGCCTTGCAAATACTTTTAATGCATCCTTGCGAGGTTTTTGCTAGTGGCAGAACTGACGCTGGCGTTCATGCTCTTGCCCAAACTGCACATTTTGATATGGACATAAATATACCAGTAAGCAAACTTGCAGATGTTTTAAACAAATTACTTCCAGACGACATTACAATAATAGAAGCAAAAGAAGTTTCGCCTGAATTTCATGCAAGATTTTCAATCAAAAAAAAGTGTTATGAATATCGAGTGTATACTGGCAAGAAAAAAGATCCATTTATCGCAAACTATACTTCTTGGCTTAAAGAAGAATTAGATTTTCAGGCAATAGAGGAAGCAAAAAAGCTTTTAATAGGCAAACATAATTTTAAAGGATTTTGCTCCACCGCCACCGCAGTAAAAGATTTTAATAGGGAAATTTATTCGATAGAAATTTGTAAGAAAAAAGACTATATATATTTTACTTTTGTTGGAAATGGATTTTTATATAATATGGTGCGAATTTTAGTTGGAACTTTAATAGATATTGGACTAGGAAAATTACAAATTGAAAACATAAAACAAGCATTAAAAACAGGTGATCGACAATTTGCAGGGATAACAATGCCACCAAATGGCCTTTATCTCAAATGGACACAATATTAAAAAAATAACAGCATTTTAGCTGTTATTTTTTATGTTGAAAGCGTAAAACCTTTGCTCTTTAAGTAATCAATAATATAATCACTTGTTTGTCCGCCAATAGCAATTGCATATAAAGCATTTTGTATAGGTAAATCTTCATTCATGTTAGGCACAATTGTAAAACCAGAGAAATCACTACCTTTATATACACCTTTGCCGTTTATTTGACAATAACAATTTTGTATTAGTGCGGCATAGTAATACTTAATAGTAGATTCTTCTTCATTATAATGGTCTACTGACGAGTCCCAATAACCAATATCTACATTACTTGTTCCTACAAAAGAACAATTGATAAATTGTGCTTTTTCATTACCATCTTGAGAACCAACAAATCCACCTGCTCGAGTAGCGTCCACTGTATAAAGATTCCCATAAGCAGAACAATCAAAGAATTTAGCATTGTAAGCATAATATTGGCAACCTGCAAATGCTCCAATAAATGGATATTGCCCTGTTGCCTTTACAATCACATCACAAATTGATCTTCTAATTTCGCCTCCACGAGTTGCTCCAATCATTTCTTTACCACTAATTAAAAAATCTTCTAATATTACATTCAAAATAGAGCCACCCATTACATCCCCAAAAAGACCATGAGAATGAGTTTCTATATTTTCATTTACAAATATGCCTGAAATTATTTGTCCATTTCCATCAAAAACACCAGCAAATCCATCAATAGGCGTCCAATAATAACTGCTCATGTTTAAATAATTTGAAACTTTAAAAAATACTCCGCTATAATCTATACCTTGTTGCACATAAAAAGATAAACATGCAAGTTCTTCTGGGCAACCAATTATATATGGATTATCAGCAGATCCATCCCCTTCAGACCAAGAAGTTGAATTATACCCATCTAACTAATTATCGCTACTTGATGGCCCTGTTGCTGAATTTGGCACATTTTTATAATTTGGTGAAAGATCCACACAACTAAAAGTGACACCCAATGTTAGTACTATTGCTGCAATTCCCGCCCCTATTATAGACCATAATTTCTTTCCTTTCATGATTTTTCTCCTTTTTTAAATTAAAATCACATTTAAGCTCTTTAAGAAATATCTATTCAACAGACCCGAGTCGAGCAAAATACTCAAATTATAAGTAATTATAACTTCTATTTTAACCAAACGTCAAACTTTTACTCTATTTTTATGTATTTTTATTGATTTCAAAATTAGTATAGCAAATCCCCCCCCCGCGTCAAGCAAATTTCATTCAAAGTCAAAATTTTATCTTTGACGCTTAATGGCGATTGTATTGCTTGTAAAATATGTGCCCAGCATATTGCTGAGCGTTAATAAATAAACATTAAAAAAACTTCTTACATATATAGTATTTTAAAATAATTTGACTAAAAAAAATAAAAAATATATAATATATTCAAAATAGGAGCAAAAATGAAAAAAGCAATAGTTGATGGATGTGAAGCAGTTGCACGCATTGCATATAAATTTAGTGAGGTTATTCCAATTTACCCAATAACCCCTTCTTCTCCAATGGCTGAATATTGCACAAGTGCAAATGCAAAGGGAGAGAAAAATATATTTGGTGAAGATGTTAAAATGATAGAAATGCAATCAGAAGCTGGAGTTGCTGGAACAATGCATGGGGCTTTACTTTCTGGAGCTTTATCTAATACATTTTCTTCAAGTCAAGGTTTGCTTTTAATGATTCCAAACATGTATAAAATAGCTGGCGAAAATTTGCCTAATGTTATACATGTAGCCTCTCGTGCAGTTGCAACTCACGCACTCAATATTTTTTGTGACCACAGTGATGTTATGGCAACCAGATCTACAGGTTATATAATGCTTTCTTCTTCTAGCGTTCAAGAAGCACAAGACTTTGCTCTTGCAAGTCATCTTTTATCAATCAACTCTAGCCTTTCTGTTTTACATTTTATGGACGGCTTTAGAACTAGTCATGAACTTCAAAAAATAGACTTATTGGAAGATAAAGATTTAAAAAATTTAATATCTGTAAAAAAATTAAAAAATCTTAGATTTGTTAAGGAAGCATTAAATCCAACAATTCCAAAAGTTTATGGCACTGCACAAAATCCTGATACCTTCTTCCAAAATAGAATAAAAAGCACTCTTCCTTTGGCAGATGTTGCAAGTCAAATTAAAATTGTTTTTGAAAAAATAAGTCAAGTAACAGAAAAAAAATATAATGCCTATGAATTTTATGGTAATCCTAATGCGAAAAATATGATAGTTGCAATGGGCTCATCTTGTGAATCAATAAGAGAATATATTGAAAACAACAATATACAAGATGTATGTCTTTGTGCCGTTAAACTTTTTAGACCTTTTCTTTTAGACATCCCCAAATCAGTTTGCAAAATTTGCGTACTTGACAGATGTAAGGAAAATAATATCTCCCCTCTTGCACTTGATGTTATCTCTCGTGTTCAAGATTGTGATAGAAAAATTGAGGTTATCAAAGGTATATATGGCCTTGGTGGAAAAGATTTTGCACCAACAGAAATTAAAGCCGTTATTGAAAATCTTGTTTCTTCAACCTCAAAAGATAACTTTACTGTTGGAATCAATGATGACGAAAGTTTTTCATCTCTCCCACTTACAAATGTTCAAGAAAATAACTCAGCTTATTCAATCAAAATTTATGGACTTGGATCTGATGGTTCGGTTTCAGCTAGCAAATCAACTGTAAAATTACTAGGAGAAAATTATAATAAAAATGTTCAAGGCTATTTTGAATATGATAGTCGAAAAAGCGGAAGTATGACCATATCTCATATTCGAATTAGTGACCAAGTTATTAAATCAACTTATCTCGTTCAAAACAGTGATTTGATTATGATAAATAATTTCTCTTTTGTCCATAGATACAACCTGCTTGAAGGATTAAAACAAAATGGAACTGTCATCTTTAATTCTATCTTTGACAAAAACGAAATAGGAAAAGTCCTTCCAAAACAATATTTACAAATTTTAAAAGAAAAAAATGCAACAGTGTATGTTATAGACGCCCAAAGCATTGCAAGAGATTGTGAACTTGGAGCAAAAATAAATATAATTATGATGACCGCACTTTTACAAACCTCTAAATTTATATCTCAAAAACAGATTAAAGAAGAAATAAAAGACCAAATAATAAAAACTTTTTCTCGTAAGGGTAAAGATGTTGTAAATAAAAATATTTTAGCTATGGAAAAAGCTTTGACAAATGTTAATGTAGTTGATATTTCAAATTTTCAAGGCAAAGAGAATGTAACTTCAAAAATAGGTGGCGGAGATTTCTCAAAAAATATTCAAAACCCTATCATGGATTTGCAAGGCGGAAATATACCTGTTTCAGCATTTTCGCAAAATGGAAGTACTCCAACCGATACTGCCAAATATGAAAAACGCGGTATCGCCGAAAACCTACCAAACTGGATTAAAGAAAATTGTATTCAATGTGGTCAGTGTGTGCTTGCCTGTCCTCACTCTGCACTTCGTGCTTTGCTAGTAGATGAAAAAACAGCATCATCACCACAAGAATTTGCAAAAGCAATAGGCATAGAAGGAGCTTTATATAAAATTCAATTATCTCCTCTTGATTGCACTGGCTGTGGTGTTTGTGCTAACACCTGCCCTGCCATAAAAAAGGCTCTTCAAATGACAGAAGCAAAAAATATTTTACAAGAAGAAAAAGAAAAATATGAAAAGTTATCTATCCAGCCTCAACTACAACAACATGTATTTAAAGATGACTTTCCTAAAGGCTTACAATTTAAAAAATCTTACTTTGAATTTTCAGGTGCTTGTGCAGGTTGTGGTCAAACTCCATATATAAAATTAGCCTCAATGCTTTTTGGTGATAAAATGATTGTTGCTAATGCAACTGGATGTTCAAGCATCTATGCCGGAACATTTTCTTCTTGCCCTTTTGCCAAAGATGAAAATGGCTGTGGTCCTGCTTGGGCAAACAGTTTATTCGAAGACAATGCAGAATTTGGACTCGGAATTAAACTTGGCAATGCTTTCAATAATAAACAAGATAAAAATGTATGGATTATTGGTGGAGATGGTTGGGCTTATGATATAGGTTTTGGCGGTTTAGATCATGTTTTGAATAGTGGCGAAAATTTAAATATTTTAGTTCTTGACAATCAAAGTTATTCAAACACAGGTGGTCAATCTAGTAAGGCAACTCCAATTGGAGCAAACATAAAACTTGCCGAAAACAGCAAACGCACACATAAGAAAAACCTTGCCCAAATAGCAATGACATATCCTAATGTCTATGTCGCACAAGTAGCTCTTGGTGGAAATATGACGCAATGCATTAAAGCCTTTAAAGAAGCAGAAGCTCATAATGGTGTTAGTTTGATAATTGCCTACTCTCCTTGTGTTAATATGGGGTTTGACCTTGCAAAAATGATGGAAGAACAAAAAAATGCAGTGGATTGTGGTTATTGGCCACTATTCCGCTATAATGGTGAAAAATTGACTTTAGATAGCTCATTAAATGAGGATAAATACTTTGATTTCTTGCGTGCGGAACGCAGATATTCACTTACATTGAATAGCGAAAACAAAAATCTTTTGCAAAAAAACAAAGAAAATGCAATAAAACAATATAAAAAATTAAAAAATATGAGCGAAAATTAATTCGCTCATATTTTTAGTTTCTATTTTTTACATATTATATTTATTCAAAAAATTATTAACTTTTTTTACATATGCTTTTGTGTCAGTTGCGTACGACATAATATGCCCTGCACCATCTACTATCAAAACATCACGGCGATTTTCTGGAATTGTTTCACTCAAACGATAACACATTTCAACTGGTACAAAATCATCTGCATTTCCATGAATGAAAAGAACTGGAATTTTAGATTTTTTTAATTGACTTGTTGCATCAGCAAGTTTCATATCATAATTTTTAGTCCGCTTCATATAACTATTAAAAATATTTAATGTAGGCTTTGCCAAAAATCTTAAATGGCCTTTACATACATAATACATTTGTCGATAAACATTATCAAAACCACAATCTGAAATTGCACAGATAACATTTTTAGGTAAATCCTCACCGAGAGCCATACACACTGCACTTGCCCCCATAGATTGACCAAATAAAACTATTTTATAATTTGAGTTTTTTTGAATAAGATATTCAACCCATGCTTTAATATCAAGCCTATCAAGCCAGCCCATGCCAACCATATCTCCCTCACTGTTGCCATGAGCCCTACATTCAACTGCTAAAACATTATAGCCACGTTTAAGGAAAATATCGGCATAACTATTCATATCTTTATATTCACCGCCGTAGCCATGAACTATAATTGCAACATTATTAGATTTTTCACAATTAATAAAATGTCCATATAAAGTTAGGTCATCAAAAGTTTTGATGTCTATTATTTCACTAGGATGCTTGTCCCACCATGTGTGATCTATTTTAAAATTTTCGTAATTCTTTTTAGTGTTTGCTCTAGAAATATTTTTTGCTATACTTTTTGCAGATAACGACATGTTAAAACTGCCCACTCCAATAAGTATAAGTACTGCCAATACTACCAAAATCAAACCTAATAAAGAAATCATTATTATCGCAAAAATACTCATTTTTTATTTCCTTATAAAGATTATATAATAAAATAATAAAAAATTTATCATTTTAACTTAAAAAATTTAAAATTATTTTAATTTTATTCAACAATTGCCTTTATACTTTCACCAGTATTGGCATCTTGATAACTAAGCCAATAACCAAAGCCATCACGCTTTTCTTTATCAAGAGGGAACCAAACAGGAAAACCAGAAAGTTGTTTAGGGGCTTGTGGAGAATAAATTGCTGGCACACCATAACAAACATATTTCAAAACTTCATCCTCATAGATAAGTCCAAATACATAATAATCCCCACCATCATCAAAATCCACCTTTACCCACTTTGATGAAGGGATGGCTTGCTCTAAAAACTCCTCTGGTTTATTTTGTGAAAACAGGGTTTCTACTTGATTTTTTATATCATTATAAAATGAAAAATCTTCTTTTTCCTCAATCTCCTCTATTTTTTCTACTTCTTTTGCCTCATCTGGCGACATGGTTTTTGCAGAAACATTACCTAATTCATTATGCTCAAAAAAGAATTTTTTGTATGGACAATTTTGACAATCTTTGTTTTCACAATCCATGCTTTTTTCTTCCTGTAAAGCAAACTGCTTATTTATCTCTTGCTCAATTTCTTCTTTAACTTGTTCTTCATAATCCACGCCATAATCATCCAAAACTTCTTCTACCTCTTTAGTACTAGTTGTATTTTTAAGTGAATTTACAACCTCTCCAAGAGTTTTTTCAAGGTCGCCAAATCCTTGTGATGAGCCATAAAGAATAGGACTAGGTTGCCCACCCACAAAATTGATTATAGCACATGAAAAATTTTCTGGCATACTTTTAACAGTTGTACCAAATTTAAATACCATATTGCCTTCTTTAGTTAAACCAGCTTTGATAACTCCATTTTCACCAGTCAAACCAAGACTCATTATTCCCATTGGTTCACTAGAAAAATTGTATAATCTAACCCTTCCTGTCAAATTTCCATTATCAAACTCTAATGATAAAACCGCCCTCTTTTCATCATCTTTTACACTAGACAAAACCATACTTTTCTTAGTCATCTCAAATCCCCTTTCTAATAAAAGTATACTCTGCTATGTTTGATAATGTGAAAATAAAAGTTGTCAAAACTACTCGAAATATAGGGAATTTTGTTATAATTCAAAGTTAAAAAAATAAAAAAGGCACAATTAATGTGCCATTGTTTTTAAAATTTTCTTTACTATTTCTTTTGTTGTAAAGCCAGCTTTTTCATAAACTTCTTCACCCTTAGCCGAGAACATATAATCTTCAACGCCAATTCTAAGACCATTATCACCAATATATTTAAACCAAACATTGTCATTTGAAGCCTCAATAGCTACCTTCAATTTAGCATTTACTTGAAGCACTTTATTTTTATATGCAGGAGATTGTTTTTCAAAAACTTCAACACAAGGCATAGATACAACAGAAACATCATACTTTTTACCAAGTTCCTCAGCAACTTCTAATGCAAGTGAAACCTCACTTCCGCTTGCATATAAAACTATGTCTGCCTCTTTTTTACATGGTTTTAAAATATAACCACCCATTAGTGCATTTTTGAAGGACGTGTTTTCTACTTCTTTTAACTTTTGTCTAGATAAAATCAAGGCAGTAGCACCATTTCTATCTAAAACATGTTGATAGCAAGCTAAAATTTCTTGTCCATCACATGGCCTAAAAACATTAAGGTTAGGAATTAATCTAAGTTGACCAAGTTGTTCAATAGGTTGATGTGTAGGTCCATCCTCTCCAACCATAATGCTATCATGAGTAAAGATATATATTACACCAAGGTTCATGAAAGCTGACATTCTTATTGCAGGAATCATATAGTTAGAAAAAGCAAGGAATGTTGAACAGAAAGGAATAAAATCTTCATATAAAGCGATTCCATTGCAAATAGCCGCCATAGCATGCTCTCTAACACCAAAGTGTATATTTCTTCCCCTTTTATTTCCAGCCAAGAAATTGCTAGCACCATCAATAAATGCCATAGTAGAAGGAGCAAGGTCGGCAGTACCGCCTACCATTTGAAGAAGTTTACTTGCAATTTCATTTAAAATAATCTTGTTAACTTCTCTACCAGACAAACCTTCCCACTTATAAGTATTTTTAAGAATTTTTTCAACATCAAACTTCTTTCTATCAAAAAATTGCATAAATTGACGATAAAGTTCTGGGTTTGTATTTGAATAAATCGCAAGTTCTTGATTCCATTTTTCATGATTTAATTTGCCTCGTCTTGTGCTTGCAACACACCAATCACGAACATCACTAGGAATATAAAAATCTTCTAAAACTTGATGATTTTGATTGAATACTTTTAACTCTTCTGGCTTTAATGCATAGCCATGAATTGCACTTGTTCCCTCTTTTTCGGTTCCAATTCCAATAGTTGTTTTAAAAATAATAATAGTAGGTTTAGTAGATTTTTTAGCAACATTAATAGCCCTAGAGCATGCTTTAAAAGAATTTCCATTTTTACAACGAACTACATTCCAGCCCATTGCTTTAAATTTTTTTGCTACATTTTCTCGATTTGCAAGATTTAAATTTCCATCAATAGTCACATCATTAGAATCATATAAAACAATAAGTCTTTTCAAGTTCAAACTTCCAGCAATAGAACAAGCCTCCAAGGCAACCCCTTCCATCAAGTCACCATCACCTGCAAGACAATATGTGTAGTTGTTAATAATAGGAAATCCAACAGAATTAAATCTTTCTTCCATCAAACTTTCACTAATTGCCATACCCACAGCGTTTGCAACTCCTTGACCAAGAGGGCCTGTGCTAACTTCAACCCCATCAGTCACACCAAACTCAGGATGCCCAGGAGTACGTGAGCCTTGTTTCCTTAAATTTTTTAGATCATTCAAAGATAGATCAAAGCCGAACAAAGATAAAATGGTATAATAAAGTGGACAAGCATGTCCTGCAGAGAGAACAAATCTATCACGATTAAGATAATCTGTTTCAGAAACATCAAAATTATAATGATCCTTAAAAAGAGCCAACATAATTGAAGAAGCCCCTAAAGCAGAACCTGTATGCCCAGAGCCAGCATTAGCAATAGTTTGAACTGTTATAGATTTTACATAATTTAAAGTTTTATCTGCGATATTCATAACGCCTCCCTTAATTTAACAATAATTTCTTTTAAAGCTTTATTACTTGATTTACTTTTAAGCACAACAATAACATCACTTTGCCTGACTAAAAATTCGTCATGACTTTCATATGCCAAGATATTGATTGTTTCCTTTTCACTCAACACTTTTTTAGGAAGTTTAAGATAAACAATTAAACTTTCGTCATCAAAGGCAAATCTATTTTGTTTAAATAAATCAAAATCCACGGTTAAAATGGCATTCTCAAATTTTGAAAAAGATTTAGTTGCTTTAAGTTCACGCTCTTGCAGATAATCAAAACCGCATTTTTCTAAAATTGCTTTGCTATCCAAAAGGTCATATTCAATGTAATCCTTCAAGTCGGCAAAAAACATGTCAAGTTTATCTGATAGTTCTTTAGATATAAACCTGCAGAAATCGCCATCCAAGCAAACAAGAACGATGTTAAGAAAGGTCTTTTTCATATATTTATATTAACACAAAACAAAATAATCTCAAATCATTATTAACAATAAAATTTATATTTTTTCACACAATTGCGTTCAAATAAAAATTTTTACTTTTGCTAGCTAACAGCTTTCTAAATTTATCCTGAAAAAATAGCCTATTAAAATCTATCTGTATTCATAGTTGCTTTAGTTTTTTTAGACTGTCGTTTTTTAACACTTTTAACTTGTTTCTTTCTTGGTTGAATTCCCCAAACAACTAAAATTCCTACAATAAAGACAGCTATGATCATTGTGACATCTATAATAGGAGCATTATTTTCTCCTCCTATAACAATAATTCCCTTGCTATCAACACTCAATGCTATATCGTTTAAACTAATAGTTTGATAAATCTTACAATTAATTTCTTGCAATCTTGTTAATGTTTCATCAGCAGGATGCCCATAACTATTTCTTCCCACACTTATAATTGCCATCTTTGGTTGAACATAAGATAAAAATTTTGCAGAAGTTGAAGTTTTTGAACCATGATGAGCAACCTTCAAAACATCTGCTTTCAAAAGTTCTGGACATTTTTCAATAACTTCGTTTTCTGTTTTGCTTTCAGCATCACCAGTAAAAAGAAAGGATCTTTCTCTATAAGTAATTTTCACAACAGGGCTATAAGCATTTGATGAAGAATATTTTGTTGAATTTGGAGATAAAAATCTTACACTATAACTATCATTGCCCCAACTTATTCCTGCCATTGAATAACGAATAATACAGTTAGGTTCATTATAAGCTGAAATAATAGCCCTATCATAATAAATTCCATTGCTTATCGTATAGTCCTCTAAATTTTCATACATGTCAACTTCACTTGTTGAATAAACCATTGGCCTAAATACGCAATTTACTTGGAACTTTTCAAAAACTTCACTCGCTCCACCCACATGATCGCTATCTTGATGAGTTAAAAGAAAATAATCAATATCCTCTAATCCTTCTTGTGTAAACAAATCTTTAAGATAATTACAAATTTTCTCACCACTACTGCTAACTCCAGCATCAATCAACATTGTTGTGTTATCTGGGAAACGAATGAATGTACAATCACCTTGGCCTACATCTAGATAATGAATTTCAAAATCGTTCTTTGCAAAACATTTAACATCACCCATTTTATTAAATAAAAGTAAAGCCCCACCGCAGAAAAAGAAAACTAGCAAAAAGACAACAGCCAAAACTGCTGTCAAAATCAAACGAATAGTTAATATTTTATTTTTAAAATCGCTACTTATCTTTTGTTTTGTCATAATCTAAAATAATCAATCTATAAATTTAACATCACCCATATCACAATTATCAACTTTTGCTTTTTTTCGTCTAGTAAATAATTCCATAATTTTAGGCATAGCGTCAATAGTTGCATTGTAGCCCTCTTCTATCATTTCTTCAAATCCCTCTGCACTTGTAGATTTAAATCGCTTAGTTTCTGGAGCAACAACAACATCACTACAAACATAACCGCGAACTGCATTACTCTTCATAAGAATTCTAATTGAACACATCACCACATCTGTTAATTTTGTAGATTCCGTTCCATAGGTTCGACTTTTGTTAACATCAATAGACACAACATAGTCACAACCATAATGGCGAGGTACATCGGCAGGAATTGTATTTTGAAGTCCCCCATCAGCAAGAAGCATCCCATTATAGTCTACAGGAATAAATACTGCAGGCACTGCACAACTGCCCATCACTGCTTTAGCTAAATTACCTTTAGATAGCACAACCTCCTTAGTTGAAATAAGATCAACAGCAACAGCCGAAAAAGGAGTTTTCAAATCCTCAATATTTATATCACCAAGTTCTTTCTTAATTATCTCACCAACACCATCCAACTTAGAAGGAACAAAAGGCACTCGATTTGTTTTAATATCTTTCATGCGAATATTTTTAGCAATATCATACATCTCTTTATAAGAATAACCAGCCGCATAAAAAGCACCAATCAAAGACCCTGCCGAAGTGCCTGCAACATAGTCAAATTTAATTCCAAACTCTTCTAATGCTTTAATTGCTCCAAGATGTGAAAAACCTCTAGCACCACCACCGCCAAAGGCAATACCAATCTTAATTTCTTTTCTATTAAATAAATTAAACATTTTCATAAAAATATTATATCAAATTTAAAATAAAAAACTCAAATAAAAAACATAAAAATAAAAAAGAACTTTGTAGTTCTTTTAATAAATTTGGTACCCTCTAGGAGAATCGAACTCCTGATTCAGCCGTGAGAGGGCTGCGTCTTAACCGCTTGACCAAGAGGGCATAATTTTATGCTCTCTTAGTTTAACAAAGTTTTTGAATTTTTGCAAGAGTTTTTGTTAACTTTTTAAGAAAAAACAAATAATTTTTAATTTTTTAATATTAACAAACTTCCTCATTGCTGATAAAAGATAAAAATAAAAGGATAAAATATGAAGAAGAAAGAAAAAGTTTATAATAGTAAAATTGAAAAAATCCAAGCATTAAGAAGAGATTTTGCCATTTAAAAAAAGAAACAAAAGGTTTTGCCTCCTGTGTGTGCTATTTGCGGTTTAACTCTATTTGCCGCTGCGTTAGGACATGTTTTTGCTGTATCGTCTAAAAATGATGAAGAAAGCTTGTATTACAACAAGAAAGCGGTTACATTCAATATATTGAGGGAAAATTAGCTCCTGAACAGAAGAAATTTGATCAAGGTTTAATCTCAAAAGATGAATTAAATCTTAAGAAACATAATTTAATAAAAGCTTATCCTTTAGCAGATTATTTGGAAGAAACACAAAATGTTGAAATTCTTAAAAAGGTCGAGGAAATAAATCATCAATCTTTAATAAAAATAGTTGCAGTTTATCTTCCTTGTTCTGTTCCAGCTGCAATTTTGCTTACTGATGCATTCGCATATACATCTCGGATAATAAAAAACGAGAAGAGTTGATAAGCGAAATTTCAGACCTTGAAAATGATAGAGTTGATGCCCTGTTAAGAAATGCAGTTGACTACCGCCCAGAAAATTCATCTTACCAAATTAATATATAATAAAAACCTATCCAAATGATAGGTTTTTATAATTTTATACTTATATTTGCTTTAATCCCCTCTTCTTCACAAAATACATTTATTTGGTCAAATAATTTATCAAAATAACTTGACCTATTTTCTTTATAAATCTCATAATATATGGCATATAAATCTTTATGATTTGCCCATATATAATTTAAAATTGCTGGCTTAAATTCATTGCGAAGTGTTAAACTTTCAAAAGTATACTCATCCGCAAAATCTCTTGTCTTTTCTACGATTGCCCTCCAATCAGTGATTTCTGGAAAAATTGGAGCAACATTTACGCAAGTTTTTATTCCGTTCTCATGAAGTTTTTTAAGCGCTTGCAATCTTTCTTTAACTGAATAAGACTCCTCTAAACCTTGTGCAATTTTTTCATCTAAAGTGCAAAAAGATATTGAAACAATCACATCTTTCAATTTTTTTAAGATAGGCAAATCTCGAGTTATCAACCCAGATTTAGTATTAATAACAATGCTACAATCAATGCCAACTAACTTCTTTAAAATATTCTGTGTCACCTTGTATGTTTTTTCATAAAAATTATAAGGCTCTGTCACAGAAGATATCAATATCCTCTTACCCCCCAATTTATTTGCATCAAAATTTCCTTTCCAGATTTTCACATCAACAAAGTCACCCCATTGTTCACTGTGACGAGAAAATCGCCTCATAAAAGATGCATAACAATATTTGCATGGATTTGGACAACCTGTATAAGGATTGATAACAAAATCAAATTCTTCTTGCTTAGAAGGTTGTATAATGCTTGCCACCTCTTGAGTTTTAACAACTATATTTTCATAACTTTTCATAAAAATCTCCTACTATAATTTTACATTGTAGAGAAATAATAGTCAAGATTTTTACGCATTTTTTGAGTATATATTTTTACATTTTTGAGTATTTGAAAAATTATAAAAAAATTAAAATTAAGGTATTTACTTTTATAAACTTTCATGTTATAATGAATCGTTAAAGTTTAAGGAGATGATTATGATAAAAGATTTAGAGTTTTTTTCAAGACCCCCAAGTGCAGAATCACATAAAAAATACTCACAAAGATATCAAGCATTTATGGGTGCGTTGTGCACACAAAAAGCAATAGACGCTGGGGTTCACAAAAGCTTGACAATAAAATTAGGTAAGGAATATTTAGGAGCAAGTTATCTACTTAGAACGGGAGAAATAAAAGGATTTGATGGCCCAGTTATGCACTTGGCAACAGCCAATGGTTTACGCAAAACCTGTCGACCTGGCTTTCCATGTGCGGGAGCAAGAATTGAATTTAACCTTCGTTATGATCCAAAATCACCTATTCTTAGTGAACCATTAACACAAACTACAATAATAACAGACCCTGAAAAATTACTGAAATCCAAAGAAAATCAAGCCTACCTTGACAAAAAAAGAGGTGAATTTTTAAAACGCGAAGCTGAGATTAAAGATTTAGGACGAGAAATCTCTAGACTAATAGACCAGCCACAAGAAACAGAAGAGTTTAATGATTATGTTCAAGAGCTCATTTACAAAAAAATTAAAATGATAACTGCTTTAAAAAGAGATAGAAAACATTTTGAAAGTGAAAAAGCCAAGTTTAGCAAAACAAAAATTACAAGTGAAGTGACAAGTACTATTCCAGTAATAATGTTTGGCGGAAAACCTTGTATTTGGTTAAATCAACCAGAAATATTAAAAAAAGAAGATGAAACAATGCTATGTTGGAGCTTGAAAATTCTAGATTGTGCAATCCCTGTGGATAGAAAGGACAAGCATAACAATTATGGACAAGCAATAGAAACACAAAATCAATATCATCAATTGTTAAAACAAGGATGCACTGAAGAAGAATGGGCAATGGTTGTGCCAGTAAAACTTAGTGAGGAAGATGGATATGAAAAAGCAACACCTATACTGGATAGAAAGGTACAAGAACCAGAAATGTAAAAAGAGGCATCTGCCTCTTTTTTTGTGGATAAATAACCAATTTTTATCGCTTTTAAAATAAATTTCAACTTTTTTTGAAAAAGGGCTTGACAAATCCCCCCCCCGAGTATAATTAAAATGTGGATAAGTTATTATTCAAAATTAAGGAGGAAAATATGGGAAAGTTATACAAAGCAAGTAAATACGCAAGAGCGATTGCTGTTGCTGGAGTATTAGCGGGAAATCTTCTTGCACTTGGTGGAGGTTTGGCTAAAATAACTCCTAGCAATAAACGTGTCGATTTAATTGATAATTATAGACAAACACAAATAGAAAGCATTATTGGCGATGATGAGCTTGCACAAATAAAAAGAAATTATTATGCAGATATGCCAGACGATAAAATTTTGCAAGATATAAAAGATAATGGCAATGAACGTGAAAAACAGAAACTGGCTGAAATTGAAAAATTGGACAATACAGCAAATATAGTACTTGCATCTGGTTTAGGAGTACTTGGAGGGAGCGTTTTTATTATGACATCTGCAGTTGCAATGCTTATAGCTTCTGATGGAAAAGATAACACTCCTAGAAGGGAAACAAAAGAATCTAATAATACACCAGTTTCTCTTGAATTTGAAAATTAATTGAGGAGAAAATATGAAAAATAAACATTTAAAATCATTAGTTGAAAAACTTAGAGAACTTGATAAACAAATGACTAACACAAAGGTTAAAACTCCTTCAATCAAAGTAAAAAGTGAAAATCCCAATGATCTTATGGACTATGTTAATGCTTGCGACTCAATGATTAAGAATTGGATATCAGTACTAGATGAGAAGAGTGAAAAAGACTTAAAAGCATTAGAATATTTGAACACACAAATAGCTTTATCTCAAGAGGAAGAGGAGATTTTAAAAACCTTGGAAGAGGATCCAGATAATTTTGCAAATATTGACACAAAATTTTTCGAAGATTATGGTTTTATTGCCGAAGCAATTGAACGCGCTGCTACTATATATAATAAAAACGCAAAAGTATGGGCAAAAGCAACAAAAAAAGATTTTAAAGTAAGTAAAAATAAACAAAAAGAGCAGATTAAATTTGATGAAAAAACTGCTGTAGCAGACCAAGATTGTGTTTTTGCTATGCGCATAAAGTTAAAATGTCAAAAAGAATATAAAAATAACCCTAACTTTGAAGGTTTTGTTTATGGTCAAAAATTAGATGAAACGCCAACTGACGATTTACAAAGTATAATTGATGAAATAACCAATTCAGACAATCAAGAACAATAAAAAAACAGTGAATATTCACTGTTTTTTTTATTTATTACATTCCACTTGCAACTGTGTCTGCATCATCTTTAATCACAATTGGCATAACTGAACGATATTCTTTCACACCAGTTCCAGCTGGAATAAGTTTACCGATAATAACATTTTCCTTTAAGCCACGAAGATAATCCGTTTTACCTTGAACAGAAGCATCTGTCAATGTTCTTGAGGTCTCTTGGAAGGAAGCCGCAGAAAGGAAACTTTCAGTCTTCAAGGAAGCCTTTGTAATTCCAAGCAAAATTCTCTTAACTGTTGCAGGAACGCCACCCTCTTGAAGTACTCTTTCATTTTCTTCATCAGCCTTCCAAATATCAACAATTTCGCCAGGAAGTAAATTTGTATCTCCACTTGCTTCAACCTTAACTTTCTTTAACATTTGACGAACAATGATTTCAACATGTTTATCATTAACTTTAACATCTTGTCCACGATAAGTTGCAATAACTTCATTAAGAAGATATTCTTGAAGCCCCTTAATACCTTTCATTCTTAAAAGATCACTTGGGTTGATTGCACCAGCAGATAATTGAGAACCTGGTTCAACATTGTCACCATTTTTAACCAAAATAACTGCAGGCTTCTTAATTTCATAAGAAACATCACCTTCTCTTGATGTTACATTAATATAGTAATATTTAGAATCTTGCTTAATAGTCACTTTACCAGCAACTTCAGAAAGTTGACATTCACCCTTAGGTTTTCTTGCTTCAAAAATTTCTTCTACACGAGGAAGACCTTGAGTAATATCAAGTGCTGCAGCAATACCACCACTGTGGAATGTTCTCATTGTAAGCTGTGTACCAGGTTCACCAATTGATTGTGCTGCAACAATACCAACAGCTTCACCAACGGTCACTTGGTTTTTACCTGCGAGATCACGACCATAACATTTTGCACATACGCCATGACGGCAACGGCAAGTTAAAAGTGAACGAATTTGAACTTTTTTAATTCCACAAGCAACAATAGCATCAGCTTGAGCCTTTGAAATCATTGTATTTGCTGGAACTATAAGCTCTTTTGTTGTTGGATTAACAATATCTTCAACGGCAGTTCTACCATAAATTCTATCTTCAAGAGGTTCTTGAACAGATCCTTCTGTCACAATATCACTTACCCAAACTCCCTTAACATTTTCACCAGCATCAGCAAAACAGTCTTCAGTCGTAACAGTCACATCTTGAGCAACATCAACAAGACGACGAGTTAAATAACCAGAGTCGGCAGTTTTAAGAGCAGTATCTGTCAAACCTTTACGAGCACCACGAGCAGAAAGGAAATATTCAATAGGAGTCAAACCTTTACGGAAAGATGCCTTAATAGGAATATCAACCTTTTCACCAGATGCAGTAGACTTAATACCAATCATACCGCAGACATTACAGAGCTGGTCTTCACTACCACGAGCTTTTGATGTAACCATAATTCTAAATGGGTTAAATTCTTCCATTCCAGCGATAAGTGTTTTCTTAACATCATCACGACAATCATTCCAAATACCAATATTAGTCTTAAGTTTTTCATCAAGAGTGATAAGACCACGCCTATAGAGTTTTTCATTTTCAATAACTTTCTCTTGAGCAGCGGTTAAAATTTCTTCTTTGCCTTTTGGCTCTTCAATATCAAACACATTTACCGTTAAAGCTGCAATTGTTGAATACTTATAACCAGTTTCCTTAATTCTATCAACAAGTTTAGCACATTCAGTACTTCCAAGTACTTCATAAGCCTTGGCAATTATGCCTTGTAAATCTTTCTTTACAATAGCCTTGTTAATTTCAGGCTCACAAATATTTTCTTCTTTAGTTCTATCTACAAAACCAAGATTTTGAGGTATAGCATCGTTGAAAAGAAGTCTACCAACAGATGTTTTCACAAGTTTAGTATAAGTTTTTCCATCAACAACTTTTTTCAAGCGAATTGAAACTTCTGCTTGAAGGTCTAGAGCATCAGTTTGGAAAGCGATAACAGCTTCTTCCTTAGACTTATAAACATTACCCTCACCTTTAACGCCAGGTCTAATCATAGTCATGTATGCACAACCAAGTACGATATCTTGATCAGGAGTAACAATTGGGTTTCCATCTGAAAGTTTGAGTAAGTTGTTTGAGGCAAGCATAAGAGTTCTAGCTTCTGTTCTTGCATCAATAGAAAGTGGAACGTGAACAGCCATTTGGTCACCGTCGAAGTCGGCGTTGAATGATGGACATACAGATGGGTGTAGTTTGATTGCCTTACCTTCAACTAAAACTGGCTCAAACGCTTGAACAGAAAGTCTGTGAAGAGTTGGAGCACGGTTCAAGAATACTGGATGATCTTTGATAACTTCAGCCAAAATATCCCAAACAATAGGCTTTTCTTTTTCAATCATACGCTTAGCAGCCTTAACATTATGTGATTTATTAAGTTCAACTAAACGATTGATAATAAATGGTTTGAAAAGTTCAAGAGCCATTTCCTTAGGAAGACCGCATTGATACATTTTGAGTTCTGGTCCAACAACGATAACTGAACGACCAGAATAGTCAACACGCTTACCAAGTAAGTTTAAACGGAAACGACCTTGTTTACCGCCAAGCATAGCGGTTAAAGATTTAAGATCGCGTTGCTTTGAAGATTGAACTGCCTTTCCACGCTTACCATTATCGATAAGATTGTCAACAGACTCTTGAAGCATACGTTTTTCATTTCTAATAATAACATCAGGAGCACCAAGTTCCATCAATTTCTTCAAACGATTATTTCTGTTGATAACGCGTCTGTAAAGATCGTTGAGGTCACTAGTTGCATAACGACCACCATCCAATGGAACCATAGGACGAAGGTCAGGTGGAAGAACTGGAATAACATCAAGGACCATCCAAGTTGGATTGTTGCCAGACTTAATAAAAGACTCAACAACATCAAGTTTTTTCATAGCCTTGATTTTCTTTTGTCCCTTCATAGTTGGAAGTTGCTCTTTCAAAACTCTGCTTTCTTGTTCAAGATCAACTTCACTTAAAAGACGTTTGATAGCATCTGCACCCATACCAGCTTCAAATGCACCATAACCATATTTTTCAACAGCATCACGATATTCCCTATCAGTAATAACTTGTTTGTAAGAAAAATCTGTCTTCTTAGGATCAAGAATAACATAACTAACATAATAAACAACTTGCTCTAAGGCTTTTGGAGTCATCTCCAAAAGAGTTCCAATCTTAGATGGAACATTTCTAAAATACCAAATATGAGTACAAGGAGCAGCAAGTTCAATGTGACCCATACGCTCACGACGAACTTTGGCTCTAGTTACCTCAACTCCGCACTTATCACAAACTACACCCTTATAACGAACGCGTTTGTATTTACCGCAATGACATTCCCAGTCTTTTCTAGGTCCGAAAATCTTCTCGCAAAAAAGACCGTCTTTCTCTGGCTTTTGAGTGCGGTAGTTAATTGTTTCTGGTTTAGTAACCTCACCATGAGACCATTCTCTGATCTTTTCAGGTGAAGCGATACCAATTCTAATTGAATCAAAGTTGTTAAGTTCAAACATAATGTTTACTCCTAATTTTTTGCTTTTATGTTAGTTGTTTTGTTGTTGATTAATTGTTTTCTAAGTTTTCTAGAGTGCCTATGCTAACTAAATGAACATGTCTTTCTTCAAGTGCTTGAAGCCCTCTAAGTCTTTCAATTTCATTTTGCTCAATATCACGCTTAATTCTTTGATTTAAAGCATTAATATCTGCTTTAGTAAAGGTAAGTGTTTTGTTAGGCATTTTGAAATCGCTTGAGATACACATTTTTTCACTTTTTAAAATCATATTTCCCTCTTATTGTTGTTCTATTTCTTTTAATCTTTCTTCTTGCTCATATTTTTCAATTGCTTTTAATTCTGTTTTACTTAATTCAAAAGGAGTTCCATTTCTTTTAAGTATGTCCATTGCAGCATAAGCCCCTTCATGGTAAGAATTTATAAAATCAATTTTAATATGAGATGGAATATCGTCTTTCTTTACTTTTTCTTCTTTCGAAGAATAGCCAAGTTCTTTTAATCGCCTGTCAATAGCCTTTAATTCTTTTCTAGACAATCTTTTATCCTGCACTTTTGCAGGCTTTATAATTCTTCTTGATTTTAAAAACATATTTCCCTTCTTATTCTTGTTCGTCGTCTTTCTTTGAACGGCAAAGTGTAGAGCCAAGTATTCTACAAGAGGCTTTAATTTGATCTTGATTAATCTTTGGATAATCGCCACCATAAGGAGCTTCAACCATTCTTACATAAGATGGGCAAACTTTATCTGCATCGGTTAATCTCAAAGCTTTAACACTGACTTTTTTTAATTTCATAATCCTCTCTCCTTTGTTTTATAAATTGAGTAATGCTTCGCTTGCAATTTTCCTATTGTGTTGTTTAGCTAGTTCAACACCTTGATCAATCGTTTCGTCAACGCTTTGATTTAATATTCTAGGTGCCTTTAATGTCTCTTGAGAAATTGCAGCATCTTGCCTAAATTTCTTAGTTTCTTTAGGTGTGAGCTTTGAACGATATGGATCTCTAAGACAAACATCATTTTTTTTAGGCTTTATAATTCTTCTGGTTTTTAAAAACATATTCCCCTCTCTTTTGTTTTAAATTTAAAATCCGCACATCAAATTTTTAAGGGAAGAAGGGCTTTGCCCGACCCTAAAAATTTGATTGCCACCTTACTCGCTTTTACTAAAATCGCAACAAATGAAAACTTGTTTTTCATTTTTGCAACCTTAATGGAGGGAGATTGGGACGGGGAACCACGAGGATAGCGAGTTAGTCACTTTTGTCCTTTCAGAGATCCTTCGACCACGCTCAGGATGACAAAAGTGACGTATCCGCGTCACAAATTGCATTTTAAATCCCGAAGGGTTGAAAATGCAATTTGCCGAGTGGTGCCTCCCGCGACGTTATTCATCAAAATCCCCAAAATCGTCAAACATATCAAAACCATCAAGATTTTGAGTTGTTTCTTCAAAGAGGTCTTGAACTTCATCTTTTGGCTCTTCTGGAGATTCTTCTGTTGGAAGAACATCGTCAAAGTCAAGAGTGATATCTTTAAATTCATTTTCGTTTTCATTTGCCAAAGACATTTGATCTTGTTCGTCTTGGCTAAGTTCGCTAAGGCTAATTTCTTTTTCACCTTCGGTGAGAATCTTGATATCAAGTCCAAGAGCCTGCAATTCTTTAATAAGAACTTTGAACGACTCTGGAATACCAGGTTCAGCAATAGGAAGACCTTTGATAATTGACTCATAAGTCTTAACACGACCATTAAGGTCATCAGATTTAACAGTAAGCATTTCTTGTAAGATATGACTTGCACCATATGCTTCCAAAGCCCAAACTTCCATTTCACCAAATCTTTGACCACCGAATAATGCTTTACCACCAAGAGGTTGTTGAGTAATCAAAGCATAAGGTCCGATTGAACGAGCGTGAATCTTGCTGTCAACCATATGTTCAAGTTTAAGCATATATTTCATACCGATTGTAGTAAGGTTTTCAAAAGGCTCACCAGTTCTACCATCATATAATTGTACCTTTCCATCTGGTCGGAAATTGTTTTCAACTAAAAGCTCTTGTATTTGATCAGCAGTTGCACCATCAAATGCAGGAGTTGCAACCTTCCAGCCTAAGCTTCCAGCAACAAGACCAAGGTGAACTTCCATAACCTGACCGATATTCATACGAGATGGAATACCAAGTGGGCTGAGTACGATATCAAGTGGCTTACCATTTGCCATGAATGGCATATCTGCTTCTGGAAGAACGATAGAAACAACACCTTTATTTCCGTGGCGTCCTGCCATCTTATCGCCGACAGAAATCTTCCTCTTTTGAGCAACAGTCACTTTAACCATCATAGTCACGCCTGGCTCAAGATCGTCTTTGTTCTTCTTAGAGAATACTTGAACATCGACAACGATACCACCCTTACCATGTTGAACACGGAGAGATGTATCTCTAACTTCTCTTGCCTTATCACCAAAGATAGCACGAAGTAATCTTTCTTCAGGAGTAAGTTCAGTTTCTCCCTTAGGCGTCACTTTACCAACTAAGATATCATTTGGATGAACTTCAGCACCGATTCTAATGATACCATTTTCATCAAGATCTTTAAGAGCATCTTCACCAAGATTTGGAATATCTCTAGTTATTTGTTCATCACCAAGTTTAGTTGTACGGCATTTAATTTCTTGATCATAAAGAGTTATAGATGTGTAAACATCGTCTTTAACTAATCTTTCATTGATAAGAATAGCGTCTTCGTAGTTTTGTCCTTCCCAGTTCAAATAGCCAATAAGAACATTCTTACCAACGGCAAGTTCGCCCTTTTCTGTTGAATAACCATCAGTTAAAACATCACCTTTCTTAACCTTTTCACCCTTCTTAACACAAGGTCTTTGGTTAAAGCATACATCATCATTTGCCTTAGCAAATTTGGTTAAACTATAAATATCTTCATCACCCTTTTCAGTTCTAACTCTAATTTCGTCTGCAGAAACATAACTAACAACGCCTTCGCGTTTAGCAAGGTGAATACATCCGCAATCTCTAGCAGCCTTTGCTTCCATACCAGTTCCAACAATAGGAGCTTCTGGTCTTAAAACAGGCACTGCCTGACGCTGCATGTTCGCACCCATCAAGGCACGGTTAGTTTCATCTCCACTTACAAATGGAATCAAGCTTGTTGCAACGGATAATGCTTGTCTAGGAGAAATGTCCATAAAGTCAACTTGACTTGCAGGCACTTCAACAACAGTCGCACCATGACGACACATAACACGTTTATTAACAAAATGTCCTTCTTCATCAAGAGGCTCAATAGCTTGAGCAATAAAGTGGTCATTTTCTATATCAGCCATGAAATATTTAATTTCTTTAGTCACCTTGCCTGTAGCCTTATCAACAACACGATAAGGAGTTTCAAGGAAACCATAATCATTTACTCTAACATAACCAGCAAGAGTATTTAAAAGACCAATTGATTGACCTTCTGGGGTTTCGATAGCACAAATTCTGCCATAGTGAGTAAAGTGAATATCACGGATTTCAGGATCTGCTCTTTCCTTTTTGATACCTCCAGGACCAACTGCAGAAATTCTTCTCTTTTGAGTAATTCCAGAAAGAGGATTCTTTTGATCCATAATTTGTGAAAGTTGTGATTGAGAGAAGAAATCTCTTAAAGCTTTATTAACTGCCTTAGGATTCATAATTTGAGAAGGTGTAACTTCTACAAATTCACGACCTTGTAAGGTTTCTTTTACATTGATAGAAAGTTTTGTGATTCCGCTACGGAATGCATTGCAAGTAAGCTCACCAACGGTTGCAACACGCTTGTTAGAAAGGTGTTCAATCTTATCAGTGCCTGCAATATCTTCAAGAACATCAAGATAGCAACTGATAGTTGCAAGAATATCATCCATAGTCAAAGTGGTTATAATAAGATCTTTAGCGTTAGCTTTGATAGCTTCAATTCTCTTTTCTTTTGATCTATTTTCAGCAAAAATTTGTTGAAGAGTTGGATAATAAACATCCTCAGTAATTCCAAGTTCTTCTTGCTTGCAAGGGAAAACTTCACTTAAAGTTACACGATTGTTTCCACGCATTAAATGCTTTTTACCTTCAAGTTGAACCCAAACTTCATTAACGCCTGCGTTTTGAACAGCCTTAGCTGATTCTTCAGTAAATACCTCACCTGCTTTGATAAGCATTTCGCCATCAACAACAATATCTTGATAAGAAACAAGTCCTGGAAGTCTTTCTTTTAAAGCAAGTTTCTTATTAAATTTATAACGACCAACTTTAGAAAGGTTATAGTAGGCATCAGTAAAGAAAGATGCATTCATAAAGTTTCTAGTAGTTTCAGCAGAAGCTACATCTGCAGGACGAGTTTTTCTAGAAAATTCTAGCAAAGCATCTTCTTGAGTTGTGATTGCTTCACGATCAATAATACTCTTGATGTATCTGTTGTTTCCAAAAAGTTTTAAAATGTCCTCATTTGAAAAACCGAAACATTTAAGGAAAACACCAAGAGAGATTTTATTTTTTCTTTCAAGAACGATTTTTAATGCTTCATTAGCACCTTGAACAATTTGAATCCAAGTTCCATGAACAGGAATCATATCAGCTGAAAGAGTTGAATTGTCATCTTTTTCACGCTTTAAATAAACAGAAGGAGCACGAACGATTTGATTAATAACAACCCTTTCAATTCCATTAAAAATGAAAGACCCTTGTTCAGTCATCATAGGAACATCACCCATAAATACTTCTTGTTCAACTGCTTGACCAGTTTCTTCTACAACAAAACGCACCTTCACCTTTAATGGAGAAGAATATGTTGCACCACGGCGTTTGCATTCCTTGATAGAATATTTAGGTTCAGCGAAAGGAAGAATTTCGGTCACATAAAGTTTAGCCTTTCCGCTATAGTCAGATAGAGGGAAAAATTCATCAAGAACAGATTTAATCCCTGTGGTTAAGAAATCATTATAAGACTTCTTTTGTATTTCAAGAAGTGAAGGCATTTCGAGAAGTTCATCACATTGAGCGAAAGTATATCTTTCTGTCTTGCCGTTTGAAATTTTCTTTACTTTTACTGACATTTCGTATCTCCTTATTGGCGGACATTTTTAAAGTAAAAAAAGGACTTTATGGAGCAAAAAACGCCATAAAAATCCCTATTTTAAGTTAAAAAATAATATAATTTTTCACAATCCGCAAGTTTAGTTCATTTTATTATAGCAAAATCAACCTATCTTGTCAACACTTTTAATAAATTTTTTTAAAAAAATCAAAAAATCAACCTAATTCTTAGGCCCTTGTTTTTGTAAATATAGCATAAAACATAAAAAAATCCAAATGTTTTGCAAAGATTTACAAAATAATATTGCCTATTTACCATTTTTTATGCATAAAAGATATATCAGCATCTTTCAATAAATGTTAATTATTAAATTAAAAAAGAGGGTTTAACCATTATTAGTTAAACCACTCTTCAAATTTACTTTCAAAAGCCAGAACACTTAAATCTCCACCCTTCTTGTCACTAAACACCCAAACTTGTCGCAAATTATCGTGCCCACGATAAGGTGAATTATTATTCGTATTGCTTGAAGCTTCGCTTTGACTAATGCCACCTAACGCTAAATCATTCTTAGAGAAGAATTGGCTCTTGTCTGCAGTTCCCTCATAATTACCATCAAGTTCATAGCGATTTCTATCTGTATTCCAAGAATATAACGCTCCACCATTTTTATTAGTTCCAACCTTTATAAAGCACTCATCTATTGGATAATAGAACAATTCTACAGCATGAGGAATGTTTGCTCCTGTACTAGAATCAATTGTTTGATATCTATAAATATAATAATCAAACAAATTGTTTAAATCATCACGGCTTGTTGTTGCTGTTTGATTGTTTGAAATATTACTACGATATTCATAACTACCACAACCAAAGGTCTTATAATTTAATGTTGAACGAACTAAACTTGCATTAGACCTAAACTTGATTTCTGGTCTGCCCACTAATGAATCATTTGCACCCTCAGTTTTACCATAATAATATACATCTGTTATATTGCCTGTACCATAATTCCCGCTAGAAATATTATCAAGCGAACTTGCAACATTGTTAACATTTATTGTTATATAATCTTTTTTACCATCACCTTCATATGGTAAAGACTCAGCATTTGAACGCTTGTCATCCAACACAACATCTACACTGCCAGAATAATAACATCTTTGCATAACTATATTGGCAACTGAAGTTTGTGCAATAAAGCCACTAACATCTGCGTCATTTGGGTTAGCGTAGGTATAGCAATCAATTTCAAGATTAGAAGTACAATAACTATCATATATCGCAACTCTAGCCGACAATTGAGCTATAAAGCCCGCCAAATCAGTAGAAGCGTTAAAGCCAGCAACCCTTAAGATATTTGACTTAACTGCAACTTCATGCATTTCTACAGACGATCTTGCAGTACCAATAACGCCTCCAAGCAATTTACCTGCATAAAGGTTTGGAAGAACTACAACTTCATTCAATCTAACGCTATACTTTTCTACAAATCCTACAACCCCACCAACAGAGCCTATTGTGTGAGTGCCGACTTCATTATCACCAGTTGAAGCATAAGAACCAACTGTGAAGCCTTGCTTCATCTGGACTTGCGACAATTCTCCACCTTGCATAACACCTGCAATACCGCCAACAGCTTGTGGATCACCAGGATATAACGTGAACGGATTGTAAGCATCAGCTGAAACCCCAGTTTCATTAACTCTAACAAGTTCAAACTTTCCTCTAGACTCTCCTACAACAAATCCGCCATATTTATAAGCACGAATTTTAGTTGTTTCTATTGGACTCACATCCAATTTATAAACAGAGACATTGCGCCCAACACCACCAAAGGCAAGACCAATACGCTCACCCATAACGGCATTGATATTTCCTACAATTGTTGTGCTGATAAGCCCATTTCCAGTTGCATAACCGATAAGACCACCGGCATATGAGAATTCAGTTATATCATCATTAGAATCTTCAAAACTCTCTGACTGATTTTTAGGAGTATAGTTTGCTACGGCTGAAAGATTACTTGAAGAATTAAATATCTTATAATTCTCCTGAGCAAGACCAATAAGACCTCCAACAAAGTTTGCTCCCGCTACATTAACAACATTATCCTCACGATCAATATTCACATTAAAGACATAACCATTGTTAAGCCTGCCCGCAAGACCACCAACAACTGAGGTATTAGTAAATGCAATATCCGTTGAAGGATAGATATTAAAATTCATAACAACACCAAAATTTGTTGAGTTGCGACCTATTTGAGCAAACATTCCTGCATTTTCAAGTTTATCTGCTGAGGCAAGGATAATATTTCGAACATCCATACCATTACCTTCAAGCACACCAGCAAAAGAAACTTGATAAAGAAGTGAAGGATCTTCCATATCGGAGTAATTCAAATCATCAACAATTCTATAATGCTTATAATTGAAGCCTGAAGTTGTTGTTCCCTCTTGAATTAAATTTTCAAAATCACTTGCATTCTTGATAATATAAGGATTATTTTTTGAACCCAAAGCAGGATAAGTAATATCATAATCATATTCATAATGAATATCACCAGAACTTTCAGTCACTGTTCTATCTTTCGCCCAGTCGCGTTTACTTGAAGCTATAACATTTGCTGAAACAAGTTCAAGACGCCCAGAATTAAAGACTTGATTATCATAAACCGAATAAGAAGTATCTTTTCTAGCATAGAACCAAACAGAATTTGTGTTAATACTGTTTAGATTATAGACTGCAAAAGATCCAAAATTTTCATTAAATTTATCAGGATTACCCTCATCATAGGCAAATTCATCTCTATTTAATGCCTTAACCCCAACAAATTCTGCAGTGCTAAGCGAAGCATTGATAAGTATATTTGAATATCCACCATTATTCCAATCATTTGCATCATTTTTGAAGAAGAAGCAATTTTCAAATGTTCCTTCACTTCCGTCCTCTTCAATAAATTTATTTTTAGCAAATCCACCACTTACATTAGTTCTGTCCACCAAAACACTAGTTGAGAAGCAATTTACAATTCTTCCGCCATTACCATTATTATGAACAAAACCAGCCATAGTTGAAGAGCCTTCAATTTTAATATTTGTATAACAGTCGCTTATATAGCCTTCATTATTAAATACAAAACCTGCTTTCGCATAATTAGAAGTCAAGATATTAATTGTGTCACGAGAGTAAACATAATCTCTATCTGGTTCTCCAGAAACATACGAAGTTATAATACTGCCCGACTCTGCATTTGATACTACGAAGCCTGCCATAACATGATTGCTTCCTGTATTGACTATAATCTCTCCACCTTTAAAGTATGAACTTGAAATTTTGCCAGAGTTTGTTCCAACAAAACCAGAAGCATTATAAGTAGTTTCAATATTAACTGCAGAACGACTATTTGTGATAGAACCTGAATTGTTTACAACAAGACCTGTCACATAACTTTGATTATTTAAATTAGGGCTAGTTGCAGAAAAATAAAATTTCTCCTTTGTTTTTTCATCCTCACTTATAATGTTGCAATTTGTGATAACCCCTAGGTTGCTTCCCGCAAGTAAACTTGCATTAAATGGCATAGTTGATTCTGTTGAGAACACTACATCTCGTGTTAATTGTATAGTGATATTTTTAAGAATACTATTTGCCCCCACTTCACGGAACAAAGACATTATGTCGCTATTTCCAAAGTTATAACGCCCATCAAATATAATCTTATAACTATTTCCATCAAGTGATGCGATTTCTTTAGAAATTGGCTCAAACACAATTCCAGAATTAGCATTTGGAATAATTATATCATCTATTAAAATATAATTTGATCCTGCTTGCATTCCAATAAAATCTTCATAATTATCAATTGGAATAGGGCTTTCTTCACTACTTGATTGGAATACATTGAATACAAATTTAGTTTCAACTTCTTGTCCTGTTCTTGAATCTGTATTTAAAGCTTTATAAACACCATTTTCTAGTGTAAATCTTCCATAGTATGTGAAGATATAATATGGATTTCTTGTCTTATGCGTTGTTTTTGGAACAACATCAAAACCACGAACCCGAACATAGGCATTTTCAAATTGAGATTCACTATTAATTATGCTTGGAGTACTTGCAAAAGAAACATCATCAATTGTAGGTCTACCTAAAGCATCAAGATTTGTATAAAGTTTCCAATCACTCTTTATAGTTAAATCTGCCAAGAAGGCATCAATTTTACTTTTAACTGATGTATTTGCAGAATCAAATTCAATAAATTCAATCAAATCAACAGCAAGTGTTTGCTTGTTGCCGATAAGAACATCAATAATACCTTCATCCATTTCGCTAACTATATCTTGATTTTTATCTATATCATTGTTATAATTAACTACAAATTCACTAATTCGAATAGTCGTTTGAGATGTTACATCACGCTCAATCTCTCCATCTTTTTGTCTAGCTCTTGCATTAATATTAAACTCAAAGTAATTTCCAATATAAGTTATCTCTTCACTTGTTATTTGAAGATAATATCTTCCACTCTCTTCTATAATTGAAGCATATTGGTCATTATCAAGTGATAATTCAACATTTTCCTTGCTAAAGCCCCAAATGTCATCAAGCGAAAGTTCATATCTAAGTCCTCTTGCAACTTGATAAATTGCATGAGTTGTCATATTATCTTCTATAATTGCCTGTTTGCCAACAAGATCTACATTCGCTTTAAACTCCATTTTCAAATCAAGTGAAATAGGTTCAACAAAATTTTCATTTCCATTAGAAACTATAATATTAAAAATACTCTTTCCTGTTGAAGATACACCACTTGTGCCAATATTATAACGAATATAAAGCATTCCGTTATATGGTTTGATTGAATCATCATTATCATCTTTATAATCGCCAGTCTTGTATGCTTTTAAGATATCTTCAAGGCTATATCTAACACCTCTTGCAGTCACAGTTCCAGTTATAGGTGTTTCTTTAAATTCAAAAGCCCCAGTGCTTGGACGAGAAACAAGAGAGAAGATAGCCACGCCATTGCCTGCTAAATAATTGCTTTCATCATTTTCAATTGTAATATATTTATAATCACAATCTTGAGGTGTTAATGTAATAGCAAGAAGCCCATTTTTACCTGGCACACCTATTTTTGAAGTTGAAGAGAAATCACTTGCAGTATTAATATCTGAGTAATTATCAATAGAAATTTTTTCAACATTTGCTTGCTCTAAAGTAATAGTCATCGACTTATATTTTGTAGGGTCAGTGCTAGCATAAAAATCAATACTATATTCGCCATAAATATCGTTGTCATAACGCTTTTTATATGCTTCGCTTTCAAGATTAAACCTAACTGTCACAGGGAAAGCATACACATAACGCCCAGTTGAAGAATTGTAACTGATTTTTCTACGATTCCCAAAAGTCACTTTAAACAACTCATCTTTGATAAGAGGAGTCACTTCATTATAAGTACTCCAATAAGCTCTGCCACCACGGTTTATAACATAATAAGGCGTAACTTCATCCTCACGCGTTGTCGTTATAACAATTTCATCATTGAATTCCTTGGAAGTAATAAGGGTTCTTGAAGTATAAGAAAGATCAAGTTTTTCAGCCCCCTTCAAATAACGAAGTTCTATTTTATCAAGTTTTTTGTTTACATCACAAATATAATTTTCACCCTCAACATCAACATTAAGCATAGGTGAAATTTCTACTATATACTTATATTGTGTTGAAATAAAAGTACCATCACTATTTTGACGATTAACAAAATATTCCTCAGTTCTATCATTATGATTAAATGTGATTGTTTGACCAATTATTTGAACATCAACTTCTGGATATTCAACATCAATTTCCCCATTAGAATTGTAAACACATTTTTTATATCCTTCAGCCTCTTCTGATAGGGTTTTATCTATCTTATAAACCTTCAAATTTGCCGAAATAATATCATTGCTATTCAATCTAACATTAATTCCACCTAATATAATTCCATTTTGAATTAAAAGTTTGTTTTCACTATCTTTTGTATTACCAGGCAAATTCTTCAATTGCATTTCGCAATCATTTGTTGGTCTAACATAAAGATTAAGCGAACTATCTCCTTTAATTTCAATAATAGATTCATCAATAGGTGTTGAGAAACTTGAAGGAGTAGGATAGATAATAGATTTATTGATATCTCTATTGAAATAATCTACAACATAAATATAGAAGAATAATGTATTATTGGTATCAAGAATACTTGAAATTTGAATTTTAGCAAGGCCAGTATTATTAACAACTATCTTTCCACTTTGGTCAAAAGTTAAAATATCGGTTGATAAAGATCTTAATATCATACCCCTGCTTAAAGCAAGTGGATATAATTTACTTGCAGTATCAACAGTGTTTAACTTTTCATTTAAAATGTTTTGGCTATCTGCAAAATCTATACCGTCACCTTCTTGATAAACAAAGCCTGCCGACCTGAAATAATACATGTAGAAAACATTATCTACTTCTTCAAACTCTCCCGCCTTATTCTTTTTGCTAAACTTTGCAAAACCATTATCAATATTTGCACCAACACTCATTGCTTGATTGTTTTTAGTGAATTCTACTGAAAGATAATCACCATCTCCAACAGCAATCAATTCTCCATTCAAAGCCTTAGCAACAACAAAATCCCCATAATATAAAGTATTATCTAAATTAGCGTCAAAACTAGGAGATTTAGTTCTATTAACATAACTAAATACATTGTCGCCATCTTTCATTGTTTCGATTGCAGTTCCTGCAAAACCACCAAAGGCTATTTTGTTGATAACCATTAGTTTAGTAACATTGCCAGCAACTTGATAATCACTATAATTATTGTTCTGTGATTTATTGATAATTGCTACCATTGAAGCATAAAAACCAGTTGCCCCACTATCTACAGCCTGCATTGCAAGATTTGGTGGAAGTTCATCTCCAAGGCCTGCATAAGTATAACCTGTTATTGCACCAACATATTTAGTGCCCAGCACTGAAACACGCGAAGTTATTCCAGAGAAATTAGAGTTATATAAATATTGTTCATTATTTTGTAATATTTTTCCTAAAACACCTACAACACCGCCAATATACTGAATAAAATTGTTGTTGTCAGGATTAATTTCGTCAACCAAACTTCTATCTATAATACTTCCACCAACAACAATTCCACGACCTGCAGAATAGGTATAATAAGCAGATTCTATAGAAGAATAATCAATTAAAACTTCTTCACCAGAATTATTATCTAATTTAGCATAACCCTTTATTAAACCAGTTGATTGTCCAGCTATCATTCCAATATAGTTTTTATTGTTGCCAGAAACTTCTATATTGAGATAAGCAAGATAATCAGAATAGCCATATAAATTGAGATCAGGATTATCAATTTTTATAATTTTACCTGTCCCCTTAACCTCTTCTAAGTCATTGTTAAGAGCCAGTGAATTTCTACCTGTCACACCGCCAACATATAAACTTGCGTTTGTTCTATTTGCTGAAGAAGTTATGATAAGTTTATAGTCACTACTAAACATCAAGATATTAGGAGTTTGGTTATAAACATTGCTTCCTTCATTTGAATATTGGCTATAATCTTGCTTAATTATGCCTGTATTATGCCCCACAACACCGCCAACATAAATCGTTCTTGGCTGTTCATCTCCTAAAATACTAGAAGAAATAGTTATCTTACTATCTGAATTTAATTCCACTCCAACATTTATAAGTGTCCCAGAGTTTCTCCCTGCAATCAAACCTATATTAAAGGTAGAATTAATGTTAGGGATTGTAATATTAAAATGCCCCTTAAACTTAACCCCATTTATAACTGCATTAGGTTCAATACTAGAGAATAAACCAAAATTATTAGAATTATCACCTTCAGCTATGTTAATGCCAATTATCTGTGCTTGCTCGGTTGTGCCAATAATTGAACCAGAAAAATCTCCTAAATTTTTCAATCCAGAATTTGTCATGTCAATAGTGGTTGAAATTTTATAATGTGCATCTGGTCTATCTTTGATTGCCAAAACATCTTTTGGTGTTGACAAATTATATCTAGCTGATTCTGTTCCATTTGCAAAATAAACTTTGATTGGGATACTAACGCCTTCGTATTGAGAAAGCACATTATTCCCAGCAATCCAATCGGCAGAAGCAAAAATAATTTGCCCTGAAAGTTCTTTATCCTGTCCTGCTTCTTCAGAATTAATGAAATCTTGTGATAAAGAAAGAGTTATCAAGAATGTTCCGCTCCCTCTTCCAATAGGCTGGCACTGAACTCCAAAATTCTTTTTGTCATTTATGTCGCTACCAAACATTGGCGTTCCAGAATAAACAAAATCAATTACAGGATCAGTAGCATTTCTTGGCGTTGTGTAAAGCACAAGCGATTTAGTTGTTTCACTTGCCGAGAATGTTATTTCTCTATTTTGTTCATAATCTTGAAGTGACAACATTGTCACATCATTGTATGGAATAGAACGAATTGAAATTGTAAATGAATAAGTTCTATCAAATTGTCTAATGGTTGCAGTTAATTCTGTTAAAATTTCATAGTTAAAAGCTTCAAAAGTAAAGGTATCAGTATTAAATATACCTATTCCATCAATAGTGTATCTGTTATTTCCACCTTGAATAAAGGTCATACTTTCAACAATCTTTCCATCTTGTCTAATAGTAGCATTTGCCGTCCATGAAACAAACTTCTTATCAAAATTAGTTTTTTCAAACTCACCACTTCTAGGATTATAGAATAAGAAACCAGATTTTTTAGGTTGAACCTCTAAGGTTGCAGTTTTTTTGCTTGTGTTGTTTGTGCCATAGTAAACTGTCACATTACCAGCACTAACTTTATCAGCATATTCACCATTTCCATCATGGATTTTGATAACGTCAAGCCCTTCAATTAAATTATAAGAAACTACTGTTATTGTGTACTTTAATGTTTGACTATTTCGTTTAAAATTCTCAACATTATAGCCCTCGATTGAATACTCCACTGCTCCATTTCCAATATCGTTTGTCCTGATAGTGGTTGTAATATTCCCCGACAATCTTTCATTAGAACTAAAACCATTTCCAGTTCTAGTTAAATTATAATTAACAATAGCATTGGAATTCTGCTTACCATTTGCATTTAAATAAACAATTGCTTCTTCACCAAAAGTAACATTATCTTTATTCCTTATATATAATAAGGTTGAATCTTCCCTACTTTCATTGAGTGAAACACTGCCATTATCACTCTGAACAACAGCTGAAATACTATCTAAAGTTTCAATAACCCTGAACACAGCTGTAATGCTTGTACCATTATCAAGAGTTATATTGTATCTTCCCATGCCCAACGCCTTGCCAAAAATATCAAAAGAAAGATAATATTTTTCATCAACTTTAATAGCATTGCCATTAGCTCTTAATTCAACAACATCTTCCTCTCCTATATGTTGGAAGGTTATTCTTTGAAAATAAGCATCTGCAAAAAGTCCTTGATTATAAACTGCATTATCGCCCTGCCCAACATATATTCCGTAAGTTGCATGATCATCTTCAGCAAAGGAAATTCTGCTTGCGCCAGTGATAATAGAGTAAGGAATTACATAATCAATTTGACCTTCCTCTAAGATCAAATATTTAAGATGCAAACTAATAATCCCATCCTCGATTTCTCTAGCTCCATCAACACCTTTAAAATATATTGGAGCATTAAGATTATCTAAAACCGCATGCCCAGTTCTATTTTGCACACCGCGATACATCATGATAACTTGACTTGGATTAAATTCAATTTCAAGTGCATTAAATGCCCCATCGTTAGGAGCATACTCTATATTAAACTCCTGCCAACCAACATTTGTTGCCGCATAATTGTTATAAAAAGTATATTTAGTTGAGCCGATAGCATCTCCATTTACTGACATTGTTTCTGGTTCATATATTATTTTAAGAGGAATTTGTAATTTATAATTAACGCTTGTGTCTTTTATATCACTATAGCCTTTGTAAAAGAAATCTATATCAAAAGTCAAATCTTCTGGTGTGACTGAAGTAGTAGAAGTGCTTGTAAGAGTTAAAGAATAAATCGTCTTCCCGCTTTCAATAAAACTTGGGTTTTTAACTATATTTACAAGTTGAACACCATTATATTCTGGAATAGTATAATTCATATCAACAAGATTAGTATCTGTAGGAAGTTGAATTTCAAGTGTTAACTTTTTGTAGTCTGTACTAAGATTTCCAGTCCTATCTTCTTTATTTGGAATTAAAACCAAGCCTGTATCTTGATAAACTCTTGTTTCAGGATTATTACTATCAAATTTATAACTATATGAAATTTGGTCACCTTGCAAATCTTTCAAGACATTGAAATCACGAACTACAAAAAATTCATTACCTAAGTTATCTTTGTATACAGCAAAGAATGTAAATCTATCTCCAAGATTAACAGCCTTAGCTCCAGAACCACCAAAAGTAAATTCATCTCCATTTTTTGTTGCCGGAACAAAAGGCAAAGGAATATTAACATGTGGATCATTTGTTAAAGTGTCTTGAATAGAATAAAGATTTGCTTCCTCATCCTCAAACAAAAGATAATTTCTTCCGCTTTGTGAAATTAGTGAAACCTTAATAAATTTACGCATATACTCACGAGTTTCATTATTTGTAATCATATTAAGGGTCAAATCTACATCTTCACTTGAATTAATACCATAAAAATAGAAATCTAAGTCGCGTTTTGTGGAAGAACTATTAAACACAAAATCCTTACTGCTTGGAGTAAGAGATGTATTTTCAGTTATATATAAATTATTATCATTATTAGATAAAATAGTTGAGTATTCATTTACTATAATCTCAACATCACAGGTTTTCCCGCCCTCTTTAGTAGTTGCATAAAGATGAGCTCGCCCACCCATTGTTCCTGAAACAATGACTGTTGTGGATTCTCTACCATTATGAGAAACTTGATATGTAAAACAATCAGTTGTATCAAATATTGCACTAACTTCAAGTTCACCATTCATGCCATCAAAATAATTGTTGATAGTAAATGTAATCGCAATATCATCTCCCTTATCAAGCGTAATGCTATTTACATTTTCATTGCCAACCCTTGCAGTTAATGTAATTTTTGAGTAATCTGTTTTTGTACAGCCAACAAAAAGAAAACCTGTAAGCACAAGTATAAAACTGCAAATCATTAAACCAAGTTTTTTGAGTTTACTCATACAAATCTCCTTTTTATTTTTGAGTTTGTCTTTCTTTTCTTTAAAAGAAAAGAAAGACAAGAAAACTAATTTTTCTTTTTACTAGCGTGAAAAGAAAATTATTTTTATTCTTTCTCAAACGCAAGCAAAAACTTTTCGATGTTTTTCTATTTGAATATAGAAACTACATAATCAAGTGGGTGTATTTGCACCATTGTTCTCGCTGTTGGTGCTGTTATAACGAACGCCTGACCAACAGAAGCGGTCACAATCGCATTCTGCTCTTCGGCATTGATACCACCCGAATTCTTATATAACTCAATCAAGTCGTTAACGTCATTTGGTGACAACGAGAAAATAAGTGAATACTGACATGCATTGATAACCGCTGTAGATTGACGCTTAATTTCATCTGAACCAACGAAGTCGTTAATATTTTGTGTAATAACCGCAAGCATACCGCCATACTTACGAATACGCTTAGCCATTGCAGCCATAAAGTTCAAAGCGATTGGGTATTTTGGGTTAATAAAGGTATGTGCTTCATCAACCGCAACAATAATCTTTCTATTTGTTTTATGAAGAGTATTATAATCCTTATTGTTGATGATTTCATTTTCAAGATATCTAAATATCAAAAGCATTTGAGCGTTTGTAATTGTAGGATTATTTCCTGCAATAAGTGACTGAAAGTTGAAGTTTACAAAGTTTTCATTTGTTTCAATCGAAGTTGGCCCATTCCAAAGATAAGAGTTTCGGCCACCCTTAGCAAACTTACGAATATATGCTTCAACAATACGAAGATTATTCAAAAGGAATTCATCTTTTGCAGACTTAAGTTTGTCTGTTAAAATTTTATAAAGGTCATCAAACGTTGGATAGTCTGTTGGTTTTAACTTTGAAAGGTCGGTATCTTCGGTAATTTTGAAATTATTGTAAAGGTCAAGAACTAGTGAGTTTAAAACCTCGAATGCATCAGATGGGATTCCTTCAAGCACAGTTCTAAAGAATTGTTCCAAGAATTGCAAGTGCTGATTTAGAGAATCGTCTTTCTTTGCAACATCAAAATATTTCTTTTTGTTATCATCACCATCATCTTTATCAAGAGCTCGAATAACATGGAATGGATTGATAATACCTTGAAGAGAAGAACCTACATCAATCATTTTACCTTTAAGATTATAAGTCAGTTTAGCATATTCGTTTTCTGGGTCGAGAATAAAAACTTTAGTATTATCCGCAGCAAAGTTGGCTAGAAGCATACTTGTTGCAAATGACTTACCAGAACCTGACTTTCCAATAACCATCATGTTAGAGTTAATTCTTTGAGCATCACGCTTGAAGAAATCTACAAAAACTGGGTATTCGTTGTCACCAATATAGAAACCATTTTCATCTTGAAGTTCACTTGAAACAAATGGGAATACGCCAGCAAGAGATGAAGTTGGGATTCCTGTATTATACTCTTTGATGTAATCTCTCTGAGAAATACCAGTACTAATGAATGCATCAATTTGACGAGCAAACATTTCGCTATACTTAAAACCATTTTGTTTTAAGATTGCTTTAATATCCTTTCTTGCAGAATCTTCACAAGTGATAAAAGTATTAACATCATAAAGTTGTTGGTTGTTATTTTTAAGATCTACAAGCAAGTTTCTCAAAGTTTCAATATGAGTTTGAAGTTCAATCTGTGTTGAACTTTTACCAGTCTTATAAAGTTTATTCTCCATATCCATTATGGCTTTATCAATCTTCTTTTCAGACTCATACTTTTGAGCAAGCTTAAATTTCATAACAACTTTGGTTCTATCAAGAAGGAAGAAGGAAGCACCCCATGCATTGCCAACTTGAAGAGGATATTCCTTAATAGCAAAGGTACGATAATTTCGTCCATCAATATCATACTTAGCCGACTTGAATTTAATTTTATTTGGAGTAGCCCAATTTTTATATTCACTGAAAGTAATACCTTCAAGCTCACGCTCATCAAATTCACGATTGTAGTTTGCTCTAAGGAAAACAGCAAGTTCTTGCCCATACAATCTTTTGGTTGTCACTGGAACGAGTGCAGTTGCAAGAGAACTTGCTACACCATTAATACTATTTTCAAGAGCTTCGATATCTTTATCAAAAACACAAAAATAGAAAAAGTCTTTATAAATTTTATTTTTTCTATTTTTATCTTCGAGAAAGGAAACACGCTCTTCAAAAATCGGAGCTCGTGAGTCAACCTCTCCCTGGCTCATTTGACCTTCATACATCATATCTAAAAGTCGATCGTATTTTTTGTTTTCGTTGTATGTAAAATTATCAAGCACCATCGCTTTGTTGATTTTTACTATTTCACAAGTTTGACCTCCGTCAAGTCTACGAAGAGCATTAGCAAAAGATTCAATAACATTATCTTGGTTAAAGTCATTCAAAAGTCCAAATAAAATTGGTTTAACTTCCAAAACAGCACCATAGTAGTCGCCATAAGAAATAAATCTATCTTGATGTATTCCCTCAAAAGGAATAATATTTTGCATGTTAGGTTTTCCCTTGGCAGGATCTTTTTGATATTTCTTTTTCTGCATAGAGAAGCGAGCCAGATAGGAAATAGTCACATAAAATCTTTCGCTGTCAGAAACTTTGAAAAACATAGAGATTGCAAAAATCCCCCACGCAATTGCAATCCAATAATGTCCTGGGAAGTTTGCACCAATAAGCACACCTAAAATAGCGGCTTCAACAACACCAATAATTAGGTCAAGACCAGTCACACCCTTAACAAATTCAAGTTTAACTTTAGTTCTTCTAGGAATAACTCTAACCACTTTTCATCTACCTCGTTTTAATTTAAAAGTCAAACAATGATGCAAATAAATACATTATTATGATACAACAAAAGCCCATAAAAATACAAACGATTTAGTAAATAAATAAATATTTTTTAATATATATAATAAATAACAAAATATAAAAATTTAATTTATTTAATTAATAAAAAAATATCAATAAATAAAAATAAATTGTTTTTTTAATTTCTTTTAATAAAAGCGAAATAAATAATTAGTATTTTATTAAAAATAAAAAGAATAAATATTTATTAAAATATTATTTATTTTAAATAATTAATAAAAAAATCAATAAAAATTAAACTTTTTTATTGATTTTCTGCTGATTTTTATTTAATTATTATTTTTAAATTTTTTATTTTGAATTTAAAATTAATAAATTAATTTTTCCATGCTTTTTAGCTTTATCTATTTTTCCCTGATTTATTACCTGTCCCTCTTTAATTATAATCTCATTATTCATCCCATAAATATCACAAGTTGCGGTTTTATTTAAAAGAGTACTTGGAGCTAAAGTCAATTTAGATGGATTTATTACTATATTATTTTTATTGCTTTTTATTTGAAAATTAGAGAAATTATCTTTTTTACCTATCTCAAAACTTTGGGCTTCAACTTTTGGCAATAAATTATCACTTGTAAAATTAAATAAATTCTCCCTTTTTTTACGCTTCTTTTTTTCACTAAAAAATAAACAGTCCACTCCAGTCGAATATATTTTATTAATTGGAAGCATGCATACAGATGTGATTATTTGAGAAGGATTAACCCCTTCACAAACAACATCTTTTACAACACCTAAAAATTCACCTTTATAGCTGTAAACTTTTTTACCAATTGGATTATTTGCCTCCCCTGAATAATTTAATTCTAGCCTAAAAATATCATCAATAAAAACGCAATCCTCTCCAAGAATTTTTATATCTTTTTTTGATAAATAATTTTCTCGTTCACTTTCTTCATCTGCCACAACAAACCCCTTCAACTTAGTTAAAGAGGTTTCAAAACAAACATTTAAAATGTAGCCAACATTTTCCCCATTATCTATAGCAATAACATCTTTTGCAATCAATTCACTAATTTTTATATTTTTCATATTTTAAACTTATTCAAACACATCTCCTAATATTTACAAAGTCTAAAATTAGACAAAATTTGCAAAATTAAATTTATATAAAAATAAATAAGCGCAGAATTTAAAATTGACAAAAATAAATTTATATGATATAATTATAAAAAATTATGTGAGGTGGAATATGACCAAGGATTTCGAAATAACAAAAGATATGACTATTTCAAGTGTACTAAAATTGGATGAAGGCATGAGCGATGTATTTATTGGCTTTGGAATGTTTTGTATTTTTTGCCACCTAAGCGAAAATGAAACAATTGCTGAAGCTTGCAAAGTACACGATATAGACAGCGACTTTCTCGTAACAAAACTTAACTCAACCTATCAAAAACTTGCAAAGAAAAAAAAGTAGCATTTGCTACTTTTTTTATCGAAATTTTTAAGCCACTAAACTAAATCCTTTGCCTTCCAAATACTCTATAACCTCCTCGCTTGTTTGTCCACCAATTGCAATAGAGAATAATGCATTTTGCATAGGAAGATCGTCATTCATATTTGCTACTACTGTAAACCCTGAAAAATCTCCGCTTGAATAATTTTTCCTAGAACCAATTTGACTATAACTTCCTTCAATATTTTGTGAAGCCGTTGTACTACTTGCAACAAACAATCCAATATTTGAATTACTTGAACCATTAAATGAGCAGTTAATTATTTTTATTGTTCCACTGTTGCCTGCGCCAGCAAGACCTCCACATTTACTTGCATCACTACAGTAGACTACTCCATAACCCGCACAATTTGCAAGCGAAACCTCTATCTTTCCAGTCCCAATAATAGAACCTCCTGCATTTGCAGTAGTTATTGTACAATTAGATATTGAATTGCTTATTCCTCCAGAAAGTGAACCAGCAATCCCCCCAACATTACATGCCGCATTTGTACCTTCAATATTTCCATAATTAATGCAATTTGAAATATTAGGTTGAACTGCATCTCCAACAATACCTCCTACATTTACAGCTCCGCTTGTGACGCTGCCATTAAAAGTTAAATTTTTACCGGTAAAGGCTCCAACATAACCTAATAAACCACCAGTATTCCCAGTTGACTCTCCCGCTTTTATAACTGCACTGCTAGAACAATTTTCAATAGTCGTTCCTAAAGAATACCCCACAAGACTTCCAACATTTGTAGAACTAGTTGCAGTAGAGATAAATACAGAATCTTTTATATTAACATTTCTAATTTTTGCACTAACAACATTTCCAAATAACCCAATATAAGGCAAATCACTATCAACAAATAGTCCTGAAATAGTAAAATTACCACCATCATAATTACCCATAAAGGTATTAGCTTGGTCGCCTATTGGTGTCCATTCCTTTCCAGTCAGCTTAATATCTGCAGTTTGCTTAAAATATGCACTATTGTCAACACCAGAGTTAACATTGTTTGACATCGCTATCAAATCTTTAGCTCTTGCAATTATATAAGGATTATCTTTAGTTCCATTTCCAGAATAATTGTATGGATACTCCCACTGAAATACAGGCAAGCCCATCAATATGCTTGGACTAATATTCCAGACATCTTCAAAATCCCAAGGCGAAGAAGAATCCCACACAGATGCGTCTAAATACCACGAAGCTTGTCTTGCCAAATTATATAAATCATCTATTTTAACTGTATTATCTGTACCCGTTCGCACGCCTTGAGTTGCCGTACATGAACCTCCATAATAACAATTTTTAATCGTCCCAGAGCTACCAATTATTCCATATCCACTTGAACCTGTATTAAAACAGTTTGCAACCATTGATAAAGAACTATTTGTGCCAACTATTCCTCCAGTAAATGATCCATAAACTCTTGCTGTATTATAGCAATTTTTAATTTCTCCTGAACCTCTTCCTGAAATTCCGCCTACTTCATTATGCCCTTGAACATCTCCCCAATTAAAACAATCATATGTGCTATAACCATCGCCCGAAATTCCACCAACATATCTCCTTAATTCATAAGCAGAGTTTACAATACCTTTGTTATAACAAGATCTAACAGGGGCAAAGGTTTTACCAATAATTCCACCTATATATGTAGACCCGCCTTCCACATCTCCAGAATTATAACAATTTTCTATAATTATATTATTGGTTTCACCTGCATAACCAATTATGCCACCTATATAACTACTAGCATCAATAGTAGCGTCGTTAAAACAATTTGTTATTGAAACAAACTTGTTTACTTGACCAACTATTCCACCCACATAAGAAACACCTTTAATTATTGAGTCAACAACACCAATATTTTTTATTTCTGCATCTTGTTCTACTGATATACCTGCGACAACACCGAACAAACCTTTCCATTTCCCCGCATCTCCACTCAACATATCTACGAATACTCCCGAAATAGTATGTTTGTCACCGTCATATTTCCCCGCAAAACGGCCACCCACAGATGAACCATCTCTGCCTGTAGTCCCGCCAATTGGGAACCACCAATATTTTGAAACATCAATATTAGCAGTTTGCTTAAAATATTTATCAACATAGAAATATCTTGTATTTGACAATATTCCCGTTTTACTATATATTCTATACGAAAGCCAAGCAAGGTCTATAGCGGAAGAAATAAGATAAGGGTCATCCTTTGTACCAGAACCCTTCCATTGATTTTCTGTTTTGCCAGCGTTAATCAAAGCTTTAATTTCATCACTTTCATCCCAATATTTTGATGTATCAATTGGCTCTGTTAACGCATTTGATGTGTTTACATCATTATTATTTTTTAACGGAGTTAAAAATCCCCCCCCCCGCCAAGCCAGCAAATACCGAGCCTATAGATAAGAGAGAAATAAGGATTGATAACACCAAGATTCTTTTTTTCTTCATATTATTGCTTCCTTTTATTTACAACCAAATGTTGCATTAATTATTTATAAGAATATTATATACTTTCTATATATTTTTACCAAATGTTTTCATAGAAAAATCAAAAAATACATCAAATTACTTTTGCTTTTACTATAAAGCGAGCAAAAGGATTAAAAATTTTATATTTATATTATATTTTGGATTTAATCAAGTCTAAAAGTTTATCAATACCTTTGCCAGTTTTAGTTGAAATTAAAATTTGATTTTCTTCTAATAAAATTGGTTCTTTCAAAATGTCTGCTTTATTTAAAACTAAAATGCGGTTATCTGTACAATTTAAATCTTTCAAAACCTCGTTTGTCACTTGAATATTTTTTAAATATTCTTTTTCACCATCAATGTTTTTTGTCATACTAACATCAACTACATGTAAAATAAGATCTGCTTCTTGAGCCTCTTCTAGCGTAGAAGAAAACGCATCAATAAGTTCATGCGGAAGATCACTAATAAAGCCAACAGTATCTGTAAGAACTGCACTTTTCCCCTCACCCAAAAACAACTTTCTGCTTGTTGTATCAAGGGTAGCAAAAAGTCTATCATCAGCATAGATTTGATCCTTTGCCAACAAATTCAAAAGACTACTTTTGCCAGCGTTTGTATAGCCGACAAGTGCTATTCTTGGGATCCCCGAATTTTCACGGGAGCGTTTTGTAACTTGTCTTTGAGTTTTAGCTTTTTGTATTTCCTTTTTAATTCTTGCCATTTCATTTTCAAGTTTACGCCTATCTAGTTCAAGTTTACTTTCTCCTGGGCCTCTCATTCCAACACCTGCACCACCATAACGCCCGCTTGTTCCTTGATATTCTTTAAGTCTAGGAAGAAGATATCTATCTTGAGCATATTTTACCTGCAATTTTGCCTCGCTAGATAAAGCACGGGTTGCAAAAATATCTATAATAAGCCCCACACGATCTAAAACACGAATTCCAAGTACATCAGAAATATTTTTCATTTGAGATCCTGTTAAAGCATAATCAACAATAACCACTGAGATTTTTTCTTCTAAACCTTCTATTTCGCGTTTAATCTCCTGCAATTTACCAGAACCCAAAACAGTAGCACGCGAAAACTCTTTGATATTTTGGCTAAAAGAAGTGACAACATTCAAACCGCTGGACTCAGCCAACCTGTTTATCTCGCCTAATTTTCTATCTTTATTATCGCTTTTTTTGGTACAAACAACAATTGTCACACAATTTTCTTGCACTTTATTATTTTCATACATTTGTTTTGCCATATAAGAATAATATCACAAAAAAAAAGTTTTTACAATTTTTTATTGCAAAAACTTTACAAACTTTTAAAAATCACTTGCTAAAACACTTCCATCTTTAGTACTTATTATTAAATTAAAACTTTTATTATCGTTCCCAACAAATGTAAAACACCAGAAAAGATTATTGTCATCTCCTTTGAGGCCAAGAACCTTCAAATAACATTCACCCCTCAAAACCCTGCCTGCAGTATATCTTTCTATCAATTCTGCAAATCTTTGACAAGACATCTCTAAAGCCTTTGTACTTGTTATTTGGAAATCATTGCTTATTAATTTTAAACTTTCTTTTTGACCTTCATATTCAAACACAACACTGTCTTTCTCATTTATTGCAAAACCAAGGTCGACCATATAAGCATAAGAGATAGGATTATATTCAAGTTTAACTTCGCTGATTTGGTCATTCACATAAACATTACATTTAATTTCCTTGTCTTTTAAAGTAAATGTTTTATCTTTAAATATAATCAAAGAAAAATCAACAATTGCATGATGGATTCCATCTATTAAATAAGGATTTTCTCGGCTTCCAACACTAACAGAAACAGAAAAATCGTTATTTTCAACCCAATAATAAGAATTGGTAATCTCGCTCATATTCTCTTTGACCAATGCTTCAACAGATTTTTGGCAACCGGTAAAAGCGAACAAACAACAAAAACATAGTCCTGCAAGTAAAAACTTTTTCATAAATCAAACCTCACATAGTAAATTATGTTGGCTTTTCCAAAAAAATGTTGTAAAATATATTTTAAGGAGCAACTATGATAAAAGATTTAAAATATTATTACAACAAAGCTATAAAAGAAGGATTCTGTCTTGGCGCATTAAACTTTTCTAACATGGAATGTTTACAAGGAATTGTTGAGGGGGCAAAAGAAATGAACTCTCCTATCATAATTTCTGTTAGCGAAGGTGCTTTAAAATATATGCAAGAAGATTATTGCATAGCGTTATCTAATATTGCAAGAAAAAACAAGGGTGTTTTTCTTCATTTAGATCACGGCAAAAGTTTTGAAATTTGCAAAAAATGTGTAGACATTGGTTTTGATAGCGTTATGATAGACGGATCCGCCCTTTCCTTTCAAGATAACATAAAAATAACGAAAAAGGTTGCAACTTACGCACACAAAAAAGGTGTTTTAGTTGAAGGTGAACTTGGGCAAATAACAGGAATAGAAGATGAGGTTTCCAATGATATTAGTCACTACACTGACCCAATAAAAGCCAAAGAATTTGTTGAAAAAACAGGGGTTGATACGCTTGCTGTTGCAATTGGCACAAGTCACGGAGCATATAAATATAACGGTGACAAAACGTTAAAATTTGATATTCTCAAAGAAATTGAAAAACAACTACCAAACTTTCCACTTGTCCTTCATGGGGCTTCAACAGTTGACGAAAGCGTTATTGAAAAAATTAATAGTTTTGGTGGCGATCTTAAAAGTGCAAACGGTATCCCTAAAAATCTCTTAAAAAAGGCTGTTAAACAACATAATATTGTTAAAATTAATACTGACACTGATTTACGGCTAGCAACAACTATGAAGGTTCGAGAAGTTTTAATAAACAATCCAAAAACTATTGACCCTCGCGACTATCTCAAACTGGCAAGAGAAGAAGTTAAGACAACAACCATCAAAAAAATTAAAGAACTATTTTTCTCTAAAGACAAAATATAATAAAAAAGCATAGAAATGTTCTATGCTTTTTTTTCATCTTCTGCATATTTTTTCTTTGTGGCTTCACCGCCACGAATGTGTTTGTCAGCAAAATTTTCGTCCAGCACCTTTTTAGTTTCCTCATAAAGTTCCATATCAATTTTAGGAAGACGATAACACACATCATTGTGGATTGTACTTTTGCTATAGCCAAATTTCTTAGCAGTCTCTCGTATAGTTTCATGAGTTTCCTTGATATGCCCAGCGGCAAGAAGAACTCTTTCCACCAAATAATCTTTCACAGGTTTACCTCCACAGAGTAAACTATGTCGATAGATTGCACTTTATGTCAAAATTTGTAGAAAAAGAAAAAAATCACGAAAGTATCGTGATTTTATAATTTTATCTATTTTCTTTTTGCCTGCTTTCGCATTTTACTGCGTTCTGCTCTAAATCGATTGATTTGTTCTTGCTTGAATATTACACTCTCCTCAACAAGTGTTTCTTTACGCTGAATCCATCTATGTTTTCTATTGCCATAAAATTGATCATAGCATATAATTGAAATTCCTTGAAGAAGATAATAATAAAATGAAAACAATCTCCAAGTTATCAAAGCCCAGAATAGAGTACCACCTGCAAAATATGAACCAAACATAGCAGAGAAGGTCAATTCGCTCATTCCTGTACCACCCGGCAGAGGAAAGAAACTAGAAGCCAGGTCAATAAGCACGGTCATAACATAAAAATCAAAGAATAGACTTGAGTCAAATCCCTTATACATAGAGAAAACAAGATAAGGTATCATATAAATCATGGCTAAGTGAAACATGTAAGTAAAGAATAAAATCAAGAAATCTTTAGGTGATTTTGCATATTGACGCATAACCGACTGATAATCTTCAATAACCTTCATAATCTTTTCATATTGTTTTTCATAACTTTTCAAAATTCTCATTTTTTGAAGAAGTTTAAGCACAATTACAACAAGTTTTCTCCCCCAATTTTTACTAATAGAAAGAAAAACAATAAGGAAAAGCATAAATGAGCCAAGTACAAACCCTACAACTGAGGTGGCAGAAACAAAGGTATTATATTGAGATGAAGTGAAAGACACAATCATACAAATAAAACTCATAACAACCCAACCAAGTTGTTGAAACACCATCTTTGCAAGCGGAATACTCATTGCAGAATGAATTGGAATATCATGACTTTTTAAATAAGTTATTTGGAAAGGTTGTCCACCAGCGGCAAGCGGAGTCACATAGTCATAGTATCTTCCAATTGCATTTGTCTTATAAGCAAGGCCAAATCGCCATTTGCCAATACTCTTTTTCATTAAATAACTAACTGCAAAGGTATCAAAAAATATATTCAAAGCAAAAACTATTAAAAGCACCAAAAATGGCCAGCCATAGAAAGTTAATCCTTGTGGAGATGTAACACCTCCCTCACCATTAAGTTGAATAACTAAAATAACAATAACTACAACAATATTTAATGCAAAGAATGTCCAGTTTAAAATCTTCTTCTTTTTAGAGCTTTGTTTTGAAACTGCCTGCTCTGCTTCATCAAGTTTTTTCTTTTGGTCGGCTTGAAACTTTTGTTTCTCTCGTTTCAAATTTTCTTCCAAAACTTTTTCTTCCTTGGAAGCATTTTCTTCAACCTTAGATTCTTCTTGAGCTACCTCAATTTGAGATTGATTATCAACAAAAACAAGTCCCTCTTCTTCAAGAGCAACCAAATCTTCATCTATAACTTGTTTTCGTTTTTTACTCATATATCTATATATTAACAAATAAAAAAGCCATTGTCAAACTTTTAACAAAGGCTTTAAAATTAAAATGTTTAAATATTAAATTTTTATGCTTTAAACAAATCATTAAATTTGCTTTCATAACGAGTTATGCTTGCCTTTTCACGCAAGAGAGAAGTGTTGGCACTCTCAAAACTAGCAAAATTGTCTTGAGTAAGTTCTTCATAAATTACATCAAAGATTGTTTTGTTAACACAAACATTGAGTCTTGCATTATATAATGTTTCAATAGCTCCAGTACCTAATAATACTTCTTGTCCACCATTTAAGCCATCAACAATGCTGTCAAAATAATTTTTGCATTCGCCTGTATACATAAGCACATGGAAACCATGTTCTGTCATAACAAGACCAGAAAGATCACCAATTTGACCATATCCATCATTATATAATTCAGTTCCAGCAAGAGTGAATTCATCTACCATTTTAGAATATTTTTTGTATTTTCTTCCATCTTCAAGTTCAACAAGATCGCTTTCACTTGCACTTTCTGCTTGAGATTTATTTACACCCATAACATAGTTGTATTCAGCATTTCTAATTCCTGGGTCATCATTATATTTATAAATAAATTCATTAAATGCCTCTGCCTTAGCAATAGGATCACCTGCTTGATCAATCACAACTTTAATATGATTATATAAATCATTAATATTTGTTTCATAAGATTGATATTCACTTTTTTCAATCTCATTATAAACGCCATCATCACCCTTTGCTCTAACAGTTGGAACTACAGTTAAATCATCAATAATTTCATCATATTGTTCTTGTGTTATCTTTTTATTATCTAAATCTGTTTTTGCTTGAGTATATTTTGCTTTACTCTCTTCAGAGAATTGGAAGAGAATATGTGAAACTGTATAGAACTTAGTGTCTTGGTCGCCATTTTTGAAGTAATAAATTTTACCTAAATCACTCAAAACATTTTCTTCGTATTGCTCGTCACCCTCTAACACATATTGAGTGTAAGAATTCATAACTTTTGCACTATAGCGATTAAGAATTTGATTTACAGAAACATCTGCAAGTCCATCTTTACCTTTGAAAGTATCAAGATATTTTTCAACGATAAAGTTTTCATAAACAATTTTATAGATTCTATCTATCTCTCTTGCAAACAGATCTGCAGTTGTGTTTTCTTTAAACTTTAAACCTTCTTCACTCTTTTCAAGAGCTTTTTTGTATTCATTGTATGCCTTAGAATAAACACTGCTACCCTTCATGCTTTGAACAAGATCAACAAGGTTAGAATAAATTTTATCTTTATCTTCTTTTATTGAAATATCTCTTGCTTCGGCTTCAACATAATCAAAGCCATCTAAAATATCTGCAATAGTTTCTGTTTTGGTGATTTCATATTTGTTATCAATTAAATTTAAAGTTGCTTTTTTTGAATAACCATTAAATTTAATAGCATCACTTTCCTCTTCATCTTTAGAAGTAGAAGTACCTGTCACTTTGTCAACATAGGTCATAAAGTTATCTTCTAAAGCATCATTGGTTTCATGCCATAAATAATCTTTTTCTTTTTTAGTTAAAATCTCGCCCTGATTTTGAGATTTAAACATTTTTTCAGCTTCAAAAATAGTCAATTTTCTAGTTTCAAGTTGGTCAAGAGTAAGTTTAATAGCTTCCTCTCTTGATTTACTATAGTATTGTTCATAATTGTAGCCAAAACTATTATATCCATTGATAAGTTCACGCTTAGTTATATTGAAAACATTATCTTCATATTTGATAGTTGACACAATTGAATTATAATACTTTTCCCAGTTTCGTGTCACCAAAGAACAGCCTGTAAAAACAGACATAGAAAGCATCATAACAGCAAGAAGTAAACCAGTTAATTTCTTTTTCATTTTATCTCCACATAATTTCAGTCAATTATTGTCTATAATAACACAAATTACACATATTTTCAAGCATTTTAGGTCAATTTCTATAATTTAGAACAATTTAATTTTTGCTTACCCTATCAAAATAATCAATCATAAGCGATAATTTTTGTTTTATTGAACCTCCACCTTCAAAAATAATCTTTGGCGAGGAATCAAAGGCAAGCCTTGCATTAAATTCATTTAAATATTTTGCTAAAGCTGGTGAAATAATTTCTTCCCTCTTTTCAAGGAACAAAATAGTATCAAAAGAATTAATTCTAATCCTCGAAATTCCATATCCAGATGCCATATTTTTAAGCAATGCGATTGAACAAAGGTTTTTAATTTCATTTGGAACATCTCCATAACCATCAGCAAGAGATTTTAAAAGCTCGTCACGAGTTTGAATTGTAGAAAGTTCACTTATTTTTGTGTAAAGAGCAATGCGTTCATCACTTGATGAAATATAATTTTCGCCAATATATGCGTCAATAGCAACTTCCATTTTAATCTCTTTACCTTCCTCTTTCTTCTGTCCTTTAAGTTCTTCAACAGCCTCATCTAAAAGTTTAACAAACATGTCATAACCAACTTTCGCAATATGTCCATGCTGTTCTTTTCCAAATATATTGCCAGCACCACGAATTTCAAGGTCACGCATAGCAATTTTGAAACCACTGCCAAGACTCGAGAATTCTTTTATTGCACTTAATCGCTTGTATGCGTCAACTGATAAAATTTTATTTTTATCATAAGTTAGATACGCATAACTAAGTTTATCACTTCGACCAATTCGACCACGAATTTGATATAATTGCCCAAGCCCTAATCTATCTGCATCAATAACTATCATAGTGTTAGCCGAAGGTAGATCTATTCCATTTTCAATAAGAGTTGTTGAAATAAAAATATTGAATTCTCCATCATAAAGTTTGTTTATAACACCCTCTAAAACTCGTTCATTCATTTGTCCATGTGCTATTCCAATCTTAGCGTTGGGAAGTAGGCGTTTAATATATAAAGCAAACTCATCAATACTTTCAACCTTATTATAAATAATAAAAGCCTGTCCTCCTCTTGAAATTTCACGAGATAAAACATCTCGAATTAAATCATCACTAGTTTCAACAACATAAGTTTGTATTGGCAATCTATCTCTTGGAGGAGTTTCAATTATTGAAATATCTCTAATGCCAGAAAGCGACATGTTTAGTGTTCTTGGAATAGGTGTTGCAGATAAAGATAAAACATCAAGGTTTCGTTTTGCATTTTTTATCTTTTCTTTATGCTCAACACCAAAACGCTGTTCTTCATCCAAAACTAACAATCCTAAATCTTTGAATACAACTTGATTACTCAATAGTCTATGAGTACCTATAAGTATATCTATCTCGCCTTTAGCGAGTTTATTTAATATATCTTTTGTTTGAGCAGGAGTTTTAAATCTATTTAAAACCTCAACACGGACACCAAAAGGTTCTAATCTCGCCTTGGCTGTTAAAAAATGTTGTTGAGAGAGAATTGTTGTTGGGCATAACAAACAAACTTGCTTGCCATTATATGCACACTTAAAACAAGCTCGCAAAGCTACCTCTGTTTTGCCAAAACCTACATCACCACAAATAAGCCTGTCCATAACTTTATGGCTTTCCATATCATGATTTATATCACTTATAGCCTTTGCTTGGTCAACAGTGAGTTGAAAACCAAAGGAGTCATCAAAGCTCTTTTCAAGATATTCATCTCTCTTAAATTTATGTCCAACAGCCTTTTCACGCTCTTTATACATTTCAAGTAAAGAAAAAGCCATTTCTTTCAAACTATCTTTAACACGGGCTTTAAGGCGAGTAAACTCTCCGCCACCCAAAGCAGAAAGTTTAGGTTCTTCCTCACTTCCAATGTAAGCAGACAGTGAGTTAGCCTCTTCACTTGGAAGATATAAAATTCCACCATTTTTGTATTCGATTACAAAATAGTCCTTTTCATAATCGCCAATCCTCATTCTTTCAATCTTCACGCACTTACCAATACCATGGAAAGAATGAACAACATAATCCCCTAATTTTGGAAGATAGAAAACAGAGTGTTTACCCCTTGAAAAAATCGAATTTTGTTGACGGAAAAGACTGTCGCTACCGACAGCAACTATTCTTTCTCTCAAAAAACTGAAACTATAAGGGAAATTTATACTTGAAATATATAATTTGCCTTCCATAAAGGTTTCACTATCAAAATCATGATAAACTAATCCATTATCACGGAAAAATTCACAAAGTTTTTCCTTTCCCTTATCACTTCCAGCAAAAAGAATAACACCAAGCCCAGTTTTTAAATAAGACTCAATGTCAAACTTTAAGGCCATAAAATCGGTTAAATAATTTCTAGTTGCAAGACTTTGATTTAGGTAATCACTCTCAAGTCCATTATTATCAAACACAAAATCTGCCCCCACAAGCAAGTCCTCAAAATCAACATAATTTGAGGCATTAAAACTGCTCATAGTTTTATAACTACTCTTTAATAGTTGAAATTCATCTTCAATCCGCTTAGGTTCATCTAGAATTTTGTTGCCATCCAAATCAAAGATATTGTTTTCTCCAAAAGGAAGAATTGATGGCGTAAGAATATACTCTTGCAAACTTTGTAAATTTTTCATTTGAGAAGGGTCAAAATAATGCAAACTTTCAATTGTATCGTCAAAAAATTCTACACGAATAGGAAGTTCGATTCCTGCAACAAAAATATCTAAAATATCACCTCTTAAAGCAAACTGCCCTCCAGCAGAAACTAGGCTTACCCGCTCATAACCATTCTTTGTCATATATTCAAGCAAATCATCTAAATTATATCTTTGATTAATTTTTAATGATAATGGGTTTAAAAATATAGACAAATCAAACTTTACAAGTGCCGAACAAGGAAGAAAGATAAGAGCATCAATCTGTTTATTTATATAAGCATTTAACCCCTCAACAAAAGGTAAAAGATTTTTATCTTCACCGTTCATATCTTCGCGTGCAACGGCTATAATCTGGCTTTTTTTGCCTAGTCCTTCAAGACCGCGTTTAATTTTAGTTGCTTCAGCAAAATCACCACACAAAAAAATTAGCGGACATAAGTTATCGCACAAAACAACTTTTTCACCAATGCCTGCACCAGATATGCGTCTATTTTGATATAATTTTTTTAACCTAACATTAATTCCTTTCAAAACTAGCCCTCTTTGATTAACTTTAAAATCATTTCACATGCCTTTTGGGTGGCTTCATCAAAAAGCTTTGTATCTTTGATTTTTGAAAGCACAAAATCTGCCAAATCTCCTTCATCTCGACCTATGCCAACCTTGACCCTTTCAAATTCTTGACCAATATACCCCACAATAGAACGAAGTCCATTATGTGTGCCTGCTGAACCATGTTGACGATACCTAACATCTCCCCTTGGGAGGTCTATATCGTCCACAATAACGATTATTCTTGCATCTTTAAATTGTTTTTTAAGTAGTGCTAAACTTTCACCAGAATTATTCATGTATGTTAAAGGCTTTGCAAGCAAAATTTTTTCTCCATTAAAAAAGCCTTCACCTATACTTGCCTTGTATTTTTCCCTATCAAATACAATGCCTATTTTTGATGCAAGTTTATCTATCGTCATAAACCCTATGTTATGATAGGTGCTTTCATATTTTTTGCCGTAATTCCCTAGCCCAACAATTATAACCATTAATATTCCCTTCCTATCAAATCAACTCCAACAATTTCTCTGCCATTTGTGATTTTGCTATCTATAACACGGCATGCCAACAAATTGCATTCATCACCAACTATAACATTATAAAGCAAATTACTTTCTTGCAAAATAGTATTCTTGCCAATGTATGTGTCACCTTTCAAAACATTGTTGTTTTTGATAATAACGCCACTCTCAATTTCAACATCAGCATCAATGATAACGGAAGATTTATCAAAAAAGGCAACTCCATTTTTCTCATGATAATTTAATATCTTATTTTGTAAAAGTTTACTAACTTTAACATAATCATTAACATCTTTAACTTGTAAAAAAGCTTTTTCATCAAACTTATCCAAGCATCCCAAAATAAAATTATCTATAGTTTGCAAAAACGAAGTTTTAAAAACATAACCACGAAGTAAGGTCATTGCATTTAATCTATTACGAGCAAAATAGTCCATAATTTTATAAACAAGATTAACATTAACAAGCGGAGTATCACTATAAAAAACCGCAATATATTGTTTGTCAGTTTTAATATTCTTTAATACATCAATTATATTTTGATTATCATCAACAATCTTTTTTTCGCACTTTCCACTAGCCATTAAAACCCAATCAAGCATAGGTCTACCACAAACTTCACAATCAAAATTGTTATGATTTTCACCTTTTACTTTTACAGCAACAAAAAGGACTTCTTCACCAATCCATTCGTAGTTTTGTGGAGATAAAGCTTCTTCTGGTAAAACAGAACTTTCCTCTTCTTGCATTTCCTCTTCCTGGAAAGGAAGATTATCGAAGTCAAAAGACATTTGATTTTTTGCAATTTCTTGCTCTTTTTCTATTAATTCTAAGATTTCCATGATTAAATTATATACTAAAGTGCAAAAATTTCCAAATAAAATGAAAAAATCTATTAAATTCATTTTAGTTTATTTTAGTTTTGTGTTAAAATAATTGCATTAAAGGAGATTTATCATGACAAAATTCAAATCATTTAATAAAAATATTCTTTTTGTTGTCCTTGCTTTTGTTATGCTTGTAGCTTCGGTCTTTGCTTTCTTAGGTGGCTCAACCATTGTCGCAGCAGACAGCGAGTCTGTTTCTGCTATCTTACCACCTGTTTCAAACTCTATTGAAGTGACCGCTAAATATAGAATAACTGGCGGCAACTACGAAAATGTTGGAGATGGAACATTTGACGGTATTTCTTTCAAAACTTTTAACTGGAAAGATATCAGTCATTTTACTGTAGGCTATACAGAAGGCTCAACTGCTATTCAACCTGCAAATGAATATAACTATTCTCTTTCAGTTCAATTTCTTCAAGTTAGACCTGTTGATGGAAAACACTTTGAAGCAGGTTCTGGACCAGAAGGATCAAACATAAATCCAAAAGTTATCTTTACAAGCGAATCTGCAGTTGATGCTTTAAATAAGATTCCTACTTTTGATGTTTATGTGGATACAAATAATAATCAACAACACGAAGACTTGAATTATGGTTGGGGCGTTTATAGATTCACCTTAACTATCAATAACACTTCTATTCCTTCAGAATTTTATTTTGTTAGACCTTCAGCCCCTACTAACCTTCCAACTCCACAAGTAAATAAGCAAATAACAAATTCAAATACAGGACTTCAAAACGACTATATATTCTCAATAAAAACTGATACTCCTGACACACAAGATTACAAATATATTGACCAAAATTTAATTAAATGGTTTGTAGAAGGTAAGACTTCAAATGGAACTAAATATGTTTACAAACAAAGCGACCTTAATATCCCTGCCTTCCGTGATAACGATTTTACAAGAGCACTCTACTCTGCAGACGGCGTTGAAGAAAATAGAACTGGTTTAAGTTTCCACCTCAACACTCTTGATGTTGCTGGCGAATGGAATGTTTACTGCGTTATTTATGATGAAGCACCTGATGGAGATGTTCAAACCCTTGAAGGAAGATATGATACAAGATCTAATCCAGAATCAGTTATATCCGGAAGACAATATAAAGCTTCTTATATTATCTATATTATAATTGCTGGCGCTGTTGTACTTCTTGCTGTTATTATCTTTATAATTGTTAAATCTGTTAAAAAAGAAAAAGTTTGGTAATTTCAAACTTTTTCTTTTTTATATAAAAAAAATCACCCTAAGGGCTATAAATTTTGAAACTAGTGAAATAAATTAAAAGCCGAGAGTTTATCTCGACTTTTGTTTATTTTATTAATCCAAAATATCGTTCACCCGCTCGCAAACTTTCTTTACCAACCTCTATCATCTTTTTCATAAAATCACTTTGCTCATAAGAATATCTCCTTGTTCTAAGTGTCATTTTGGCAAGCGAGTATCTTAACTTTAATAGTTGAAATTTTTTATCAAAATTATTAGGTTTCTTTTCAATAGAGAAATAACCATTAAGAAAAACCTTCAATCTCTCAGGTTTAAAAAATAAACTCCAACAAGCAATGTCTGTCACAGGGTCACTTCCAACGCATTCATCAAAATCCAAAATACCATTTACTTTTTGTCCATCAGTCAATAAATTCCAATCCGCAAAATCATTATGCACCAAAACTCCCTGTTTACATGAGAGAAGCTCTTTACTTGCAACGAATAAGTCTTTATGTTGTTTTGCTCTTTCTACTGTCAAAACATTGTGTTTGACAAGTGTTTCCAAATCAAAATCAAGCCCTGCAAGAACAGACTTGTAAAAACTGCTATGGACACCTTTCAAAACTCCATTTTTTGCAAGTTTGTTATCAAAAGGCCCAAATCCTTCAACTTTGATTTTGTGGATATTTGCCATTGTCTTTCCCATTTCAAAAACAAGTTTTTGTTCTTTTTCTGGGTGTGCTTGCAAAAAGTTGTCAATGTTATATCCGTCAATCCTTTCAATAACTTGAAAAGCACAATCAGTTTCATTTTCACAATCGTGGATTGCATAAGTTTTATAGGTTGGTAGCCCATATTCAGACAAAAACTTAGCAACGAGAGATTCTACATAGAAATAACCATTTTCAACTCCGCGTGGGTGGCAGCGAATAATCACTTTCTTTCCACTTTCCAAATAGCCAATACGATTTGAATTTACACTTCCATTTGCTTCTTGTGTGTTTGGATCAACTTCATCAATTGATACACATTTTTCGCCAATCAGCACTTTATTTACAGCTTTCAACAATTCGTCATTTTTAATCGCTGCGTGTCTGTCTTTCCAAATATCAGCTGCTTCTTGTTCTGTGACACGTCTTTCAGCTTGCCAATAAAACAGGTCGCTCCTATCTATAATCCTTTTATTTATATCTTTTAGTTCCATTTTTACTCCTCATAAGCAAATATATTATATCACAGTATATCAATTTTGTATCAAAAATCTATATATAATATAAAAATTTTTAATTTGGCATTTAGGCGTGTGCTTGTATAATACAAGTGGTGTCGCTTCGCTCCACCAACCAAGCACACGCCTATGCTCAATTTTATTTGCAAAAGAGCGGTTGCTGGCAGAGCGTAACGCAGCCCGCTCTTTTGCTTTTTGTTTTCTTCTCTCTATTTTTTCTAGCGTAAACGAATATTCTTTGTTGTCGAGGTCAAGGCGAGTGTCATTTAATTTGCATTTTATTTATTTTCACGACAACCTGTGACAACGACAGAAGTATTCGTTTTTTTGCTGGTTAAGAGAGTGTAAGCACAAAAAAAGAAAACACCTTGTTGTTTTGGTGTTCTCTTTGTTTTTTCGCTAGTTTCAAAATTGAATGACTAAGGGGTGATTTTTAAACACACGAAGATTTATTTTCTGCTTTCGTCTATAACTTTAACAATGGCAGGAATAGTTCTAAGTTCTTCAACCTTGCTATCAGGAATAGTAATTCCAAACTCATCTTCAAAAGTTGTGAGCATTTCAACAACATCAATAGAGTCTGCACCTAATTCCATAATATCTGCGTTATCAGCAATATCATCAGTTGAGATACAAAGTTGCTCAGCTACCAATTGTTTAACTTTTTCTATAGTTTTCATAAATCCTCCATAAAATTTAGATTTCTAGATAAGATTAACACAAATCTTAAAAAATAGCAACTAATATAAACAAAAACAGCAAATTTTCTATATTTGCTGTTTTTTGCAATAATAATTAATTTCAATTATTATTTATTTTGGAATTCGATATAATTGTTAGGGTCAACTTTTTTATCGTTAAGTTTGAGAGTAAAGTGTAAATGAGCATCCATGTCGCTTTCGTTAGTTGCAGTTTGTGAAACTACGCCAAGCTTTTGTCCAGCAGTGATTTTATCTCCCTTTTGGACAAGAACATCTTTCCCAAGAGAAGCATAGGTACTCACAAAACCATCTTTATGTTGTACAATAATATATTGCCCTTCCATGTAGTTATAGCCAACATCTAAAACACTGCCATCAAGCACAGAATAAACAAATCCATCACTTGAAGTTAAGTCCATAGACTTGTGTGCTTCCCATTGATTTAAAGCTGCATTCTCTTGAAGTTCGGTTGCAGAAAAGTCTTTGATTACTTCTGGATTTGTCATTGGAAGCGAAAACTTGAGTTCTCCCGTAGACACTTGTTGATCATCATCTGGCGGAATAACTGATTGATTTCCACTAGTCAAGCCTAAAGTAAGTCCTGTTACTGTTAATGCAAGCACTAATACACCACCACCTATAACTGCCCCAAATCTTTTAAAAAACTCCTTTGCCCTACTTCTTTTTTTGATTTCCATATTTTTACCTCCTAAACTCTTTATTGACACAATGGAAAGTATTTATACAAAAACTTTTATCTTAAAATCCAATTAATATTGCAGGAAAGCCAACAATAATTTCTTCTCCATTGATTGCAATTTGCACATTAAGTTTTTTGTTATTAATATTTTCAAAATCTTTATAATACGGACTATAGCCATAGTAAATAGACATTCCTTCTACATCACCTCCTCGATAGTAATCAATTTTATAAAAATCTGCTACTTCTTTTAATGACGAGTTTTGAAAATATAAAATTACTCCATCAACATTATCTAAATTTTTAAATTGCTTTTTTATTTCATCCCTGCTGCCAGAATAATAAAATTGATTTCCACTTTTAATAACATTATCGCACTCTGCAGAAACAACTTGATAATTTGTAACAACACAAACTTTTGAAATTTTATCATGACCAAGCAAGTCAAAGTTTCCAAAACAAGATAAAGCGAAAATTAAACTACCAACGAATAAAAATGCAACTAATCTTTTCATGGCTAAATTATTGACTAAAAAACAAATAAAATACTTTTTTATATTAAAAGTATAAAAATTATAAAAAACTAACACACTAAAACGAGAGGAATTATGAAAAAAGATAAATATTTTTATAGTTGGCTGTTTGCTGTAATTATTCTTGCATCATTGCTTGCCCTTTCAATCTACCTTGGTGTTTCAGGATGGTATTTTAGTAATGATAATACACGCGTCACAGATTTTCAGCTTGGCAATAATATTGAAATTGAAGCCAACAAAAATTCTGCAAACGCTGTTAGTTTGAATTTTAATGGCTCATTTTTATGTGGCGAAAAATTAAATCAAATAGTCGCAATCAAAAATTATGAACAAGATTATGAATTTTATGTTAGAGGTAAAGCTTATGTTTATACTTCGGCAAATGAGTTTCAACCAATTTCACTTATAACTACTCAAAATTGGATTTTTAATGAAAATGATGGTTATTATTATTTCAAAGATACACTTCCTGCACAAAACAAAATCTCACTTTGCAGTCAAATATATCTTGACGAAAGTTTAACTTTAAAAAGCACAGAAAATTATGTTATCACTTTCTTAATAGAAACTTTAACGGTTGATCATACTATCGAAGCTTTTTGGGGATATAATTTTATAGAATAAAAAAGTAAAATGCTAAATCATTTTGCTTTTTTTGATATTTATTGTAATATATTTATATATAGGAGTTTAATATGGAAGAAAATAGAAGAATACCACCTCCACCACGACCAATACCACCTCGCCCCCCAACATCACAAAATACTGAAAATAATGCAGCTTCACAGAATCTTCAAAGTAAAGAGATGGATATTCAAGTAAATAATACAACTAAACAAACATCTCTAAACGAAAAAAGCAAACCAAAACGCGAGCCTTTAAGTGAACAAACTAAAAATGCACTTTTTTATTGTGGTGGTGCAATTTCTTTTGCTCTTGCCGTGGTTTGCTTAATTTTAGTTTTTATTTTATAAAACGTTGTGTATACTTGCACCCATAAAATGTAAATATGATTGGCAATAGAAATTTATATGTTCTAAACTTATTCTAAAATCATCAATATTATCTATCACAATACAAGCTTTTAATCTTGCTATCTCAACACCTATTTCTTGTATACTTTTATGATTGACCATATAACACATTTTGCTTTCATTTTGTGACCATCTATATTCTATATTGTCTACAAGATTGATCAGCTCTGCATCATGCAGAGCATTTTTTTCTTCTAAAACTTGTTCAATAGCATAAACATCATTTTGAGCCGTTTTAAGAGAAGATGAAACAATAACCTCCTCAACTATACAAATACCCACAAGAAAGAGAAAAATTAACGTGAAATTTATGTAATGAAATATCTTATTCATTTGCCATCACCTCACTACTAGTAAAACTAACCCCTTCTCCTTTTTTAGGTTGAAAATATGTTTTGCCAGACTGGTCAATCGTTAATAGTAAAACATCTTTAAAACTTTTACTCCCCTTAGCCTTGATAAGTTCATCTATTTTCTCTTTACTAATACCCGCTAAATTTATATTTTCCTCCATATATTTTCCTTCACTTATTAAAGTGATAGGCACAAAACTTTCCTCTACCCCAGTATTCATATCCCCATTTGTAGTTGGGGCAAACTCTGCTTTTGGCATAACAGAAATTTTGCCATTGGTTTCCATAATAGCATACTGGACTTGCGATATAGAAAAATATCCACAATTTCTAAGAGCTGCCAAAACATCGTCAATTGAAAGATTGAGCATTTTGATAGCATTATAATCAATACCCTTAGGATTTATAATAATAACAGGTTTGCCAGAAATAAATTTAGAAAATTTTGTGCTATTTTTTGAAATTAAAGTCAAGATAAAGTGCAAAATAGTAAGTGTTAAAAGTGGAACAATGCCATGCAAAACGGGAACACTAACCTCTGCCATTGGAATTGTTGCAAGATCGGCAATAATGAGCGTCAAAACAAGTTCAAAAGGTTGCATTTGACCAATCTGCCTTTTGCCCATAATTCTAAAAATTAATAAAACAATTAAATAAATAATTATTGCTCTTAAAACTATCGTCACCATACTTTTAGGGTGAACAAAATTTTAAAAGATATGCATGTGAACAAGACTTTATGCCTTTGCCTGAACTTTAGGTTTTCTCGCAAATTTCTTTTTTGTCATGTTCCAGAAAAATTGAATGTCAACAACATTGAAAACTGCACATAAGAGAACAAAACTTACAACTGCAACTCCACCTCCTAAACATATAGAAATAAAAGAAGGGAAAAAGTTATTACACAGTGAAGTCACGAAAGAAGAAAGTGCTGCCGAAGGAATTATAAGCAAAGATAAAATAAATAATGGTTTAAATAGTTTAAGTTTAATTTTTGTTTTTTTCTTTAACATGCGAATATTTAAAACAGCTGTCACAACAAAACTTATTCCCATTCCCCAAACAAGTGCGTTAATTCCAATCAAGCTTGGAAGAAACCACATTGCAATAAACATACAAACAGCACCAATAACATAATTGATAAAACTCTTAACTTCTAGTCCTAAAGAATTTAAAAGTGCAGAAGAAATATTCGTTATTCCCATTGGAAGCATTATCCAAGCAGCTGCCTGAAGAAGTGTTCCACTTAAAACATTGTCATATAAAAAGACACCAGCAAGTTCGCCAACTCCCATATAGGCAGGAATAAAAAGAGCCGAAACAAATATAGCAAAAAGAATTGAAGTTCGAACGCGTGATTGAATATAATTTGTATCATTTTTTGCCACAGCGGTTGAAATGTCAGGTATTAAAGCGGTTGAAAGTGAACCAATAATAGTAGTTGGCACAAAAAGAAGAGGAAGAGTCATCCCGACAGCAACGCCATAAAGTGAAATAGCTTGGCTATTTGTATAACCAATAGAAATAAGTCTTGCAGGAATTATTAAACCTACAAGAGGTTGAATAAAACTCCCCGCAACTCTAATACCTGTAATCGGTAAACTTTCTTTAAATAAAGGTTTAAAAACTCGCTTAGAAGGTTTTTTAAGTTTTCCTCCATAATAGAAAAATAAAAGCATAACAAACAACATGGAACCAATGCAAGCAAAAGTTAAACTCCAAGCTACATTCAAAGCATTTTCTATTGCTGAAAGAGATGAACCAACAATCAAAACACAAATAAATATTCTTAAAACCTGTTCATATAGTTCGCTAACACAAAGTGCAAAATAGTTGCCTTGCCCCCACAATGCTCCGCGAAAAACACTATAAACTGCACTTGTCACAAGCGAAGGAATAAGCACAATTAAAATTTCAATACACCTTTGATCTGTGAAAAGTCCAGCAAAAATATTTCTAAAAAGATAAACAACCAGACAAATAACTATACTGATAACTAGTCCAAAAATCAAGGCAGTAGAAACAAGAGAGCCTTCACTCTTGCCATCCTTTTTAACTCTATAACCAGCACTTAAACGAGAAATAATTAAAGGAATACCACTTGAAACAATCGTCAACAATACCATGAAAACTGAAAAAGCCACTTGATACATACCAAGCCCTTCCGCACCAATAGTTCGAGAAAGATAAATTCTAAAAAAGAAACCGATAATTCGGGTTAAAATAGAAAAAAAGGTTATTAATGCAACAGTTTTAAACAACGACTTCATGGCTACTCCTAAAATAATGTATTAAAGTAAAACCCCGTTTAATACAATATAATTGAGAAAACTTTTAAGGAGAAAGGTTATGCAAATAATTAATCAAGAACTTTATTGTGTCAAAGAAGGTGAAAATTTGAATACAATTGCCAAAAAATTTAATGTTAATCCTACAACAATTTTATTAGTTAATAATATATCACCAAAAAACATTAGAAAAGGTTTTGTTTTATATATTCCAAGCTAAATCAAGAGTAAAAATAAAAAAACAACTTATAATAAACTTATGGACAAAATCCTTTCTAAACGCAAGAAAATTTTACATATATTTATTGTTTTGCTTGGACTAGCATTATTTTTAGGCGGAACTTATGCACTTCTAATTTTTACAGGGCTTTGGGAATATGTTAACTCTGCAGAAAAAATTAAAAATTTAATTTTAAATATGGGGTTTTATGGACGAGTTATCTTCGTACTTCTGCAATTTTTACAGGTTACCTTTGTGCCACTACCCGCTTCTATGGTGGTTATTGCGGGAACTCTTGTTTATGGACCATTGCAAGCATCATTACTTTCTTTGGCAGGAATATTACTAGGTTCAGCACTTGCATTTTATCTAGGAAAAACATTTGGCAAAAAATTAGTTATATTTATGGTAGGCAAAGAAACTTGTGATAAATGGGTAAAATTTCTAGATAACGGAAAATATAGTTATATTATAATGATGCTTCTTCCATTTTTCCCAGACGATGTGCTTTGTTTAGTTGCAGGCATAACTAATATGAGTTGGATATTTTTTATAGTTTCACAATTTTTGACACGTCCTGTAGGAATAATAACAACAGCATATTTTTCAAGTGGAGAAATAATCCCCTATCATGGCTGGGGACTTATAGTTTGGGCAATTATAATAGTTGTTGCTTTGGCATTAATAATTTTAACCAGTAAATATAAAACTCAAATAGAAAATTTTATGGCAAATATATTCAAAAAAAAGAAAAATAACAATTAAATTTTTAAAATTACATTAATAAAAAACATTTCAATCTTCCGTTAAAGAAAATGAAATGTTTTTTATTATGAAATAAATTTTTAACAACTATGCTTCATAAGCATTTGGATAGGTTGTTTTAAACTTATTGCGAACATTTTGTAGATGAATATCTGTCACCTTTTGTGCTGGTATAAGTTTAACATCGCTTTCAGGAATTGTCATTCCTTGACCAATTTGTTCATGCCCCTCAACTACAACACCATCTTGTGGCCAATAGTAGTCATGACGAATTTCCTTTTCTTTAATAAGTTCTCCATCCTTAAAATATTGTAAATATGCCTTTGTTTCATAACCTTCTTTTGGGTACTTAACGCGAGTATATTCTCCCTTATATAAAACCTGTGATGAATATTCGCCTGAAACATCTTCCACAATTTTATCTCCATTATGTGCAATTATCTCCACAAGTTCACTTCGAATTTTTCGAGTTTCCCCATCTTCATTACTCACCCCAAAAATTTGTACACTTGCGGTTTTGTCATCACAGAAGGTTTTGATATAAATTGGAGCATTAGTTGTATTTTTAAAAACTAAATCCGCAAATCCTTCACTAACCATTGCATCAGAAGAAAGTGGAACATAAGAAACTGGGAGTGAATGGTGATGAACTTCTAAAATTTCAATATCACTTAAAACAAGAGCATTATATAGTGTTGTAGATGCCTGACAAACACCGCCACCACTGCCTTCTACGAAAACACCATTTTTGATAATGGTTGCCTTTTGATAACCATTCTCTTCACTTCTCGCACCTGTTATTGAATTGAAAGAAACTTCTTCATTTGGCTCTACAATCATTCCATTAAATTTAGATAAAGCAAGTTTCACATTGTTTTTTCTGGCAAGCGATGAAGTTGAATAATCTGTAGAAAACCGAGAACGCATGGAAATATCTGTAATAATCATTTCTTTTTCACCTTCTGGCATAACTGGAAGAACAGGAATTTCAACTTCAACTTGCTTTGATAATGCAAAAGCTTTATCTAACCTTGAAATTAATTCTTGTTTATCTACCATAACACCATTTTGAGGCTCTTGAATAATAAACATAACTTCTTGATCTGGCTTGAATTCTATATTAGAAAATTGTCCTTGGGTATTTATTTTGCTAGCTAATTCATCTAATTTATTATCTAAACCAGCAAGAAGTTTTGTATAAGATATATTATAATTTAACCCCTCTCTTTTGATTTTATTTGCAAGTTTTGTCTTTTCAAAAATATTACCTTCTCTGCCATAACTCATAACCTCCTGAAGTTGTTCACCTATATTTACATTAACCTCAAAATCATTACCTGAAAATTCCCAAACTTTATCTTCATATTTAAAAGTTAAAGAAACTTCATCTAGAGTATCAAGCATCTTTGCCCCTACAACATTTTCTGCCTGTTTTTGATTTAATCCAGAAACATCAACGCCATTTATTGTAGTACCATCATAAAACACCGTGTTGTCATTGATAGTATCTCCAAAATAAAATTGGCAGAACAGAAGTAAGCCCACACAAATAAAAGAAACACCTAAAAGCCAAAGTAAACCTATGTGTTTTTTCTGTTTTTTTTCGTTATTTTGAGTTTTATCTTCACTTTTTACTTTATTTTTATTAATTTTTGATAAATCCTTTTCTTTTTTCATAAAAAACCTCTAAGTTTATTATGTAAAAAAAAGTTGTTTTTATGTGTAATAAAAAAGAGATAAAACTATCCCTTTTATAAATATTTAAGTTTATTATCTAATGCTTTTAAAAGATCTTTCTTTTCATTTTGAAGTTTGCCATCAAACACATCACTTAAAAGACTATTCATTATTGCTTTATATCGTTTTGGATCAACATTAGGTGCGACCTTTTTTATATCATCGCCGCTTATCTTTAAATCTTTGGCTTGAATAACAAGTTTATGGCTTATAATATATCTATAGAAAAATTCATATTTAGAAGCCAAGAACGCTGACTTATGAATTAATAATTTGTGTATTGTTGCAAAATTTTCAAAATACTTAAAGAAATAACTTTTGTTATCAAGTCCATTCAACGCATCATAATAACCAGAAAGGATGTTTATAAGGTTTATCATAACTTTTTTATTAACCCCAAGATTGGTCAAAAAATGTTGGAGATAATATGAAACTGAAATAGGATTTACAGTATCAACAAGGTCAACCAAAAAGCCTTGCGTTTTGTGTTCAGCCTTTTTAACCATTTTTAATTTTAATTTTGGAACATCAATTCCAAAGCATGCCCAAAGCCCAAACTTATTAAAGATTTTAAATGATTTCATAAATGCATTATTTTTACTATGCCCTGGATAACGCTGAGAACTATGCAATATGCGTTCCATTTCATAAACAACCCTTTCACCATTTAAAGCTTTAACATTGTGAGCATACTTAATGGCAGTTGTCAAAGTTTCTCGATCAATCTTAAACCCAAGTTCAGATTGAAATCTAAAAAGTCTTAAAATTCGCACACCATCATTGGAAAGCACAAATTCAGGATTTTCTACAGTCTTTAGCAATTTTTTATTAATATCTTCAACGCCACTATAAAAGTCTAAAATTTCATCTTTAGCAATATCATAGTATAAAGCATTAATTGTAAAGTCACGGCGCATAGCATCTTCTCTTGGCTCCTTTATAAACTCAACAGAAATTGGTGCGTGGCTACCATCCTTACCATAAACTTCTTTTCTAAAACAAGAATATTCATACTTTTGATCTTTTATGGTAATAATGGCTGTACCTAAAGTTTTACTTTTAACCTTAACCTCAAAAGGAGTTTCCGCCAACAAAACTTGCAAATTATCAAGAGTTATATCGCTACAAATATCAATATCATCTACTGGAAGCCCCATAAGACTATTGCGAACAAAGCCTCCCACAATAAAAAGATTATTGTGCAGAAGTTTTGACAATTTTTTTAATGATTCAGGAATTTTGAATTGCATAAACCCCACCTTTATATAAAGAATAACGATTTTTGTTCGATATGTCAACTTTTTAGCATACAATAAATTGACTTTTCTTGTGAAAATTTATATACTATTATTAAAATAAAATGAAAGAAATTATAGTTAATCTTATTTTAAAAAAGAAAATCAATGGACTTAAAGCAAATCAAGCCCATAAATTTTCTAATAAATTTAAAAAGAAATTGTCTATAAAAGATCTTAATCCTTTTTCCAAAAAAGAGGCAGTCGAAATATCTAAACCTATTATTCGTTTTAATCCAGATTTTCAACAAGGATTATCAAAGGAACAAGTAGATAGTCGAATTGCAGGAAACTTTGTAAACAATACAAAAATAAAAACTTCAAAATCCTATCTCGCAATATTTTGCAAAAATATATTCACCTTTTTCAATATGATTTGGCTTGCCATTGCAATTGCCCTATGTTGTGTTGGAGCTTATAAAGATTTACTATTTGTCTTTGTTGTTATAACAAACACTGCTATTGCAATCATTCAAGAGATTAGAGCCAAAGTAACAGTAGAAAAACTTTCTATGCAAACAATGCCTCATGTGAGAGTTGTGAGAGATGGACAAGAATGTGATGTAAATTCCGAAAGTCTTGTTCTTGATGATATTATTATTTTAAATAATGGAAATCAAATCCCTGCCGATTGCATTTTAATAGACGGCAAGGTGGAAGTTAATGAAAGTTTGCTGACTGGTGAATCAAACTCAATTGTCAAACATGCTGACGACGTCTTGCTTTCTGGTTCATATATCGTTTCAGGAAGTTGCTATGCAAGGATTGATAAAGTTGGCAAAGAAAACTATATGTTTCAAGTTGCTGCTAAGGCCCGTGAATTTAAAGCACCACAAAGCAATCTTTTCAAAGATATAAATCGACTTATTAAATATATAGGGATTGCTCTTATTCCTATTGGAGCACTCACCTTCTGGAAGGAATATAACATGCCAGGGGCTGACATAAACGAAGTTGTCACAAGTACAAGCGGATCATTGGTTGCGATGATCCCTGCTGGAATGTTTTTGCTTATAACCATCTCACTTGCTGTTGGCGTTGTTAAACTTGCAAAGAAAAAAACACTTGTTCGCGACCTTTATTCAATCGAAATGCTGTCTAGAACCAATGTACTTTGTCTAGATAAAACAGGGACAATCACCGATGGAACTATGGATGTAGTTGAATTTAAAACATTCTCTAAACAAAGAAAAAGTACAATAAAAAATATTTTATCTAGTGTGTTATATAATCAAAAATCCGTGAATGCAACATCCAATGCACTTATAAAGGAATTTGGTAAGATTGACACTATTAAGGCAAGAAATGTTATCGAATTTTCATCCGAACGCAAACATTCGGTCACAGAACTTGAAAAAGGAAAAATATATTTTCTTGGTGCTACCTCATTTATCAAATGTAAACTCACAGCAGAACAAAAACTATATATTGAAGACGCTCAATCTAAAGGTCTTAGAGTTGTTGCATTAACAGAACTTAAAAGTGAATTTAAAGAGGACATAAGTGGCGAAAAATCTAATGTTATTGCAATGATTGTTCTTGAAGAACATATTAGAAAGGATGCTATTGAAACTATAAGATGGTTTAAAGAAAATGGTGTTGTCATCAAAATTATCTCTGGTGATGATCCTGCAACAGTTTCTAAAATTGCATCAAGAGTTGGTGTTGTAGACAGTGAAAAATTTGTAAGCCTTGAAAACTTTAGTTTAAAAGAGGTTGAACAAATGGCAGACCAATTCACTGTATTTGGTCGTGTGACACCAGAACAAAAATATACAATTATCAAAGCCCTAAAAACAAAAGGAAATGTTGTTTCCATGACTGGTGATGGAGTTAATGACTCACTTGCTTTAAAAGAAGCAGATTGTTCCATTGCCATGGCTGACGGAAGTGAAGTTGCCAGAAATATATCTAAAATTGTACTTTTAGATTCCAATTTTTCATCACTCCCAGCTGTTGTTAAAGAAGGTAGACAGGTGATAAATAATGTTCAAAACTCCTCTGCCCTTTATCTAATGAAAACATTTTTTGCAATACTATTGAGTTTAACTACACTTATCTTCTCCCTTAAATACCCTTTCACACCAAGAATGATGTTCTTACTTGAATTCTTTGTAATAGGTATTCCATCCTTTATTTTAACTTTTGAACCTAACACAAATCAAATTAGAGGAAACTTTATTCCACAAGTTATGAAACGTGCTATACCTAGAGCATTGATAATGTTTGTTAGTATACTGCTAATCGTTGTGCTTGCATCACGTGAACCTGTTTCATTTGAACAGTCTGAAATTGACACTCTTTGCGTTATGGTTTTAACTTATACTGGACTTTTAAACTTAGTTTCCCTAACAATGCCGCCTACTCTGATTCGTGGAATTGCAGTTGGCTTAAGTTTACTAGGGCTTATAATTGCAAATGTTATAATGCCAGCTTTCTTCAATATGACAAACTTTTCAGGTCAAGTAATTCTTGCATTCTTCTTGTTTATGATTATTGAATTAATTATACTTGTAGTTATAAGGTTAAATAAAAATAATATCAATAAACTAAAACAACGATTGATAAGGTTACTTCAAAAAACAGACGAATAAAAAAAGAAGTGAATTTCACTTCTTTTTTTAACCTTCAATTATGTCTGTTAACTTTTGAGTTAATCCATTTAAGTTCACTTTAACATTAATTTTCATTTGAGTTGCAACAGTTTCATCGAAATTTGGATTTCTAAAATAATTGCCATAAGTTGGAATATAGATTGTGATGTCTTGGAACTCATTGTTTTCTGGCAATACAACAAAGAAACAATCATAAGTCAAGCCAATTTGTTCGCCATCTTCTCCAACTTGATTAAGGTCAACATTCTTTACAGAACTGTAAACACTGCCATCACTGTATCTAACTTTTTGTCTTGATTCGAACACAACTTTGATATAATTTGAACTTCCAATTGTACTTTCTGGATTTGTAAGATTAAAAGTTGATTGAGTTTCACCTTCAGCAATAGAATATCCACTAACTTGACCTGTAAAAATAGATGTTAATAATGGCATAGAGAAAGCGTTATTTAACGAATTTGTAATATTATTAAATTGATTATGTTCATTATTAAACACCGCAGAATTGCTATTTAAATTAACTTCATAATATGCAACCTCACCTCTGTTTAAAAAGTTTGGTTTAACTGAAACTTGAACACAAGTTAACACAAGCACAGCTACAACAAGTACAAGACTAATTCCTAGAGTTATAAGATAACTCATTCTGCTCTTAAAACTCTTTCTTGCCATATACTTTTCTAATATTTGATTTTTCTTTGCCTCATCATTAAGGCTCTCTTTAACCTCAACAACTTGGGCATTCTCTTGCTTTTCAACTTCTTGTAAATTTTCAGTCATATATTACTCCTTGTCATCTTTCTTGTCAGTCGACTTTTTCTTGCTTATAGGCTTTTTGTCAGCCTCTTTTTCTGTCTTAGGCTTTACAACTCTCTTAACCGCTGGCTTTGGAGTTGCACTATTTTCTTCAAGTTTTTCAACCTTTTTTTCTTCAGGTTTAGTCTTTTCTTTATCCATTTCCTTTGCAAAAGCTTCATATTCTTTCTTTATAACTTCATATTCTTCTTGAGTTATGATGCCACTAATAAGAAGTTTTTCGCCATCCACAACTTTTTGACGATAACTAGCAAGTCGCATTTCTTTTTGCATAGCTTCGCGTTGTTTAGCTTCCTTTGCTTTCTGCTCTTTATCTTTCTTTTCCATAATGGAAAGCACTTCTTCAGCAGTTTTACCTTCAAGCAAAAGGTCTGTTTCTTGCTTATAGATAGTTTCTCTTTCAAGCAAGAGTTTAACCATTTCATGCATAAGTGAAACATTATCTGCCAAAATTTTCTTAGCACGCTTATAGTTATAATCCAAAATTTCTCTAATTTCGTCATCAGCCTCTGCAGCAAGTTTATCAGAAAAAGAATTTTTAGTTTGATAATCTCTTCCAATAAACACCTGTTCTGAAGTGTCAAGACTCATAAATCCAAGACGCTTGCTCATTCCATAACGATACACCATATCATGTGCAAGTTTTGTTGCATGATTGATATCCCCAGAAGCACCAGTTGTTATATCTTTAATAATCAACTCTTCAGCAATTCGACCACCCATACACATAGCTATCTCATCCATAAGATGATTGAATGTGTCATTTCGGTCATCATTTTCAGGTCTTTGCATAGTATAACCGGCTGCACCACCACGAGGAATAATAGATACTTCTTGAACTGCATCACAATGAGGAAGTTTCATAGCAAGAATAGCATGCCCTGCCTCATGATACGCTGTTAAGCGTTTATCTTTTTCTGTCACTAAACGGCTCTTCTTTTGAGGCCCCATAATAACTTTATTAATTCCTTCAGTTATATCTGTCATTAAAATTTTAGGTCTGTTTGCTCTTGCAGCCAATATAGCGGCTTCATTAAGCATATTTTCAATATCTGCACCAGTAAACCCAACTGTAATTTTAGCAAGAGTTTTGAAATCTACATTTTCATCAATAGGTTTATTTCTTGCGTGAATTTTTAAAATTCCCTCTCTTCCCTTTACATCTGGAATATTAACAAATACCTGTCTATCAAATCTACCTGGACGAAGTAAAGCAGGATCAAGTACATCGCTTCTATTTGTGGCAGCCAAAACTATAATTCCTTCGTTTGCTTCAAATCCATCCATTTCAACAAGAAGTTGGTTGAGTGTTTGCTCTCTTTCATCGTTTCCGCCACCTAACCCTGCTCCTCTTTGACGACCTACAGCATCAATTTCGTCAATGAAAATGATACAAGGCTTTTTGGCCTTTGCTTGTTCAAACAAATCTCTAACTCTTGATGCACCAACGCCAACAAACATTTCTACAAAGTCAGAACCACTAATTGAAATGAATGGAACATTTGCCTCGCCTGCAACAGCTCTTGCGAGAAGGGTTTTACCAGTTCCTGGAGGGCCTACTAAAAGCACACCTTTAGGAATTCTTGCACCAAGTTGAGTGAATTTTTTAGGATTTTTCAAGAATTCAACAATTTCGGCAAGTTCTTCTTTTTCTTCTTCGGTACCAGCAACATCGCTAAACTTAACTTTGTTTGATGTATAAGCCCTAGCATTACTTTTACCAAAAGACATTGCCCCCTTGTTTGCACCACCTATCATTTTGAAAATCATCCAAACAAGGAATAATCCAAACCCTATATAAAGAATTGGATAAACTATGTCCCACCAATTTATTCCATCTGGCTGAGGTCCCGAAACTTGAATAGCAACAGTTGCATCCTTGTTATATTCATTGATCTTATCAAGAACACTATTGATGATTCCATCATTTCCCTTTTCATAATAGAAATAGTAGTCACTATATTTTGGGAATTTACCAACAAATTTGCTATCTTTAACAAGAATATATGCTGTTCCATCTTTATAATAGAAAGCAATCATTTGTTGTCCTTCACCTTGATAATCTTCACTAGGCTTGTAAGTTCCGTTTATAAGTTCTTGAACATCATACTCGCGATCAACAAGCATTTGTCCTTTATAACCACTAGGAATAAATAATACACAAATAAGTAATACAACCAATAAAAGCGTAATTACATAAGACATTTTAAATTTAGGTTTTTGTTCTTTCATTAAACCCTCCTTTCGCAATATACATGATATTTTATCATAAATAAAAAATCTTGGCAACCATATTTAGGTCACTTTAATAAATTTATGTTCCAATAAATATAAATAAGCCAAAAATCGACAATAAAAAAGTGGCGATGCCACTTTTTAATTTATTATGCTAAACTAAAACCTTTACTAATCAAATAATCAATAACTTCTTCGCTAGTATTTCCGCCAATCGCAATAGCAAACAATTCATTCTGCATAGGCAAATCATTATTCATATTTGCAACTATTGTATACCCTGAAAAATCACCAGTTGAATAAATACCTTTTCCATTCACTAATGCATAACAACTAGTTATTGTAATTGTCGTGCCTTCCGCATCTAAATAAACAAGAGGTAGATCATTTCTATTACTTCCACCGTTAAAACTGCAATTAGATATATTTGCTGCAGAAGTAGCTCCTACAATACTTCCGAAATATTCACAATTATCACCAACAATTAAAGTACCATACCCAGCACAATTTTTCATTATGCCATTAAAATATCCTGCAATTGAGCCTAGCGAACTGCGTCCAGTCAAAGTCCCCCTACTAATACAATTTTCTATTGTGGCTATTCCTTGTCCCATAATTCCGCCAATATATGAATTAGTATTATTAGTAGAGTATATATTCCCTAAGTTTTGACAATTTGTTATAGTTATTGAAGCATTATTTAAGCCAACTATACCTCCACCATTGTTTATTTGCCCAATTGCTGATCCGGAAAAATAACAATTTGAAATATTCGCACTTCCAGAATTAACAGTACTAATTATTCCGCCAACTCTATTATCAACATTAAAAATTGCATTACTTGAACAGTTTTTTATTTTAAGATCTGAAGATCTGGAAAATCCAACTATACTTCCATGATCCCTGGTTCCTACGCTCGCATAAATTGAATCACGAATATGAATATTTTTTATCTCATTGCTTGAACCCGAAATTAAACCAAATAGACCACTAAATTTAACACCATCTGAAATTCCGCCAGTATTGATAGATGAAATTGTAAAATTCCCTCCATCATAATTCCCGCAAAAACTAGACTCGTTGCTTGCTCCTATTGGCATCCAAACTTTTCCACCCATATTCAAATCGGCAGTTTGTTTGAAATATACTCCTGTAAAAGATTCACCAGCATTAACCAACTTTGATAAAGCTCTTAAATCTTCAGCATTAGAAATTTGATAAGGACTTTCTTCTGTGCCTTCTCCCGCAAATTTATATATAAATTTAAAACTTGGAAAGCCATCATTAACAGCGCTATCAATAGTCCAAATATTATTAAAATCCCATGGATATTCACTATTCCAATTGTTAATATCTTCAAACCATGATTTTAATTTTACGGTTTTGTCATAAGTGTCAATTAATGTATTAGTAGAAGCATTATACAAATTATTTTCCTTGCCATAATAACAATTATTAATAGTGCCCGAAGTTATATTATAGTCTGTAGTATATGCAGCCCTCACTGTACCAACATTAAAACAGTTTATAGCTGTTCCTGATGTTATTCCATAAACAGGCGAATGACCTTGTGTTGTTTCAAAATTACATAAATTAAAGGAATTAACGACTGTTGAACCTCCCAAACCATATATTGATCCATCTGCAACAGAAATATCACTTCCTGCTAAAAAACAATTTTCAATTGTTCCACCTGAACAAAAGGCATATAATTTATGACTTTGTGAGGTCATACCTGTTGGTATCAAATTTACTATTCCTAAATTTGAGATATTGGGGCTTCCATTTGCAGATAAACCATAATAATAATAATATCTCTTAACAAACAGATTGGTTATAGTATGTGATTTACCATTAATATTGCCATCAAATTGCGTGATTTTACCTGCCGAATAACCATAGCCAATAGGATACCAATAATAATCTGATAAATCTAAATCATTCTCTATTTCAAAATAGACTTTGCTATAAGTTTTGCCATTATTATTTACTTCATATGCTATCCCTGCCAATTGTCTTTCAGTTTCAATTAAATATGGATCGCTTTCTGTACCATCTCCCTTCCAGTCTATATCATAATTCCCACTATCTGTCCAATTCCCGCTATTATTAGGTGCTGTCGCACTATTGGCTGGCAATTTTGGATCCTGTGTTCTTGGAGTTAAATCTAAACAACCAAAAGTTATCCCTATTCCCAATACTACAGCAGAAATAACACATACTATATACATAAACATTTTATTATTGAAAATTTTCATATTTTCTCCTTTATTTATCTTGTGCATAGCAGGTCGTTTTTACTCTTTAATTATACTCAAATTTAGAGTGTAAATCAAATATTTTACGCAGTTTTAGAGTAAAAATATATAGATTTTTAATTTTCAACATAAGTATAGCAAATCCCCCCCCCGCGTCAAGCAAATTTCATTCAAAGTCAAATATTTTTTATTGACGCTAATTGTTTAATGTATTGTTAGTAAACTACTAGGGCCTGCGCGAGAGGGCCGTTAACTAAATCTCATAGAAAACTTAAATTTTTTTGCGTTTTCACTTAAGTGATATTTTTTATGGTAATTTTTTTTCAAAACAAAAACACAAGATTTTGAAGTCCTTGTGCAACAATCAACAAAAAATCTTGTGCTTTTATCTTTCCTTATTCACTTTTGCATCTAACTGTCAATTGGAAGTTGACATGATTTAAAATATCTTCTTTATCTTCAAGATTATTATAAAACTCTTTAAATTCTCCGCCTGCAGTTTGCATCATCAAACTCAAACCTAAAACATCAGCTTTATGTTCACGAATTATTTTTAATGCACTTGTAAATTCCTCTTTACAATAGGCTTCAATTTTACTGCTAACTTCAGGTGTTAAAATTGTGAACAAACTGTTTAATTTCATATCATTTTTGCTTCCAACAATTTCAATAAGTTCTACTCCTAATGTCACACTTATCGAATATATTGGATTCCCATTTTCCATTTTTAAAGCCGTGTTTACCTGTTTTTTTCTAACAGCATAAGTCAATTTTGCATCATCAAAATCCTCATTTGTCACATGTTTAATTTCAATTAATTGACCTATTGCTTTAGAGTTTGTTATATTAAGTCCTTGAACAGCTTTTTCATTTAAAACTTGAACTTTACGACCTTCTTTTAGCAAAAGTGCATCTCCATTATTGACAATTTTTTGCTTGCCTTGGCTTTGCCCACCAGAAGCCTGTTCTCCTCCAGCACTGCCTCCTTCTTCTCCTCCAGAATTTCCACCACCGTTGCCACCACTAGACCCTCCAGCTTCTCCGCTATTGCTTCCGCTTGAACTTTCACCTTCACCTGAACCGCCATTTGAATCACCACCAGAACAAGAAGATGAACCCGATTGTCCCGATTCCATTGAAGCTATTTCAGAGCTGTTTTCATCTTGAAGTTCTAAGTAACCAATCAACGAAGATTTAACAGGACTATAATAACCTTGATAAAAACTCTCCAAAGTTGTATCTGTCACATAAATTTTTTGAACGTTATATGCAACTAGTTGCTCAAGTTTTAAACCTAAATCCTCACCTAAACATTGACTTGCTTTTAAAAAATCTTTAGCGTTCCCATTAGTGCTAATTAAAATTGTATTTTCTGATAACGAAGCAATTCTACTTAAATAATCAATACTTGGAGTTATATTTTCTTCAAGTAAACTAGAACCTATTATTGTTGTTTTTGCATGAGAAAGACCTATTCGCTTTCCCATAGCAATTTGTGCTTGATGTAATGCATCTGCAATACATTGACCACTTGCACTTATTACCGAATTTGTTTCGTTATATGTTGGATTTGCTGTTGGAATAAAGGTTAATAGAGAAACTTCTACACCGTCTCCAGCCTTATCTATTCCAACTGCTGTGACTACTGCTCTATCTTTGTTTTCACCAGGAGAAAATATTGCAATTGGAGTAAAAAATATAACTATAAATATAAATACTATCATCATTGGAGACTTTAATAATGTTTTAAAAGACCTTTTCATATTTCCTCCTCTTTCTAACCTTAAAGGAAATAAATGTGGTGATCAATGGAACTAGTAGATTGATTACCACCATTAAAAATGGTAGATAATTTTGTGTCGCAAAAAGGAAGAAGTCATATTGCCCTATAACTTCATGATATAAAACTAAAAAGAGAATATCATATAAAATCAAAGAATGAATTTTATTCAATTTTGGAAATACCATTAAAAAACTTCTGCTGAAACCATAAACAAAAATTTCTAATTGAAAATATGTTAAAAACATAATTGTCGTCATAGGTATAATATCTAATTTCCCTATAGCAGTATATTGAGCAGGTACAGCACTTATATCAATCAAAGCATTATTATGCATAAAAGCTGTCACACGATAAATTGAATAAAATCTAAATAAAATAGCCAGTAAAAATAAAACACCTATTAAAATAATATTAAGCATTTTTCGTCCCTGCTTTTCCTTAATGTCAATCTTATCCATAATTAGAAAAAGAAAAAGATAATCTCCAAAGGAAAATAAGTGTTTAAATGTGGTTTGAAAAAAAGTCCCTGCATCTGATTGAAAGAATAATGGAATTCCCCCACCATTGGTTGCCGAAATAGCAAGGCAAAGCACAAGCCCCGCACAGATAATATAGAAAAATAATTCAATTGTTCTTGATATTGTCCGCATTCCACAAAAAACAGCATGATTTATTATTGGTAAAATAGCAATCAATGCGAGAAATTCAAAGTCTTCTTGATAAACCACCTGCTTTAAAAACATATAAACAACTGTATAAGTTAAGATAGATTTTATAAAGAAAAATGTCATGAATAAAAAGATAATTATTTTTGAAAGAATTTTACCTAAATGCTCATTTAAAATTTCGGTAAATTTTTGGGTTGGGTATCTTGCCTTAAGCATAAAAAATACCCCCAAAACCATTAAATCAATTATAATTAATAATACTGAAACCCAAAAGCCATCAGAACCTAGTTGTTCATACAAAAGCGAAGGGTAAACTAATATTGTGTTAGCCAAAATGAGCATAACACTCAACATTCCTGTCTGCCTTGCTGAAATTTTGAAATCTTTCATTTTTGCCTCACTTTATTTTTATTGTTGTAACTTTTGGGTCGAGTTTTCATTTCTGTGAGTGGCGACTTAAATATTCCATCTTTAAGGTCTTGTGGTATTCTTGGACTATATGGAGCTAAATATGGTGTTCCATAACTATCAAAAGTATTAAGATAATTTACAAAATAAATAAGAGCTCCAACCAATCCCAATAACCCTAATGACCCGCCAATAATTAAGAATAAACATTGCAAAACTGTTATCTGTGAAGCTTGTTCTGGTGCAGTGTATAATGCAATCTTTGCAAGAGCAACAACAATAACTCCAGGAGGAGAAATCAAACCAGCCTTTACACCTGTGTCACCTAAAATCAACGCCCCCACAATTGAAGTAGCAAGCCCTAAATAACTAGGCAATCGTAAACTGACCTCATATAGAATTTGAAACAACAAAGTTATAAACAGCATTTCAAGAAATGGCGTAAAAGGTAATCCCTGAGTAGTATCAGCAACCGTTATCAAAAAGTTAAGAGGCAAAATATTATAATGGAAAAGTTGTAGTGCCAAATATGTACCAGGTGCAAGAATGGCAATAATAATTCCAAGTACCCTAACAACACGAACTAAAGATGCATAATGATGATTTGTATAGTAGTCGTTTGATGACTGCATTTCCTCAATCAATGTGAAAGGAAGCGTCAAAACAATAGGCGAATTATCAACTATAATAGCAACCCGCCCCTCAAGCATTTTCCCAGCAACTATATCTGGCTTTTCTGTGTTACCCACTTGCTTAAATAATGAATCTGGTTTATTTTCAAGAAAAGATAATATGTAATAACTATCAATAACTCCATCAATATCAATATTTTTCAACCTTTTTTCAATATCTTTAACTACTTGCTTATCAGCAATCCCATCAAGATAGGCAATTACGACTTGAGTGTTTGAATATTTACCAATTTTCATTTCTTTAAAAACTAAATCTTTACTATAAAGCCTGCGTCTTATAAGAGTTATATTGGTTTTAATATCTTCAACAAAACCCTCACGAGGCCCTTGAATAACAGGCGAAGTTGGCGGCTCACTTGGTGTTCTTGTAGGATAAAATTGAATATCTATTGCAAGATAAAGCCCTTTCTTTTCTGTAAAAACAATCACACCACCCTTTAATATATTTTCAACGATTTCATCAGTCTTAATTTCTTTTACGTCGCTGTTTTTTATAACCTTGTCCTGCAAATTTTCAAGGTCAATATCACCATTGTATTGAGAAATTGGTGCAAAAATTCCTTCAACAAAGAGTTGTTGATCCGTAAAACTTTTAAGATATAAAAAACCTACCTTGTCGTCACCTTTAATAAGTATACGACTAGTCACATCAAAACTATTATGTAATTCTTGCTTGTATTTTTCGATTTCTTTTTCGACATTTAAAATAGCCATAATCCCTCTTTAAAGGTATTATGACTAAAATAAATATTTTTATGCTATTAAACTAAAACCCTTCGACTTAAGGTGATCAATCACATAATCACTTGTCTGTCCGCCAATTGCTATAGCAAATAATTCGTTTTGCATAGGCAAATCATTATTCATATTTGGTACAACTGTAAAACCTGAAAAATCGCCATTAGAATATGCTTTGCGTGAACCAATCTGGCTATAACACCCAGATATAGCAGTCTTTGCAACTGTTGTTGCATCTGCCACAAAAGTACCAATTGCCAAATTACTACTTCCTTTAAATGAACAATTTACTATTGCAGTGATGCACATTGCATAACCTGCAATTGAGCCGCATATAGTTGCATTACTTGCATATATCATTCCTAAACCAATGCAATTTTCAATATCTAGATTTCCAAAACCTGCAATTGCTCCTGCCAAATTTGTCGATTTTATTGTGCCATATGAAATACAATTTTTTATTCTCGCTGCCATTTGCCAGCCAGCAATTCCACCTGCAGCACCTGAAGTTAAGCTATTATTAGAAGCTCTAGTGTTTTCTACTAATCCATGGTTAATGCAGTTTTCGATATTTGATCCACTCTGCCCCACAATTCCACCAATATTACTTGCACTTCCTGATACACTTCCATAGAAAATGCAATTATTTATAGCTCCACTAGAACCTACCACTCCACCAACATTTCCAGCATTTGAAACTTGTATAATGGCTTCAACTGTACAATTCTCAAGTTTATTCATACTAGATCCTACGATACCACCAACAGAGGCATTTTCTACTGAAGAAATAATTACTGCATCCTTGATATGTACATTTTTTATTAAGCCACTAGAATAACAACCAAATAAACCTACACAAGTATATTGAGTGTTGTTTATATTCATGCCAGCAATAGCAAAACCACCACCATCAAAATTACCTGAGAAAAAATTGTTATTTTCAATTCCCTATCTATTATACCTTAAACCTATAGGTTGCCACCAATATTTATATACATCTAAACTTTCTATAATTTTAAAATTTTTGTTTTTATAAAAATATTTTTTAGAATTGTTTATTGTAAATATTCCCGTTCCACTATACACTCTGTATGAAAGCTATGCAAGGTCTAGGGCAGAAGAAATAAGGTATGGATCATCTGCTGTGCCTGAGCCTTGCCATTGATTTTCTGTTTTGCTGGCATCTATAAGTGCCTTTATCTCATCACTTTCATCCCAATATTTTGTTGGATCAAGTGGCTCTGTCCTCTCTTTTACAGCGGTTTCCTCTGCATTATTTTTAACGAAGTTAAAAATCCCCCCCCGCCAAGCCTGCAAATACTGAGGCTATAGACAAGAGAGGAATAAGGATTGATAACACTAAGAGTCTTTTCTTCTTCATATTATTGCTTCCTTTTTCTTTTTTGATATTTTTATATTATACAATTTTTCTTTTTTACCAAACGTTTTTACTTAATTTTTATTTTTTGAGTATAAAAAAAGTGGCAATGCCACTTAATTAACAAAAATAAACTCACCTTTATAAGAGATATATGCATTGTCAGAGGCTGGTCTTGCTCCGATACTAGTTGCATGCCCAATAACAGCAGACAAGTTTATAGTATAAGTATATGCGCCACCACTTCCCTGAACAGAAAAATCTTTAACGAAATACGATTGCCCATCCAAAGAAATTTCTATAAGTTCTACTCTTTCCATACCTCTAATAGTCAAAACATTATTACTTGAATTATAATTTATAGTAGAAAAAGATTTTAGTTCTTTATAAATTATCAAGTTCAACTGTGCAGGATTAAGGCTTGGCTTATAATAATTATAATTAGACATTGCAACTACTGAAATTTCTACATTCCCTGCAGGAAGTTTATCAAAAGCAATCTCGCTTGCAGTGCAACGGATTACTTCTAGTTTATTAAAAGTATAATAAACATTATAATAATCAGCCCCTTCAACATCATCCCAATCAATTTTATCTTCGGCTTGAACTATGACTGGTGATTTTAAATAACTATAAGCAAGCCAGTCTATTGATTTGCTATATTCGCTATTCCCTCCTTCCATTTCGGCTAAATAGCAAACAGACACCTTATAATTAACACCTATTACAAGTGATTGTATATCATCAATAGCAACTAAACTATCTTTGCTATCATAAGTCAAGGCATTTTTTCCATCATCAAACTTAAAACGATAACCTAAAAAATTATCATTAGCCTCCGCTTGGCAATAAACCTGTCCATTGCTATCAAAGATTTTAACGCTTGAAGGTTTTGTTTTATTTACATTTAAAGAGATAACAACGATTAAGGCAATAATAACAAGAAGCACACTTACAGCAAAAACACCTACTACAATCATTTGTTTTTTTGTAGTTTTTGGTGGCTTAGCTAGTGAATTGTCTTGTTTTATCTCTTCCATATCAACTTTATTATATATTTTTTTGCTAAATAAAGTCAACTTTTGTGATAAAAATTAAAAAAATACTATATTCTATTATTGAAAAAGAGTATTTTAGCAGTTTTTTTACAATAAATTTGCAAAAGCATATTGACTTAGTATTAAAATTGTGCTAGAATATTGCTATATTTGGAGGTATATAAAATGTTTGCAAACCTTACAACAACACAATTAACAGCTTTAATTCTTGGAATTGCCTTCTCAGCTATCGCTGTGGCATGCTCATTCTTCGCTCTTAGATGGTCAAAAAAAATTAAAAGTAAAGTTCTTGCAGGTGCAATAACTACAATCGCACCATTTATAGCAATATCAGCCTGGTTCTTCCTTATCTTTAGTTATGTTAAAGGTGTTAAGGAAGATGAAATCTTCAATCTTTTCATTTCAATGGCGATCTCACTTGTTATTTGCTTTATGATTTTGGTTGTTTCATCTCTCCTCTATCGCAAAAACATCTCTAGACTTATGGAAATTGAAAAACAAGAAGAAGAAAAAGAAAGAGCTAAACAAGAAGCTATCGCTATTGCAGTTGCAAAAGCACAACAAGAAAGCCAAGAAGTTATTGAGGTTGAAGTTGAAGACGCTAGTACTGACGAAGTAGTTGAAGAAAGCGTTGAAAGCGAAGATGTTGAAGAAATTAATCATGAAACATTTGAAGAAAGTGAAGATGTTGAGGAACTTGAAGAAGAAACTGAAGAACTTTCTGAAGACGAATTAGAAGAAACCGTTGAAGAAGTAGCAGAAGACGAAGAAGTTGAACCTACTCCAGTTGAAGAAACTGAGGAAGTTGAAGAAGTTTTAGACGAAGACTTAACTGATGACGATGAATAAAAAAATACCGTGAAATTTCACGGTTTTTTTATTTATATAATAAAAGAGAGAATCTAGTTCTCTCTTTTTTAAGGTCTTTCTATATCAAATTTAGTATCAAAAGCTGTTATATTTTGTGTCGCTGAAATATGAACATCTACACCAACACCAAAACCTGGGTGTTTGCCAGTATAATCTTCTTCAGTTTTAATTTTAAAAATTCTCAATGAACCTGTATATATATAGAAAGTATAAGTACATTTAACCCCTGTCACATTAGTAAGATCCCCAGAAGCTTCATAATATTGGCAATATTCACTAGGAAATGCTTCTGGTTTAGAAGTGGTCACTTGCATAACATAGTATTCTTTACCACTAGTATTTGGTATATTAAAGGAAATTGTAAAATCATCTGATGAAAAATTTAAAATTGGTTTTTCAGGCAATGCAACATGATAAGTATTATTATATTGTTCTTTTGACATTTCTTTTTTTGTTGCAGAGGAAAAATCATAATTATATTTTGGAGTTTGATATTCTGTTACCCTATCGCCCTCAAAATAGAAATATCTCAAATAATTTGCTGCAGAATCTGCCATTGAGCCTTCCGCTTTGAACTCCAATTTTTCAAGAGCTTTGTTGCCACTTTTATCAATCGTCCCATTTATCTTTTGTGTAACTTTCATTCCCATTGCAACATTTGTCATAGTTTTTGAGTAAGTTGATTTATAACCGTCGCTATTATACAACTTGTTTATCGCATAATTCAATATCTTTTTTGGATATCTAGTATCTGTTGGTGCATTTTTATCAAATTCAACATCTTCATCATCTTCACCTTCATCAGGTAATGATGGATCATTAGCCTCATTATCTCCGCCATTTGGTCCTTCTTGTTCAGCATCACTGCCTATGTCAGGAATTACTATTTCTGTTTGTGTTGAAAAGAAAACTTCAAAGCCAAAAACGCCTATGACCAACATAAACATCAGTAAAAAAATAATATTGTATTTGCTCTTCTTAAAAATCATTCCTCTTCCTTATGAATATTCTAAAATCTTTTATATTATGATATATTTCGACAAGTTTATATATTTTTCGTTGATATACAAACAAGAAAGTATTAAAATTTGACTAAAAAATAGTGGAAATCAATTCCACTATTATTTTACCATTTTATAACCTACTTGTCAACAACAAATTTAATTTTTACCCTGAAAAGTTATAAAACTATATTAAAAATTCGTCCAGGAACATAAATTACCTTTTTATAACCACCTGCTACAAACTCGCTAACCTCTTGTAAAGCCTTTTGAGTTATCTCTTCTTGGCTTGCATTTTTATCTACACTAACCTTACCACGAAGTTTACCATTAACCTGAATTGGGATTTCAACTGTATCTTCAGTTAAATATTTCTCATCATATTGAGGCCATGATTGATAAGTAATTGTTTCATTATGGCCAAGTTCTTGCCAAAGTTCTTCTGTTATAAATGGACAAATTGGATTTAAAAGTTTCACAAAACCTTCTGCGTATTCTTTATAAAAAGAGTTTGCCTTTGATAGAGCATTTATGAATATCATCATTTGAGAAATAGCAGTGTTAAAATTCAAACTTTCGAAATCTTCGCTCACCTTTTTTACTGTTTGATGATAAACCTTGTCAAGTTCATGATTATTATCGTTAGAAATAGTTTTTTCTTGATAAAGCCTGTATACTCTGTCTAAAAACTTTTTTGCTCCTGCAACACCATTTTTATCCCAAGGCTTTGAAATTTCAAGAGGCCCCATAAACATTTCATAAAGTCTAAGCGTATCCGCTCCGTATTCTTTCACAATATCATTAGGATCGACAACATACTCTGGATAACGTTTGCCCATTTTTATACCATTACCACCCAATATCATACCAGGGTGAACAAGTTTTTTGAATGGCTCTTTACAAGCAACTACACCTTTGTCAAACAAGTAATTATTCCACATTCTTGAATAAAGCAAATGCCCCACAGCATGTTCTGGTCCACCAACATAAAGATCTACTGGCATCCAATGGTCTAAAAGTTTTTTATCTCCAAGTGCCTTATCATTATGAGGGTCTATATATCTTAAATAATACCAACTAGAGCCTGCACTTCCAGGCATAGTGTTTGTTTCGCGTTTTGCTTCTTTTCCATCTACCGACACATTAACCCAATCTTTTGCTTTTGCAAGTGGACTTTGTCCATCGCTTGCAGGTTTATAATCTTCAAGCTCTGGCAATACAAGAGGAAGCTCTTCATCCTCAAGAGCCTTCGTTGAGCCATCCTCAAAATGTACAATTGGAATAGGCTCCCCCCAATATCTTTGACGAGCAAACGTCCATTCTCGAATATGATAATTTGTTTTTTCTCTGCCTTTGCCAAGTTTTTCTAGTTTTGCAGTTATTGCTTTTTTAGCTTCTTCGACAGTAAGTCCAGAAAATTCTCCGCTGTTGATAAGTTTACAGCCTTTGCCAAGATAATCTCCCTTTTCAAAAGCTTGTTTTGAGGTATCTCCGCCCTCTATCACTTGTATCATTTCTATACTAGGGTCAATTGCTGCTCTAAAATCAAAGTCGCGTTGATCATGGGTTGGAACTGCCATCACAGCTCCAGTGCCATAATTTGCTAGTACAAAATCTCCAAGATATAATGGCACTTGTTTGTTATTAACAGGATTAATTGCATAAACACCTTCAAGTTTAACTCCACTCTTTTCTTTATTTAGTGAAGTTCTTTCAATTTCAGACATTTTGGCAACTTTATCCCTATAATTTTCTACTTCAGCCCAATTTGTAATTCTATCTTTAATATTGTCCACAAGTTTGCTTTCTGGAGCAAGTACCATAAATGTTATACCATAAATTGTTTCAATGCAAGTGGTGTAAATAGAAAACTTTCCGCCACCATCAATATCAAAATCCACCTCAACACCAGTAGACTTACCAATCCAATTACGTTGAATAGCTTTTGTAGACTCTGGCCAATCAACTTCATCAAGACCTTTCAAAAGTTTTTCTGCATACTTTGGAATATCAATAACCCATTGTCGCATGTTCTTTTTAACAACTGGAAATCCACCACGCTCACTCTTTCCATCAACAATCTCATCATTGGCAAGAACGCAACCAAGGCCTTCACACCAGTTTACAGCAACTTCTTCACAGCGTGCAAGACCATCATTATATAACTGCTTAAAAATCCATTGTGTCCATTTGTAAAAACTTGGGTCACTTGTTTGAATTTCCCTGTCCCAGTCATAAGAAAAACCAATATTCTTCAATTGACTTGTGAAATATTCAATATTCTTTTCAGTAAAGCCCTTTGGATTGTTGCCAGTATCAATAGCATATTGCTCAGCAGGAAGTCCAAAAGAGTCAAAGCCCATTGGATGAAGAACATTGTACCCTTGCATGCGTTTCATTCTTGCAACAATGTCAGTTGCGGTATAGCCCTCAGGATGCCCCACATGAAGCCCCGCCCCAGAAGGATAAGGGAACATATCTAGTGCATAAAACTTAGGTTTAGAAAAATCCCAAACATCAGTCTTAAAAGTCTCATGCTCTTCCCAATATTTTTTCCACTTCTCTTCCACTTGCAAATGATTGTAATTTTTCATAAAATCCTCGCTACCAAAATTTGACTTTATATTAACATTTTAATAGTGAAATGTCAAATATTTATACTTAAAATAAAATTAACACTTGAATTATGATAAATTTTGTGTTATAATAAAGTTGAAACCAACATAAAGGAGAAAAATTATGGCAAAATTAAGATTAAAGGCTTATATTCCAAGTGCAACTGAATATGCAATGGCTTGGGAAAAGTATCAAGCGTTTATGGGAGCAGAGTTGTCAGAGGAAGCAAGAAAAAATGGTGCTTATGAAGGAAACACTGCATTACCATTGACTACAAAGGGGATCTTTTTTTTAAGATCTCAGGCAGGCACACCTACTGGTTTTTGCTATGGACTCGAACTCGGTATAAGGCTTGGATTTGGCAAATATAACGACATGGCTGGTTTGCGTATTGCTTTCAACCTAATCTATAATTCTGAAAGCAATCTTGTAAAAGATTGTACAGACGAGTATAGATTATCTTTAGTGTCTAGTCATGGTAGTTGTGATTTTAGGGTTAATTCTTCAGTAGACGATACTGAGAGTACTGCGCCTATAATAACACTTACAAATGGCACAAAATGCCTTTGGCTTAACAAAGATGAGTGTGAAAGTGGAAGAGATAAAACTATGCAACTTTGGACACTTGACATAGTTGATCGTGCTAATACATTTAATAATGGTAAAAATAGCGATTGGGGATCAGCAGTAGAACTTCATGATCAATGTGCCAAATGGATAGAAAAAAATCTGTCTGAAGAAGAAAAGAAAATGATTGTCCCTGTTGAGATGAGCAGTAAAGATGGTTATGAAAAAGCTGCCCCTATTTTAGAGCAAGAAAAGCCAATCAAAAAAGAAACCGAACAAGAATAAAATTTCAAAAACTTTTCAAAAACCGTTGACAAACACCCTATTTATGTGTATAATAGCATTGTTAAAATTAAATCTTGTCCATAGACAGCAAGTGTTGAAAGACATAAACGAATCCGTTCGTGCTTGCCGAGGAAAGAATGTTGAATATAAAAAGTGGTTGTTTTATATCTCTATGTCTTTCCAAGGCATAGAGATTTTGTTTTAATATAACACAAAACTTAAAATTAAAAGGAGAATATACGATGAGTGCTAATTTTGAAGCAAAAAAACTTGTTGTTGAAGAAATTGTACAAAAACTTCAAACAGCAAAATCTGTTGCTTTTGTAGAGTATAAAGGCTTAACCGTTGAAGAAGACACCGTTATGCGTCGTGAATTCAAGAAAAATGGTGCTGAATACAAAGTATACAAAAACAAACTCTTGCTCCTTGCACTAGAGCGTCTCGGAATTAAGGGTGGTGAAGAATTTCTTCACGGCACCAGTGCAGTTGCTTTCAGTTATGATGATGAAGTTTCAGCAGCAAAAGTAGTTTGCGAAACTGCAACAAAAACTAAAAAGCTAAGCGTTAAATTTGGTTTACTTAACGGCTGTTTCGTTGAAGGCAAGGAAATTGAAGCATTGGCTAAACTTCCAAGCAAGGAAGTTCTTATCGCCAAACTTCTTGGAACTCTCAATGCACCTGCAAGTGCACTTTGCAGAGTTCTTAATGCCCCTATCCAAGGGCTTGCTATTGCTCTTAATGCAATCGCAACAAAATAATGTGGCTTAGCCACTTTCTAATAGTGACTGGCACACTTTAAAAGTCAAATATAAAATTAAAAAGTGCAAAATGCACAAAATTAAAAAGGAGATAAAAATCATGGCAAATATTCAAAATCTTGTAGAAGAAATTAAAAAACTTTCTATCGTTGAAGTTTCAGAGCTCGTTAAAGCTCTTGAAGAAGAATTCGGAGTAAGTGCAGCAGCTCCAGTAGCAGTAGCAGCAGCTCCAGCAGCAGGTGCAGCAGCTCCAGCAGCTGAGGAAAAAACTGAATTCACAGTATTCCTCAAAGAAGCTGGTGCAAACAAAATCGCAGTTATCAAAGTTGTTAGAGAAATCACTGGCCTTGGACTTAGTGAAGCTAAAGCTCTTGTTGATGGTGCTCCAAAAGCTATTAAAGAAAATGTTTCTACAGCAGAAGCTAAAGAAATGGAAGCTAAGCTTAAAGAAGCTGGCGCTGTTGTTGAACTTAAGTAAAAGAGAAGTAAATCAAAAAAGTTTTGTGTTAAAAAAGAATGTCAAGCGACATTCTTTTTTATTATTAGACCATTTTTTAAAATTAAACCTCACTAAACCCTAAAGAAACCTTTAAACGATTGTAAATTGCACTGCTATCAACAGGTGCTACATCTCCAATCCAGCATAGAGATTTTTGTATTGGATAACCATTGTTTGTTGAACTATTGTATGTCCAATTCCTCCATGATGTGCTGTCGCCATACATTTCTTTTACAGATGATTCAATTCCGTTTACTGTTACAATTCCATAGGCATAAGTAGATTTTGTTCCACTTGTCCCACCAAAACCATTAATTATACCAACACGCTCACGACCAATTGTTTTTACATTAAATAAACTGCAATCCCTTATATCTCCGTTATATCGCGAGCCAGTTATTCCGCCTACTTCCCAACCAAACTCTGATTTTATTTCTACATCTCTTACTATACATGATCTTATTTCAATACCAGAGTCTGTTCCTGCAATTCCGCCAACATGACCTTTGATTGGGTCCGTAGAGTTATTACTTACATACGAATTTTGTACAATACATTTTTCTACAATACTTCCTGTATCCATATGCCCTACAATAGCACCAATTCCATCGCTTCCAATGATGGTGCTGTTTTCAATTATAACGCTTGAAACCTTTCCTCCATCAATTAATATAAATAAACCTATTCGACCTGTTGACCTTGCGTTCATATGATTAATAGTATAAAAACTTCCATCATAATAGCCTTTAAAGTGTATGTCATTATCTCCAATTCCTTCCCACATATACCAAACATATTTAGAATCTTTTGTTGCTTTGTTCTCCAAATCTATTGGTGCGGTTTGTTTGAAATATTTCCCTTCTAACGAATCTGTCCTACTTTGTTTTGCTAGCAATGCTAGTTGCTGGGCTGTTTCTATTTGGTATGGATTACTTGCTGTTCCATCTCCTCCCGCATAACTTGTTGCTGCAAAATCTGTCCATGGGCGAGCGAAATTTATCATTCCACATTCTGTATAACAAATGTTATTACCAACGTCATCAAAAGCATAAATGTGTGTATTATACTTGCCTATCTCATTATTATGATCACTCATATTTACTGCATATTTATAGTTATATGTTTGTCCATCTACTGTATAATTCCCTTTTATTCCTGACGCTGCCGTATTTGTGTCCCAACTTGATTGAATATCATCCTGCCCATTATTTTCAGTCCAGGTTGGAAATTGTACTCTATTTACTCCCATATTATCTGTTACATAGGCATACACATCATAGCCATCTTCTCGCGTTACATAGGTTCCTCGATGGATGACTGGGGCTTCTGTATCAAGTGGTTTCCAGTTTGAATAAAGTGTTTGACGCGAAGTTGAAGTAAAAATTGTTTCTTCTGTCACTCTTGTGCCTGTACCATTTTTACCTGTATACCAACCTTCAAAAGCATAACCTTGTCTTGTTGGCGTAGGCAATTTGCCATAGGTCGACGCGTTCGTCACATATCTGCTTGGAATAGCATTATCTGCAACAACACCACTAGCACTTTGAAGAGTAAAATTTTTGATAGAAATAATTTCACCTACTTGATATTGATTAGTGTCATATCCATAAAATATAAATGCATTATAATTGTTGTCATTTGCTATATATTCATAAGTAAATGTTTGCCAAGAAGTTGTTACAGTCACACTCCTTAGTCCACCTTGTTCTTGTCCAACTTTTTCAAGAGTATGATTTCGTGTTGATTTTAAATCTACACTCCACTTATACTTCTGCCCAACAGTTAAGTTTGAGGTCTTACCAAAATAAAAACCGACTCCTTCACCCGTACATTGCAGGTCTAGAATTGGTTGATTGCCTGAATCTGTATGCATCTTTCCAACGTTAAAATTTGCACCAAAATTACCACCATAAATATAACCATCATCTCCCATTACATAGTTGGTTGTGTCAAAATCAACTGGATATTTAATAAAACCTTTCAAAACAGGATATCCGTCATTTTGACTTGCTACTATTGTCCAAGTACTATCAAAATCCCAACCTAAATTGGCCTGTACCCATGATTTATCGCGAGCATTTGATATTGCCATCTTTTGAGTAGTATCAGTTCCAAAGTATAAGCCTTGATTTAAAGTACAATACCCCCCATAAAAACAATTTGAGAAAGAACTATTATCATCACAATCAACAATAACTCCGCCCATATATTTCCCGTTATGGATTTCTCCTATATTAAAACAATTTTCTACTTTTGATCCAATATAATTTAGAGCCACTATACCACCAAGATATGAACTTGAACTACCGCTTATTGAGCCTATATTATAACAGTTACGAATTTCGGCTGGACTAAGCACTCCAGCAATTCCACCAGCAAATGTATCATCTGAAGAAGTGCTTGTTTGAAGAACAGTTCCAGTATTATAACAATTTGAAATAACACCATCATTTGCTCTACCAATTATTCCACCTACAAGAGATTTTGCTGTTATAACTCCTGTATTATAACAGTTGTTAATATATATGTCATTATTGTCATTCTTAGGAGCCATTCCCGCGATTCCACCAGTAATACCACTGGTTCCAGTGATTGAGCCAGTATTATAACAATATGATATGTCTACATCATTGTAAATTCTACCTGCAATACCTCCAACATAATAATTACTACCATTCACTGTGCTTGAATTATGACAATTCACAATTCGTGCATTTCTTATATTCCCAACTAAACCTCCAACATAAAATGTTCCATTAATAATTGAATCTTCTACCCCTAAATTTTTAATTTCTATTATTTTGGCATTCATCCCATCACGTCCAAATATATTGCCAAACAAACCTTGAAAAGAGGCAGCATCTTTTTCAGTAAAAATTCCTTTTACGACATATCCTCCACCATCATAATTTCCACTAAAATATTTTTGAGGATTCGAAAAAGTAGCTATTGGACGCCACCAATATTTAGACATATCAAGATCTTTAGTTTGCATAAAAAATTTATTAGAAAATATATATGTACCAGATTTTCCTTTATTATTCAAATATGAAAGCCATGCCAAATCTTCTTCACTTTGAATAAGCCAAGGATCATTTTCTTCACCTGTTCCAGACCATACATCTTCTTTTCTATTTTGCTTAATCCATTCGTTTAATTCACTACTATCATCCCAGTTAACATTTGTATTATCTGGCTGACTCTTTGAAATTATATGGTTATCATTTATACTTTTAGACTTCAAAAAACTTAAACATCCATAAGTTATACCAAACGATATTGCAATTAATGCAAATAACGAAAAACATATTGTTATAATTTTGTTTGTTTTCATTTTTTCTCCTATAAATTGAGGCATGATTATATTATACCCAAAACTTACGTAAATACCAAACATTTAACGCAATTTTTTAGTATAAATTGTGGATAACCCCATTTTTCAAAATTAGTATACCAAATTCCCCCCCCCCGCGTCAAGCAAATTTAATTCAAATACAAATTTTTATTATTGACGCTTATTGTTAAGTGTATTGTTTTTTACTAGGGCTTGTGCGAGGGGGTCGTCAACTAATTCTTAACTAAAACTTAAAGTTTTAGTTCGTTTCCGCTTTAGAAGAAATCGACAATAAAAAAAGAGGATTAATTTTATTCCTCTTCCTTTTTTTCAACAACAATTGGCTCTGGATAGAGCAAGCGTTGAGCAATTTCAAAACGGCTTTGCTCATACCCTACAAGCTCCTTGCAATAATGATCTATTGTTTTCATTATTGTTTGGTTTTCTTTTTCATATCTAGGCTCAGTAGGCATAATCAAAGTGACACCTACTCTTTTCACCTTTTTATTAGTTTTAACATCCTTATAAGTAGCAGTTTCATACAACAATTCTGCACGATATCCTGTTCCACCTACAATTTTGTATCTATCGCCTTTAACTGCTATTTCAATTTTAGGTTCTGTTTGACGAACTACCGAAACAAGGTCAATTGTAAAAACGTTAGCATATAAATTTGAAATTGCATTTGCTATCTGCATAGGGAAATCTTTTGGAGATTCTGCCTCTTCGCTTTCACCAAGGTTAAATTTTTGGCTTGGGCGTTTATATCCACCTGGAAGTTTACTAATCTTTCTAACTTTAAAGAATATTCTTCCATCTTCATACTGCTTACTTAAAATCAGTCCAGCATTTGATAAAAGATTACTTGGAACATCATAAATAATTTCTAAACCTTTAAATTTTCCGTCAAAAACCAATCTATGATAACCTAGATTTTTATTTATTTTATTTCTAGTTTTAGAAAAATTACTGTCAAGAAGTAGATAATGAATTTTCTTTCTCTTTTCATTTTCTAGTGTTTCCCTACTTTTCATAAAAACTCCTTATAAATAGAGTTTACTTTTTTTTATAAAAAAAATCAAATGTTTAACAATATTTTTTTTAGCAATAATCTACAAAGGAGGTTATTATGAACTTTTTAGATAGCAAAACCAAAGAAAATTTAGCTAGAGCCTTTGCTGCTGAATGTCAAGACGGAGCAAGGTATCAATTCATTGCAAAGTCATCAATGAGCGAAGGTTTTTCTTTTATTTCTGACCAATTGAAAATGCTCGCCAAAAATGAAATGGCTCACGCATCACGATTTTATTCATTAATGCTTAAAAATTTAGGTAATTCCAAAGAAGATAATATACCCATTGAAGCAGGTTATCCTTTTGAGCCACCCGAGCTTCGCTCTTCTCTTCAATCGGCAGCAGAAATAGAATTATATGAAGCTAAAAATATTTATCCAGCTTTTGCTAAAGTCGCAAAAGACGAAGGTTTTACTGAGATTGCAGAAGCCTTCACTTTGATCGCCAAAGTAGAAGACGATCACAATCAAATTTTACAAGCACTTGCTGATATGTATAAAAATCATTGTTTATACAGGTATGATGATAAAATTTTATGGAAATGCTCAAACTGCGGACACACTCATACAGCAAAAGAGGCTTGGCAAGAATGCCCTCTATGCACATACCCACAAGGTTATGTAATGATTCCTCAACAAAAATTACAACAATAAAAAAGAACGCAAATGCGTTCTTTTTTATTGTCAAAACAATTAACTGTTGAAGATATCTTTGAAAGAATTTCCAAACTTGAAAGAAGGAACTTTACAAGCCTTAATCTTAACTTTTTGTTTTGTGAGCGGATTGATACCTTCTCTTGCTGCTTTAGATTTAAGTTCAAAAGTACCGAAACCAGCAATTTGGATTTTTTCTCCCTCTTTAAGTGCATCAACGATAGTAGCAGCCATAGCGTCAAAAGCGATTCCTGCATCTTTTTGAGTAAAACCAGCTTTATCTGCAAAAGCTTTGATAAATTGTTGTTTATTCATTTACCATATCTCCTTTTATGTTTTGGCATCTGCCTAATTTGATATTACCATAATTTTGTCTAAAATCCAAGCGTTTTAAACATATTTTTTATCTCACCATGCGAAATAATCGACAATATTCTTCCAATAATATGAAAACATTGTTTTAATTTTGATAAACCAAAGCTTGCCTTCTTCGTCCAGCTTCTTTGCATCACGAATAATACTTATAACCCTGCCAACAATGTCGCTACGCTTTGCAACACCATTGTGCCTTCCGTCTTGACTTACATCACGGTGATCACCAAGATAAAAAATTTCATCTTCTCCAATTTCATAGAACAACATTATTTGTCCTTTATATTCACAAGTTGTAATTTGAGGATCAGTTATATAACCAAAATATTGATTGTAAAAAGTTTCTTCATAACGAAAACCATTCCAAGAATCATGCAAGGTAGAACTTTTAGAAGAGTGTCGACTTGACCAAATTTGTTTATCTAAATCATCAACATAATCTTCTTCCAACATTTGCACCTGCGTTTCACCAGCCCTTACAACAAAAACATGATAAAAATTATCTGGAACAAACTCACCATTAATCTCTTTGTTGTTTTCAAAATTGTTTATAGCAATAGTCACTTTATCACCGCCAGTAGCAATAACCCTCTTGATGATTGTATAATTATCTTTAGGATTTTTCTTAATAATAACAATATCATTTGAAACAACCTTCGTTGTCACCTTGATAAAAACACCATCTTGAATTAGTTGCTCATCTGGAGTTGTGCCGTCTTGAAAAGGCACATCAGGATTGATAGTCGGTTGCATTGAAGTTCCTTTAACAGGATAATAACGATAATTGTTATCAAAAGCCCTGACACAAAATAAACTTCCCATAAGAAAGATAGCAAAAATCAAAACATAAATGCCTATCCAAATTAAAATGGATTTTAGAGTCATTTTCTCCTTATTTTCTTGATTTTTAACTTCTTCGTTCACTTAACTTCTCCCTTTCATTCTTAGAAAACCCACAACCACAGTAGTTTTGCCTATACAAATTATACTGCCTTGCAAATTCTATACTCTTTTTGTAGCCATCTTGCTTTTTAAAATTACCAGCCAAGAACTCAATATTGTATTTCTCACTAATTGCCTGTCCAACTTCATTTATAACAGCGGTGTTTTTATGAGGACTTACAGATAATGTAGTTGCAAATATCTCAAACCCCATCTCTTTAGCTAATCTTGCCGTCTTATCTAAGCGAATTTCAAAACAAAGCTTGCAACGCTCTCCACCTTCTCGGTCAGCCTCATGTCCCTTAATTTTGCACATAAATTCATCTGTGTTGTAAGGCAAATCTATAACCTCAACACCCACCGCTTCACAGAACCTCTTTTGTTCGGCAAGCCTATGAGTATACTCTTCCTCTGGCTGAATATTTGGATTGTAATAAAGAATAGTAATTTCATAATCCTTTCTTAGCACATCAATAACCTGCGTACTACAAGGCCCACAACAACTGTGTAATAACATTTTTTTCATTAGTTTTTCCTTAATATAAAATATTTACCTATTATTCAATAGTTTTTAAAATTTTTACTAATTCTCCTAAAACTCGTTGACTTTTGATAGCCTCATTTAAACTGCCATTAAATTCCTTGATATTAACCATAAAACAAGCTAAACAATCACCACAATTGCAAAAAATTTGAACAGTTAAAAGTGGCTCACCATGCCCCCGAATAATATAACATGGAAAGATAAACCCGTTAGCTTTGATGGATGGACAATCAATAAGATTATATTTCCCCGTCACATTGTCAATATTTTTTGCAACTCTGTCATAACTCTCAAAAAACTCATCTGGATCACGCCTAATTGCAAACAAAGAAATAACATCCCCATCAGCAGAAAGATAATTTTGAATATTTGTCATACCCTGTCCATTAGGAAGATCATAAACATCTTTAGTCTTGCCCCAACCTTTAGGCAAAGTGAACGACATGTCGTTAAGTTCGTGTATAACTTCTTGCATAAAGAACTCCTTTGCGTAAAGTATATCACTTTGTAAAAATTAAAGCAAGTACTTGCATTTCTTTTTAAAAATAGCTTGTAATAATTAACCACCTAACACAGCATAATTCATAATATCATTCACACTATCACTGATAAGTGAATAAACCAAAATTTTACCTTCACGCTTATAGTTAACTATACCTTGATCTTTTAAAAGTTTTAGTTGATGCGAAATCGTTGTTTGATTAATACCCAATAAATTAGATAAATCGTTGACACATAAACTAGATAAAGCAAGACAAGAAAGAATTTTTATTCTAGTACTATCGGCAAAATTTTGAAAATAATCAGCAAGACGCGAAATCTGCCCCTCTTCTGGAAGTGAACAAATTATATCTTGCTTAGACCGCTCTGATAATAAAAGATATCTATTTTGCATATTTTTTAACCTTTTAATAAAATTATTCATACAAATATATATGACATAAAACATTGTGCCAGAAAATACAAAATAAACAAAAGAGAAAAAGATAAAAAAATGCCATAGTTTGTCGAAAAAGATAATATTAAAGTTGAAAGGAGAAAAATATGAATTTAAACCAAAATATATTATTAGTCTTGATTCTCTCAGTTCTTGCGTCTGCCACAGATACAAACCTAGCCACAAATCAAAACTTTTTGCTCTTGCTATTGCTAGCCCTCACTAATGAAAATGATTTTAATAATAATAATTGTAATCGCAATACCTGTCCAAATCAATGTCCTGGAACAATTGTTTTTTAAAATAAAAAAATATTTTTGTTGGTTACTTAAAAAAGACCTCAAAAATATTATACTTTTATTTTTTGTATCAAAAAAACCACTTCTTATCAGTGGTTTTTATTTTTAATTTTATTAAGCCTTTGCAGGAAGAATAAATGCTCCTACAATCAATGGCATCAATTCATTGAAGAATAAAATCAATACAACTGTCACAGCAATTGCAATCAAAACAGTAATCAAGTGTTTCTTTGCTTCGTCACGCTTAAGTTGTTCGTCTGCTCTTGCAAGTTGAACACCAAGATAAATCGCATAGATTGCACCTGCGGCTGCTACTAATCCCATCAACACATAAAGCACAATACTAATTGGTTCAAAAACTTGTACAAGCCAAGAAAATTTATCCCCATAGCCTTGCCCAGGGAAATTCTTATCCAATGTCTCTTTATCAAATAAACTACTCCATGTTGATAATAACTTTGAAATTGCGTTCATAATTTTTTACCTCCAATTATTATTGTTCTTTTTTTGCAATAATATGTATTTAATTACAAAAGAATAATAACACAATAAAAAATTTTCGTCAAACAATTTTTATATATTTTCTAAAAATTTTCAAAAATATTTTTTGACGATTATTTTTTATTTATGAAATAATTAAATTTATGATTTATTTAAGTAATTTAAATGCGAATTGAACAACATCGGTTGCAGTCTTATCAGGCCCCTTCCAATCGCCTAAAAACGCTCGCACGATTAATGGCATTAACATATTAAAGAATAAAATAAAGACAACTGTAATTGCTACTGCAATTAAAACTGTAATTAGGTGTTTCTTCGCTTCATCACGCTTTCCTTGTTCATCTGCTCTTGCAAGTTGAATTCCAAGATATATTGCATAAATCGCACCTGCGGCTGCGACCAACCCCATCAACACATATAAAACTATACTAATAGGTTGCATTATATTGCCTACCCAATAATATTTATAAGTTTTATCATATTTCTCTCCTTTGGCTGGCATTGGTGGGAATATTTCCGTCCATGTTAACAACAATTTAGATAAAAAATTATTCATAAATTCTCCTCCTTTGGTTTTGATAACCCATTGTACCGCGGGGGTCAACTAAATTTCAAAAATAAACAATAAATTTTTATTTTTCTTTAACTTTTTTATATAACAAAAATTTTCTAATAAATATTGCAAATTAATTGAAAAAATCTTAATTTTGTGATATATTAAATGTATCAAGGAGAAAATTATGCTTCAATCTTTGCTTGGTTTATCTTTCAAATTTCTTGGAGGTTATAGTTGGCTTAACGATGTTTATGATGTTTTACCACCTATTCTTTATGCTATTATGGGTGTGGTTGGTGCTGCTGGTGCAGTCTATGCAATCATTCTTGGTGTTAATCTTGCCAAAGCCGATAGCGAAGACACACGCAAAACCGCAGCTACACGAATTAAAAATACCATTATCGGTGTGGCAGTATTGATTGTGCTTATTGTTTTTATAAATACCCTATTACCTTTAATTTTAAAAGCTGTATTACCTACTGCACCAGTTACCCCATAAAATAGAAGTTAATAATATAAAAATAATTTCTTAGCTTTCACAAAAAGTTATAGAAATTATTTTTTTATAAACTAAATTAAACAAATTAATCCTTAATTGCATATAAACTTTTAAGGAGTTTTATATGCATAAATTTTATTCTTATTTCAACACCCTCACAGGTCAACGTGAAATTTCCGACACAAATCGTTTTACAATGGCATTCAACCAAGTGCGAACGCAAGGTGACGACAAAATACTTCCTGAAATTAAAGAGCTAATTCAAGAGTTAAATCAAAAAATAACAGATATAAATTATCTATTTGAAATAATAAGCAAACAACGAAGCGAATTCAAAAACGACCTAGAATATTTATTACACGAAAATGATTTTATTTCTTCTGGATTAACCAGCATCCATGTTGCGATTTTTCACTCGCCTTTAGAACTTTTATCTCCGACCCTAAAAATAGAAGATAAGGATTTTGCTAAGATATTACAAATGCTTAAAGGAATTTACATAAATTTTAGATGCAAATTTTTACAACTTGAAAAGAAAATTAATATTGGAGAACTAAATAGACTTATAACAATAATGGACCGAAGTTTAACTTCTATCATAGACAAATTAACCTTAATATTATCTTTTTGTTAATAAAAAATCATAGCCCAAGCTATGATTTTTTACCAATCAGATTTTTTCTTCAATTCATTTTGTTTGTGTTTTCTTCTTATAAAGATGGCAATCGCGATAATTAAAGCAAGCCCAACAAAAACACAAATTAAAATCACATTTGTCAAAAATTGAGGACTACGAACAACTTTATAAGTTCCATTTACAACAGTCACATTATAATTTTCAAGCATTCCAGAAAGGTTTGCAGTCACTTCATATTCCCCAAGTTTGTTTTTATCAAACTCTAAAATTTCAAGTTCAATATTAAGCCCCGTTGTTGGGTAATCTGCTTCTACATTATATTTTAAGCCTTTTGGATCTTCACCTTTTATGCCTTCTGCATCTAAAACTGTGATTTTAACATTTAATTTCACAATCTCTATTGTAGTTTCACGCTCAATTATTTCCCCTTGGATTGTTTCACCATCAATTATTTTAGCCTTACTTTTTAAAGTATAAGTGCCTACTGGCAAGCGTTCTGTTAAATATTGAACCTTATTTGAATAAGTTTTTCCATTCAAAGTATATTCAATGTATTCAAACATTCCTTGAGGCCTGTCATGTCTAAACACTATTCCCTGACCATACTTGAATACTGAAGACTCATTATCGTTATTATCTGTTGTTATAATGTCAATCATAGAAGAATCAAAATTAGCTTCAACTACAACTAAAGTTGCGTAGCTGACTTTAGATATATCATATGACGATGTTATATTAGCAAACTTTACTGGAATATTGAACTCTCCAACTTTATAAATATCAACTTTACTAGTATCAAAATTCACCTTGAGGTCTTCATTTTCAAGCCAGCCATTTATTTGATAACTAAAAGTTCCAATATCCTCACCCTGTCGTATAATCTTAGCATGAATTTCACCTGTTAGTTGTTTTGGATATATTCTATACTCGATTTCTCGCATGCTTAATTCAATATTATCAATTGTAGGCTTAATAATAACTTTATATGTCCCAGCTTCAATTGAATTTGGATATTGTAGTGTATAATCCTCTCCTTCAACCAAATCTGTTATTGTGATTGTTGGGTGTTGCAAAGTTTTATTGTAAATAAAAGGATTTGAATTCAAATTTTCTACGATATTTACAATATATAAATGATATTTTACAAATAATTTACGAGAATAGGTGTAATTTTTGCCATTTAATGTATAATTTACTATCAAAATATAAGAATTTGATTTTAACCCCGTCAATTCTAAAGTATTGCCTTGACCAATTTGCAAACCCGACAAAGTCCAATTTATATTACTTGCTCCAACTTTATTTAAATTTAAATATATTTTTTCGTCTATTCCAAATGTATTATTATTTGGTTTCGTTTGTGAACTCATAATTATTGGGTTCAAATCTTCTTCATAGTTGGCTTTTATTATCACACTATTTCTATAATTAAAGCATTTATAATATTTTGTATAATAATTATTTGCTGAGGTATTTCGAACATATGCTGAGGTAATAAAATATTTTTGTTTCGCAGCATCAAATGGTAAATTTCCCCATTCCCCATTACTTTTCAAATATTCATAACCTGTGAATTTATAATTTTCTTTTGTTGGTTCTTCAAGATAATTTCTAGCAAATAAATTTGTACTTATCAATATTGTTTTTTTATAATTAGATGGCAATTGTCCACCTTCTAAATCAACCCTAACATAAGACGAAAACATTGTGTTAGAATACCCTTCACCTAGATAACGACCTTTGCTATCTTTATATATATAAATATTTATTATCTTACTGTGCCTAGCATTAGTCAATTGCAATGTAAATTTATTTTCTCCATCGACAATATAGGAAGAGTTGATTTGCAAGCCAATTCTGCCTTTTGATAAAAAGCTTCCAGAAACATTAAAACTACTATTTACCTTACTTAACGTATATCTAACATTTTGAGCATATGAAGAAAGTGATACCCCTATTTCAGTTGCTCCAACAAAATTTGTTCCATATTGGGTTATATAGATATTGTTATCTATCATTGATAACGAGTCAATCATAACATTATCTCTTATTCCGTTCTCCTCATTAACCTTATCTATACCCGCAAGTTCAAGCCCATCAAGCAAGAAAAGTTGCTTTAAAATATTTCTTTGAATCTTACCCCCATTTTTATTGTATGAATAGTTTAATTTAAGTTTATAACTTCCGCTTTCTAAATTTCCCCTTCTTCTAATATAACATTTACTATCATCCTTTATTATTCTAAACTGATCACTGACATCAACATCACCTTTATATATATCAATGCTATAATTCAATTCATTAAGATTTCCAAAATTATATTCCAACAGAAAATCATCATCAACATCAAAAATATTTTGCTCTTTTAATGTTGTTTCTTGACCAGTATAGTTTGTTGATGAATAATATTTTCCTTTAGTTGTCACTTTATATTCGGCATTTGAAGTTAAATAAACATAATCGTCTGGCAAAGAAACTTTATATGCAAATGCATAGACATTGCTTCTAACGGCTGTAGAATAAGGTAAATATACAATGCCGTCACTACTATATTCACCATAAGAATTTAATATCAAATAAGCCCCACGCGTTCCATTAGAAGCAAGATAATTATCATCCCACCCCATAACAGAAAGAGCATGCCCGCCATTACTTCCAACAATAAGTTCATCAAGACCATTAACCTTTTTCATGTCCCAATTTTCAATGTTAATACTAGCGTTTCCGTATTCAGTTATGTAATACTTGATAACTTCTGTATTTTCAATATAACTTGCTGATTTAATGTCACTTGAAATTTTAATTGTAGTCGTATCTGCTTCTTTTTTCAAAATGTTTAACATTTGAGTGCTATTAGAACTATTTAGAAAATATATATCTTGATAAGGAAGATCGCTATCTAATAAAAAACCATAGCGATTAAAGGCTGTTGCAACATCCCTAACACTTCCACCATTTCCTAACAAAAAATCTATTTGGCTTGTTAAATTAGTTAGAGCAACATATGACTCACTTATCTCAAAATGCTCACCTGTATTGATTGCCAAAAAATTCTCTATGGATTTAATATTGGCAAAAGCCCAGCAGGTACCAAACTGACCTTGATCTGTCAAGTTTACAAAATAATCATCTCTAAAAGAAAATTCTCTTGGATATACACTAGCTTCTGTTTTCTCTCTTATTCCACCTAAGGAAAAGAAAACTCCACTAAACAAACCTAAAAATATAAACACAATAAGAAAACTAAGCATAATCAATTTATGCTTTTTAAAAACAACACAAATATTGGTCTGTTTTATTTTCATATATATAATATAACATAAAAATAAGATTTTATCAACTTTAATAATAAAAAGAGTTTGAAAAGACAAAAAAACTTTCAAACTCTAACTATTAACATTCTGCAAAAGGATTAGGCTTACACTCCTCTTTATAACGCCCTGACAAATTGCATAGGACAGAGAAAACTCGAGGATCGACTACTTCTAGAGCAGACTCTAAAATTTCAGCACTAGGTTGATAACATAAAATTGTTCTATTAGACAAATTGTATAAGTTTGACTTTTTTGACATCAATTTTGTAAGTTCTCGTTCACCATGCTCAAAAACAAACTTTTCTTCTTGATTTTTTGTTGAATCATTCAAGAATCCCACATAATCTTCAAGTTCTTGCGTAGTCATCTCTCTAACACCTTGACCAATCATATAACTTGCAACACTAGCTTCTAATGCAATTTTAGTTTTTTCCATAACCCCTCCTTAAATTGGCGACGAGAAAGGGATTTGAACCCTTGATACCTTGCGGTATACCGGTTTTCGAGACCAGCACATTCGACCACTCTGACATCTCGTCATATAGACATTATACAAAGATAACAAAGAAAAATAAAGTATTTTGTGGTCGAATGTGCCTTTAGGGCTCCCAAAAACATCTAGTATTTTTGGGAAAAGGAATAATCTTGCGTTAAGTGACGCTTTGACCTATCGGGAAAAGCAAACTTTCAGCAAGAATTGTGACGCCGACCACTCTGACATCTCGTCATAAGAGTATTATATCACAAAACTTACTAAAATTAAATAAAAATATGCTTAAAAAGTGCTAAAATCATATTATTTTATTTCTTTTATAAATTTTTTAACAAGTTTTGTTAAAAGATAATAATATAAATTGTTAGCTTGGCAAAATAAAATTTTCATTATATTGTATATTTGCTTTACTTTTTAATATAAAAAATCGTATAATTTAATACACTTTTATAGGAGAATAAAATGAAAAAATATAAGGTTATTATTGATACAGACCCAGGTTGTGATGATGCTCTAGCTATTATAATGGCTATGCATGACCCAAAACTCGACATCAAACTTTTCACAACTGTCGCGGGCAATATTGGACTTGATATTTCTACTCGAAATATGTGTTTTCTTTTAGATATGTTTCATAAAGATTACCCTGTTGTTAGAGGTGCAAAACATGCAATGAAGCGAATTTCAGAAGACGCCTCTTTCTTGCATGATGCCAATGGACTAGGGGGCTATATCCCTCCAAAAACAACAATACATCAACCAATTGACGAAAATTGCAGTGACGCAATGTATAGAGTTATAAAAGAAAACCCAAACGAAATTGTTATTATCGCAATTGGACCTCACACAAACTTAGGTAATTTATTCACAAAATATCCTGAAGCTAAAAAATTGGTTAAGATGATAGTTTATGAAGGATGTGCCCCATTTGGACTCCCAAATGATCCTGAATATAACTCTTTCAACGCAAGGTCTGACCCAGAAGCTCAAAAAATAGTTCTTGAAAGTGGGATTCCTGTTGTGATGACACCTTCAAATTTGGGAAGATATAGAACGCATTTCACAGAAGAGATGATAAAAGAGTTTCCTCTTATTAATGATACAACTAGATTTTTACACAAAACTTGTGAAACATATTGGGAGCCTGATGCACCAGATATGAGAATTGCAACCAACGACACCTGCCCTGTTTTTTATCTTGATGATCCATCAATGTTTAAGATTAAAAAAGCTTATGTTTCTATGGATTGTGATGAACACCCTGGAAGAGCAAGGGCTACTTTTGATAAAAATGGGCCTATCTCAATAATTATGGATGTAAACCGCAAAAGATTTTTCAAACATATGTATAAAAGATTCCACAAACTCGATAAGTTTACAATGGACAGCGAATATCTTGACGACAATATTCAACTTGAACGCAGGCTTGAACTTGAAAAGAAAATTTTGAAAAAACAAAGTTTACAAGAAAAGAAAGAGAACTTGGAGAAGCAAAAAAAATCAACAAAAACACAAAATAAAAAGAAGACAAAATAGCCTTCTTTTTTATTTCCCTAAATTTTTAAAAAATTCTTCGTTATGTATTACACTTCTATCAGTTGGATGAATTTTCTTTGCTTGTTCGTGATAAAATCTAGACATTTTCATATCCCCTTTTTTATAATAACAAACACAAAGTTGAAGACTTGGAAGAAAATCATAACAATCCTTAACTACAAAAGCACCTGATTTTAAATTTGGCTTAACAGCTTTTGCCTGCTTATACCAATAAATAGCATCATCAATTCGCTCCATCTTCAAATATACATTTCCAGTTTCACAAAGCACTTCACCTCTTGGCAACCCCATTATAAAAGAACCGAAAAGAGAAGTTAAAGCATGTTCATATTCATTTTTAGCAACATAACATCTTGCCAAATTTAGACAAGCCTCAATTTTATTTTCAACCCATCCATTTTTATCAATAATAAAATTAGAAAATTGCCTAATGGCTTCATCCAAATAATTGTTATACATAAGCTCGCGTGCATAATAAAATCTTTGTCTAGGCGTTAATGCTACATTTTCACTCAACAATTTTTGATATATCTTTAAATTTCTATCATTTGAAGTTCTTTCTTTTTTGTTATGATAAACTGAAATATCTAGATACTCAATCCTTCCACGCGGAATTAACACCTCGTGAACAGGATCATGCCAAATAAAATTTTTATCTCGTTTAACAAGGCGTTCGCGATAATAAGCAAAAAGCGGTTTGAAATTTTCATCAAAACTTGCAACATATTTAAACATATAAACATCAGCCTTAAGTTTTTTCTTTTTCAATTTGTCAATCTTTTCTATATCAGCTGATAAAATAAAATCATCGGCATCTAGCCACATCATGTAATCGCAACTCGCCTTTGAAAAAGAAAAATTACGTGCTTTAGAGAAATCGTCACACCAAGGAAAATCATAAATTTTATCTGTATATTTTTGGGCAATTTTCTTTGTGTCGTCTTTAGAGCCGGTATCAACAATTATTATTTCATCGGCAAAAAGTTTAACATTTTCTAAAATAACTGGTAGATTTTTTTCTTCATCTTTTACTATCATGCAAACGCTTATCGTGTTCATAACACCTCCAATTATTATTTATGAAAAAATAAAAATTAAGGTGAAAAATAATTAATTTTACAAATAATTATTTGATGTAAATATTAAATAAAAAATAAATATTTAAAATAATTTTATATTTATTAATAATTTAATAAAAAAACACTAAAAAATAATTAAAAATGCCATATTTTTGCTATTTTTTATTAAATTTATTATTTTTTAAATATTTTTATCGCTTTAAATTAAAGGCAATAAAAGATTTTTTATTTTAAATCGTTTAATTTTGTTTAAATTGATTATTATATATTATATATATTTATTTATATATATTTCTTTAATTTATTTTGCGATTTTATTTTTATGTGGTAAAATATTTTTAGTCAAAATATTTTTATGTGTTTTGTCAAAAATATTAGAGGTGTTAAAAATGGATAAGGTTAAAAAAATATTTAATAGTTTTATTCTCACTTTTGTACTCGTTGGCGCTTTTGTCTGCGGGATTACTTTTTATGGCTTAGGAAACAAAACAGCTGGTAAAGCTCGTGATGCTTTTGCTGATACAAATTATGAAGATATTGTAAATAACCTTCCTGAATACTTTGCTCCAAAAGTTGATGCTAATAGCACAATTGGCAATGACGGAAACAGTCTATTCCTGTTAGCAAGCGATGGGAGCATACAAACTCAAATGGCAAACGGCACAGTTGATGGCGAAGAAAAAACCTCAAATGGAACAAAGTATCTTGAAAGGAACTGGGCTTATTATCCAGATAAAGAAAATGACATAAACACCTTCTACTATTTTAATTTTGAAAACACCCTATCACTTTACTACAATAAAACAAACACAGATATTGACGAAGGCAATACTGACACTCTTGAAAATCTTTTAGACAATCAACCTTTAAGCAGATTTGCGAATGTTTATTATGGCACTGAGGCTTCTTATGATCATGCTGAAGGCTTCCCTATCAATGGTTATGATTTTGTGCCAAAAAATTTTAAGATTGACTTTAAGCTCGACACAACAAAAGCTAATGTAGAATTTGGGGCAAACACAGAAACAGATAATGCAAACAAACACGTTGTTACATTAAATAAAGAAGGTTGCTACACATTGGTTGTGCCTTATACATACTATCTCACAAATGACGGCGGAGATACTTTTATTCAAAGAACTACAAGCACAATTAAATTTACATTTATGATTTTTAATTCTGCAACCTATCTTAACCCTGCAACTAAACTTCCTAATGTGGATACAACCCTAATGAGCGAGTCAAGTTTAATCAATAATGCTGTTTATTCTAGATATTATTTCTACAACTATTCTAGCACAGAACTTGATAATACTAACCCTGAAAATCCTAAGGCAAAACTTCCAACATATTCCTATGATCCCCGCTTCTATGAACTTACTATCAACCATATTGATATTGATGATGGTCTTCACACTGCAACTATCAAACTTGAAACAAACGCAGAGGGAGAGTATGTTTTAGTTCCTCGCGACAGCAACGGCAATATTGTTGCAAGTCCTGTTGAATATAGAATTTTTAAAGATGAAGCTTCAAACTCTTTGAAATGTATCTTATCTTTAAACAATTTGGGAACTTACAATATTTCTTTTGACTTTATCTACAAAAATAATGAGAAAACATATAATCTTCCACTTTCAACTCTTGACCAAAGAATATATATGTTTGGTTATCAAGCACTCTATACTTCACAAGACCGTGATGAACTTACACATCAAACAATCTCAAAGGAATTAAAACAAATAAATTCAGACTCTACCTTTGAAAAATCTGCTGATATAACAAGCATAAGTGGAAGCACTCAAGCACAAAATGCTTCTTCTTGGACTACAACTAACACTAATAATGTTAAAGCTGAAATCTCAACCAAACTTAAATCAGGCAATTCAATCAAAGCAATTTCAACAAATCAAACCCCTGTCAAGCTTCGAAAAAATAATAATGTTGAACTTGATACAAGTTTAAGTAAGATTTACAAGGTTGCTGTTGATGAAAATGGCTATGCAACAGGTATAGGAAATGAAACAGGTCTGCTTAATGCAGAAGAAAATTATACTGGCGACAACTTAAAGGACGCAGGCACTTATCTCGTTATTGCTGTTTACAAATTCAAAGATTATCTTTCTTCAACTGGCACTCAACTCAGTGGCAATTATCACTATCAAATTTTCTATCTAACTATCACAGACACAACCCCAACCGTCACAATAACTGATACAAAGGGCAAAACTTTATATACAGGCGGTTATACAAACCAAAGTGTTGTGATTGTAGATAATTCTGCCTCTGCCGATTACGATGCAAACGTTGAACTTAGCATTGAGGCTAGAAATTACAACCTCTCAGGAAATGTTAACCACTTTAATGAAAGAAATTTTACATCTTTCACTAAAGAGCAATATGAACAAACTGGTATTGTTTATACAACCGATCTTAGTGAGTATGCTGGCGATAAATATAAAAATAAAACTGGGTTATTTGTCAACAACACTGGCATTTATCATAATGGCGAATTCACAGTTTATATAAAATCAGCAAACTCTAGCACCCCAAGTTCAAGAAGTTTTACAATAGACACTAATGAAATTGGTAAGATTTCTGCACAAAATGTCAGCTTTTTATCTAATACAAACTACGAGATAAAAGGTACTTTGGATGGAAACATAACAAATCAACCATTGATTTTCTCTTGGAATGAGAAAAACAGTGGTGTTCCTACTTATGGCTATTTTAAATACTTTGAACTGAAAGAAGCTAGTTATTATTACGACTCAACAAATATTTATAACAACTCAACTCTTTTAAAGGCGTTGACTGAAAATAAAAATAATTCAATCACTCCAGTAAATGCTATACTTGATTTATCTAACAACTCTGGCTGGTCAAGATATTCTAATACAAACACTTATAAAGACTCTAAAGATATTCCTGCCTCATATGTTCGATCTTCTGCTGGGCTTTACATTTTTGAAGTTTATGATGATGCAGGCAATTATAACTTTGAGGTATTTCTTATTGACAACACCTCACCTACCTTTGTTAAAAAACTTTATACTAAAGACACAGGTAATTATGATCTTTATGTTTTAACAGGCTCTGAAACTATCACAGTTAATGATGCTTATGAAAACAGCATACTTTGGGGAGATAAAAAAGCAATATATATCAAAGGTTTTGATATTCCTTATGACATTGAAAACGCACCAATTCACCTATACGGACATTACAGCAATGACGGAATTGATGAATTAACCCAAAATAACACTCCTATAAAGGAAGTAGTAAATAAATTTTTAAATCATTATACATCGAAAGTAAATAATATAAATATTACTCAATCAACTCCAAGTGATTTAATTCCAAGTTTTAACGGAAGATATTTAACAATAGACATCAATGACCTTGCCTATATAAAGGAAATACAAGGTGACTATCACGAATATTATGGCTACACAGATGAAGAAAATGGTGAATATATTGCAAATGCATATAAAATCAATTTCTTTAAAGAAAATGGTGAGCCTTTTGAAGGTTCTTACAAATTCTTGCTTAGAGATGAGGCTAATACAAAAGGACCTCATTCTGCAATAACCTACAAGAATTCACCAAGTGGTTTCTTAACAATCAATGTTTCAGCCGACAGTTCAAAACTTGAATTTATACTCAATAATAATGATTCTAATCCACTTTCTCCTTCTGGCTATGATATGACTGGCAAATTCTATAATAGTAAGGATGAAAATAATGATATTCTTGTAAAAAACAATCTTAATGGCGACCTGACAACTTCCAACTTATCTTACAAATACACTTATTATAGCCCTATAAAAACAAACTTCCCTCTCTCACTCTCTTATATTCCTTATGCGGAAGACGGAAGCATGCTCCAAACTTTATCACTTACTTATTATGAGTATGAACGAAAAAGTCAAGTTGTCACAATGACTGGACATTCAAATAATACCTATAAAGCACAAGTTTACTACTATGGCTTTAAAGAAATGCCATCAAGAAATATCAACATATTCCAATTGACTCAACAAAATCAAGGAACTTTAAACAAAGGTCAAAGAGAAAAATTCCCAATTTCTTTTGGAACAACAGATGGCACTCCTGCCCCTGGGAAATATGTGATAACAAGAATTTATGCAAGCGACACCTCTTCCAACAATCAATATGACTATTATGAAAGAAATCTCGTTTTGATTATAGATGATAAAAATATAATTTCATCATTGGAAGAAATATCAAACGATAAATTAATTGGCAATGATGGCTATGAATACACAAACTCTCTTGAAAGTCTTGTTGGCGGTGATATTACTATTGGAATGTATGCAGAAGAAGGGAACTCTAGCAGATCTGACATCTCAATTTCCTTCCCAGGTTATAATGCAAACACAGGATTAAACGAAGGTTCACTATATACAACTTCAAGCATGACAGAAGGTTCAACACCAAGTGTTGCACTTACTTCAAACAAAGTCCCTCTATCGGTCAAAATACCAAAATATAAATACACTATAAACAATCAATATAATTTTAATAACAACTCTTATAGCGTGAATATCAATAACGCAAACTCATATTATGGCGACATTGATATGGTTATTAGAAAAGTAGATGAAAGAGAATATTTTGATGTTTACACAAATCTTGTTTACAAAACAAGAAAAGACGAAGCTAACAACGATATCTACGTAATTGACACCGAAAACAGTCTTCTTCTTGAATCATTTGATAGAAAAAGTGATGCAGAGGATTATATAACTTCATGGATGCAAAACCCTCTTGGTCCTAGCATAAGTGAGTATGAGCTTTATGCAAAGATTGCTTATTATCAACCTAATGCAAACGAGCCTTCAGGTTATGACCGTAATCCTTCGGCATGGTATAGAACAAACAAAGAAACCCAAGATAATTATCTCAAATTCTTTATAGCTAATAGCGAGGAAGGTGATATGCCTGCAAACGCTGAAGAAATAAAAGAATTTAAAAATCCTGGTAGATATGTTGTGACAATGTATCAAGCAAGTAATCAAACAAGCATGGAAGGTGATGCATACTTTGGCAGTTTATATAAATTTGCATTCGTTATCGCCTCTCCTACCCCAGATTTCCAAGTCTTAACAACTAATGGTAATGAACTCGACAGTACAACACTTCAAAGTGAAATAAGATATTACACAAATGAAAAAAATCTTAGAGTTCGTTGGACAGATGATGATAGCGAATTCATGGCAAAAATAGCACAAAACTCAATTTATGTGACTCCATATAATGGAAATACTCCATTAAGACAAGAAACTATTGAACTTAACAGAATTCAACATCAAGAGGGTTCAAACACTTATTGGTTTGATTATGACCTTACTGCTATCTGGAATAATGGAAACAAAATTGCAATCAGCATGCAATATGAAGGTCTTGATAATAGTAGAATAATAAAATATGTTCATATTGATTACTCTGCTCCACTTGAAATACTTGAAACACTTTCAAATGCTACAACCAATTCTACAACCAATTCTTTCAGCAGACTTTTCCAAGAAAGAAATATGCGTTCTCTTTATACTAGTGAAGGAACTTTGATTGACGTTTCTATATGGAAGTTAGATGATTTGAATGATGAACTTGAAAAGGTTAGTTATTCATATTCAAATGGAAGCGGGAACTTTAGATATTATGCGTATACAGTTGCTGGCGATTTCTTTGACAATGTTTATGACGCAATTCGCAACAATGTCTTTTCACCTGAAAAAACACAAAATGTTTACTTTAAAAGTATAGACACATCTACTTCAGGAGAAATATTCTCAGGCTATACTCAAGTGACTAAAGAAAGTTTTTCTAGATTTGACGGGAATTATACTAATCTTAAAGAAGCCAAAGAAAACAATATTAATCTTAACTTGACAAACGACACATATTATGAAGTTGTTGAACTTGATACTGCTGGGAATATGGTGGTTTATATTGTTTATTACAATAACAACTTAGATAAAGAAATTGCACTTTCTTATACAAATAAAACACTTCAACAAAAAGAAGAGAACGAAAGGATTAAAACTATCGAAAATTCTCAAATTCAAGATGGATTTAATATATATTCTAATTCAGGTTTCCAATTAACATCTCTTAACTATAATAAAGATGCCTGGGGATTCTTCACCACTTCAATTTATGGCACTACCCGATTCTTTATGCGTTCACCTTGGCTCACTGCCAACAACCAAGTTTATGAGATTGGTGGAAATGGAACAAATATGACTTTCACACCTATTAATATTAGTGAAATATTTGAAGATGTTAGCTCTGGACAACGAAAGCATAATATGACTTTCAGTAACAGAACAACAGGCACTCGCAACATAATATATATATCCGTTATGGATGCAATGCTTGAAACCGCAAAACGATCAACAACACAAACTGCAACATTACAAATTACAGTTCCAACTTATGAGCAAATGCAAAGCACAACCTATGCTTATGTAACTCCAAGAAAGATAACAATTTCTCGTTATGAAACAAACGGCGGATGGAACAGTGAAACATTGGATGGTGCAATAGTTGAGTCTGGAAATCCTCAAGACTGGTTAGCATTTAACCGAGACTTCCTTGCATTTAACTATAATGGAAATTATCTTGAAATAACAATAACTGTTCAAAATAATTCAAGTACAAAGTTTAAATATGAAATAGAAGACAACTTTGGAAATACAACCACAATTGTACAACTTATCAACGAAGAAACTTGTGAAGAAGTTGTTGGCACTAATACTATTTACACAAATATTGAGGGCGATTCTTCAACCACCTACCTCTCTTCAGGAAACTTAACATATCAATATAATAGCCTTCTTTATACTGCAAAAGTAGTGAGAATTATTGGTGGTCAAGGACAAGAAAATACAAATTCTACCCTTAAGCCTAATACTAACAACATTAGAACAATCACTATCACAAACCAAGGTCAATTGAACTATGATAAAGTTTATGTTATAGAAGTGTATGAAAGCGAAAATTATATTGAAGGTAGTCAGTTTAATAAACCTATCAAAATAGTAAACCTTCGCATTTACAATCGTCTGCCTGTTCTTAGCGATAAAAAAGGCGGAGACGACAACCAAAATAATATCTGGTTCTTAGATAAAAATAACCAAACTATTCAAACATCTAATGGAAATGGCACAGTTGAAAGTATACCTTCACTTTCATTCAAGTTTAAAAATCAACAATTCACCTCACCTGCAACATCTATCACAACTTTCTCAAGCAATGTGACAATTGGGTTTAATGATGGACAGAACATGACAAATTCGAATGATTTAGTTCAATATCCATATAGTGTTTATGTATCAACCGACAGAGAAAACTGGACCAACATAAACGAATATACTGGTGGTTATATAGTTTCAGGAACAGGTAGTTATTTCGTTCTTGCAACATATGATAATGAAAGTATATTCACAACAGAATGTAGATTATTTATGGTAAATATCTTAAATTCTTCTTCAATCTCGTATTACTTCCATGTTGACGGACTTCCAGTTGAGCCAAGAGCAAACTTTAAATACACTGCTCCTAATGGTGAAGAATTTAGTACAGTTTATGTTTTAAGTGTAAATTATGAAGATAAAGATGCAAGAGTTGTTATTGAACCTAACAAAGAACTTAACACAATTATCACAAGCACATTAGTTGATGACACAAATTCCGCAAGAGCAGGAGTTCGAGTTGAAATATACACATACAATAGTAAAATAAGTAAAAATGCTAAATTTGCAGTTGTTTATATTGGAGAAAGTTCTCAAATATTAACTCGCCTTTCTTACGAAAATGCAACAGGTTCAAATGTTGATCTTCTTCAATCCAACGACCCTGCAAACCCAAGTCCTATCGTTGCACTTGCAGAAGAAACTGGCTTTGATAAACTTAAAATAACTTGGAATAGTTATTATGGTATCAAAGAAAATGACATTAATGTGATTGTTGAAAAGAACTTTAATGGCAGATTAGAAGAGATTAATACAACTATATATAAAGATGGTAATACAAACTATATTTACCTCACCCGTGCAGGAACTTATAGATTAACTTTCCAAGATAGTTGCGAAAATCCAAACACACAATTATTTGGAAGATATGAATTTATTAATATCACATTCCTTAATAGCGTACCTTTCACAATGACTTACACAGATCCAATTTCAAATGAAGAAATTGTTTCAGAGCCAATCAATAGAGCAATATACAACGGAAGCGTAAAATTATCACTTACCAACCCTGCTGATTACTTTGCTTCTGGATACCCTATTATAAAGGTTATGAAAGACGGACAAGAATACACAAACTTCACAACTCAAGGTGTAAACAATTATATCTTCAGTGAAAATGGTTATTATTCTATTAGCTTTGAAGCTGTAAGTGTAAATCAAGAAGAAGTTAGAAGAGAAACCTTTGTTTTCTCAATTATCAATGCAAACGAAAGTAGATATACATTTGAGTTTAGTACTTACGCAAACTATTACGTTAAATCTATTTTTAAGGATGGTTATGATGTAACACAAAAATTTATCTCTACGATTGATGACGCAAAAGTGACTTTTGATAATATCAACTATTACTTCACAAATCTTCAAATTTCTTACTTTGACGAAAAAACAGGAAGTGGAAGATATGTTATCACAATCGAAACTGGTGAACAAACATTTAAAAATATAGCTACAAGCCCAACATCTTTCACCTTTGCTTTCAGGATTAACCTAGCCTCTCCTCCTATTATTGTTGACTTAGAAGAAGGTGGCTCAACCACAAATCCAATCAAAGTGACATATAACCTTAAAAATATGTATGAAACTGTTGGTGACTGCATAGTTAGAATTCCAGGACAATCTCCAATTGTTGTTAATGCTGATACTATCGCACAAGGCCAAGAAACAATAACAGCTGATATTACTGTTATAGGAACAAACTATGTTCAAGTTTATACAATGAGTGGCAACTTACTCTTCTCATATAAAGTGACAAGAACTGAACCTCTCAATGTATGGGCAATCATAGCAATTGTTATTGGTGTAATTATAGTTGGAATTGTGATATTCATAACTATCAAATTAAGAAAACGCTTAAAAGTAAAATAAACTTTTAACAAAAAAGATAAGAGTTATCTCTTATCTTTTTTTGTTTTGAAAAATAGCAACAAAAAACTCTTGCAAGCTTATTGCAATTAATATTGTATTTATATAAGTGCAAAAATTTTAATAGAAATCTACTCTGCCTAATAAATAATCAGCACTTACATCATAGAAATCGCAAAGTTTACTTAACATTTCAATATTGGGCGTTCTTTCACCCCTCTCCCATAAACTTATTGTTGGTTCACTCACGCCAATCGCTTTTGCAACTTTTGTTTGAGTTAAACCTGCTTCATTTCTTAGTTCTTTCAATCTTTTTCCAATCATATCATTCATACCACATTTTCTCACAATAGTTAGAAAAATTTTTAAAATCTTGCAAAAATGCGAATAATGTCATATGACGCCAAAAATTGATAGCAAAAAAACTCTCTAACTATCGCTTGAAATATAAAATCACATTTATAAAAAAAGATAAACGATTTTCATTTAAAAAGTTCGTTTATCTCATCAAAAGTTTGATTAATTAAGTTTTTTAATAGTGTAAAACGCTGTGCTGTGTATTTATTTTTAACCATCCGTTTAAGATTTTCCTGTAAGCCTACAAGCACAACCATCTTTTTAGCACGCGTGACGGCAGTATATATAAGGTTGCGGGTAAGTATCATTGGTGGACCTGAAATTATTGGTATAATCACAACATCAAATTCACTACCCTGACTTTTATGAATAGTTATTGCATAAGCAAGAGAAAGTTGATTTAAATCCGTTCTTGGGTAAACACAATGGCGTCCATCTTCAAACACAACCAAGGTTTCACCCGTTTGAAAATCTATAGACTCAATAAAACCTATATCGCCGTTAAAAACACCCTCGCCCTCCTCTTCTATAAAACCATTCAGGCGTGTCCAGATAAGATTATAGTTGTTTGATGTCTGCATAACTTTATCACCAACTCTAAAAATTGTTTCACCAACTTGAAGTTCTTGCTTGGTTATGCTTGAAGGATTTATTTTGTCTTGTAATGTTCGATTTAAATTATCAATACCACAAACTCCAGCCTTTAATGGTGCTAATACTTGAATTTGTGTTGGCTCTAAACCTGTAAACTTAGGAAGTCTTTGGCAGACCATATTAATAATAGAGTTTTTTATAGTTTCAAGTTCGCCTCGTTCCTCAAAGAAAAAGTCTTTCGACGAATTGTCTATAATAGGCATTTTGCCATCATTAATAAGGTGAGCATTCGAAATAATAAGGCTATTGTCTGCCTGTCTAAATATTTTTGTTAACATTGAAACGGTTATCTTCTCGCACTTTATAATATCATCCAAAACATTGCCAGCACCTACACTAGGTAATTGGTCTTTATCGCCAACTAAGATAAGTTTGCAATCTCTTGGAAGAGCCTTACATAAACTTGCCATAAGTGCAACATCCACCATTGAAACTTCATCAACAATAACGCAATCTGTTTTGAAAGGGTTTTTCTCATTATGAACAAACTGTCCAACTCCGCCTTCTCCAACCTCTAAAGCTCTATGAATAGTTTTTGCCTCATGACCAGTTGAATCACTCATACGCTTTGAAGCCCTGCCAGTAGGTGCTAAAAGCATGAATTCTTTTTTGTGTTGGCTTAATATTTCTATAATGCACTTTATTATTGTTGTTTTACCAGTACCCGGTCCACCAGTTATAACAGAAACTCCGCTATTTATAGAATTTATAATTGCATTTTTTTGTTCTTCATGAAAATTTATCTTTTCTTTTTGTTCAAAATGGGCTATTTCATCATCTAAAACATATTTTTCTTCCACAGTATTGCAATTAAGTAGACATAATTTTTTTGCAACAATGCTTTCATAAAAATAATATTTAGTAAGCATAACTACTTCATAATTTTCATGCCAAAATATCATGCATGTTTTATCTAAGGTTAAACTCTCTAAAGCTTGAGTATAAAGTTCAGCATATTCAACCTCATCAAGTTCAAGCAATTTCTCAGCAAGAGAAAGAAGCATTGTTTTAGGTAAAAATGTATTTCCGCTACGCTCAACAGACGAATTCAAACTATGCAAAAGTCCTGCTCTAACTCTAAATTCGCTATCCGCTGGAATGCCAATACTTTTAGCAATTTTATCGGCTGTTAAAAACCCAATTCCCTCAACATCTTCAACCAAACGATAGGGATTGTTTTTAACAACATCAACAGTTCTATCACTATATATTTCATAAATTTTAAGAGCCATATTGGTAGAAATATTATATTTTTGCAAAAACATAACAGAATTTTGCATTTTTTTAAGTTCTTTAAATTTCTCCCCTATTTCAAGGGCTTTTTTCATGCTGATGTTTTTTATCTCCGCTAAACTTGCAGGACTCATTTCAATTATATCAAAAGTGTCTTTGCCAAAATGCTTAACTATACTTTTAGCGGTGACAGGTCCAACTCCTTTTATAAGCCCAGACGACAAATACTTCTCAATCCCAGAAAGAGAAGTTGGCAAAATCACTTCGTAATTATTAAATGAAAATTGATAACCATATTTATTGTTATTTACAAACTCGCCTTCCATCGAAATGTTCTCGCCGACATTTGTAGACACCATTTTGCCAACTGCGGTCACTGGAGTACCCTTAAAATCGACAATCATAACGGTGTATCCATTTTGTTCATTTCTAAATATAATTTCTTCAATTGAACCAGAAACAATCATAGTTTTATTTTAATACCTTTAATTAGTAAAAATCAAGCAAAAACGCTTGCAAAAGAAAAAAAATTTATATATACTTAATATAGTTATGGACAATGCAGGAAAATTCTTAGAACTAACTGCTCTAAGTGAAAACTTATTGAAAAGCAAATCAAATTCAGGTTTATTAAGACTGAAAGTTTTGTATATGGCAGAAGTTTATCAAAATCTTTCTGTAAGTATGATTATCGAAAAACTTGGAATAAAAAAATCTAATTTCGCTCTTATGACTACAGAACTTGCAAAAGAAGGGATAATTGAAATTAAATCAACAGAAATCGACAGACGATGTCGCACTATTTGTTTAACTCAAAAAGGCAGAGATGAACTTGAGGCTTACAAAAAGCAAATAGAAGAAAAAATAGGAGCAACTTCTCTTGAAGTTGAGCATGCACTCAAAGTGCTTTGTGATTTTCTTAATAAAATTGTATAGCCATAATTGTGGCTTTTTTTATTAAAAAATCATAAAAATTAAAGAAAAGACCAATATTTTATAAAAGGAATAAGGAAAATGCTAAAATTATATAATTCACTGACCCGTCAAAAAGAAGAATTTAAACCAATTGAAGAAGGTAAGGTTAAAATGTATACCTGCGGACCTACCGTTTATCATTTTGCTCACATAGGCAATCTTCGCAGTTACATTATGGAAGATATTTTGGAGCGTACTTTAAACTTTCTAGGTTATCATGTAACTAGAGCAATGAATATCACCGATGTTGGTCACCTAACTGGCGATAGTGATAATGGTGAAGATAAAATGCTTTTGGGTGCAGAACGAGAACATAAAACAGTTTTAGAAATTGCCAAATTTTACACCGAATGCTTTAAAAATGATTGCCAAAAACTTAATATCAAATGGCCTGAGATAGTTGTGCCTGCGACAAGTTGTATTGATGAATATATAAATATAATCACTACTCTTCTAGATAAAGGTTATGCATATATTTCTAATGGAAATGTTTACTTTGATGTTAGTAAATTAGATAATTACTACTGCCTAACTAACCATAAATCGGATGACATGCTTGTTGGCGTTAGAGAAGGTGTTGAGGAAGATCAAGGTAAACGCAATCAAGCTGACTTTGCACTTTGGTTTACAAAATCCAAGTTTGCTGAACAAGAACTTAAATGGAATAGTCCTTGGGGGCTCGGCTACCCTGGCTGGCATATTGAATGCAGTGGTATTTCTCACAAATATCTTGGTGAAGTTTTAGACATTCATTGTGGCGGCGTAGACAATAAATTCCCTCACCACACAAATGAGATTGCTCAAAGCGAAAGTTATTTAGGCCATAAATGGTGTAACTATTGGTTCCATGTAGAGCATTTAAACACCGAAAGTGGAAAAATGAGTAAAAGCAAAGGTGAATTTTTAACGGTTTCACTTTTAGAACAAAAAGGTTATAATCCTTTAATTTATAGGTTTTTCACATTAAAATCACATTACCAAAATCCGCTTGTCTTTTCTTTTGATAGACTAGATGGAGCAAAAGCCGAATTTGACAAATTAAAAGACAAAGTGTTATCACTTTCACAAAATGGAAAACTACAGCAAGATATATTTGATGAGTTTATTCAAAAATTTAAAATAGTTCTTGAGGATAATATAAACACCTCATCTGCTATTACCATTGTTTACGATATTCTCAAAAGCGATGCAAACGATTTTACAAAACGCAAATTAATTGAGAAATTTGACGAAGTTTTAGCTCTTGATTTATTAAAAGAAAGAGAAATTCTAATACCTGAGGACATAAAACAACTCGCAGAAAAGCGTTGGCAAGCAAAGGTCAACAAAGATTGGGCAAAAGCCGATGAACTTCGTAACCTTTTAACACAAAAAGGCTACACCATCAAAGATAACAAAGATGGTTATGAAGTTATAAAACAATGATAATTATCATATCACAGCTGATTATTTTTTTACTGGTTGCAAGCAAAGGCTATAAAAATTAACAGCTGAAATTATAAATCTAATATAACAATTTACAACCATGAAAGAAGAACAAAAGAATAAGCCAAATAAATTTTGGCAAGGTGTAAAGAAATGCTTGGGCAAAACTGGATCGTTTAGTCTTGATCTTCTTTTTCCGCAAGATATGAAATGTATATTTTGCGGAAATGATATTCCTGACTTTGAAGACAAGCCTTATTGCATTGAATGTGAAATGAAAGGCGTTTTAAATAATGGACATCGTTGTCGAATTTGTGATGTTCCTATTCATCATATGGGCGAAATCTGTGAATATTGTGATAAAACAAATAAACATTATATTTCACCTAAATTTGATAAAGCCTTTTGCCCATTTTTATATAATAAAACAACTAAAGGTGCAATCTTGCGTTTTAAAGACGATAATGGCAGATTTCTGACCAAAACTTTCACCAAATATATTTGTAATGCAATAAAGGAAGCAAATATTTTTATAGACATAATAATTCCAGTACCATCACACCCTAAAACTGTCAGACGCCGTGGTTACAATCAAGCTGAACTTCTCGCAAATGAGATAGGGAGGGAATTCAATGTAGAGGTAAATACGACCTGTGTTTTGAAAGATAAATATACAAAACAACAAAAAACTTTGAACTTTGCCGAGCGAAGAAGAAATATTCGCGAAAGCTTAAGTTTTCAAAACTTAGATTTATTTAAAAATAAAAATGTACTCATCGTAGATGATGTACTAACTACTTGCTCAACCATGAATGCAATAACCGAAAAATTAAAACCATATACCCATAATATTTATGTTGCAACAATTGCAAGAAGAGAATTACAAAATATAATAAAAAAACCTAACATAAAAAAGATAATTAAAAATTTATTTAAAAAGAAAAAAGGTAAAAACGAAAAAAACTTTTAAAAAACTCTTGACAATATAAAAGGATTTCTATATAATAAGTCATGTGTCATAAAAAGACGCATGACTAACAATTATGGCCTCCTGGTCAATCGGTTAAGACATCGCCCTTTCACGGCGGAATGAGGGGTTCGACTCCCCTGGAGGCTACCAA